>JAVEVD010000002.1:0-85874 GCA_034005205.1 Steroidobacteraceae bacterium | reverse complement strand
CTAGAAGCGGTTGGCGATTGGTCAGAAGGCCGCCGCCGATCCTCGGCGCCAAGCGCTAACCGCTCCGCTCATACTCCACCTCTACAATCACATACGTCTTCGCGCCCGCCGGCGTCTCCACCGTCACCTCCTCATCGAGCGCCTTGCGCAGCAGGGCGCGGCCGAGCGGCGAGTCCATGCTGATCAGGCCGCGGTTCGCGTCAAATTCGTCCGGACCGACGACGCGATAGCGCGAATGCGCGCCGTGCTCGTCCTCGAGCGTGACCCATGCGCCGAAGAACACGCGGTTCGGGTCCGCCGGCGGCTGGTCGACGACCACCATGCCGTCCAACCGCTGGCGCAAGAAGCGCACCCGTCGGTCAATCTCACGCAACTGACGCTTGCCGTAAATGTACTCGGCGTTCTCGGAGCGATCGCCCTGCGCCGCCGCCTCCTGCACGGCCTGCGTCACCTGCGGACGCAGCACCCGCCACAAATGGTCGAGCTCGTTCTTCAAGCGTTGCGCGCCCTCGGGCGTTATGAACTTGGAGCCTTTCGGCTGGGGTGGTTTGTAACGGGACATCTGCGGGGAAAGGTCAAACAAGTACTATCCAATCAGAGCGCAAAGCCTTTTCTGCGGCCACATCCATTCCTGTGCGTCAGCTTCCTCGCGCCTTGGGCGACTCGCCAGGATGAAAGCGCCGCAGCGCCTCTCTCATCCGAACTATCCGCTATCCGCTTCTTTCCCGGCCAGATGCGTCGGCCCGGCCAGCGCCGCCAGGCCCTGCGGGTCCTCCGGTTCGCCAATCGGCCTTCAGGCGTCGCCTGATATGGGCTAATGCCCAAAAAAAAGTGTGCAGCCCTTCACGGTATGGGGCGCGCGCGCCGCCTAGGCTCGCGCCCATGAGCATCAAGTACTACACGCATTTCCTCATGCAGGAGCGCGCGCCGCGCGGGCTCAGCGAGTTTCGCGGGGTGGTCGAAGTGAACCGCGTGCTCCCGCGCGGCGACCTGAAAGAGGCGGCCTCGGTGCTGGCGAAGAATTTCGAGTGCGAAACGAAGGATATCAAGGTCCTGCAATGGTCGCGTCTGCACTGAGCGGCGCCGCTGGGCCGCATCGGCCGAGCCTCGCAGCGAGGAACGGCGTTTTGGCTTGAACCTCTGCGGTATCCCCTAGCGGGCTTTACTACCCTTCAGAAAGTCCGCTTCTGCGCCCCGGGCCGCAAGCTCGGGGTTTTTTTTGCCCGGCTTCCCGTGCGGCCGTTCGTATACATCGTCCGTATACATTCCGCTCGTTGCGAACTCACGAGCTCCGCGGCGGTCATTACTGCCCATTGCGTCGCCGGCCGAACCGCCTCTACGCTGCGGCGCCCTGCATCTCCCTACAAGCGGAGCGCGATTCATGAGTCGATCCACGAGAATGGGACAGCTGGTCCTCGCTTTTTCCTGCGCCGTGCTCGCGGCCTCGTGCGCCGTGGATGCGCCGGCGACCTCCTCGGGCGCGCCGAGGGTCGCCGGGGACGCCGGTGGAATTGCGCGATCGGGTGTGCTCATCGACAACCTGGACCGCTCGGTGCGGCCGCAGGACGATTTCTATCGCTTCGTGAACGGCGCGTGGCTCAGCACGACGCAGATTCCGTCGGATCGCTCCAACTACGGCGCCTTCGCGGTGCTGCAGGAGGGTGCAGAAAGCGACCTGCGCGCGATCGTGGAGGAGGCCGCCGCCGCGAACGCGCCGCCCGGCTCGGATACGCAGAAGGTGGGCGACCTCTATGCGAGCTTCATGGATGCGGAAGGTATCGCGGCGCAGGGCCTGAAGCCGCTCGCGGAGGAGCTCGAGCGCATCGACTCGCTCGCCTCCAGACGCGATGTGGCGCGGCGTATCGGCTGGTCGCAACGCATCCAGGCGCAGCATCCATTCGTCTACTTCGTCGGCATCGACGAGAAGAACTCCAGCCAGTACGTCAGCATCGTCTACCAGACCGGGCTCGGGATGCCCGATCGCGACTATTACCTCTCCAATGAGGAGCGCCTCAAGCACGTGCGGGACAAGTACCGTGCGTTCGTGCGCGACCTGCTCGCCGCCGCGGATACGCCTGCGCCGGAAGCGGCCGCCGATCGTATCCTTGCGCTGGAGACCGAGCTGGCGAAGGCGCACTGGACGCGCGTGGAGAACCGCGACGCGCAAAAGACCTATAACCGCTACGAGCGTTCCACGCTGCGCGAGCTCATGCCCGCTTTCGACTGGGATGCGTTTTTCGAAGGCGCGCAGATTCCGGCCGACAAGGCCGAGGTCCTCATCGTCTCGCAGCCGAGCTATTTCGAGGCGCTGGACGCGCTGATCGCGAGCACGCCCGTCGCAGTCTGGCGCGACTACTTCCGCTTCAAGCTGCTCAACGCCTACGCCCCGGATCTGCCGGAACGTTTCGTGAAGCTGCATTTCGATTTCCATCAGCGCACGGTGTCCGGCATCGAGGAGCTCAAGCCGCGCTGGAAGCGCGGCGTGGACGCCGTCGAGGGCGCGGTCGGCGAGCTGGTCGGCAAGATCTACGTGGAGCGCAACTTCAGTCCGCAAGCCAAACGCCGCATGGACGAGCTGGTCGCGAACCTGCTCGAGGCGTTCGCGGACGGCGTCGATGAACTCGAATGGATGACTCCGGCGACCAAGAAGAAGGCTCACGCGAAGCTGGAGCAATTCACCGCCAAGATCGGCTATCCGCAGAAGTGGCGCGACTGGTCGGCGCTCGAAGTGCGGCGCGACGATCTGATCGGCAATCAGATGCGCGCGGCGACTGTCCGCTTCGAGCGCGACGTGGCGCGGCTCGGCGGGCCGGTGGATCGGACCGAGTGGCTCATGACGCCGCAGACCGTCAACGCCTATTACAACCCGCCGGCGAACGAGATCGTGTTTCCCGCCGCCATCCTGCAGCCGCCATTCTTCGACGTCGAGGCCGATGACGCCGTGAACTACGGCGCCATCGGCGCGGTGATCGGTCACGAGATCAGTCACGGCTTCGACGATCAGGGTCGCCGCTATGACGGCGCCGGCAACCTGAACGATTGGTGGGCCGCCGAGGACAACGAGGAGTTTACGCGTCGCGCCCAGCAACTCGGCGAGCAGTACGGCAAGCTGAGCCCGCTGCCGGGGTTGTACGTGAATGGCCAACTGACCATGGGTGAGAACATCGCCGATCTCGCCGGACTCGCCATGGCCTATCGCGCCTGGCGCTTGTCGCTCGACGGCCGCGAGCCGGCGGTCATCGACGGCTTCACGGGGGAGCAGCGCTTCTTCATCGGTTGGGCGCAGGGCTGGGCCCGCAAGTACCGCGAGGACGAGTTGCGCAGGCGACTGCTCACCGATCCGCACAGCCCGAGCGAGTACCGCACCAACGCGGTGGTGATGAACCTGCCGGAGTTCCATCAGGCGTTCGGCGTGCGCCCGGGCGACCGGATGTGGCGCGCGCCGCAGGAGCGCGTGAAGATCTGGTGAGGGTGAGGAGGCCAGGGTCGAAGGGCCGCCTTGCTGTCGGCGGAACTCTCACCCATGCTCGGTGATTTCATGCCCGTTGATTCCGCCAACGTTCGACGCCCCGCCCGAGAGGTCCGTCCTATGCACGCCTTGCGCTCCGCCGCCGTCCTCCTCGCGGCCTTCTTGCTCGCCGGGTGTGGTTACAACACATTGCAGCGCCAGGACGAGCAGGTGGCTGCCGCGTGGTCCGAAGTGCTCAACCAATATCAGCGCCGCGCGGATCTCGTGCCGAATCTCGTCAATGTGGTCAAGGGCGCGGTCGCGGCCGAGAAGGAGATCCTCGATGAAGTCGTGGAGGCGCGCGCCCGCGCGACTTCCATCCAGGCGACGCCCGAGCTGATCAACAACCCGGAGGCTTTCCAGCAGTGGCAGGTCGCCCAGAGCGAGCTCACCTCCGCACTCTCGCGCCTGCTGGTGGTCGTCGAGCGCTATCCGGACCTGAAGTCCATTTCAGGATTCAACGATCTCATGGCGCAGCTCGAGGGGACGGAGAATCGCATTGCGGTGGCGCGCAAGCGCTACATCGAAGCGGTTCAGGCGTACAACGTCACGGTGCGCTCATTTCCGACCAACATCACGGCGCGCGTTTTTGGCCACCAGGTGAAGCCCAACTTCACCGTCCAGGATGAAGCGCAGATCTCGCGGCCGCCCACGGTCGATTTCGGCGCGGGTCCCGAACCGCAGCCCGCCGAGCCGGCGGGCTGAAGCGACGCGGATGGTCGTGCGTGCTGCGGTGCGAGCGATCGGGGCGGCGCTTTGCTTGCTGCTGCTCGCGCCGCCGCTGCGCGCGCAGCTCGAGATCCCGCCGCTGCGGGGACCCGTCACGGACTTGACCGCCACGTTCACGCAGGAACAGGTGGCGAGTCTCGAGCAACGGTTGCGCGAGTTCGAAGCCGCCGAGGGCGCCCAGATCGCCGTACTGTTCACGCCCACTACGCAGCCCGAAACCATCGAGCAGTACTCCATCCGCGTCGCCGAACAGTGGCGCCTCGGGCGCAAGGGTGTAGACGACGGAGTGCTCCTGCTGGTGGCCAAGGACGATCGCGCAGTGCGTATCGAAGTCGGCTATGGCCTGGAGGGCGCGCTGCCCGATGTGATCGCAAACCGCATCATCGAGCAGGTGATTGCGCCGCGCTTTCGCGAAGGCGACTACTACGGCGGTGTGGTCGCGGCGCTCGAGCGCATCATGGCGATCATCGAAGGCGAGCCTCTGCCCGAAACACTGCGCCGCCCGCAGGAACGCGGCGCGGAAGACGTGGGCGCCGCCCTGCCGGTGTTCTTGATGCTGCTGTTCGTGGTAAGCGGCGTACTGCGGCGCATATTCGGCACGCTCGGCGGCGCGGCGTTCGCGGGCGGCGCAGCCGGCGTGCTCGTCTGGCTGCTCACCAGCGCTCTCGGTATGGCGATCGGTGCGGCCATCATTGCGTTCTTGTTCACAGTATTCAGCGGCGCCGGCGGCGGACGAGGCTGGAGCAGCAGAAGGCGCGGTCATCACTGGGGTGGGCTCGGCGGCTGGCGCGGCGGCGGAGGCTTTGGCGGAAGGTGGGGCGGCGGCGGGGGAAGCTTCGGCGGCGGAGGCGCCTCAGGGCGATGGTGAATGCGGCCAGGCGAGCGAGCCGATCGGGCGCAGCGCAGACCGCGCCGTCGGGAGCAGGCCCATGAGCGCCGTTCGCGTGTTGCGGCATCTGTTCGCCACCGGCTGGGCGCTGCGCCGTGTATTCGACGATGCGACGCTCGAGGAAGTGGAGCGGGAGATCGCGGAGTCCGAGCGCAGACACGGCGGCGAGATCTGCTTCGCCGTGGAGGCCAATCTCAGCGCCGCTGATCTGCTGCAAGGACTGACGCCGCGCGAGCGCGCTCTGCAGGTCTTCGCCGAGCTCAGCGTCTGGGACACCGAAGCGAACAATGGTGTGCTGATCTACGTGCTCTGGGCGGATCGTGATGTCGAAATCGTCGCCGACCGCGCCTTCAACGGCCGTGTCGCCGACCAGCAGTGGGCGCGAGCGTGCGCGTGCATGGAAGAAGCGTTCCGGCGGGGCGACGCCCGGCGCGCCGCCGTGGAAGGCGTGCGCGCGGTCGCCGATCTCGTGACGCAGCATTTTCCCACGCCGGACAGCAATGAGCTGCCGGATCGGCCGGTGGTGCTGTGAGGAAGCGGATGGCGGATAGCGGATAGTGGATAGTGAGAGCTCGCGACGCCTTTCGACGTCAGAGCTCCAAGCCGCTGATGAATGGCCCAGGCTGCCTCTGAACTATCCGCTATCCGCTTCCAAATCGCTCTCCGCTTCCACCTGTCTGCCACGCGCGACAACGGGTGCTGCGCATGGCTCGATCGGGCCATAATCCGGGCATGAAGACTTATTTCTCCCGCCTCGTCATCCTGTCGCTCCTCTCGCTCGCGGCTGGCTGCCAGCTCCTGGCGCCGCAGGATCAGGCGGTCGAGCTCGATAAACCCGCAGCGCCTATCGAGGCGCCGCTGGCTACGCACGCGTTCGAACTCACGCCGCGGACTGAGGTGATCGGCGAATTGCAGGTGACGCGCGTCGAAGGCGAGGACACGCTTTCCGACATCGCGCGCCGCTTCAATCTCGGCTACGAGGAGATCGTGCGCGCCAACCCGGGCGTCGATCCGTGGCTTCCCGGCGTGGGACGCGAGATCGTGCTGCCCACGCAATTCGTTCTGCCGGATGCGCCCCGCGAAGGCGTGGTGATCAATCTGGCGCAGTTGCGCGTGTTCTATTTTCCGAAGGCGAAGAAAGGTGAGCCGCGACAGGTGATCACCCACCCGATCGGCATCGGTAAGGTCGGTTGGGAGACGCCGGTGGGCACGACCAAGGTGACGGCCAAAGTCAAGAACCCAACATGGTATCCGCCTGCATCGGTGCGCAAGGAGCATCGCGAGGCGGGTGATCCGTTGCCGGCCAAAGTCCCCCCGGGCCCGGACAATCCGCTGGGCGCGCACATGATGCGTCTCGGCTGGCCCAGCTACCTGATGCACGGCACGAACAAGCCCTACGGCGTGGGCCTGCGTTCGAGTCACGGCTGCATCCGCTTCTATCCTGAAGATATCGCCGAGCTGTTCGACAAGATCCCCATCGGCGCGCAAGTAACAGTGGTGAACCAGCCCTTCGTATTTGGATGGCGCGGCGCCGATCTGTACGTTCAGGCGTTCCCCATCATGGAGGACGACGATCGCGAGCATCCAAGCGGCGCGGAGGCGCTGCTGAATGCTGCGATTTCCGATGACATGTGGCGGCGCATTCGCGAGCACGGGACGCAGGTCGACCTCGACCTGGTCAACGCACTGATCGCCGACCCGCGCGGCGTGGCTACGCCCGTGTCGCAGCCCGGACTCACAGTGGACGCTCATGTCGCCGCCGCAAGACGCGTCGAGAACCGCGTGCCGCACGGCGCCAATTGGGACGGCCATACCGAGTTGCTGGTGAGCGCCGAGGAATTCGAAGCCATGCGCGACGGCGTCATCGTTCCGCAGCAGGAAAGCGAAGCTAAGGACGCGGAGCAGCGGCCGTCGGCGGCGTCCGCCCCGCAGAAGAAAAAGACTGCGCAGACTTCCGGCGGCGGCGCGCCCGCCGGCAGCCGCTAGTCGGCCCCGTCGAGGCGTCGCGCGGGAACCCGGCGGCGCGGCGTTCGTTTTCAACGGACTGCTTCGATTCGAATTGCGCCTTGCGTTTCGAGTGAACGGTTGCGCCGTTCGGACGGAGTGTTACTTCACAGCGAGGACCAGACAGGGGCCCGGCATGCGATGGCGCGGCAGGCGCGGCAGCTCGAACATCGAGGATCGCCGAGGCGTGCGGTTCGGCAAGGCGGGCGGCATCGGCCTCGGGGGCCTGTTGTTCGTGTTGCTCGCGATCTATTTTGGTCAGGATCCCGGCGTCGTGCTGCAGAATCTGCCGCAACAGCCAGGCGTGATCGAAGAGGGAGCCTACGAAGAGTCGCCAGCCGAGGCGCAACTGCGCGAGTTCATCTCCGTTGTGTTGGCTGATACCGAGCAGACCTGGGGTGAGATCTTCGCCGCAGCCGGGCGTGAGTACCGCGAGCCGCAGCTGGTGTTGTTCTCCGGCGCAGTGCAGTCGGGTTGCGGCTATGCGCAGGCGCAGGTCGGTCCATTCTATTGCCCCGCCGACGGTAAGGCGTACATCGACCTCGGTTTCTACGAGGAGCTGCATTCGCGCTTCGGCGCTCCGGGCGATTTCGCCCAGGCATACGTCATCGCGCACGAGATCGGACATCATGTGCAGACGTTGCTGGGAGTATCCGAGCGCGTCGCGGCCGCCCGCGCTCGCGCCGACCGGGTGCAGGCGAACGCGTTGTCTGTGCGTCAGGAGTTGCAGGCTGATTGTTTCGCAGGCATCTGGGCGCACCATGCGGATCGCTCGCGACGCTTGTTGGAGGCGGGCGATTTGGAGGAAGGGCTCAACGCGGCGAGCGCTATCGGCGACGATCGTCTGCAGCGCCAGGCCGGCGACGTAGTGGCGCCGGAATTCTTTACACATGGCGCATCCAAGCAGCGCGTGCGCTGGTTTCGGCGCGGTTATGACATGGGCGTTGTAAACGAGTGCGACACTTTCGCCGTCCGTGAGCTCTGAGTCCGTTCGCGCGTTGCTCGACGCCTGGCTTGCTGTGCTAACTTACGGCGCAACGAACAACGGAGGAGCGCCGCCCTGCTCTCGCCGGCGGACATACGTATCGCGGAAACACCCAGCGCGGATCAGCCGATCGCACGCGCCAGCGCGCAATTGACTGCATTCGTTGGCCGCACGCTGCGCGGTCCGTTGAACCAACCGGTCATCGTGCGCAGTTACGCGGAGTTTCATCAACACTTCGGCGGGTTGTGGCAACCGAGCCCGCTGTCGTACGCAGTCGAGCACTTTTTCGAACAGGGCGGCCGTCAGGCGGTGATCGTACGCGTCGCGAACGGCGCGTCTGCAGCGACGTTGTCGCTGCGCTGCGCAGCGGGCGAGTACCTGCAGCTTGAAGCGCGGGCGCCCGGCACACGCGAGTTTCTGCGCGCATCGATCGATTACGATCGCATCGACCCTGCAGATCAACAAAGTTTCAACCTGGTTGTGCAGCGCGTGCGCTCGCCGGGCTCCGAGCGCATCGAGGCGCAGGAGACGTTCCGCAGCGTCTCGATGGATCCGGAAGATCCGCGTTACGTGGCGACTGCGCTGCTGGACTCCGATCTGGTGCGCGTTCGCGCACCGCTGCCGGTGCGACGTCCGGAACGCACGCTGATGCCGGGCACGAATCTTCCGGTCGGCTACGTGAGCTCCAATCCGGACGGGGACGACGGTCGACCGATCACCGACTATGACGTGATCGGCTCGGCGGCCAGCCGCACAGGACTGTTCGCGCTCGCGGACCTGGATGATCTCGCGTTCGTCTACATTCCGCCCCTGTCGCGCACGCAAGATGTGGGCGCGAGCGCATTGCTCGCAGCTGCTCGGTTCTGCCGCGCCCGGCGCGCCATGCTGATCGTGGATCCGCCTTCGAGCTGGGATAGCGCGGCCGCGGCCGTGCGCGCTGTGCGCACGCTGAGTTTCCGTAGCGATGATGCGCTGATGTTCTACCCGCGCATCATCGCGACGGATAGGCTGCGCGGCCGGAGCGAGGTGTTCGGCAACGGCGGCGCCGTTGCAGGATTGCTGTCGCGCTCGGGTGAAGCAGTGTCCGCTGCTTGCGCAGCCAGCGAGCCCGAACCGCTGCTGCGCGCCCACGCGAAGCTCGCGCGTGAGGTGAGCCCGAAGGATCGCTGGGTGTTGACTGCGCACGGCGTGAACGTTCTGCAGTCGGTGCGCAGTCCTGGCGGAGAGCGCCCGGCGCTGCGTACGCTCGCATGCGGCGCCAGCGCCTCATCCGAATGGTCCTATCTGGCCAAGCGTCGTTTCGCACTGTTCGTGATCAACGCGATCGAGCGCGGTACGCGCTGGTGCGCCATGGCGGCCGCCGACCACAACGCCTGGCCTCGCGTCGCGCGACAGGTGCGCGAATTCCTCGCCGAGCTGCACAGTGCAGGCGCATTGCCGGGCGGCTGCGCCGAGGAAGCGTTCACTGTGATCTGCGACGAGCGCATCAATTCACTGGACGAGCAACCCCCGGCCGTGAACCTGCTGGTGCAGTTTGCGGCAACGCATCGCGGCGAGCATCACAGCTTCATGATCACGCACTCGCTGCGCGGCTCCACGGTCAGGCCGGTCGCCGTCAACCGGCTCGAAGCCTCGCTTATCGTCTCTCACGAGCTCGCGCGGGAAGTCACGATTCGTCTGCGTCCGGAAGAACGGCGCCTCGCCTGGCATTAGGCGGGAAGCGGATAGCGGTTTGGAAAGCGGTTAGCGGTTGGTTCAGAGAGCCCGCGCCATTCATCAGGTCGCTTCGCAGTTCTGAAGCCGAAAAACGCCGCGGATCTCCCTCTGACTATCCGTTATCCGCCTCCGCTATCCGCTTTTGTCCTTCCTCACATGCCGCCAAAGAACCTCCGCGCCATGTTCATGGCGCGCGAGCACGCGTGCGATCACGAACAACAAGTCGGAGAGGCGATTGAGGTACCGCGCGGGTTGCGGCGGGATGTCTTCCTGCGCGGCGAGCGCCCAGACGCGGCGTTCGGCGCGGCGGGTGGTTGAGCGGGCGAGATGGCAGGCGGAGGCCGCGGGACCGCCGCCCGGCAGGATGAATTCCTTGAGCGGCGGCAGCGGCGCGTTGAATCGGTCGAGGTCCTGCTCCAGCCGTTCGACATGCGCGTCCGTGACGATGTGATGACCGGGCACGGCGAGTTCGCCTCCGAGGTCGAACAGCTCATGCTGGATGCGCGTCAGCACCTCCACCACATCAGTGGGCAGGCCCGGGACGGAGAGCACCATGCCGAGCACGCAGTTCGCTTCGTCGACCGTGCCATACGCTTCAATGCGCGCGTGCGTCTTCGGTACGCGAGCGCCATCGCCCAGACCGGTCGTTCCCTGGTCGCCGGTACGCGTGTAGATCTTGCTCAGACGATGGCCCATGGTTCGCTCCAGGATCGCAGAGGTCGGCTGATTGTAGCGCTGGACGATCGCCGGCTGGCGATAGCGGTTGGCGTAAGCAGCCTGACGCGCCGTCAGCCAGAGCTCCTCTTCACTGCCCGCCAACCGCGGACCGATGATCGCTTCCAACAGGAAGCAAAAACGCTCCGTATGGGCCTCGACCTCGCTTGCTCGCTGCACTGCTCAGCGCGGCTGATAGCGCACGCTCGCGAGGAACGTGCGTCCATCCTGGTTGAACAGCCGCACCGTTTGATAGTCGCGATCGAGAGCGTTGGCGACGCGCGCCTGCAGCGTCCAGCGCTCATTCAGCGCATAGTCGAACACCAGGTCGAGGAGCGCGTAGCCGCCGAGCCTGTTCTGATTCGCCACGTCGTCGTAGCGCGGGCCGGCGGCCGTCAGAGTGATGCGGGCGTCCAGCGGGCCGAAGGAGCGGGCGACGCCGAGTCGTCCGGAATGGCGTGAGCGCCGCGGCAAGACGGCGTCGTAATAGTCGCCCGCGGTGCGGTTGCGCGGATCCAGGCCCGAGTAGCCCAACGTGAAGCTCCAGGACCGCACGTCGACGCCCGCCTCCAACTCTACGCCGCGAATGCGCGCCTCGTGCAGGTTGTTGGGCGCCCAGATGCTCGCGTCATAGACGATCAGGTCGTCGATGCGGCTTTCGTACACGGCGGCGGACCACCGCAAGGCGCCGGCGACCCCATTGACGCCCAGCTCATAGCTCTTCGACCGCTCGGGATCGAGATCTGGATTACTGAAGCCCGGATAGTAGAGATCGTTGAATGTCGGCGCGCCGAAAGCGCTCCCCCAGGCCGCGGTGACCGTGAGTTGCGGAGCGAGCGTCCAGCGCCAGCCCACGCTGCCCGTGTCGTAGCCGCCGAACTGCTCGTTGTCGTCGTGGCGCGCCGACAGGAGCAAGTTGTGTGCGCCTAGTCGAGCCTGCCATTGCGCGAACAGCCCGACGTTGTCGCGCGAAGTGGTCGTGTACCCCGTGCTCGAAGCGATTCGGTCGTCTACGTAGTCGGCCCCGAACGTGAGCAACTGGACCGGGGTGAGCGTCACGTCGGACTGCAGTGAAGCGTTGCGGCGCACCGTACTGTACCGGCCTGCGGGCGACGCCCCGCTCGCGGAGTACGGATCGTCGTAAGAATCCTTGCGGTCGTCTCGTGCTTCACCGCCCGTTACGTGCAGCCGCCAGCGATCCGTTGCGCGAACGCTGCTGCGCAACGTGACGACCCGCTGCGTGAAGTCAGTCTCGTTGCTGAAGCTCCCGTCGAATTCCGTGACGCCGCGCGCATAGAGCGCGCTCGCCTCCACTTCAGCACGATCGCCCCAGCGATAGCCGGCTCGCGCGCTGCCGGATGTGCTCTCGTAGCCATCCGCGTCGGGCTCGTACGTGAAGCATCCGCCTCCGGGCGGAAACGGCGCGCCGCGGCAGGAGTTGAAGCCCTCGCTCTGCTGACGCCCGCCGGAAAGGCTGACCCAGGCGTTTTCTCCCGTAGCTCCGAACGAGCCGTTGGCCTGGCGCGTCTCGTGCGAGCCGACGCCCGCCTTGAACGAAACGCCGTCGGCGCGCCGCGTGAAAATCTGGATCACGCCGCCCATGGCGTCGGCGCCGTAGAGACTCGAGCGCGGTCCGCGCACGATCTCGATGCGCTCGATCTCCTCGACTGGCAGGAATTCGAACGCCGTCGTGCCGCTCGTGGCTGAACCGATGCGCACGCCGTCGACGAGCACCAGCACCTGCTCGGCGTCCGCGCCGCGCAGGAAGACGTTGGACAGCTTGCCCAGGCCTCCGGTGTTCACGACATCCAGGCCGGTTTCGCCGCTCAGCAGGTCCTGCATCGACTGCGTCACCCGCCGCTGAATGTCCTCGCGCGTGATCACCGAGACCGAGCCGATGACTTCGCTGACAGGTTGCTCGACGCGCGCCGCGGTTACGATGATTTCCTCGGCCCGGCCGGAAGGCTCTGCGCCGGAGGCGGCCGACGGAAGGACTGGAATCGAGATGGATAGGACGGCGCTCGCGGCCGCAACGCCGAGTTTGTTGCTCTTCATGATTGCACGCTCCCCATGCACGCCCGCATGGTGTGAAGGTCGCCAGGGCGGCGAAGCTGCGGGGAGGAGTGCGACGGCGCACATGCATCGCCCGCCGCGACGCCGGTGTAACCGTCAGGCCGGTCTCCGGGCTCTCGAGTGAGCGCGTGTGGACGCTCGCCGGCGTCACCTTCCCGCGAAGCTTGTGCTTCGCAGTGGCTGAGCTTCCCGACCAAGAGGCGGGAGTCTCGTGACGCCGATTGACTCGAATACCGTTGCGGGGGCAGCGCCGGGATAATTTCTGCACTTGCTTCGAAGAGCGCGTGCAGGAACGAACCGGCTTCCCGTTTATCGCGCCCGCCGAGCGGCGCGCGATCACCTGAGGGAGGCGGGAAAGTAGACAAGGACGCGTAGGGTGTCAAGCGCAGGGCTTGAGCGGATAGCGGATAGTTCAGAGAACTTTACGCCAGCCGATTGCCGCCGCGCGGCGTATCATGCGTCGTTGCATCTGACCAACCGCCAACCGCTTCCTCATGCATTCCCCTTTCCTCATCGCCGCATTGGACGCCGCACGCGCCGCTGCGGATGTCGTGCGCCGCTACTACCAGCGCAATATCGAAGTGACGCTCAAGGCGGATGAGTCGCCGGTCACGCAGGCGGACGTGGAGACCGAAAAGACTATCCGCACGGTGATCGGCGAGCGCTTCCCTGCGCACGGCTTCTACGGTGAGGAAACCGGCGCGAGCGCGCTCGATGCGGAGTATCTCTGGCTGGTCGACCCGATCGATGGGACGAAGGCGTTCGTGCGCGAGTACCCGATGTTCTCGACGCAGATCGCTCTGATGCACCGCGGCCGGTTGATCGTCGGCGTGTCATCCGCGCCAGTGTACGGCGAGCTGGCGTATGCGCAGTTGGCGCACGAGGCGCAAGGCGCGCAGTTGCAGCCGTTGGCGCGATTGAACGAGCGCAACGTGAAAGTGAGCGATATCGATCTGCTGGAAGCGGCCGCCGTTTCTGCGGGAAATCTCAAGACGCTCGCCAGCGGACCGCACTGGGCGAACTACGGCCGGCTCGTTGCGCGCGTCAATCGCATCCGAGGATATGGCGACTTCCTGCACTACCACCTGCTCGCCTCAGGGAAGATCGATGCGGTGATCGAGTCGGATGTGAACATCCTCGACATCGCGGCGCTGTGGGTGATCGTGACCGCAGCCGGAGGGCGATTCACGGATCTGCAGGGTCGCGAGCCGGATCTCGCCACGACCAGCGTGCTGGCGACCAATGGGAGGCTGCATGGGCCAATCATGGCGCAGCTGGCTGGACGATAGCACGCAGCGGATAGCGGATAGTTCAGAGGGACTGCGCCATCTTCTGCTTCTGACTATCCGCTATCCGCTATCCGCTTCTCATCTATTGGCGCGAACGTTCTCCCTCCTTCCCATCTCAGCTCACGTACACGCAAGCCGTACAGCCGGGCGATCGTGTCTTCTGTCAGCGTCGTGCGCGAGGGACCGTACAGCCAGCCGCCGTCGCCGAACATCATCAGGACCGAATCGCAGAAGCGAGCTGCGAGACTGGCGTCGTGCAGGCTCATGAGCACTGCGCGTCCGGCGTCCGCTTTCGCCCGCACGAGGCGCAGCACGTCTATCTGATGATGAGGGTCGAGGTGATTGATGGGTTCATCGAGCAGCATCACGTCAGGGTCCTGCGCGAGTAGTGCGGCGATCGCCACGCGTCGGCGCTCGCCGCCGGAGAGCGTGCCGACTTCACGGCGCTCGAAATGAGCAAGCCCGACGCTCGCCAGCGCTGCGCGCGCCAGCGCGCGATCGTCCTCGCTTTCCCAGCGCCAGAAGTCGATATGCGGATGGCGCCCGATCAGCACGGCGTCCAGCACGCTGGAGGGAAACGGATCCTCCGTGGTCTGCACCAGCAGTCCGAGCCGGCGCGCCGCCGCCCTGCGCGGCCAGAGCGCGATCGATCGGCCGTCGAGCAGCACATTACCGTCCGCGGGCGGGCGCAGGCCCGCCAGCGTGTGCAGCGTCAGCGTCTTGCCCGCGCCGTTGCAGCCGAGCAGGCCGACGACGGCGCCGGACGGCAAGGCGAAATCCAGGTCGCGCAGCAACGTGCGGCCGGCGACCCTGACGCTCAGTCGAGTGCAGCTCAGGCGTGCGCCGTCGTTCACCGCATTCATGGTTTGCTCCAGCCGATCTCGGCGGCGCTGCGCGGTCCGACGACGACGTAACGCAAGGATTCCGGCGTGTCCGCTTCGTCAGGGGATAGCGGTATGCGGCCCGCCATCAGCTCGGCGTGGGTTTGCGGATGAAGCGGCTCGCGATCCGGTTCCGCATATCCTTCAGGATGGAGCGGCAGATTCGTACCGCGCTCGTATTTGTCGGACGCGCCCAGCGTGTGCAGCAGCTCGTGCGCGATCACCACGTCGTTCGAACCGAGCATGCGCTGGTCCGCAAAAACGTGCACGACGCCGAACAGTCCTTTGCGCAGCCCCGTCGAGTGCGGCAGCGCCGGCGAGCGGCGTGGATCGTAGTACAGCAGAAAGAGCTTGATGTCCGGCGCTGCGCGGCCCTCGGGCGTCCGCCACGCCCACCAGCGCGCGCGCAGGCTCCATGCCGCGACGCCCAGCGGACCGGCGTCAGGATCGAGAGCTGGCGGCGCCTCGCGTAGCTGCGGACCGAGCTCGAAGCGCACCGGCGTCTCGAGCGGCGCACCGTGCGCTGCGGCTTCCTCCGCGAAGAAGCGCTCGATCGTGACGAAGTCGTCCGCCTTTATGCCGCGAACGAATCGCTCAGTCACATCGCCGCCGTCGGCGTTGATCGGGTAGAGCGCCACGCGCAGCGGAGCGTCCCAGTCGGTGGAATACAGCCGATCGAAATACGTGTTCAGCGCTACGAACGCGAGAATCGCGAGCAGAACGACGATGCGCATCCGGCGCCACATGATGCTAGCGCCGCGTCGCAGCAGGGCGCCGGGGGCGCGTTGCAGGTTCGTTCGGAGCTTCTTTGGCGATCATGTCGTGAAAGCGCTCTTTATCCAGTCGATCTGCGGCTCGTGCGCGCCAGCGGTGATCGCGACTACGTCGAACCGCGCAGGGTAGCGGCTCAGGTCCGGGCGCCGCATCAGCAGATGTTGTGAGGCGCGGATGAGGCGCTGCTGCTTGCGCCACGTGACCGAAGCGGCGGCGCCGCCGAAATCGCTCGTCGCCCGATAGCGCACCTCGATCAGCGCGAGAACGCCGCGATCGAGCATCACCAAATCGACTTCGCCCGCCTTGCAGCGGTAGTTGCGCACTATCAACTGCAGACCATGGGCGAGCAGGTGATCGAGCGCAAGCTGCTCGCCGCGTCTGCCTGCATCCTTGCGCGCGCGATCGTCCATGAACGGCGCGGACGGCGCTAACGAGCGCCTGTAACAGCCGCACTGACGATTTCGAGCGGCGTGGGCTGACCGTCGGCGATCCGCGCCCAGCCGAGCACGCGATGTACGCGGCCGCGTTCATCCACGGATAGCCGCCCGGTCATGCCGGGAATGGCGTGGGCGCCGTGAATGCGTCCGGTATGCAGCAGCGGAACGAGCCGGTACGCATCGAAGCCGAAGGCGTACAGCCGTCCGCGTCCGGCGGCGCGCGCGGGCCAATGGCGGCTGAGCGTTGCGCGCAGCGTGCTGGACACCGAGTCAGGCGAGATCACCCACGGCATGTCGGGGAACAGCACGCCCTCCAGGTCACGGTTCTTCTGCACGTCCGGCTCGAAGATATCCGAGGTTGCGTAGACCGGCAGGTCGCCTGCAAGGTGAAAACGCAGCGCCGGACGGATCGATCGCCCCTGCACGGGCTGCGCGCCGATAAAGATGAAGTGCGCATCGGAGCGACGTCGTGGTTCGAACTCCATGCGCATGCCGAGCGTCGAGGCCAGTGCGTTGGCGCGAGCGCGGCTCTCGTCGATGAGCAGCAGCGCGCGAATCGGATCGGAGAAGTCGCGTGCGGCGCTGTCGTAGAAGCGCATGCCGGCGATCGCGCCGCCGAGCTCGCGCAGTTGTGTGTCGAACGCCGCGTACAGGCGTCGACCCCATTCGTTGTTCGGCAGCAGAACCAATGCGCGAGTGCGGCCGTCCGCCACTGCGCGCTGCGCCACCTGGCGCGCTTCCTCCTCCGGATCGAGCGCGAACTGATACATGAACGCCGGCGGCTGCACTTCATCGGCAAGTTGATTGAGCGCGAGCGTCGGCGCGCTGGTTTCGCCTGATTCGGCGACCGCCGCGATCTCGTCTTTGGTGAGCGGCCCCACGACGAACTGCGCGCCATCGACAATCGCGCGCCGATACGCGGTAAGTGCGCCCATTTCAGCGGAGTCGTATACGTTGACCAGCGGACGCTGGGCGCTGTCCTGCTGCAGCAGCGCGGCCAGAAAGCCATCGCGCACCGCCACGCCAGCGGCTTGTTGACGACCCGAGAGCGGCAGCACCAGTGCGATGTGCGCGGGGTAGTCGAGTCCGGCGCCGAGTTCGGGAAGCACTTCTTCGGTCAACAGCGAATTGGCTGGATGGGTCGGGTGGCGGCTGCGCCAGTCCGACAAGTCGTCGGTCGCCGCGAACGGATTGCGGGCCGCGATCAGGGCCGCCTCGCCGAGTTCGAGCCAGCCTTTCACCACCGAGCTTGCGTTGGGCGGCGCGCGGAAATCCGCGGCGCCGGCGGCGCTGCGCTGCAGGCCCTCCCAGATCAATCGCTGGTTCTCGCGCATCTCCTCGCGCGTGGTGAGCGCCCGCTCGCGGTCCAGAGCGACGATCACGCCGGCCGCCGGACGGTTCGTGGCGAACAGCGCCCGTGCGCGCAATGCAAGCACGTCCGCCAGGGCGTCGCGCGCGACGGGTTGAGGAATACGATTGAGCTCGGCGAGTGCGTCTTCTGGACGGTTCTCCGCGAGCGCGATCTGCGCGACGACCTGAGCCCGCAGCGTGAAGTCGGCGCTCGGCAGCGCGCTGCTGACGCGCTTCACGAGCGTGCTGGCCGTATCGATGCGCTCGGCGCGCACGTACTCGCGGGCGGCGCGCAGCAGAAACCGGTCACGCAGCTCCGCGGCGGATTGCGCAGCGAGCGACTCATACGCCTGGGCGGCGCGCACGTAGTCTCCGGCGCGCGACAGGCGCTCCGCTTGGCCGAGCAGGCGGCTTGCGGAGGGCGAAGTGGGCTGCGTCGGTTGCGTAGCGCACGCTGCGAGCAACAACGCGAGAACGCTCAGCAGAAGCAAGCGCGTCGGTTGTCGGCTGCGATGCATGGGGCGGGCTCCGGAAGTATGTTGAGGCGATTGGCGGCTGGCGGTTAGGGAAGCTCTGATTAACCTACTGCCCCGACGGTTCAGCCCAAAGAAATGCCCGCAATGCAAGGCGTTTCGAGCGGCTAGAGATCACAGAAGCAGAGTAAGTCAGAGATTCCTTAGCGGTTAGTATGGCCTTCGCAGCCGCGCCAGCCTATGAGTCTGACCGATGGCGCAGGTCGCTGACCGCCAACCGCTTCTCTCTCGCGAGTTTACCGCCTGGACCCACACCACATGACTCCTCCGGAGAGCCGCCCAGGGATTCTCTATATCGTCGCAACGCCCATCGGCAACCTTGCGGATCTCAGCCCGCGCGCGCGCGCGACGCTGGCCAGCGTCGATCTGATCGCTGCGGAGGACACGCGCCACACGAGACAGCTGCTGCAGGCCTGCGGGCTTGAGAAGGCGATGACCGCCTTGCACGAGCACAACGAGGCGCACAAAAGCGAGGAGCTGGTCGCGCAATTGCTGAGCGGGCGCTCGGTGGCGCTGGTCTGCGATGCTGGAACGCCGCTGATCAGCGATCCCGGGTTCGACTTGGCGGCGGCGGCGCGCGCGCGGGGCGTCGAGGTGGCGGCTGTACCCGGTCCATGTGCTGCGATCGCCGCCCTGTCTGTGGCGGGATTGCCTACCGATCGATTCGTATTCGAGGGATTCACGCCCGCGAAGAGCGCAGCTCGTCGCCAGCGTCTGCAGGCGCTGGCCGATGAGACGCGCACGATGATCTTTTATGAAGCGCCGCACCGGCTCGCTGAGTTCATGAAGGACATGGAAAGCGAATTCGGCGCCGAAAGGCGCGCGGTCGTCGCGCGCGAGCTGACGAAGCGCTTCGAGACGAGCTATGCGGGTTCCTTGCGTGAGCTGCGCGAGCGCGTCGAGCGCGACCCGGACATGTCTCGCGGCGAGATCGTGGTCGTGGTGGCCGGCGCCGAGCCGCGCCCCGCATTGGCGGCGCAGATCGACGCCGATCAGCTGCTGCGTGCTCTGCTGGAGGAGCTGCCGCCCTCGCAAGCCGCTCGAATAGCAGCCAAGGCGACCGGTCTGAAGCGCTCGCAGCTGTACGAACGCGCGCAGGCGCTGCGGCGTTGATCAGAGGCGAGATCGGCGGCGTACTTTCGGCGCCTGCTGCGCGGCCGGCGCCTGCTATCGATCGCCTGACCTTGCGAACGCGCTCTCATGCATCCACTATCGCAGTCGGAGTCGGCCAGGCAATCGCTCTTCCCGTTCGCGGGAGGGGAGGAAAGTCCGGGCTCCCAGGGCACGGCGCCAGGTAACGCCTGGGGGGCGAGAGCCCACGGAAAGTGCAACAGAAAGCAAACCGCCTAAGTCGCCTCGCCTACGGTGAGGCGACCGGTAAGGGTGAAAGGGTGCGGTAAGAGCGCACCGCGCTGGTGGCGACACTCAGCGGCACGGCAAACCCCGCCTGGAGCAAGACCAAATAGGGGAGCAAGCGGTCCGGGTCTTACGACCGGGACCGGACGTGCGGCCCGCACGAGCTCCCGGGTAGGTCGCTAGAGGTGCGCGGTGACGCGCATCCCAGATGAATGATTGTCCTCGACAGAACCCGGCTTACAGGCCGACTCCTTTTCTTCCTCTTCCCTTCTTTCTTTTTCTTCTTAGCCAGGCGGCGTAGCTGGCGCCGCCCGCCCGTTTTACCGCGGTCTGAGGGCGGGCAGTTGTCTCACCAAGGTCCGCTGCGGCGCATGGCCGCTCAGGCCGTCGCTCCGCTACGTTTGCTGGCGCGGCGCGCCCTCTCAATTCGTTTAATATTCCTGAATGATAATGCTTAGTGTGGCGACAGCCGCAGGCTATTGTGCAGGAATTACTTACAAACCACACCTCGCTACGATTGATCGGCCGCCCGCCCGATTGGCGCCGCCTTTGCGCAGCCGCTTGCGCAGATTTTGCGCGCAACCTGTCTCTCAGGTGCAGCTGGGCTTGCGTCAGTTCGAGTTATGTGCCTACGCAGGCACATAAAGAACACTTCCTAAGCCCATGATTTCTGTCAGACGAGCTTCGCGAGCGTATCGGCCCGCTATGGGCGGCGACCTAAGTATCTGTCGCAAAACAGGAAATCCCTGAAATTTTTTTGACTTGCAGCTTTCGCGCTCCCTATAGTGCAGCTCGGTGGGAGAAAGTGGGAATGAATGGGTGAGGGCGGTCCAAGGGTGGGCCGACGGCCCGGTGAGCGCATGTTTCGCGGTGCAAACAAGGTGACGCTGGATAACAAGGGGCGGATGGCCATTCCGACCCGTTATCGCGAGCGCATCGTGGAGCGCTCCAATGGGCGGCTGATCGCCACCGTCGACCGCGCCGACCGCTGTCTCCTCATCTATCCGCTCCCCGAATGGGAGGAGATCGAACTGAAGCTGCGCCGTCTGCCGACGCTCAATCCGCTCGTGCGGCGCCTGCAGCGCCTGATGATCGGCCACGCGGCGGACCTCGACCTGGACGGCGCGGGGCGCATCCTGATTCCGCCGAGCCTGCGCGAATACGCGCAGCTCACGCGCAGCGCGATGCTGATTGGTCAGGGCAACCGGTTCGAGCTATGGGACGAGGCGCATTGGAACGAGAACCGCGAGCAGTGGCTGAAGATGGACGAATCAGCCGAGGAGCTGCCGCCGGAACTCGAAACGCTGTCGCTGTAGGGCGCGTCGCATGGCTGCGCACACGCCTGTGCTTCTCGAGGAAGCGCTGGCCGCGCTAGATGTCCGCGCGGGCGGCTGCTACCTCGACGCGACCTTCGGGCGCGGCGGGCACACGGCGCGCATCCTCGAGAGCGTGGGCCCGCAGGGCCGGGTGATCGCCTTGGATCGCGACCCGCGCGCGATCCGGGCGGGCGCCGAGCGCTTCGCGGGCGAGCAGCGACTGACGCTGGTGCAGAGTCCGTTTGCGCGTTTGGGCGAAATCGCCGCGCAGTTGGGCGTGGCCGGGGGAATTGACGGCGTGTTGCTCGATCTGGGTGTGTCCTCTCCGCAGCTCGACGACCCGGCGCGCGGCTTCAGCTTCGCGCAGGACGGCCCGCTCGACATGCGGATGGACGACGCCTCAGGCGGACCGACCGCCGCACAGTTCCTCGCACAGGCTACGGAGCGCGAGATCGAGCGCGTGATCCGGGAGTACGGCGAGGAGCGCTTCGCCAAGCGGATAGCGCGCGCCATTGTCGCGGAACGGCGCGTGCAGCCGATCGAGCGCACCGCGCAGCTTGCCGAGCTGACGGCGCGCTCCGTACCCACGCGCGAGCCGGGCAAACACCCGGCCACGCGCACGTTCCAGGCGATACGCATCCACGTGAACCAGGAGCTCACGCAGCTCGCGGCCGCGCTGGACGCCGCTCTCGAGGCGCTCGCGCCGCGCGGACGGCTGTGCGTCATCAGTTTCCATTCTTTGGAGGACGCGATCGTAAAGCGCTTCATCCAGAAGCATTCGCAGGAGGACCCGGTGTACGCCGGTTTGCCGGACATTCCCATACACGCGCGCCCCAAGCTGCGGCGCATAGGCCGCGCCGTGCATCCGAGCGCCGCCGAGACCGCCGCCAACCCGCGCGCGCGCAGCGCGATCATGCGCGTCGCCGAGAGGAGAGCGGCATGAGCGTCGGAGCGCGCGCAATGTTTGCGCTGCTGTGGCTCGCGCTGCTCGGTTCGGGCGTCGCGGTGGTGTGGAGCAAGCATCAGGCGCGCAGCCTCTTCATCGAGCTGCAGTCGCTCACTGCCGCGCGCGATGCGCTCGACATCGAATGGGGACAGCTCAAGCTCGAGCAGAGCGCGTGGTCCATGCATGGTCGTGTGGAGCAGACCGCACGCGTCGATCTGAAGATGGTGATTCCTCGTCCCGAGGAAGTGCACATCGTCGCCCTGGAGCGCAGCGGCGCCGAAACGACGCCTGCGGCGACGCTCGCCGACCTCGGCCGCGGGGCCGACGCGCAGGCGACGCGAGCTTCGCGAGGCCGCCTGTAAGGCTCGCGCGCAGCAATGATCAGACCCGAGCACAAGAGTTTTTCTCAGGAGCAGTTCCGCACACGCCTCGCGTTCGTGTTCGGCGCGCTCGTGCTCGGCGCCGTCGTGCTGCTCGCGCGCGCGGTCGACCTGCAGGTGCTGGACGACGGCTTCCTCGAGAATCAGGGCGATGCGCGCTATACGCGCATCGCCAAGCTTTCGGCGAACCGTGGCGGGATCTACGACCGCAACGGCGAGCCGCTCGCCGCGAGCACGCCCGTCGACACCGTCTGGGCGAGCCCGCCGGAGCTGATGCAGGCCGCCGACCAGATTCCGCGCCTCGCCGAAGCGCTGAACCGCGACGCGAAGTGGCTTACTCAGCTGATCACCAGCAACCTGGACCGTGAGTTCGTCTACCTCGTGCGGCACATGCGCCCGAGCGACGCTGCGCAGGTCGCGGGGCTGAAAATCCCCGGCGTGTACCTGCTTCGCGAGTACCAGCGCTTCTATCCGGCCGGCGAGGTGACCGGGCATCTGCTCGGCTTCACCAAGAAATACGACGATGTCGGCCAGGAGGGCCTGGAGCTCGCTTATGACCGCTGGCTCGGCGCCGAGGCGGGCAAGAAGCGCGTCATCCAGGACCGTCTCGGGCGTACGGTCGAGGACGTCGAGAGCATCAGCCCGGCGCGACCAGGCGAGGATCTGATCACCAGCATCGACCTGCGCATCCAGTATCTCGCCTATCGCGAGCTGAAGGCGGCGGTGCGTGAATACGGCGCCAAGGCGGGATCGGTGGTGTTGCTAGATGTGGATACGGGTGAAGTGCTGGCGATGGTGAATCAGCCCGCCTACAACCCGAACGACCGCGATCAGGTGGCGCCGGCGCGCTACCGCAATCGCGCCGCGACCGACATTTTCGAGCCGGGCTCGAGCATCAAGCCGTTCGTCGCGGCGGCGGGCATCGCCTCGGGCCGTTATCACGCCGAGACCGTGATCGACACCACGCCCGGTTTCGTGCGCATCGGCGCCAAGACCATTCAGGACAAACGCACGCTTGGCCCGATCACGCTGACCGAAGTCATCGCCAAGTCGAGCAACGTCGGCATGACCAAGATGGCGATGTCGCTCTCGCCGGAAGCGATGCGCGAGACGCTCGCCGCGTTCGGTTTCGGCGCGGTGACCGGCAGCGGTTTTCCGGGTGAGTCCGCCGGGCTGCTCAACGATGCGGCGCACTGGCGCAAGATCGGCCAGGCGACGATCTCATACGGCTATGGTCTGTCGGTGACGCCGCTGCAGCTGGCGCGCGCATACGCGACGTTGGGCGCGGGCGGAATCAGCAGGCCGGTGACGCTGCGCCGCGTCGACGGACCGGTGGAAGGCAAGCGCGTCATCGACGCACGCGTCGCGCAGGAACTGCTGCAGATGATGGAGGCGGTCGTCTCCCAAGACGGCACAGGCGGGCGGGCGGCGCTGGCCGGCTATCGCGTCGCGGGCAAGACCGGCACGGCGTGGACCGCGGCCAACGGCGGCTACTCGACCGAGCGGCGCAAGGCGACCTTCGGCGGCGTCGTACCCGCGAGCCGTCCGCGGCTCGCAGCCATCGTGGTGATCGACGAGCCGAGCGGCGCGAAGTACTACGGCGGCGACGTCGCGGCGCCCGTGTTCGCCAACGTCATGGCGGGCGCCTTGCGTCTGCTCGGCGTGCCGCCGGACGGCCTCGATCGCTTGCCGGACACGACATTCGTGCGCGTGAGCAACAATCCATGAGCGCGAATGCAGCGAGGCGTGAAGTGAGCCGATCCGAAGCCGTCGTACGCGCCAAGAGCCTGCGAGCGCTGCTCGCAGACTCCGTCGTCAACGCGCCGGACGTCGATATCGTCGAGTTGACGCTGGACAGCCGCGAGGTGCGGCCCGGCGGCGCCTTCGTTGCGCTGCCCGGAACACGCACGCATGGACTGAGCTACCTGCAGCAGGCGATCGCCCTCGGCGCGCGAGCGATCTTGTGGGAGCCGGCGCCGGGTGTGAGCGCGCCGACGGCGCCGGCTCATGTCGAGACGATCGAGATTCCAGGGCTCACGCGGCGGCTCGGCTCGATCGCCGCCCGCTTCTTCGAGGAACCCTCGCGCAGCGTGCGCGTGTTGGGCGTAACCGGCACCAATGGCAAGACGACCACGGCGCATCTCATCGCCGCTGCGCTCGAGGAGTTGGGCGCCGCCGCCGCGTACGCCGGTACGCTCGGTTTCGGCCGCATCGGAGCGCTCGAGACGGCCGCCCACACCACGCCGGACGCCATCACCGTGCATCGTCGTCTCGCCGAGCTGCGCGAACGCAATGTCGCGTTCCTCGCGATGGAAGTCTCCTCGCACGCGATCGATCAGCATCGCATCGCCGGCGTGCGCTTCGAGACAGCAGTGTTCACCAATCTCACGCGCGACCATCTCGATTATCACGGTTCGTTCGAGGCGTACGGCGCCGTCAAGGCCAGGTTGTTCGAGCGACCGGCTCTCGATCATGCGGTGATCAACATCGAAGATGCGTACGGGCGCGAGCTGGTCCGGCGTTCGGCTGCTCAGCGGCTGACGCTGTGTGCGCGTTCGGCGCAGCGCTTTGCGCATGTCGGCGCCGAATCGGCCGGAAAACTGTTTGCGTCGGTTTCGCCGGGTCCACACGGGCTCGACCTGGATATCGATGGTTCGTACGGCGCCGTACGACTGCAGTCGCGCTTCATCGGCGAGTTCAACGCCGACAATCTGCTGATCGTGCTCGCAACGCTGCTCGGCGCCGGGGCGCCGCTCGAAGATGCGATCATGGCTCTCGAACGATGCAGCGCGCCTCCCGGACGCATGGAGACGCACAGCGCTCCTCGCGGGCCGCTCGCGGTCGTCGATTATGCGCACACGCCGGACGCGCTCGAGAAGGCGCTCATGGCGCTGCGCAGCCACTGCGCTGGGCGGCTCATCTGCGTGTTCGGCTGCGGCGGGGAACGTGATCCGGGCAAACGTCCGTTGATGGGGGCCGTCGCCGAGCGCCTGGCGGACCGCATCATCGTCACCGACGACAACCCGCGCGGCGAGGACGGCGACCTGATCGTCGCCGACATCGTCGCGGGGTTGATCCATCCGCAGCGCGCTCTTCTCGAACGCGATCGGGCCGCGGCCATCGAACGTGCGATTCGCGAGGCGCAGGCAGGCGACGTCGTGCTGATCGCCGGCAAAGGCCACGAGGACTACCAGGTGGTGGGCGCCGAGCGGCGCCGATTCAGCGATCGTGATGTGGTGCGCGCCGCACTCGGGAGGCGCTCATGAGCGGCGCGGTTGGCGACATCGAGCGCACGCTCGGCCAGCTCGCGCAGCGCACCGGGGGCCGGCTGATCGGCCCTGACCGGCCGTTCGACAGCGTCTCGACGGATAGCCGCACACTGCAGCCGGGAGCGCTGTTCGTGGCGCTGCGCGGCCCGAACTTCGACGGAGGCGATTTCGTTGCGGCGGCCGCTCAGCGCGGCGCGGCCGGGGCGCTCGTGGAGCGCGAGCTGGCCGTGGATCTGCCGCAGGTGCTCGTAACCGATGCGCTCGCCGCGCTGTCGCGCTTTGCACGCGACTGGCGTCGCCAGTTCGCCATTCCGGTGATCGGCGTGACGGGCAGCAACGGCAAGACGACCACCAAGGAGCTGATCGCCGCAATCCTGACGCGCAGCGCAGCCACGCACATCACGCGCGGCAACCTGAACAATCACATCGGCGTCCCGCTCACGCTGTTGCAGATGAGCTCCGCGCATCGTTACGCCGTGATCGAGATGGGCGCCAATCATGCGGGCGAGATCGCGCATCTGGCGTCGCTCGTCGAGCCCACGGTGGGGGTCGTGACCAACGCCGGGCCCGCTCACCTCGAAGGCTTCGGCAGCGTCGAGGGCGTGGCGCACGCCAAGGGCGAGTTGTTCAGGGCGCTGCCGGAACAGGGCGTCGCAGTGATCAACGCGGATGACGCATACGCCGATTTCTGGCGCGAGACGCGCGCCGCCGAGCGCGTCGTGACGTTCGGTTTCGAGCAGCCCGCGGATTTCACGGCGCACAACGTGCGCGTGAACGGCGCGCCCACGTCGGCCGCCGTCAGCGGAGCGGGGGCAGGTTGGGGGCGCATCGAGTTCGACCTGGTCACACCGTTCGGAACGCGTCCCGCCGCGATCAGCCTGGTCGGCTTGCACAACCTGCGCAATGCGCTCGCCGCCGCCGCCGCCGCCTGCGCGGCGGGCTGCAAGCTGGACGATGTGGTCGCAGGATTGGCCGAGCTGCGCAGCGTCGCCGCTCGCCTCGAGCTCAAGCCCGCGATCAATGGCGCGTTCGTCGTCGATGATTCCTACAACGCGAATCCCGGCTCGCTCAAGGCCGGTCTGGATGCACTGCGCAGTTTTCACGGCGCGCGCTGGCTGGTGCTCGGGGAGATGAAGGAGCTCGGCGAAGGCGCCGGGGAGATGCACGCGCAAGTGGGGCGCTATGCGCGCGAGACCGGAGTCGAGCGTCTGCTCGCCGTCGGCGAGGGAGCGCGTTCCGCCGTAGAGGCGTTCGGGCCCGGCGCGCGCTGGTTCGCCGACGTCGATGCGCTCATCGCCGAGGCGCGCGCCACGCTCGCGCGCCAGGTCGTCGTGCTCATCAAAGGGTCGCGCGCCAACCGGCTCGAGCGGGTCGCGGCCGCGCTCACGTGCGCGCCGCCGGCCGATCCGAACGGACGGACCGCCGGGCGTGCGCAGGTCCGCAAGGACGAACAGGGACAGGCCGGGCCCAGCTCGCCTGCACAGAAGAAGAAAGAAGCGGGCTGAGCATGCTGCTATACCTCGCACAACGTCTCGCGGAGTTCGAATCCGGCTTCCGGGTGTTCGGCTACCTCACGCTGCGCGCCATTCTGGCGGCGCTCACCGCGCTTGCGATCTCCTTTCTGGTCGGGCCGCGAATGATCCGCACGCTCTCGCACCGGCAGATCGGCCAGCAGGTGCGCAGCGACGGGCCGCAGTCGCATTTGCCGAAAGCCGGCACACCGACCATGGGCGGCACGCTCATCCTGGTGGCCATCGCTGCGGGGACGCTGCTCTGGGCGGACCTCGGCAACCGCTTCGTGTGGATCACGCTGCTCGTCACGCTCGCGTTCGGCTTGATCGGCTTCTGGGACGATTACCTCAAGCTGATCGTCGGCGACAGCCGCGGTTTGATCGCTCGCTACAAGTATTTCTGGCAGTCGCTTGCCGGGCTGAGCGCAGCGCTTGCGCTGTATTTCACGGCGAAGTCGCCGGCCGAGACCGCGCTGTATGTGCCGTTCTTCAAGACGGTCATGATCCCGCTCGGAGGTTTCTACGTGGTGCTCACCTACTTCGTCGTGGTGGGCTCGAGCAACGCCGTCAATCTCACCGACGGCCTGGACGGTCTCGCCATCATGCCGGCGGTGCTCGTCGGCGGCGCGTTGGGAGTGTTCGCTTATGCAACGGGCAATGCGGTCTTCTCGGATTACCTCGGTATTCCTTTCATCGAAGGGACCGGTGAGCTCTTGGTGTTCTGCGCGACGCTGGTCGGCGCCGGACTCGGGTTCCTCTGGTTCAACACGTATCCCGCGCAAGTGTTCATGGGCGATATCGGCGCGCTCGCGATCGGTGCGGCATTAGGCGTCGTCGCAGTCATCGTGCGCCAGGAGATCGTGCTGTTCATCATGGGCGGCGTGTTCGTGATGGAGACGGTCTCGGTGATGCTGCAAGTCGCTTCCTTCAAGCTCACCGGCCGGCGCATCTTTCGCATGGCGCCGATTCATCATCATTTCGAGCTGAAGGGCTGGCCTGAGCCGAAAGTCATCGTGCGCTTCTGGATCATCTCGGTGATCCTGGTGCTGATCGGCCTCGCCACGCTGAAGGTGCGCTGAGCGATGCAGCACGCCGGCGCCAATCAAGAAGCTGCGCGAGCCCGCCCCGTGCAGGCGGGTCGTGCGGTGATCGTGGGTCTCGGGCGCACCGGCCTGTCGTGCGCGCGGCACCTGCACTCGCGCGGCGTCGAGTTCGCCGTGACCGACAGCAGGACGGCGCCGCCGGAAGCCGCCGCGCTGATGCGACTCGCGCCCGAGGCGCCGACGCGCTTCGGCGGATTCGATCACGGTCTGCTCGAAGGCGCCGCACAGATCGTGGCTTCGCCCGGCGTGGCGCTCTCGGAACCCTTCCTGGCGAGCGCCGCGCAGCGCGGCGTGCCGGTGGTGGGCGACATCGAGCTGTTCGCGCGCGCTGCGCAGGCGCCGGTCGCCGCCATCACTGGAACGAACGGCAAAAGCACTGTGACTTCGCTGGTGGCGCACATGGCCGCGGCGGCGGGTGCGCGGGTGCTCGCCGGCGGCAATTTGGGGCGTCCCGCGCTCGACCTGCTCGAGGCGCCCACGCCCGATCTGTACGTGCTCGAGTTGTCGAGTTTTCAGCTCGAAACGACGCATTCGCTGCGCACCGCCGCGGCCGCGGTGCTCAATGTGACGGCTGATCACATGGATCGCTATGGATCGCTCCAGGAGTACGCCGACGCCAAAGCGCGGATCTTCCGCGGCTGCGCCGCCGCCGTCGTCAATCTCGACGATCCGGCGGTGCGCGCCATGTCGCACAGCGCCGGCCGCGTATTCGGCTTCAGCGTGCATGCGGATCCGGCGGCGGACTATCGCCTCGCCCAGCAGGGCGAAGACGTAGCGCTCATGTGCGACGGCGAGGCGCTCATCAGCATGTCGCAGCTCAGAATCACGGGCATGCACAACGCCGCCAACGCTCTGGCGGCGCTCGCCATGTGCCGCGCGCTCGGACTGCCGAGGCGCGAGTGCGTCGAGGCTCTGCGCAGCTTCGCCGGATTGCCGCATCGATCGCAGTGCGTGGCGCAGATCGGCGGGGTGCGTTACGTGAACGACTCCAAGGGAACGAACGTGGGCGCCACGATCGCGGCGGTGCGGGGCATGAGTGGTCCGCTGGTGCTGATCGCCGGCGGGCAGGCCAAGGGGCAGGACTTCGCTGCGCTCGCAGCCGTGCTGCGCGGCAGGACTCGACGCGTCGTGCTGATCGGTGAGGACGCAAAGTTGCTGGAGCACGCCTTGCGGGACGTTGCGGTCGTCGAATTCGCCGGCGACATGCGTGAGGCGGTGCTGCTTGCGGCGCGCGCCGCCCGCGAGGGCGACACAGTGCTGCTGTCGCCTGCGTGCGCCAGCCTGGACATGTTCCGCGACTACGCCCATCGGGGCGAGGAGTTCGCGGCGGCCGTACGGGAGCTGGAGCAATGAGCGCGGCTTCGCTCGCTTTCGCACGATCGAGCGCACGGTCGCGGCATTTCGCATTCGACGGCGTGCTGCTGTCTACAGCCGCGCTGCTGCTGCTGCTCGGCTTGGTCATGATGACGTCGGCGTCCGTCTCCATTGCGGACCGTCAGGTGCACGAGCCGCTGCATTATCTGCAGCGGCAGGCGACCGGCGTGGCGCTCGGTCTGCTCGCCGCCGTCGCGGCGATGTCGGTTCCAACCCGCGTCTGGGAGCGTTTGGCGGCGCCGCTGCTCGTGCTCGGGCTCGCATTCCTGGTGATCGTGCTGATCCCGGGCGTCGGGCACGAGGTGAACGGCAGCCGCCGCTGGCTGCGCATGGGGGCGATGAACTTCCAGTCCTCGGAGTTGGCGCGTGTGCTGTTGCTCACCTGGCTCGCCGGCTACGTGGTGCGCAGGCAGGCTGAGCTGAAGCAGGATCTGAAGGGCTTTCTCAAGCCGCTCGGCATGCTGTTGTTCGCGGCGGCGCTGTTGTTGCTGCAACCGGATTTCGGCGCAGCCACCGTACTGACCGTTTCCGGCCTGGGCGTGCTGTTCGTAGCAGGCGTGAAGCTGCGTCACTTTCTGGCGCTGGTCGCCTTCGCAGGCGGCGGCCTCGCGGTGCTTGCGGTGACGTCTGCGTATCGCATGAAGCGTCTGACCTCGTTCCTCGATCCGTGGGCCGATCCGTTCAACGCCGGATTCCAGCTCACGCAGTCGCTGATCGCGATCGGTCGCGGCGAGTTGTTCGGGGTCGGCCTCGGAGCGAGCGTGCAGAAGCTCTTCTATCTGCCCGAGGCGCACACCGATTTCGTGTTTGCGGTGCTTGCGGAGGAGCTCGGGCTGGTCGGAGTGATCGCAACGCTGATGCTGTTCATGCTGCTCGTCTGGCGGGTCTTCCATATCTCGCGGCTCGCCGCCGAAGCGGGGTTGCCGTTCCAGGCCTACTGCGCGGCCGGTTTCGGCGTGTGGCTGGCCCTGCAGACGTTCATCAACATCGGCGTGAACCTGGGATTGCTGCCCACCAAGGGTCTGACGCTGCCTTTCATGTCGTACGGCGCCTCCAGCATTCTGGTGACGGTCGCCTGGCTCGGCCTGATCCTGCGCATCTATCACGAGGCGAGCACTGCGGGTCGGCTCGCGGTGTCGCGCCGGGAGCGGGCGCCATGAAGCGCGGCACGGTGCTCATCATGGCGGGCGGCACGGGCGGACATGTGTTTCCAGCGCTCGCCGCCGCACGCGTGCTGCGCGAGCGCGGCTACCACCCCGTGTGGCTCGGCACGCAGCGCGGACTGGAAGCGAAGCTCGTCCCGCCGCAGCAGATCGAAATCGAATGGATTTCCATGAGCGGCCTGCGCGGCAAGGGAGTGCTCGCCTGGCTCGGTGCGCCATTCAAGCTGGCGCTGGCGATCTGGCAAAGCCTCAGGATCATGCGTCGGCGCCGTCCGAGCGTCGTGCTCGGCGCAGGCGGCTTCGTCGCCGGACCTGGCGGCGTCGCCGCCTGGCTGATGCGCCGACCACTGGTCATCCATGAGCAGAATGCGATCGCCGGCATGACCAACCGCTCGCTGGCGCGCCTTGCACGCCGCGTGCTCGAGGCGTTCCCCGGCAGTTTTCCCGCCGGCGTGCGCGCCGAGCGCGTCGGCAATCCCGTACGGCGCGAGATCACGACGATTCCGCCGCCCGAGCAGCGCTATGCGCAGCGCCGCGGTCCTCTGCAGGTGCTGGTCTTCGGCGGCAGCCAGGGCGCCGCGCGTCTCAACGCAGTCGTGCCTGCGGCGCTCGCGATGATCGACGCCGCCGTGCGGCCTGCAGTCATTCATCAGGCCGGTCAGCGTCACATCGAGCAGGCGCGCGACATGTACGCGAAGCATGGCGTGCGCGCCGACGTGCGCGCATTCATCGACGACATGGCCGAGTCGTATGCCTGGGCAGATCTCGTGATCTGCCGTTCCGGAGCGCTGACGGTCTCGGAGCTGGCCGCCGCAGGGCTGCCCGCGATTTTCGTGCCGTTCGCGGCGGCCGTGGATGATCACCAGACGCTCAATGCGAGGTTCCTCGTGGACGTCGGCGCGGGCGTGCTCATCGCGGAGCGGGAGTTCACGCCTGTGCGGCTCGCCGCCGAGTTGCAGAAGCTGCTGGCGCTGGGGCGCGAGGGACTTGCGCAGATGGCCTCGCGCGCTCGCTCCGTCGCAATCACGGATGCGGACGTGCGCTTGGCGGATGCGTGCGAAGCAGTTGCGGGAGGCGGGCGATGACCGATCGCATGCGCCGCATCAACCGCATCCACTTCGTCGGCGTCGGGGGCAGCGGCATGGGCGGGATCGCCGAAGTGCTGCTCAACCTCGGCTATGAAGTGCAGGGAAGCGACCTGAAGGAAAATGCGGTCACGCAACGTCTTGCGCGGCTCGGCGCTCGCATCGCCATCGGACACGATGCGGCGAACGTAGGCGCGGCCGATGTGCTCGTGGTGTCGACGGCCGTGCAGCCGGACAACCCCGAGGTGCTGGAAGCGCAGTCGCGGCGCCTGCCGGTCGTGCAGCGCGCGCAGATGCTCGCCGAGTTGATGCGCTTCCGCTACTCGATCGCCGTGGCGGGCACGCACGGCAAGACGACCACCACCAGCATGGTGGCTTCGATCCTTGCGGAGGCCGGGCTCGATCCGACGTTCGTCATCGGCGGACGCCTCAAGAGCGCAGACAGCAATGCACGGCTGGGCGCGGGCAAGTATCTGGTCGCCGAAGCCGACGAGAGCGACGCATCGTTCATGCATCTGCAGCCGATGATCGCCATCGTCACGAACGTGGACAACGACCATCTGGCGCCGCATGAGGGCGACTTCGAGCGCCTAAAGCAGAGCTTCGTTGATTTCCTGCACAACCTGCCGTTCTACGGACTGGCGGTGATCTGCGCGGATGATGCGACGGCGCGCAGCCTCACGCCGCGCATAGCGCGGCCGATCGTTACGTACGGCATCGAGTCCCAGGACGCCGATGTGCGGGCCGTCAACGTCGAGCGCCGCGGCATGCACACACATTTCGACGTTCAGCGTCCCGGCGGCCTGCAGCCGCTGAGCGTGCAGCTCAACCTGCCGGGCGTACACAACGTGCTGAACGCCCTGGCCGCGATCGCTGTAGCGAGCGAGCTGCAAGCGCCGGACGAGGCGATCGCGCGCGCGCTCGGCGCGTTCCATGGCGTCGACCGGCGTCTGCAGCAGTACGGCGACGTCGACACTGCGGTCGGCCGTCTCACCCTCATCGACGACTACGGCCACCATCCGACCGAGATCGCCGCGACGCTGGACGCGGTCCGTCAGGGCTGGCCGGGCCGACGTCTGGTGATCGCGTTTCAGCCGCATCGCTACACGCGCACGCGCGATCTGCTCGATGATTTCGCGCGCGTGCTGTCCGATGTCGATGCGCTGATCGTCACCGAGATCTATGCGGCGGGCGAAGCGCCGATCGCGGGCGCCGACGGCAAGGCGATCTGTCGTGCGATCCGCTCGCACGGACGCGTCGAGCCCGTGTTCGTCGAGCGAATCGAGGAGCTGCCTGCCGCGCTGATCCACATCGCATGTGACGGCGACGTGATCGTGACCATGGGCGCCGGCAGCATCGGCGCGCTGGCGGCCGAGCTGCCCGCGGCGCTCGCGGCGCTGCGGCCTGGCGATAGACGGTCAGGGAGGAACGCATGAACGCGCTCGCGCTCCCGCCGGAGTTCGAAGGCCGCATCGTGCGCGCAGAGCCGATGTCGAAGCACACTTCGTGGCGCGTCGGCGGCCCGGCCGAGTTGTTCTTCACGCCGCGCGATACCGACGATTGCGTCGCCTTCCTGCAGAGCCTGGCGCCCACAACTCCGGTGCTCTGGATCGGCCTGGGCAGCAACCTGCTGGTGCGCGACGGCGGCGTGCGCGGAGTCGTCATCGCAACGCACGGCGTGTTCGCCGAGCTCGAGCGTCTGTCGGATCAGGATGTCTGGTGCGGCTCGGGCGTGGCGTGCGCCAAGCTCGCCAAGCAGTGCGTGAAGTGGGGGCTCGGGCCGGCGGAATTCTTCGCCGGCATCCCCGGCGTATTGGGGGGGGCGCTAGCCATGAACGCCGGCGCCTTCGGCGGCGAGACCTGGCGTCACGTGCTGAGCGTGACGACGCTGGATCGCAACGGCGTGCGGCGCGAACGACCGGCGAGCGACTACAACGTCGGTTACCGCCGCGTGGTCGGACCGCCGGACGAGTGGTTCCTCGGCGCGCGGCTGCGCTTCGAAGCGCGGGCGGAAGCGGCTGCGCACGACATACGCATGCTGCTGGCGCGACGCAAGCAGACACAGCCGATCGGACAGTGGTCGTGCGGCTCGGTGTTCACCAATCCGCCCGGCGATCACGCTGCGCGGCTCATCGAAACCGCCGGGCTGAAGGGATTCGGCGTCGGCGGCGCGCGCGTCTCGGAGATGCATGCGAATTTCATCGTGAACGACGGTACGGCGTGCGCCGCGGATATCGAGGCGCTCATCGAGCACGTGCAGGCGACCGTCGAACGCGTGCACGGCGTGCGGTTGACGCCTGAGGTCAGGATCGTCGGGGAGAAGACGCCATGAGCAAGCGCATCACCGACCCGCGTGACTTTGGTCGAGTCGTCGTGCTCATGGGCGGGACTTCCTCGGAGCGCGAGGTGTCGCTCGACTCCGGGCGCAACTGCCTGGAGGCGCTGCTGCGCCGGGGCGTGGACGCTCACGCGGTGGACGGCGTCCCGGCGCTCGTGAAGGAGCTGGTCGCGCAGCGCGTCGATCGCGTCTTCAACGTGCTGCACGGGCAGGCCGGAGGCGGCGAGGACGGTGTGCTGCAGGGTTTGCTCGAAGCGTTCGGCGCGCCATACACCGGTTCGAACGTGCTCGGTTCGGCGCTCTCCATGGACAAGGTGCGCACCAAGCAGATCTGGCGGGCGCTCGATCTGCCGACGCCGCGTTACGTGCACCTGCCGCGCGGCGCGGACCTGACCGCGGCCGCCGGCGTCATCGGTCTGCCGCTGATCGTCAAGCCGGTGAGCGAAGGCTCGAGCGTCGGCGTCACGCGGGTTTTCAAGGAATCCGATCTGCCGCGCGCGATCGACGCCGCGGCCAAGCATCCGGGCGACGCGATGATGGAAGAGCTGATCGAGGGCGAGGAGTACACGGTCGCGATCCTGGGTCGCGAGGCGTTGCCGACCATCCGCATCGTTCCGGCCGGCGCGTACTACGACTACCACGCGAAGTACGTCGCCGAGGACACGCAATACATTTGTCCGGGCCTGCAAGGCGCAGCGGAGCAAGAAATGCGCGCGCTCGCCCTGGCCGCCTTCCGCGCAGTCGGCTGCAGCGGTTGGGGACGCGTCGATCTGATGCGTGATCGCGCCGGGCGCAACTTCCTGCTCGAAGTGAACACCGCGCCGGGCATGACCAGTCACTCGCTCGTGCCCAAGGCGGCGCGGGCGGTCGGCCTGGACTTCGACGAGCTCGTCTGGCGCGTGCTCGAAACCAGCTTCCGCGACCCACCCGGAGCGACTGCTTGAATGCTCGCCGCCCTGCGCAAACGCAATCGCCGCAAGCCCTCGAGCGAGAGGCGCCGGCTGTCGCTCGCGCAGCTCGGGCCGCTGCTCGCGGAGGGTCTGCGCCAGGCGTTCGCGGTTGTCGGCCTGCTGCTCGGCGCCGGCGTGATGACCTGGGGCCTGATCGTATCGCTCGACCGGCCGATCGCGCAGGTCGAGGTCGCCGGTCAGTTCCAGCGCGTGGCGCCTGTGCAGATAGAGCAGGCGGTCGAGCCGTTTCGCGGCGTGGGCTTCCTCTCGGCGGACCTCGATGCGCTGCGCGCTGCAATCGAGAACATCGCATGGGTGGATCGCGCGCGCGTCGAGCGGCGCTGGCCGAACGGCGTGCGCGTGCTGATCTTCGAGCACGTGGCGGCGGCCCGATGGGGCGAGGATGCGCTGATGAACACGCGCGGCGAGCTGTTCCTGCGCGGTGCGCGGCACATCCCGCCCGAGCTGCCGCAACTGAACGGCCCGGAGGGCTCAGAGGGACAGGTCGCGAAACTGTACCTCGAGACCTATCCGCGTCTGCTCGCCGTGGGCTTGCGCCTCGCGCGCGTGGAAGTGGATGCGCGCGGCGCATGGAGTCTCGAGCTGGCCAACGGCGTGCAGGTGCGGCTCGGACGTCAGGACGTGGAGGCGCGCCTGGACAGATTCATCGCGGTGGCGAGTCCGTTGCTGGCGGAGCGCAGCGGCGAGGTGGATTACATCGATCTGCGTTACAGCAACGGCTTCTCGGTCGGCTGGAGCGCGCCGGCGCGCGCCGCGCGCGACAGCGGAATGCAGACCGGATGAGCGCGCCCGGATGAACGGGCTGGGATGGCGGGTTGAACCCTGGGGACGGGCTGGGACGAGCGTCCCGGAACCGATGGTCTAGAAGCATGGCTGGAACAGATGGCTAGAAAAAACGACCGCAATCTCATCGTCGGACTGGACATAGGCACGTCCAAGGTCGTGGCGATCGTCGGTGAGATGACGCACGAGGGGCGCATCGAGGTGGCGGGCCTCGGTTCGCATCCTTCACGCGGACTGAAACGCGGCGTCGTCGTCAATATCGAGTCGACCGTGCAGTCCATCCAGCGCGCGGTGGAGGAAGCGGAGTTGATGGCCGGCTGCGAGATTCATTCGGTGTACGCCGGTATCGCAGGCAGCCACGTGCGCAGCCTCAATTCGCACGGCATCGTCGCGATCCGCAACAAGGAGGTGACCTCCGAGGACGTCGAGCGCGTCATCGATGCGGCGCGCGCGGTGGCCATTCCGGCCGACCAGAAGATCCTGCATATCCTGCCGCAGGAGTTTCTGATCGACAGTCAGGAAGGCATCCGTGAGCCGATCGGCATGTCGGGCGTGCGCCTGGAAGCGAAGGTGCACATCGTCACGGGCGCCGAGAGCGCGGCGCAGAACATCGTCAAGTGCGTGCAGCGCTGCGGGCTGGCGGTCGAGGATGTAGTGCTCGAGCAGCTCGCCTCGAGTTACGCGGTGCTGGCGGACGATGAGAAGGAGCTCGGTGTGTGTCTGGTCGACATCGGCGGCGGCACTACCGACATCGCGGTGTTTTCCGGCGGCGCCATCCGGCATACGGCGGTGTTGCCGATCGCGGGCGACCAGGTCACCAACGATATCGCCGTGAGCCTGCGCACGCCTACGCATCACGCCGAGGAAATCAAATTGAAGTTCGCCTGCGCTCTTTCGCAGCTTGCGAATTCGGACGAGACGATCGAAGTGCCGAGCGTCGGCGACCGCCCGGCGCGCCGCTTGGCGCGTCAGACGCTCGCCGAAGTGGTCGAGCCGCGCTACGAGGAGTTGTTTGCGTTGGTGCGCGAGGAACTGCGCCGCTCGGGATTCGAAGAGGTGATCGCCGCAGGCGTGGTGCTGACCGGCGGCAGCGCAAAGATGGAAGGTGCAGTGGAGCTGGCCGAGGAGGTTTTCCACATGCCGGTGCGCCTCGGCGTGCCGCAGTACATCACGGGCCTGGTGGACGTAGTCAGCAATCCGCTGCATGCGACCGGCGTGGGGCTGCTGCTTTACGGACGCGAAAACTATCTGCGCGGCCGCGGGTCATCGCCGCTGGCCGGCAATGTGCGCGGCGTGTGGGACCGCATGAAGGCGTGGTTCCAGGGGAATTTTTGATAGGCGTGAGGACGGAAGGAAGTGTGAGGACCGTAGGACGGAACGGAGTGAGGATGGGAGGAACGCAGGAGAAGGCGACAGGGCCTTCTTTTGTTCTCCCGCCTTTGCATCCTCCCGCCTTCAGGTTCTCCCAGCCTCTCGTTCTCCTGCGGAAGAAGGGCTCCGGCCCCGATTGCGTTTGCGAGGACGCAATCTGAGCCGGTGCGTGTCGAGGGTGGTAGAGATGTCTGGCGACATCGAGGGGACTAACGATGTTTGTACTTGCTGACACAGAAAATCAGGGCGCCGTAATCAAGGTCATCGGTGTGGGCGGCGGCGGCGGCAACGCGGTCGCGCACATGATCCAGGCCGGGATCGAGGGCGTGGACTTCATTTGCATCAATACCGATGCGCAGGCGCTCAAGCATTCCAAGGTGAAGGTGGGCCTGCAGATCGGCTGCAACATCACCAAGGGCCTGGGCGCGGGCGCCGATCCGGAGGTCGGACGGCAGGCGGCGATGGAGGACCGCGACCGCATCATCGAGATGATCGAAGGCTCGGACATGCTGTTCATCACCGCCGGCATGGGCGGCGGCACCGGCACAGGCGCGGCGCCCGTGGTTGCGCAGGTCGCGAAGGAACTCGGCATCCTCACGGTCGCGGTGGTCACCAAGCCGTTCGACATGGAAGGCATGAAGCGGCTCGGCTCGGCGGAGCAGGGCATCAACGAGCTTGGCAAGCACGTCGACTCGCTGATCACCATTCCGAACCAGAAGCTGCTCACGGTGCTGGGCGGCGATGTGACGCTGCTCGATGCGTTCAAGGCGGCCAATCAGGTGCTGCAAGGCGCCGTGCAGGGCATCGCCGAGCTGATCACGCGCCCCGGCATGATCAACGTCGACTTCGCCGACGTGCGCACGGTGATGGCCGAGACCGGGATGGCGATGATGGGCTCGGGTTCGGCCCGCGGCGAGAATCGCGCGCGCGAGGCGGCGGAAGCGGCTGTCTCGAGTCCGCTGCTGGAGGACGTGAATCTGTCGGGCGCGCACGGCTTGCTGATCAACGTGACTGCCGGCATGGACTTGCGCACCAGCGAGTTCAGCGTGGTGGGCGACACCGTGAAGCAGTACGCCTCCGACGACGCCAACGTCGTGGTCGGCTGCGTCATCGATCCAGAGATGCGCGAGGAGATCCGCGTGACCGTCGTGGCGACGGGCATCGGTCGGCCGGGGCTCGCCAGCCAGAGCCCGCAGCACGATGTGCGGCGCATGACGGCCATTGCCGGAGGCCGCGGACGCGTGCCGACCCTGGACGATCTGCACGTGCCGACCTACATCCGCAATCAACGGGACCCGCAGGCCTCGCCCGCGCGTCGCGCTGTGGGGGACGGTCTGGTGACCGACGACTCGTCGCTCCTGGACATCCCCGCTTTCCTGCGCAGGCAGGCGGATTGAGGAAAGGGAGCAGTGGTAGGCGGTTGGCTGGCGGTTGGTGGTTGAAGTCCTGGAGACCACCGGGCCCCTGCTAACCGCCAACCGCAACCGCTTCGTTTTCGCCGACTTGCGCGGCTTCGTGAGACTTGTTTGGCGGTCGGTGCGGTGCTAGGGTGCGCCGCGCCGGTCTGTACTCGGTTGTTTTTCCGGCGCCTCTAGAGCCGCATGAGGCGACAGGCGTACGAGGGCGACAATCGGGATCTGACTCACAGCAATCCCGCGGCCGACCTTCAAAGCAATACTGGTGACTGACCCGACTTCGCCGCCGACCAGCAAACCCGCAGCGATGCCTTCGATCGAAACACTCCGCCGCGCGACGCCTCCGCGTCGCTGTCCGCCGCCACGGGTGCGGCTTTCGACTGCGGACTCATGATGCTTCGCCAACGTACTCTCAAGAACACCATCCGCGCGACCGGCGTGGGTCTGCACTCCGGCAAGAAGGTGCTGATGGTGTTGCGCCCGGCGCCCGCCGACACCGGCGTCATCTTTCGTCGTACCGATCTCGATGAGCCGGTCGACGTGCCGGCTTACGCCGAGAACGTGGGCGACACCATGCTGGGCACGACGCTCGTGCGGAACGGCGTACGCGTGGCCACTATCGAGCATCTGTTGTCGGCCTTCGCCGGACTCGGTCTGGACAACGCTTACGTGGATCTGTCGGCCGAGGAAGTGCCGATCATGGACGGCAGCGCGGGTCCGTTCGTGTTCCTGCTGCAGTCGGCCGGCATCGAGGAACAGAACGCGCCCAAGCGATTCGCGCGCATCCTCGAGCCCGTCGAGGTCCGCGACGGCGAGAAATGGGCGCGCTTCGATCCGTACAACGGTTTTCGCGTGAACTTCGAGATCGAGTTCGATCATCCAGTTTTCCGCAAGCGCGCCCAGAGCGCGTCCATGGATTTCTCCACGACGTCCTTCCTGAAGGAAATCAGCCGCGCCCGCACCTTCGGTTTCATGCGCGACCTCGAATTCCTGCGCTCCAAGAATCTCGCGCTTGGCGGCGCCATGGAGAACGCCATCGTGCTCGACGACTACCGGGTGCTCAACGAGGACGGCCTCAGGTACGAGGACGAGTTCGTCAAGCACAAGATCCTCGATGCGATCGGCGACCTGTACCTGCTCGGCCGCAGCCTGATCGGTGAGTTCAGCGGCTACAAATCCGGCCACGCGCTCAACAATCAGTTGCTGCGCAAGCTCATCCATACGCCGCAGGCGTGGGAAGAAGTGACCTTCGACGACGTCAAGGACTCGCCGATCTCGTATGTGCCGGCGGCGGCGATGGCGAGTGCGTGAGAAAAGCGCTTAGCGGTTGGAGAGAAGCGGTTAGAGAGAGAAGCGGTTAGCGGTTAGTGAAGAACCGCACCTGAACGCGTTTGCGACCTACTAACCGCTAACCGCTAACCGCCAACCGCTAACCGCTTCCCCCTCTCCTCCCCACCCTGACCTTCACCTTCGTGAACTCCGTCACACCCTGCGCCCGCAGTCCCTCGAGCAGGTTCTCCTGCAGATAGCGCAGCCGCGACGCCCAGGCCGCGGAGTCGACGCTCACGATCAGCGTTGCGTCGCGACGGCCCGCGGAAAGCACGTGATTTTTCTCCGGCGCCGGCAGGGCGGCGCGCACGCCGGCGGCCAGCTCCTGGTGCGCCTGGACGCGCTCTTCGAGCTTGCGCAGCAGCGGTCCCAGGGCCTCGCCGAGCGGTCGCAGGCGGTCAGACATTAAGCAAATACCTGAATATGTGAGCTCTAGCCGCTTGATCTTTGCCGAGATGATTCTGCATAGTCTTCTTGCTGCTGCGTTGACCAGCAGCACTGCAAAGGGCAAACCCGTCGAAAGGCGGGGACGCAAAGCCACCGGTCTAAGGGTCCGGCGGCGCGGTCCAGCCGCGCCGGCGACCACGATAGCGGGGCCGCCAGGATGTACAACACGAAAGTAATCTCGAGCTCTACGTCCAGTCACCTGCGCGCCGCCCTGCGGAGGCGGCCGGGTGCATTGCGAGCGGGCGCGCCCGCAGCGCATGGACATGAGCGCCACATAGGCGATCTGAGCCACCCATGAACGCGAGCCGTCGAAGGTAGATCGAATGAACGTCATCGTCTTCTCGAGACGGCTGGGCAGGGCTCGTCAGATCGAGCTGAACCGGCCCTTGGCGATGACGGCGACAGTCGCGGCGGCGGCTGTGCTTCTCGGTGCGGTGCTGTACGTGGGCGTGCTCCTCGGACGCAGCGGCGCCAGGCTCGAGCCAGCCGCACAGGCCGCCGAGTGGGCCAGGCGGCTCGAAGATCAGGGCCGCCAGCTGGCGGCCGCCCGCCGCGAGCTCCAGGAGCGCCTCGATGCGCTGGCGGGCCGGGTCGGCCGGATGAATGCGCACGTGATTCGCCTCGACGCGCTGGGACGCCGGCTCACCGAGATGGCCAAGCTGGACAAGGGCGAGTTCGATTTCGACAGCGAGCCGGCCGTCGGCGGACCAGAAGGACTGATCGAAGGGGCGGTGGCGAGCGCCCCGGATCTTTCAGCCATGCTCGACAGCCTGGGTCGTCAGATCCGCGACCGCGAGCGCCAGTTGAGCGTTCTCGAAAGCCTGATCTCCACACGCAATCTCAGCAACCAGATCGTGCCTGGCGGCCGCCCGGTCACACAGGGCTGGATCTCCTCCTACTTCGGGCATCGCGCCGACCCGTTCACCGGGCGCAAGGCCTTTCACCGAGGCGTCGATTTCGCCGGCCCGGCCGGCGCCCAGGTCGTGGCGGTGGCCTCGGGCGTCGTCACCTACTCCAAGGACCGCTTCGGCTACGGCAAGACGGTCGAGATCAATCACGGCGGCGGCTACGTGACCCGTTACGCCCACAACCAGCGCGTGCTGGTGGCCGTCGGCGAGACCGTGCAGAAGGGTCAGCCCATCGCCCTGATCGGCTCGACCGGCCGCTCGACCGGGCCGCACCTGCATTTCGAGGTGCTCAAACAAGGGCGGGCGGTGGATCCGATGAGTTTCGTGAGGAGGTAGGGAGAAGAAGCGGCCAGTCAGAGGACCGCTATGGCGCTGTTCGAGGGGGAGAATTCTTTACCGACCGCTGACCGCCTGCTCCTTGCATTTCGTCCAGCGAACTCCAGTTTTCGCCATTGTCGAACCCTTCGAGGGGCGTCCGCGGGCGTCCCTCGCGCGGGTTTGCGCGGGGCTTCTGTACAATACCGCCCCTTTTCAGGGCCCCAGGCGGGGTCGTCGTCCCATGAAATGAGACCCTCGGTGGGGTCCTTTGAATCGGCCTGTTGAGCCCGGAGTTTCAGCGTGGCGAATTGGTTCACCCAGCTGTTCGGCAGCCGCAATCAGCGGCTGCTGAACGGCTATTCGAAGAAGGTCTCGCGCATCAATGCGCTCGAAGAGTCCTTCCTGGCGCTGAGCGATGAACAGCTGCGCAACAAGACCGCCGAGTTTCGCGAGCGGCTGGCCGCCGGCGTGCAGCTCGATGAGTTGCTGCCGGAAGCCTTCGCCGCAGTGCGCGAAGCGGCCCGGCGCACGCTCGGGCTGCGACATTTCGACGTGCAGCTCATCGGCGGCATGACGCTGCACGAGGGCAAGATCGCGGAGATGCGCACCGGCGAAGGCAAGACGCTGGTCGCGACGCTCCCCGCCTATCTGAACGCCCTGCCCGGCAAGGGCGTGCATGTCGTCACCGTGAACGAGTACCTCGCGCAGCGCGACGCGGACTGGATGTCGCCGGTCTATCGCTTCCTGGGCCTCACGGTCGGAGTCATCAAGAGCGGCCAGGCGCCCGCAGAGAAGCGCGCCGCCTACGCGTGCGACATCACCTACGGGACGAACAACGAATTCGGGTTCGATTACCTGCGCGACAATCTCGCGTTCCGCATCGAGGATCGCGCGCAGCGCGGTCTCGAGTTTGCGATCGTGGACGAGGTGGATTCGATCCTCATCGACGAAGCGCGCACGCCGCTCATCATTTCCGGTCCGGCGGAGGAGAGCACCGAGCTGTACGTGCGCATCAATCAGCTCGCGCCGAGGCTCAAGCGACAGGAGAGCGAAGAAGGCGAGGGCGACTATTGGGCCGATGAGAAGACGCGCCAGGTGCATCTATCCGATGCGGGCCACGAGCGCGCGGAAGAGCTGATCGTCGAGTCCGGGCTGCTGCAACCTGGCGAGAGTCTGTACGACGCAGCCAACATCCGGCTCATGCACCACTTGAACGCCGCGCTGCGCGCGCACGCGCTGTATCACCGCGATGTCGAGTACATCGTGCGTAACGGCGAGGTGATCATCGTCGATGAGTTCACCGGGCGCACGATGCCGGGCCGGCGTTGGTCGGACGGGCTGCATCAGGCGATCGAGGCCAAGGAAGGCGTGCGCGTACGCGAGGAGAACCAGACGGTCGCCTCGATCACCTTCCAGAACTACTTCCGCATGTACTCGAAGCTCTCCGGCATGACCGGCACGGCCGACACCGAGGCGTTCGAGTTCCAGTCCATCTACGGCCTCGAGGTGGTGGTCATTCCGACGCACCGGCCGATGATCCGCAAGGATCATCCCGACTATGTCTATCTGACCGCCAAGGACAAGTTCGACGCCATCATCGAGGACATCCGCGAGTGCGTGGCGCGCGGCCAGCCGACGCTGGTCGGCACCACCTCGATCGAGACTTCGGAATATCTCTCCGGTCTGCTGCAGAAGGAGAAGATTCCGCACGAAGTGCTGAACGCCAAGCAGCACGAACGCGAAGCGGCCATCGTCGCGCAGGCTGGGCGGCCGGGCGCCGTCACCATCGCCACCAACATGGCTGGACGCGGCACGGACATCGTGCTGGGCGGCAATCTGGAGGCCGAGCTCGCGCAGATCGACCCGGCGGACGAGGCGGCGCGCGAGCGGGCCCGCGAGGAGTGGCGCAAGCGTCACGCACAGGTGATCGAGGCCGGCGGTCTGCACATCATCGGCACCGAGCGGCACGAGTCGCGGCGCATCGACAACCAGCTGCGCGGCCGTTCCGGCCGCCAGGGCGACCCGGGTTCGAGCCGCTTCTTCCTCTCGATCGAAGACAACTTGATGCGCATCTTCGGCGATCCGCAGCGCACCAAGCGCTGGCTGCAAACAGCCGGCATGAAGGAAGGCGAAGTGATCGAGAGTCGCATGCTCTCGCGTCAGATCGAGCGCGCGCAGCGCAAGGTCGAGGCGCACAACTTCGACGCCCGCAAGAACCTGCTCGAATATGACGACGTCGCCAACGATCAGCGCAAAGTGATCTATCAGCAGCGCTCGGAGCTGATGGCGGCGGAGGACGTCGGCGATGCAATCACCGGCATCCGCCGCGAGGTCGTCAACAACATCATCGATCGCTTCGTGCCGCCCAAGAGCCCCGAGGCGATGTGGGACGTGCAAGGTCTCGCCGAGGCGATCGAACGCGATTTCGCGGTTGCGATCGACCCTAAAGCGTGGCTGCAGGCCGACAGCGATCTTGCCGAGGACGGCCTGCGCGAGCGCATCGTCGCCGAGATCGACCGGGCGTACCAGGCCAAGGTCGAGCTGTACGGCGCGCCGGTGGTGCGCCATCTCGAGAAGGCGATCATGCTGCAGCAGCTCGACTCTCACTGGCGCGAGCATCTGGCTGCGATGGATTATCTGCGTCAGGGCATCCACCTGCGCAGCTACGCGCAGAAGAATCCGAAGCAGGAGTACAAGCGCGAAGCGTTCGAGCTCTTCACCACGCTGCTCGATCGCATCAAGCACGACACCGTGTCGATGCTGTCGCGCATGCAGTTGCGCACGCAGGCCGAGATCGATGCCGAAGAGGAGGAGCGCCAGCGCCGGCTCGCGCGCGCCATGCAGTTCCAGCATGCGGCGCCCGAGCAGATTACCGGCTCAACCGAAGGCCCGGTCGCGCAGCCGCAAGCCCAACGTCAGGCGCCGCAACCGATCGCCCAGGTGGTTCGCGATACGCGCAAGGTGGGCCGCAATGAGCCGTGCCCGTGCGGTTCGGGGCGCAAGTACAAGCACTGCCACGGCGCGCTCGCGCGTGAAGGCTGAGGACGCCGCCGCATCGCGCGCTTCGCTGCACGTCGTCGCCGGCGCGCTGTTCGACGCCGCCGGCCGGATTCTCATCGCGCAACGTCCCGCCGGCAAGCACATGGCCGGCGGTTGGGAGTTCCCCGGCGGTAAGCTCGAGCCGGACGAGTCGCCGTTTTCCGGCTTGCGGCGCGAGCTGAGAGAAGAGCTCGGCGTCTCGATCCATTCAGCCGAACCTCTCATCGCCTACGAGCACGCTTACGCCGATCGCTGCGTGCTGCTCGATCTCTGGCTGGTCACCTCGTTTTCCGGCGAACCGCAGTCGCTGGACGCACAGGCGTTGCGGTGGGTGCGCCTGGACGAGCTCGAACGCGTCGACCTGCTCGAAGCCGATCGGCCGATGGTTGCGGCGCTGAGGCGGCTGGCGACTCGTGACCAGTCGCCCCCAGTCGCCAGTCACGAGCCTCAAAGCTCCCGCTGAAAGAACCGCAGCACCGTTTCGTAATAGTGTCGTCCCTGGTCCGGCATGCGGATCAGGCCGTGCTTGCCGCCCGGGTAGGTCATGAGGTCGAACTGCTTGCCGAGCGATTGCAGTCGCTGCATCAGCATCGTGCTGTGCGTGAACAGCACGTTGTCGTCCGCCATGCCGTGGACCAGCAGCAGCCTGCCGTTCAACGACGCCGCATCCGTGAGCACGCTGCTGCGCTGGTAGCCGTCGGGGTTCTTTGCGGGGGTGGAGAGATAGCGTTCGGTGTAGTGGGTGTCGTAGAGGCGCCAGTCGGTCACGGGCGCGCCGGCTACCCCGGCGCGAAACGCCTCCGTGGTCGCCAGCGCTTTGAGCGCCATGTAGCCGCCGTAGCTCCAGCCCATGACGCCGATGCGTTGTGGATCGACGTACGGCTGGCGTTTCAGGAATTCCACGCCGCGCAGTTGATCCTCGATTTCGACCGCGCCCAGGCGACCTGAAATGGCGCTTTCGAACGCGTCGCCGCGGTAGCCCGAGCCACGATTGTCGAGCGTGAACACGACGAATCCGTTCTGCGCGAGCACCTGACGGAAGTAGCCCTGCGTTGCGCGCGCGCCGCCCAGCCAGTCCTTGCGCACGTACTGGAATTGCGGGCCGCCGTAGACATCCAGCACGACCGGATAACGTTTGCCCGGCTCCAGGTTCGCAGGCTTGAGCAGGCGGTAATAGAGCGATTGTCCGTCGCTCGCGCTGATCGAGCCGAACTCCTCTTGCACGTGCGCGTCGTAATAGCGGTGATATGGGTGGGATTCGTCCAGCTCGTTCCTGACGAGCCAGCGGAGCAGCGAGCCGTCCATCGCTCGCAGGCTGACGCTCGGCGGCTGCTGCGGCGAGGACCCGTTGTCGAGATATGCGTCGGCGCCGGGCGCGAGCCGCACCTCATGCCAGCCGGCCTCGCGTGAGATGCGCTGCACCTTCTCGGGCGTGCGTGTATCGAGCGAGGCGGAATACAAATGGCGCTCGAGCGGTGAAGCTTCATTTGCAGTGAAGTAGACGCGCCCCTTCGTTTCGTCCACGCCGAGCAGCCCGCTTTCGCCGCCGCCTCCGACGACCATCCATTCGCCGGCGGTGAGCGCGCGCACGAGCCCGCCTTCCAGATTGTGCAGATACAGATGGTGGTAGCCCGTGCGGCGCGAACCCCAGATGAAAGCCGGGCGCCGTTCGAGGAATTTCAGGTCGTCGTTGGGTTCGACCCAGTGCTCGCTGGTCTCGGTGAGCAGCACCGACGCGGCGCCTGTGGCGGCGTTCACCTGGAGTAGATCGAGCCGCTTCTGATCGCGGGTCTGACGCTGCACGGCGAGGCGTCGCGAATCCGGGAACCAGGATACGCGCGCCAGATAGCCTTCGCTCAGTCCGAGATCGAGGTCGACGACCTCGCCCGTCTGCAGGCGCAGGACCTTCAGCTCGACCAGCGTGTTCGGCGTGCCCGCGGCAGGATAACGCTGGCGGTGCATGCGCGCGCCATCGGCGTTTATCTCGTAGCGCTCGACTTCCTGAACCGGAGAATCATCGATACGCGCGTAGGCGATGTATTTTCCATCCGGCGACCACCAGTAGCCGGTGTAGCGGCCCATTTCTTCCTGTGAGATGAATTCAGCCACGCCATTGCTCACCAGGCCGCCGCCGTCGGTGGTGAGCGCTCGTTCCTCGCCGCTCGCGAGGTCGATGAGGAACAGGTTCTGATCACGAATGAAACTGACGTACACGCCCTCGGGCGAGAACCGCGCGTCGGTCTCATAGGCTTCGGTGTGCGTCAGACGTACTACCGGTTTGGCGCCCGCGCGCAGGTCATAGAGATAAAGATCTCCACCCAGCGGAATCAAGAGACGGCGGCCGTCGGCGGAAAATTCGTACTCGACGATCCCGCGCAGCGCAGCCGTGCGCTGCCGCTCGCGACGCGCTTCCTCCTGCTCCGACAAGCGTTCCTCGCCGCCGGTCAGAGCGCGCGAATCCACGAGACGCTCGGATCTGCCGGTGCGCGTGTCGATCGCCCACAGGTCCAGGCGGTTCTTGTCCTCGGCGCTCGCCTGCAGGAACGTCAGCCGCCGGCCGTCCGGCGAGAACTTCGGAGAGCGTAGCTGCGGACCGCTCAGGTCGGGCGCGGCGAAGATCCGTTCGACGGTCAGAGGCGCCGCGGCGATAGGCAGGGCGGCGAGGCAGAGCAGAAGAGCAGTTGTATACCGCATGGCGTCGGTTGAAAGTTTTCTGTTTGCTGACAGTATGCAAGAGTTGTAAGGCGGATGTCGGATGGTTCAGCCAAGAGGCGCAGCGCCGCTTCCGTCTCCAGGTCGAGCGCGCGACGTGCGAGGATTCGACCCACGGCCCGCGTGCGTGCAGCGACTCTAAACTATCCGCTATCCGTTATCCGCTTCGTTCTCACCGAGTCAACAGCCCATGAAGCGAACCTTTGTCTACGCAACCGCCGTGATCGCTTGCGGATGCACCGCCGATTCCAGTCAGAGACCGCCTGTCCAGGACGCCGCTCTCGAGTATCCCGATACGCGGCGCGGTGATCAGGTCGACGTCTATCATGGCGAACGGGTCGCCGATCCGTACCGCTGGCTCGAGACGGACTCGGCCGAGACGCGCCGGTGGATCGAGACGCAGAACGCGCTCGCACAACCTTGGCTCGAGGCGATCCCCGCCCGCGAGAAGATCAAGCAGCGACTCACCGAGCTATGGAACTACGAGCGCTACGGCGTCCCCGTAAAGCGCGGCGGGCGTTATTTCTACCTGCGCAATGACGGACTGCAGAACCAGAGCGTGTTGTACGTCGCCGATGCGCTGGACGCCTCGCCGCGCGTGCTGTTGGACCCGAATACGCTGAGCGAGGACGGCACGATTGCGCTCGGCGAGTTTGCGCCGAGTCCGGACGGCAAGCTGCTTGCGTACAGCTTGTCGGACGGTGGGACGGACTGGCGCACGTGGCGCGTGCGCGAGGTGGCTACCGGGCGCGACCTGCCGGACGAGCTGCGCTTCATCAAGTTCGCCGAGGTCGCTTGGACCGCAGACTCGCGCTCGGTCTACTACGCGCGCTATCCGACGCATCCGGACGGGACCGGCGACGACTCCAGGCAGCGTGAGGTCTACCGTCACGTGTTGGGTGCGGCGGTGAGCGACGATCCGCTCATCTACAAGGTGACCGACCACCCGACCCGCAATCCGTACCCGATCGTCACTGAAGATGGCCGCTACCTCGTAATCTTCATGTATGACGGCTCGCAGCAAACCGGTCTGTACTACCAGCGGCTGGCGCGCGACGGCTCGCCGACCGGCGAGATGGTCCGCCTGTTCGACACGTTCGATGCGAGCTATAGCTTCATTGCGGAAATCGACGACGTCTTCTATGTGTACACCAATAAGGACGCGCCGAATGGGCAGGTGATCGCCGCGCCGACGCGTCCGGACGCGGGAAAGGATCGGCGCATCGTGCTGCCGGAGGGCCGTTTCGCCCTGAGCGACGTCAGCATCGTGGGCGGCAGGCTCATTGCACAGTACATGCAGGACGCGCACTCGGTCGTTCGTGTGTTGAATCTGGACGGCCAGCAGCTGTATGAAGTCGAGCTGCCCGGACTCGGGCAGGCCACAGGTTTTCAGGGCGACGTCGCAGATGCGGAGACGTTCTTCGCCTACACGGACTTTCTTACGCCGTCGTCCATCTGGCGGCTGGATGTCGCCGCCGGCAAGACCAGTCTGTTCCGCGAATCGGACGTCCGGGCTGATCTGAGCGCTTACCTCACCGAGCAGGTGTTCTACACGAGCAAGGACGGCGCGCGCGTGCCGATGTTCATCACGCGCCGGCGGGATCTGCAGAACGACGGGCAGGCGCCGACCATGCTCTACGGCTACGGTGGCTTCAATATCGCGTTGCTCCCAGCGTTCAGTGTGCCGGCGCTCGTATGGCTCGAGATGGGAGGCGTTTATGCAGTCGCCAATCTCCGCGGCGGCTCGGAATACGGCGAGCAGTGGCACGCCGCCGGCGCCAAGCTGCGCAAGCAGAACGTGTTCGATGACTTCATAGCGGCGGCGGAGTTCCTGATCGAGCGGAAATACACCTCGACGCCGAAGCTGGCGATCCATGGCCGCAGCAACGGCGGCCTGCTGGTCGGCGCCGTGATCACGCAGCGTCCCGAGCTGTTTGGCGCGGCCCTGCCGGCGGTCGGCGTGCTCGATATGCTGCGCTATCACACGGCGAACGCGAACGCGCGCCAGTGGTCGACGGACTACGGCTTGAGTGAGAATCAAGCCGAGTTCCGCGCGCAGCTCGCATACTCGCCGGTGCACAACGTGCGGTCGGGAGGCTGTTATCCACCGACCCTGGTCACCACCGCGGACCGCGACGACCGCGTCGCGCCGTGGCACAGCTACAAGTTCACGGCCGAACTGCAGCGCGCTCAGTCGTGTCCCAATCCGGTGCTGCTGCGGGTGGAAACGCGCGCCGGCCACGGCGCCGGCAAACCCGTCTGGATGCAAATCGAAGACTTCGCGGATCAGTGGGCCTTCGTGGCGAAGGCGTTGGCTATGGAAGTGGCAGGCGACTGATCGCGACTGATGGGTTTAGCGATTTCGTTGAGTCGCGCGCGGGAGGCTGGCGGTGCGCCCGGCCGCCAGTCACGAATCGAGCTTCTCGTCGTCATCGCCCTCTTGCGGCGCGGCGTCGCCGGGGATGGCGCGCTGCTCGGACGCCCAGGCGCCAAGGTCAATGAGCTTGCAGCGCTCGCTGCAGAAGGGTCGCCACGGTGAGTTCTCGGACCACTCGACCGGCCGGTTGCAGGTGGGGCAGGAGGCGATCATGGTTCGTGACAGAAACTGGGACTGATGAACAGGGGCGACCAGCGACCAGCTGACTGCTGAATTAATGACTGACGAGTGAACGGCCGGTTCCAAGCGCGGGGCGGCGTCCTCGTGCGTCTGCTTCTAGCGGCGGCCGCTGACCGCCTGTCGGACGCCGAGTCGCTGGCCATTAGCCACAAACGGTCAGCAAAAACTGTACGTCCTCGGTTGTCTGCACGGGTCGGGCGTTGACGTCCGTCCAGGCCATGAAGCGGATGCTGCAGCGGTGGTGACTGCCGCTGATCTCGGGAAACAGCTGGGCGCCGGCCGGCAATGTGATCCTCAGGAGATGGCACGGCGTCTCGCGCTCGAAAGTGATCTGGTACGAGCCGCCCGGCGCCGTCTCCGTACGGGGCCGCGCCGTTTGTCGCGTGAGCCAGAGCAGTTCGCTGACCGCATCGCACAGCGGGCGGATGGTGGCCATCCAGTCGTTGAAGGCGGCGGCGCGCACCTCGAACGGCTGATCCAACCAATGTCGGTAGTCCGGCAAGTCGAACTCGCATGTGCCGCCCGGAATGCTGCTGCGGTGCTTGATCGAGTTCAGGAATTCCGAGTCGCGCAGCCGCTGCATGAAAAGGGCGCCGGCGGCGTTCAGCTCGGTGCGCAGAGTGGCCAGATTGGTCAGCACGGCGCGCAAGCGCGAGCCGTCCACGCCGGGCCGCGACTGGTACTCATGCATGATGGTCATTTGCCGCTCGAGCTCCTTGAGCACCTCGCTGCGGATGTCGCCGCGTGCGGTGATCGCCAGGATTTCCAGCAGCGAGCTCATCGCGGCGCGCGTCGACCAGGAGTCCTCGCGCTGCTCGTGGTAGAGCGTCTGCTGGTAGAGAAAGTCCAGGCGTAGGAACGTGCGCATCCGCTCGCTGAGCGGCTGCTCGTAAACCGGCCCGGCCGAGAGCGCTTTTTTCTCTATGGACGTCATCCCGCCGATTGTGAAGCACGCGCGCGCCGATAAAAACCCTCTCGCGAACGGCGATCGCCCTTGGGTGCAGATATTTTCGTCCGGCGCCTCACTCAAGGCCCCGCGCGGCTGAGGGTATACTTCCGCGCTTTGCGCCGACCCCAGACCGCGCACATGCGGCGAGGGTCGATCGGGCGCGGCGCGGCGGCTACGCGGCGGCGCGGCGCAGTATCGCAGCAGTACGGGAGAACAGATGGGTCGCAGGGTGATCGTCGTGGTTGCAGGGGTGCTGACCGCCGGCTCGGCGCTGGCGGACTGGACCGGCCAGGCCGAGGCCGGGCTGGTGATCGCAAGCGGCAATACGGAAACCGAAACCCTGAACGGCAAGCTGCGACTGCAGAACGAGACGGATAGCTGGAAGCACAGGCTGGGCGCCAACGGGCTGTACGCCTCCGACGAGATCGCCACGACCGCCAAGCGCTGGGAAGTTTTCGGCGAGTCCGAGCACAGCTTCGGGCCGAAAACCTTCTGGTTTGGCGCAGCTCGTTACGAGCAGGACGAATTCTCCGGCTTCGAGTACCAGGCGACCGGCTCGACCGGCGTCGGCCGCCGCTTTATCGATACGGAGCCCACCCAGTTCAGCGGCACGCTCGGCGTCGGTTACAAGTTCTTCGAGACGCCGGACGTTTTCGACGCCGCAGGCCTGCTGGTCGAGCAAGGAGGCGAGAACGATGAATTGATTTTCCGCGGCACGCTCGACCTCGAGCACCAGTTCACCGAGACCACCAGACTGGTGAACAAGCTGACCGCGGAGTCCGGGGCCGACAACACCTTCGTGCGCAACGACGCTTCCCTGCAGGTCAAGATCAATGCAGTGCTGGCGTTGGCGGTGGGCTACTCAGTGCGCCACAACACCGATCCGCCGGAGGGTTTCAAGGAGACCGATACGCTCACGACCGTGAATCTGGTTTACGAGCTGAAGTGAGCGCGAGAGCGACGCCCGCTACTCGGCGGCGACCTTGTCGATGAGTTGGCGTGCGATGGTCAGCGACTCGGCATGGGTGCGTCCGAGGACCACGTATCGTCCCTGCACCACGATCTGCGGCGTTTGGTTTACGCGGTAGCCGCGCGCCAGCTCTTCGGCTCGTAAGGCGCGCGCCGACACCTCCGGCGATCTGAACGCTTCGCGGAACCTGGCCTCGTCCACCCCCTGACTGGCCGCCCATGCGACGATGTGATCCTCGTTGAACAGCGGCTGGCGATCCCGGTGTAAGGCCTCGAACACCGCGCCTTCCAGTCGTTGCAGCTCACCGAGGGAGTCGAGCGCGTAATAGGCGCGCACGAGCTGACCCCACGCGCGGTGGCCCAGCGAAATCGGAACCTTCACCAGCACGGCGTTGTCGGGCAGATCTCGTTCCCACTGCTCGATCAGCGGGTGCATCTGCGCGCAGTGCGAGCAGCCCCACGAGAAGAATTCGAGCACTTCGATCTTGCCGGGCGTCGTGGGCGGCTGTGCAACAGTGAGCTGGGTGTAGTCGCGGCCGAGCTCCTGGCTCCAGACGGGCGCGAGCATCAGGCAGGCCAGAAAGGCGATCGGTGCGCGCCAAGTGCTCATATGACTCCCAAATCTAGGGAAGCTCTGATTACCCTACTGCCCTGACGGCTCAGCCCAAAGAAACGCCCGCAATGCAGCGTGCTTCGAGCGGCTCCAGATCACAGAAACAGAGTAAATCACAGACTCACTAGAAGCGGATGCGGATAGTCGGAATGGCGGCGCCCGAGGCGCCGCGCTCCAATACTATCCGCTTCTCACTCTTCACCGGCAGTCAGGCCGCGGGCCTCCAGCAGGGGGCCAATGTCCGGATCCTTCCCGTAGAAATCGCGGAACTGTTCGAGCGCGTCAACGCTGAAGCCGCGCGAGAGCACTTTCTCGCGCAGGCGGTCGCCGTTGGCGCGAGTCAGTCCGCCGTGTGTCTTGAACCAGTGCTCCGTATCGCGGGCCAGCACCTCGCTCCAGATGTAGGCGTAATAGCCGGCCGAGTAGCCGATGGGGCTCGAGAATATGTGGCTGAAATAGGTGGAGCGATAGCGCGGCGGCACTGCGTAAAAGTCGACGCCGGCGGCCTTGAGCGCGGCGGCTTCGAACGCCTCGATGTCCGCCTGGGCGGGCGTGCGCTGCGGTGGAAGTTGATGGAAGGCCTGATCCAGCAGTGCGGCCGCCAGGTACTCGGTGGTGGCGTAGCCCTGGTTGAACTTGCGCGCCGCAAGCACCTTGTCCATGAGCGCCTTGGGCATCGGCTCGCCGGTGCGGTGATGCTTCGCGTAGTTGGCGAGGATGCGCGGCTCGGTGGCCCACATTTCGTTGTACTGCGAGGGATACTCGACGAAATCGCGCGGCACGTTCGTGCCCGAGAAGGTCGGGTACTGCACATCGGAGAACAGACCGTGCAACGCGTGGCCGAACTCGTGGAACGCGGTGTTCACTTCGTCGAAGGTCAGCAGCGTCGGCTGGCCTTCCGGCGGCTTGGGGATGTTTAGATTGTTGACCACCACAGGACGTGTCCCCAGCAGCCTCGATTGCTCGACGAAGCTGTTCATCCAGGCGCCGCCGCGCTTGTTGCTGCGTGCGTACCAGTCGACCATGAACAGCCCGAGCGGCGAGCCGTCCGGGTTGAAGACTTCGAACACGAGCACGTCTTCGTGATAGGTGGGCAGGTCTTTGCGCTCCTTGAACGTGATCCCGTGGAGCTGCTGCGCCGCATACAGCACGCCGTCGCGCAGCACGCGGTTCATTTCGAAGTAGGGCTGCACTTCACTTTCGTCGAAAGCGTATTTAGCCTTGCGAACCTGTTCGGCGTAGAAGTCCCAGTCCCACGGCTGTAGCTGGAAAGACTTCTCGCCCTGCTCTTGCGCATCGATGATCGCCTGCATCGCGGCCGCCTCCTTGCGCGCGTTGGCGACCGCGGGCGGCGCGAGCTGCGCCAGCATCGCGTTGACTGCCTGCGGCGTCTTGGCCGTGGCGTCTTCCAGAACGTATGCGGCGTGGTGCTCGTAGCCGAGCAGCGCCGCGCGCTCAGCGCGCAGCTTCACGATGCGCGCGATCAGGCCCGTGGTGTCGAACTCTCCGCCCCAGCCGCGCCCGATCGAGGCTCGATAGATGCGCTCGCGCAGTGCGCGGTTCTCGAGTTTCGCGAGCGGCGGCTGGCCAGTGGTGTTGAGCAACGTGATCAGATACTTGCCCTCCTTGCCGGCCTTCTTCGCCGCTTCGGCTGCGACCGCGATCTGCTCCTGCGACAGGCCCGCCAACTCCTCTTTGCTGTCGACCAGCACGGCGGCGTCGTTGACCCCCTTCAGCACCGTTTGCCGGAACTGTGTGGTGAGCGTCGAGATTTCCTCGTTCAGCTTGCGCAGCTTCGCCTTGTCCGCCTCGGACAGCTGTGCGCCGGCGCGCACGAACAGCGTGTGATAGCGCTCGAGCAGCCGCTGCGCTTCGGCGTCGAGCTCGTCGAGCGAGGCGCGCTGCTGGTAAAGCCGCTGCACGCGATCGAACAGCGCGGCGTCCAGGAATATCGCGTCAGAATGCGCCGCCAGCTTCGGCGCCATCTCGGTCTGCACTTCCTCGAGGCGCGGATTGGTGTTCGAGGCGGTGAGATTGCTGAATACGGCGCTCACGCGCGCGAGCAGCTGACCGGACTTCTCCAGCGCAACGATCGTGTTCTCGAACGTCGGCGCCGCCGGGTTGCGCGCAATGGCCTCGACCTCCTTGCGCTGCTCGGCCATGCCGGCTTCCAGACCGGGGGCGAAGTGCTCGTCACTGATCTGGTCGAGCGGCGGAAGCTGATACGGCAGCGTGCTGGGGCGCGCGAAGGGGTTGTCGGCGGGCAACGTGGCGGACGCGGTCATGGGCATGGCGAGGGCGGTTGCGAGCAGCGCTGCAGCACTGGCCGGAGCTATGGTTTGTCGAGGCATCTGCAGGTCCCGTGCGGAAAATAGCTGGAGCGTTACAGATGCGCCGGTATACCTCAAGAAGAAAGAAGCGGATAGCGGATAGCGGATAGTTCGGAGGCGCAGCGCCATGAGCGAATCCGCCGCCCCGAGCGGATGGCGCAGATCCTCCTACTTCTGAACTGTCCGCTATCCGCTATCCGCTTCTTTCACCCCGGCAGTGTGTAGCGCTCCTCTATCAGCTCGCGCACGCGGCGGCGTGAGGCGACAGGATCGAGATTGTCGTCATGCTCGATGCGGGCGACCTGGTCGGCGAGGGTTTCGTCTTTGATGGCTGTGCGCAGCCAACGGGAGATTTCCCCACGGCGCACGTGGTGCACCCAAGTGTCGTCATCCACGCCGTCGGCCAGGTCGGCGAACAGAATGAGGTTGTGTGCGCGCAGATTCAGCTTTCCCTCGGGGCCGCGGAAATAGAAGCTGCGGTCTTCGGGGAGCGAGCCTTCGGCGTACTTGCGCAGGTGCCGCCGGCGCTCTGTGCGGTTCGGCTCGAGGCGCACGAGCCGGGGCGGCTGCGACTCGCCGCGGCTCCAGACGAGCGCGTCGCCGGGGGCGAGCGTCGCTACGGGCGAAGCGGGCGCGGCGACGCCGTTCGAGCGCGTGAACTCCTCGAGCATCTCCTGGGGCTTCTCGCCGAGCGCCACCAGCGTCGCGACGCTTTTCACCACCGGCGCCGCGACCTGGCTCGGGGCGACGCTGATCAGGACCACGCCCTCGAGCTGTTCCGGCGATGCGATATCGACTGGTCGGGAATTCGCCGGCAACACATGATGCGCTTCGTCCACGATCAAACAGTGCGGGCGGCCGGTGTTGGCCCGCACGTCGCGGATCCGGGCGAACAGCGAGTTGAAAAAGGCCGGTCGATCCTTGAATTTCACCGCCAGCAAGTTGATCACGAGATTTCCGTTGGCCCGGCGCAGCGCCTGCTCGCATTCATCGGGCGTAGGGGCGTGATTCGGACCGCCGAGCACCAGGGTGGATTCGACATTGTCGTAGTCTCCCTCCGGATCTATGACGCAGAAGCAGTAGCCGGCGGCGAGCAGTCGTTCGACGAGGCCGACGGCGACGGTGGATTTTCCGCCTCCGGATGTCCCTACCACCAGTGCGCTGACCCGCCAGGGAGAGAGCCGGACGGCCTCGCCGCGCTCGTCGACGCCGAGCAGGATGTCGTGGCGGACCAGCGCCGCCTCGCGCGAGGCTAGATCGTCGGCGATCATTTCCTCGATGAGCTGTGCGACCCCGGCGCCATGGTCGCCGTCGAGCTGGATGTCGACCTTCTCCTTGACCGCCGGTAGAGCGTTCGCCACCGCCGCCGAGCACTCGCATATCCGCAGGAACGCGTGATCGTTCTCGGCGTCGCCCACCCCGACTGCATTGTGCATCGAGATGTTCAGCTCGTTTAGCGCCGCCTCGAGCCCGCTCCCCTTGGTCACGCCCGCCGGCAGGATCATGACGGCGCCCTTGTTGAAGATCACTTGCAGGTCGAGTCCGCATTCGTGGATCGCCTGCAGCGCCGCCTCCTGGTGCGGCTCCCAGGTGGCGACGATGCAGCGTCCCAGCTCGAGCGGTTGCACGCCGCGGGCGCGCAACGCATCGACGAAGCGCGCCGGCGGCGCCTCCGCCAGCACGCGTTCCTCGCGTCGCGCTGGGAAATAAAGCACCGCGCCGTTCTCCGCGACGATGCATTCGAACAGGTCGAGACGTTCGAACACCGTCTGCAGGTCGTCCATGCGCCGGCCCGTGACCATGACGAGTCGGCGGCCGGATTCACGCAGCTTTTCGAGCGCCGCGATCGTCGGGGCGTCGACGCGGCCGTTATGAGCGATTGTGCCGTCGTAGTCGCAGCACAGGACGAGGTAGCGCATCGAGCCTGAAGTCCACAGAGCGATGCGCTTGCAACGTGCGCTGCGCAAGAGCGGTTCCGGATGAACCCCGAGGAAGCTCTGATTTACCTACTATCCTGATGATGCAAATCCGCAGAAACGCCGGTGCTGGAAGGACTTCGAGTGCATCGACATCACGGAAGCAAGCGTAGATCAGAGGCGCCCTTACTCGTGGCTCGGGCGACGCTGGGCGCGTCGACTCGTAGTCCATGCGGCCTTCGGCGGCGCACAGTGCGGCGACCAGCGGCGTACGCAATGCGCCGGCCGGCGTTGAACCGAACCGCCTCGTCGGGGCTTTCACTGTGGGCGCCGTCGTTACGCCCGGAGACTGTCTCATGCCCAGACTCTTCACCATCGCCTTGCTCGCGCTGTCGTGCGCGAGCGTCCGTGCGGCGGACGTCGTAAGCCGCGATGGCCTGCCGCTCGACGTACGCGTGCATCATGCGCCTACCTGGATTGCGGCGCGCGACGGGCGGCATGCGCTGTACGAGCTGCATATCGTCAACTATGGGGCGCGTGCGCTGATGCTCGAAACCATAGAGGTGCGCGACGGATACTCCAAGGCGCTGCGGCGCACGCTCGCCGGCCGGGACTTGATCGAGAACCTGCTGAGGCCGGGATTGGATGTGCTGGACGGGCAGAAGACGCAGCTCGAGGCGGGGCAGAGCGCCGTGCTGTTCCTCCATGCGACGGCGCCGTCCGAGGGTCCGGCGCCGGAATCGCTCGCTCACCGCATCATCGTGCGTGGGCCGCCGGACAGCGCAGCGGCGGCTCAGACGCCTTTCCAGGCGCTCGATGTACAGGCAGAGCCGGTCGGCGCTGGGCCGTTGGTTCTCGGGCGGGTGCTTCGGGGCGCCGGCTGGGTCGCCGCGGACGGACTCGGCGATCGCAGCGATCATCGGCGCGCCCTGATCACGCTGCAGGGAAGGGCCACGATTGCGCAACGCCATGCAATCGATTTCGTGCGGATCGGACCGAATGGAAGACTGACCCGCGACGGGAGTGAAGAAGGCGTCGAAGCCTGGTTCGGTTACGGCGCCGAGGTGCTTGCCGCCGCGGACGGCGTGGTGATGAGCATCGAAAATGATATTCCGGACAATCGCCCGCTGTCCGGCGTCATGGCCGCTCGCATGGCGCTCGATACGATCGCCGGCAATTACGTGCTGCTGGACGTGGGCGGCGCGTACCTGCTGTACGGCCACTTGCAGCCGGGATCGTTGCAGGTGGAAGTCGGCGAGCAGGTGCGGCGCGGCCAGACGCTCGCGCGCGTGGGGAATTCCGGGCGTTCGGATGGACCGCACCTCCATGTACACGTCGTGGATCGTCCCGCGCCGTTTGCCGGCGAAGGCGTGGCGTTCGTTTTTGATCGCTTCGCTGTGAACGGGCGCATCGACGACCTAGACGCCTTCATCGCTAACCAGGAGCATTTTCTGCCTGACGCCCGCCAGCAACTGGAGCGCGCAACGCCGCTCTTGGGGGAGGTGGTCGATTTCGGCGGCCAAGCGCGCGGCGACGGCGAGCGCGCATCGCTGCGCAGCCTGCGACGCTAACCGACGGGCCCAGCCGGCCCGCGACGCCGTCGGGTCGTCAGCGTCGCGGCGGCAGCGGAAAGAAGCCGCTCGTGCGCGCGACGTACGCGGCGTACTCCGGCCGCGATTTCTGCAGCCGCTTCTCCAGCATCCTCTTGCCGGTCACGTTCAGCAGGAAATGCGTCATGAGAAGCGGGGAGAAGATCGTCAGCAGCCCGATCCAGTGGTCGCAGGCGATGGCGAACAATCCCCACCACAGGCAGGCGTCGCCGAAGTAGTTCGGATGGCGCGTGTAGCGCCAGAGGCCGCGATCCATGACCTTGCCGCGATTCGCGGGGTCCGCCTTGAATCGCGCGAGCTGGGCGTCGCCGATCGCCTCGAACGCGAAGCCCACCAGCCACAGCACGCAGCCGAGGATGGCCGGCGCGCCGAGATGATCGGGCTGGGCGAGATAAGAGCCAACCTGAACCGGCGCGGAGATCAGCCAGATGAGCAGCCCTTGCAGCAGGAACACTCTGATCAGCGTGTGGGCGTGCAGATTGTGAGGATGACGATTGCGGAAGGCGGCGGTATAGCGAGGATCTTCGCCCTTGCCGTGATTGCGTCGCAGCAGATAGATCCCGAGACGCAGCGACCACGCCACTGTGAGCGTCGTCAGCAGGATCTTGCGGCTCTCCAGTCCGGCCTCGCCGGACAGGAAGTACGTGAGCAGCGCAACCACGCCGAAACCGGGCCCCCAGAAGATGTCGACGATGCTGATGTTGCGGATACGGATGCTGATCAGCCAGAGCAGCGCCATGCACGCGCCCAGCACGCCGGCGGTCACGGCGCCGTTCAGCAATAGTCCCGGATCGAGCGCTCCCAATCTCATGTGGCCCCCTCGTGAGCCAGGAAGAAATCGTTGAAAGAGGTCAACGCATCGGGAAACTCGCGGGCGTCCGCCATGTCCAGGATGCGCTCGAGGTCGCGCTCGATCGAGGCCTCGGTGAGCTGTGCGATGCTGGCGTAGCCGTAACCGCGGCCTTCGACCATGGCCGCGCGCCGAAATGCTCCTTTGCCGGCCACGATCACCTCGCCGTTGAGGCGCGTCTGCGCGCTCGCCAGGTATCCGACCATGGGCGAGACCAACTCGGGACGCATCGTCGCCAGGAACTCGGGGTTGTCCTGGCGTGCGGTCATCCGCGTGGCCGCGTACGGCGCTATCGCGTTGCATAGAACGTTGCGCGACTTCCCTTCGGCTGCGAGCGTGCGCGTCAGTGCGATCAGCGCGGCTTTCGACGAAGCATAGGCGGACAGACCATGCAAGCCGTGCAGGCCCGCCGAGGACGTCGACAGGACGATGCGCCCATATCCGGCCTCGCGCATTCGTGAATACGCAGCGTGAGCTGCGTACAGCGCGCCGAAAAAGTTGATCGCGAAGATCTTATGGAAATCCTCGCGAGCGATCTTGTGGAACGTGCAGTGCTGCTCCACGCCGGCGTTGCTCACCAGGATGTCGACGCGCCCCCACGCCTGCAGCGCCTGCTCGACCATGCGCACGCCCGATTGCGGGTCTTCCACGGTGTCATGGTTGGCGAGCGCCTCGCCGCCTGCGCTGCGAATGATCTCGACTACTTGATCAGCGCTGGATGACTCGCCTGTGCGCCGGCGATTGTTGACGAGTACTCGTGCGCCCCGTGCTGCGAAATACACTGCATAGGCGCGCCCTAGTCCCTGCCCCGCGCCTGTCACGATCGCCACACGACCGCGGAAGCCGTTCATGGGTTCTGGTTGCTTGCCAAAGGCCTCGCTCATGGACGCATGCGGCTCAACGGCGCTGGGCCGCAAAGTACAGCTGCGGCAAGGCGCGACGCACGACCTTGCCGAGCGAATTGCGCGGCAGCGCGTCCAAAATCAGCAGCCGCTCGGGCAGCTTGATGACCGCCAAGTCGCGCTTGCGCAGCCAGTCGACGATGTTCTCGAGCGTGACGTTCTCGCCTGGCCTGAGCGCCACGGCCACAGCGACGCGTTCCCCGAGAACTTCGTCGGGGACGCCGAAGAAAGCGGCCTCGCGCAGTTGCGGATGACCTTCCACGAGCACGTCGAGCTCCGCGGGCGACAGCTTCATCCCGCCGCGCACGATCACCTCCTTCGAGCGGCCCACGAATCGGTAGTAGCGGGCTCGCTCGCCTTCGCCTGCGATCTCGAACAGATCGCCCGTGCGGAAGAACCCCAGCTCATCGAACGCGGCGGCGTTGAGCTGCGGCTCGTCCCAGTAGCCGTCGAAACGAAACGGTCCGTCGATGCGCAGCTCGCCGGGCCGGCCGGCCGTTGTGATCTCCTCGTCCGTTTCCATGTCGACCAGCCGGGTGCGCACCTTGCGCGAAAAGCGCGACGACCACTGCACGCCGGGCGCGCCGAAGCGCGGAAAGAACTGTGCGCGATCGTTCGGATCTGGCAGATCGCGCGCGGTGCTGAACAGCGCGCAGCCCTCGTTCGAGCCGAAGATGTTGGCGATCGCGATCCCGAAGCGCCGCTGCCAGCCTTCGACCATCCACGACGCAAGCGGCGCCGAGCCCGAGCCGACCGAGCGCAGCGCCGATAGGTCGATCCGGGCGAGCAGTTCCTCGTTTTTCAGAAGTTGCGTGAGCACTGCAGGCGGCGCGACGGTGTAGTTGATGCGTTCGGTCTCGAGCTGCTGCAGGAAAATCGCCAGGTCGAACGGGTGATGCTGTACGAGTCGCGCCCTCTGCATCAGCCACGGCATGACCATACCGCCGATCGAGGCGGTGTTGATCATGGGGAACGGGTTCAGCACGCTGTCCTCGGTTTGCACCTCGCCGATCTCGCTACACGCCTCACCGTTGGCGATCCAGTGATTGTGGCTGCGCGGCACGCCCTTGGGTCTGGCCTCGGTCCCTGAGGTCCAGCAGATCGTGAGCAGGTCGTTGGGATCGAGTTGCGTGCGCGCGAGGCGCTCGCGCAGCACAGTGAAATCCCGGCGCGCCGGCGCGCCATCCATCATCAGATCGATTGCGTCGCCTTCACCGATAGTCAGCACATGATGCAGTGCAGGCAATTCGCCGCGCAGTTCGGCGAGCGCCGCGGTGGAATCCGAGTCCTTGAATCTACGCACAGTAAGGAACGCGCGAGCGCGCGCCTTGCCGATCATGTAGCGCAGCTCGTGCGCACGAAACTGCATGGAGAGCGGGCAGAAGATGAGCCCGAGGCGGGCGCAAGCCAGAAATCCGATCACCGTCTCGACTGTGTTGGGGAGTTGCGCGGCGAGTACGTCGCCGCACTCTAGACCGAGTGTGGCAAGCACGGCGGCGAACTCGTCAACGTGCGCGTCCACTTCACACCACGTGAGCCGCTGCTGCCGACCGCCCACCAGACTTGCACGGTTCGGCGGATCGACCAGCGCTTCGCGCTCGGCGGCGAGCGTCACCGCCTCGCGCAACAGCTCGTCCACCGTGCGCCCGCTCCACCAGTCGAGGCGCATGCATTGCTCGATTCGTTGCGGCGTGCTGCGCACCACTGAGCCCCCTTAGGCGGTTTACGCCTTGCGTTGCAAGACGAATACTGTATGGATTGATGGCGATCGCGCAAGAGATGCTTCACAGACCGCATGCTCTTCGCGCATACTAACTTGCGGAGTTAGACGGACCGGTCAGGTCCTGCAGAGGCGCCGCCCGCGCGAGCGTCGGTTTCGGGGGGGAGCGATGTGATCACTCGCCGTATCTTGATGGGGGCCTCCGTCGCCGTCGCCGCGCCCGCCGCTTCTGTGAACGCGCCGACCGCGCCTGCGCAGGATGCGAGCTCCGGCAAGCGTGAGGTGCTGAGCGCGGTGCTGGAGGCGTGGAAGGCGGCGGATATCGACGCCGTCTGCTCGCACCTCGACGACGACGTCGTCTGGCATTACGCAGCGGGCGTGCTGCCGCCGTTGCGCGGAGCGCCCGCCGCGCGGGTGTTTCTCCAAAAGCTCCGCGACGACATCGCGGAAGTGCGCTGGCGAATTTTCAACTATGCGGAAGCCGGCGACCTGCTGTTCGTAGAAGGCGTGGACGAGTACATCGCGGCAAACTCGGCGCGCGCCGTCGCGCCTTACGCCGGCGTGCTCGTTTTCCGCGGCGCGAAGATCTGCGAGTGGCGCGACTACTTCGATCGCGGCCAACTCGAGAAGACCCGCGCCGGTGAAGCGCCGCCCGAGTTCGTGGAGGCGCTGATTGCGCGGCCAGCGCGCTGAGCGGGAGACGCATGCTGGCCTGTCGTCTCCTAGACAGTCGCGTTATGCAAGTAGAGACCGACCGTGAGCGGCTGTACTGCAAGGTCTCGGCGGCGGCGAGAGCGCGCGAGCGTGGAAAACAGCCTTACGTGCAGCCTCGACGCAGGGGGTGGGCCGCGCGCAGGAGAGACGTCTGGTTTGCTGTTGCGCGATTCACGGACTCGCGGCTAGTATCAAAGATCTCGTAATGCAAGCGACGGAGCCATGATCGAAGCCGGGAATCATGGCGCTGGCCAGCGGCCGTCGTGCGGTCCGCCCGGGCGAAGATGTACGACAAGATCACTTACAAGTTGATTGGCAGGGGGTGCGGCGATGATGCGTTCAAGAAGTGCTCTATCCGTGAGGCGGGCGCTGCGCGCCGCGACATTCGGTGGACTGATGAGCGCCACAGCGGCGGCGGGCGCCGCCCAGGCTCAACAGACGCTCGAGGTGGTGGTGGTCACTGCGCAGAGACGCGCAACCAGCCTGGAGACTACGCCGATTGCGATCAGCGCCTTTTCCGGCGAGGCGCTCGCGGACAGCAAGATCTTCTCCGTAGGCGACCTGGCCGACAGCGTGCCGGCGTTCTCACTCACGGCGGGAACGCCCCTCGACGTGGAGCTCAATATCCGCGGCATAACCAACACGCGGCTTGACTCGCCGACCTCCGATCCCTCGGTAGGAACCTTCCTGGACGGCGTGTACATTGGTCGCACGGGCGATCTCAACTTCGACTTCTACGACCTCGAGCGAGTGGAGGTGATCCGCGGACCACAGGGCGTGCTGCTCGGCAAGAATGTGGTCGGCGGCGCGCTCAGCATCATCACCGCGCAGCCCGAGTTCGAGCCTTCGGGCAAGCTGCTGGTTTCCTTCGGCAACTACGACGCGCGGCTGGTCTCCGGCCATGTCACGGGCGGGTTCACCGAGTCGCTGGCTGGGCGCTTCTCTTTCCAGAGCCGCAGCCACGACGGTTACGCCCGCGACATCCTGCATGATCGCGATGTGGAGGATCTCGAGTCGGTGCAGGGGCGCGCGCAACTTCTCTACGCTCCGGACGAGGGCGACTGGAGCGCGCGTCTGGCGCTCGACTACAGCAAGGATTCCACGAACGGCATCAACACTGTGGCGGTGGCGGGCGGCACGACCAACTGTGAGGACACCTACCTGCGCACCAACTGCACCCGCCCGTGGAGCAACCTGCGAGCGTACCTGGGGCTCACCGATCCACGCGTGAACGTCGCCCAGAGCGTGCAATACAAGGGCGATGCGCATCCCACTCAGCAGCACATGGAGCGAGAGGGCGGGGGACTCATGCTCGACATCGAGAAGAGCTTCGGCTCGTTCGCGTTCAACTCGCTCACCGGCTATCGCGTGGGCGAGAGCTCGCAGCTCTATGATCAGACCGGCGCCGGTCCGGAAGCGCTCGGCTGGAATTCGGCTCTGTGGCAGGATTACGTCGCGTTCGTGGACTCCGTGCACGGGACGCGCCCGGCGACTTCGAACAACGGTCTGTTCCTGTTCGCGCAGCCGATAGGCGAGCAGGCCGACATCTCGCAGTTCAGCCAGGAGCTGCGCCTGACCTCGACCACCGAGGGCCGGCTCGATTGGATCGCGGGCGTCTATTACAAGCACGATGAGGTGGACAAGACCGACCGCTTCATCGGCGAGAACTTCCTCGGCCTGCTGCTTCCCGGCGGCAACAGCCCGCTCTCGACGCTGAGCGGCGAGAACATGTGGGTGAACGAGGGCGAGATTTCCAACTACGCCGTGTTCGGTCAGCTCGGTTTCAAGTTCACGGACCGCCTGAAGCTCAGCGTAGGCGCGCGCTACACGGAGGACCGCAAGAAGGGCGTGGTGAACGCGCTGGTGGTGGAGACCGGCGACCGCTTCAGTCCCAACGATCCGCGTCCGAACGTCACCATCCAGGGACTATGCACACGACCTGACGGTTCCACCGTAAGTCCCACGCCGGCGGACTGCCCGGCGCCAAACCAGTGGATCTACGCGGAAGGCTCGGGTTTCACCACCCGTTACGAGGAGAACTGGAGCAAGCTCACGCCGCAGGCGATCCTCGAGTTCACGCAGAGCGAGAACCTGTTTCTCTATGCAAGCATTGCAGAGGGCTTCAAGGGCGGCGGCTTCGACGACACGCCGGCCAATCCGGCGCAGGCCGCCACGGCCTTCGATCCGGAGGAAGTGATCAATTACGAGCTCGGATTCAAAGCCAATCTGCTCGAGAGGCGCATGCGTCTCGGCGCCTCGGTGTTCTACATGGACTACTCCGACCTGCAGGTCACGCAAACCAACGCTGCATGCCTGTGCAATCTCACGGACAACGCCGCAAGCGCCGAGATACGGGGCGTCGAGGCCGAGTTCGAGTTCCTGGCGACCGACCGACTGCGGTTGTTCGCATCCGGCTCCTACGTCGACACGGAGTACGTCGATTTCATCGAAAGCGCTCTCGATCCGAGCACGGGGCAGCCGCTCGACAGCTCCGGCAACCGCTTGCAGCGCACGCCGCGCGAGCAGTTCAGCGGCGGTTTCGACGCGCGCACGGGCGTCGGTCAATGGGGCGGCGAGCTGAGCCTGCGCGTTAGCTACACCTATCAGGGGGATCTGTTCTGGGCGACGGACAACATCGCGAAGGAAGATGCGTACGGATTGCTGGACGCGCGTATCGGGCTCACGCCGCCCGATGGCAAGTGGTCGGTGGCGCTGTACGGCAGGAATCTGACGGATGAGCTGTATCGGGTGAACGTCATTTCCTTCTTCGGCGAAGAAGTCTCGCAATTCGGGCCGCCGCGAACCTACGGGGTGGATTTCAGCTGGTCCTTCTGATCTCGCACGGCGAACTGCAGGGGCGGGGCGCGCAGATGCGCGCTCCGCTTCCGCGTTCTCGATGCGAGCGCTCTGCCGCGATTCTTCCTGACGAGCGGCGGCGCGCCGTTAGTCGATGAGCAGTACGTCCCGCCCGGGAGCGCGCCGATAGAGCCGCTCGACCTCCGCGGCCCGTCGGCGCAGCGTCAGCGACTGATTGATGGAGCCTTTGTCGGAAACTTCGTGAGCGTCGGCATTCGGCGGCTCGAGCAGGAAAGCGCAACGCCGCACGCGCGTGCTCGAGCTTGGATTCGCCTCATTGTGTCTGTGCAGGCCCGCAATAATGTGCTCGCGCACCGCTGGGTGCGCCAGCACGTCGGCTGCGCTTTCGCGAGCGTCGGCGCCCGCCAGCTTACGGCAAGCTTCGAGACGCGGCCAGGCGAGCACGGCGACGTAGTCGCGCCTCTCGCCGCAAACCAGGGCGTCGGCGATCAGGGGATCGCAGGCCTGCACGATCTGGGCGCGCAAGTGTCCTGCACGCACCCACGTCCCGGTGAGCAATTTGAACTCTTCCGACAACCTTCCCGCGTACACCAAGCCCCGGTGGACGTTGCTGGGATCGTGGAAGCGCGCCGCGTCGCCGATGCGGAAGTAACCCTCTTCATCGAAGAGCGCTCGATCGTTCTCCGGCTGATGTAGATACCTGCGGAAGATCATCTCGCCCTTCATCCTGAGCTCGTAGCGATCTTCGAGCGGCGTCATCTTCAGACTCAGGCCGGGCATTGGCAGGCCGATGCCCGGCTCTTCGGTCTGAAAGTAGATCGCCATGCACCCGGAGCTCGTTTCGGTCGCCCCGAATCCGGTGGTGAACAGGATGCGCTCGCCGACCGTGTCCACGGCGAGCTGCTGGATTCTTTCGTACAGCGGCCGCGGCAATGCGGCGCCGCCGTAAAGCATCAATTGCACGTGGTCGAAGAAGCGCTGGCGCAGCTCGCGATCGGCCTCGAGCGCATCGGCGAGCATCGCGTAGCCGACCGGCACGTTGACGAACAGCCGCGGCGTGATCTCCTTTAGATTGCGCACCGAGCGCTCGAACAGGCCAGGCGTCGGCAGTCCGTCGTCGATGTACAGCGCGCCGCCGCTGGTCACGGCGCCCAGCTGGGTGTACGCGCCGGACGCGTGGCTCCAGGGAAGCCAGTCGAGCATCGTCTCGCTCCAGCCGGCCATCGCGCCGAGCACTTGGCGCCCCTGCGCCAGGTTCGCCGCGATCATGCGCTGGCTCTGTACGACCGCCTTTGGCAAACCCGTGGATCCGGACGTGAGCATGTAGACGCTTGCGTCATCGGCGTCGATGGCCTCGATCGAAGCGGCCACCGCCGGGCCTGGCGTGGTCGAGAGCACATCTTCGATCGCCACGGCGCGCTTCTTCAATAGCTGCGGATGGTCGGTGATGATCAGCGCATCACCCGTATCCACGGCGTCGACGGCCGCTCCGAAGCGCTGCGCCTGTTCGGCGAAGATGAAGGCGGGGCGCACGAGCGATATGGCGTGGCGCAGCCGCCCGTAGTCGCCTCCCAGCAGCGAATAATTGGCGCTTACCGGACAAACTGGCGTGCGCGCCGCCATCGCCCCGAATTTGAACGCGGCGTGCAGGATGGAATTGCCGGACAGAATCAGCAGGCAGCGCTCGCGTTCCGCGCCATGGTCGAGAAGCCACTGGGCGACTGCGTCCGCATCGCGCTTGACGGCCGCATAGCTGCAGCGGATCCAGTCCGACTCTGGCGTCGGGCGCTGCGCCAGGCAAGTCTTGTCCGGGCCCCGCTCCGCCCATTGCGCGAGCTCCAGGGGCAAATTCGCGAGATAGGGACGCAGCGGCTCGCACGGATCCAGGATCAGTACGCCGTCGGTCCGGTGCGTGATGCGCATCTCGCATGAGGGGAATGCAGTCTTGCGGAACGGCGCTTCATCGAATCTCATCGGGACTCCTTCACGTTCTGCTCGCCTGCACTTTGTTGTAGCGCGCGAGTTCCGCCTCCAGGCGCTCGACCAGCGTTTGCGCCGTATCTGTAGTCGCGCGCGTGCGCGCGAACGCGTGCGCGGTTCGCGGCGCGCGGTCGAACCAGATGTGCTCGTTCGACGGTGCAGGCGGCCTCACTGCCGCGAGCCAAAGCGCTGTGTCTGCGCCTGCGTGCTCGTCGCGCAGCAGCGGTCGCAGAATCCTGCGGAAGCGCGGCAGAGATGTCTGTACGCCGATGGTGTCTACCCAGCCCGGATGCATGACGTAGAACGACACGCCCCGATCTGAGTACTTTGCGTTCCAATAGTGCGTGAGCACGACCTGCGCCCGCTTGTGAAAGGCGTACGCGGCGACGCCGTCATAGCTCGCGGGCGTGAGCACGTTGAGCGGCGTCGTCATCAGCGGAACGTTGTACATGCCGCCGGACGACATGCTGATCACGATTGCATCGTGTTGCAGCAGGTCGCGCCTCATGAGTCCTTCGGTCAGGCAGTAGTGATTCAACAGGTTGGTGGCGAACGACGTCTCGCGGCCTTCTTCCGTGAGCTGGTGATCGTCGAGCAGCACGCCGACGTTGTTGACGAGCACGTCGAACCGTTCGCCGGCCGCGGACAACTCTTCTATCAGGCGCTCGACGTCTCTCTGCAGAGCGAGATCCACCACCGCAGCATCGATGCGCCCGCCGAGCGCGGTCTCGGACGCTCGTACGCGCGCCAGGTTCTCCGCGTTACGAGCCGCCGCCAGTACATGAGCCCCAGCCCGGCTCGCCTCGCGTGCAATCCTCGCGCCGATGCCGCTGGAGGCGCCCGTGATCAACCAGCGCTGGCCGCGAAAGCTCATGGCCGTGGGCGCCCAAGCGAGCCTGCGAACGCCGTATCCCACGCGAGTGAAGCTGGGCAGGAACCGCCCGTAGAAGCCGACGATCTTCTTCAGTTGCGCGATGTTCATCGCTTCGGCCCCCTGTCGGCCGCGCCGCAGCCGCGCGTGATGTTTTACTTGCGTCTATGGACGGACGACCGTGCGGACTGCGTGCAACGCGGGAATCCGCATTGCGAGCGCCCTAGTGCGAGTTGCTCGAGAGCATGCCTCGAATCCGATAGTCATCGCTGTCCTGCGCTGCGCGCGCCGCGCAGAGCGGCGCATGCTGCTGCTTCCGTCAGCTTGCATAGTAAGACTAAGGGCGCCTGGAATCCAACCGTCGCTGACGCGCGGCCTCATGCCCGCAAGATGACGCAAGCGAAGCTCGGACGAAGATGATGGGCGCCTCGTGACTTTCGTCAGGGTGCGGGCCGCATGCGCCTCGGCTCGCTGCAGAACTACTGAAATCTGGAAAGCAGCGCTATGCTGAGGCGCGAGATTCCTGGGCCCAAGCAACACACCTTTGACCGCGAATACAGTCACATGCGCGCCATCATCATCGACCGCTTCGGCGGGCCCGACGAGCTGCGTCTGGCCGAGCTTCGACAGCCCAAGCCCGGACCGGACGAGGCGCTGATCCGACTCGTCTATGCCGGAGTGAATCCGGCCGACTGGAAGATTCGCGAGGGCTGGCTGCAAAACTACTTCGAATACAGCTTCCCTTTCGTTCTCGGCTTCGATGGGGCGGGGGTGATCGCTGCGCTCGGCGAGGGCGTGCGCGATCTGGCCGTGGGCGACCGGGTGGTCACGGCTTCCAACCAGGGGAAAGGCGGCTGGGGAACCTACGCCGAGTACGCCGTGTGCGATGTTGATCGTGTGGCGCGCCTGCCCGATTCCGTCGGCTTCGCCGAGGCGGCGGCGCTGCCGACGGCCGGCATGACCTCGTGGGAGGCGCTGTTCGACGTCGGCGGTCTGCGCTCGGGTCAGAAGGTGCTCGTCAATGGCGGCGCGGGCGGCGTGGGCAGCTACTGCATCCAGCTCGCGAAGATGGTGGGCGCCCAGGTCGCTGCGACCTGCGGGCCGGCGAACCTTGAATACGTTCGCTCGCTCGGCGCCGAACTGGCGATCGACTATCGCTCGCAGGATGTGGCGGCGGCCGTGCGCGCCTGGTCGCCCGAAGGGCTCGATCTGATCGTGGACGCCGTCGGGCAGGGTTCGTTGCTGCAGTCAGTCGAACTCGTGAAGGCGGGCGGTGTGATCGCCCCGATCAGTACGCTCATCTCCGACGAGCCGCAGCCGGATGCGGCGCGCGCCGCGGCCCGCGGCGTGCGCATCGCGCCGACCACGTCGAGCTTCGAACGCCAAGGCCGCCAGCTGCGATCGTTGGTTGAGGCGCTTGAAGCCGGTCGCATCCGTGCGCCGGCGATCGAAGTCCTGCCGCTCGCGGAGGCCGCGACTGCACACCGGCGCGTGCAGGCCGGACACGTGCGCGGCAAGATTCTCTTGGACGTCGCCTCGGCGGCGCAGGCTGCTCCGTGAACGCCGCGACGCCCGAAGCGATCACCATCTACGTCGTCGACGACGTGCAGGTGAAGCCGGGATTGGGGGAGGCCTTCCTCGAGGCGTACATGAATCGCTATGCGCCCGGCGCGCGGGCGCGCGGCCTTACGCTCGTGCACCGGCTCGTCTCTCCCCCGGTGTGGCTGCGTGAGCAGTCGAACCGGCTGATGTTCGTATGGACGGCGGCAGGCGCTGCAGGCGTGTGGGCGAGCAAGTTCGCGGGTCGCACCGATCCCGAGCTCGCCGCGTGGTGGGAGAACGAGGCGGCCCCCTACGTCGAGAGCCGTTCGCGCTCGATCTTCTCCGAGCCCGCGGACATCGGAGCGCTCGTCGATGTTTAATGTACTGAAGCTCATCGAACTCGCTCCCGGGCTCGCCGAAGCGCAGCGCCAGGCGTTCCGCGACCAGTTGCAGGCGTCGACTCTGGAGCTGCCCGGGCTGCATCGCGCCCTGCTCGAGCCGGCGATGGCGGGCAGCTACAACAGCGGCGATCTCATCTGGCGGGCGACGTTTCTCGATCGGGTGAGCGGCGAACGTGCGCTCGGGAGCGCCGGCTGGCGGCGAAGCGGGGCGGCGCTGCTCGACGAGCGCCGCCGCGTCGTACGTCTCGAGCACGTCGCCTTCGAGAGCGCCGCCCGAGGCGGCGTCTCGCCGCCGGGCGGGCTCTATCGTGTGGCGCTCTTCTGCGCCAATCACGCACCGAGCGCGGAGCGCTTGGCGCGCTATGACGCCGAAACGCGGGCCATGCCGCGCTACATTCGCACCATACGCAGCTGGCAGCTCGCGACCACCTGCGAGGCGACGGGCAGCCGGCCCTGGACCCACGTGTGGGAGCAGGAATACGAGGATCTCGCCGGCCTCACGGGCGCCTACATGATGCATCCCTTTCACTGGGCGCACATCGATCGCTGGTACGATCCGGAGTCGCCGCACTGGCTGGTGGACCCGTACGTGTGCCACGGCTTCTGCGCCACAAGGGCGCCGGTCATCGATACTGCAGTCGATGCGGTGGATGGAGTCGCTCGGTGAGTGGTTCGCCGACCGCCCGCAGGAAAACGTCGAGATATGCGACTACGCGGGCGCGCTCGCCGAGACGGTCGCACTGATCGAGCGGGCGGGCGGCCGGGTGCTCATGCGCAATTCATCGATACGGGCGAGCAGCCCGAGGAGTCATGGCCAATGACGGACTGGAATGGCCGGGTCTGTGTGGTTACAGGCGCCGGCAGTGGAATCGGCGGCGGGCTCGCGAGGCGCGCCGCAAGTCTTGGCATGCACGTGTTTGCCGCCGATGTGGATCGGGCCGGTCTGCAGCGGCTGGAAGAGATCAGTCGCGCCCGCGGGCAATCTGTCCAAACCCGGATCATCGATGTTCGGGACGAGCAGGCCGTCGAGCAACTGGCCGACGAGGTCTTCGCCCGCCATGGCAAGGTCAATCTGCTTTTCAACAATGCTGGTGTGCTGGTCGACGGCAAGAGCTGGGAACGCCCGATGCGCGACTGGCGCTGGAGCTTCGAGGTGAACGTCTTTGGCGTCGTCCACGGCATCCGCGCGTTCGCGCCGCGCATGCTCCAGCAGGGCGAATGGGGACGCATCGTCAACACCTCCTCTCAGGGCGGGCTTCTCGGCGGCGGCGCTTTCATGGGGCCTTACCAGGCCACCAAGCACGCTATTACGGCGCTCACCGAAACGCTGTATGCGGAACTGGCGTTGGAGAGCAAGCTCATCACAGCTTCTGCGCTTTGCCCAGGCGAAGTCGCGACCGCCATTTTCGAGTCCGATCGACTGCGGCCCGAGACAGAGCGCAATCGGCTCGCGAGCGAGAACGAGCGGCAGTTCCACGACGCCGTGAAGGGCTCCATCGCCCAGGGCTTGACGCCCGACGCTTTCGCCGCGCAGGTCTTCGAGGCCATCGAGGCCGGCAAGTTCTGGATCGTGCCGGGCGACGGCTTCAAGCGCGCCTTCGAGCTTCGGACCCACTGTGTGGTGGAGGAGCGGCTGCCGCCGTCCGGCGACGAGCTCAGGCGCGCGCTGATGCAGTCGTCCAGTGAGTAGCGTGCGAGCTCTGCGCCGCCTGCAAGAGCGGCGAATGTCTCGGGCGACGTCCGAGCTTTCCTAGGTCGCGTGCTGCGCGCGGCGGTCTCCCGTCTCGGGCGTCGCCGCTTTCCGGTGCGGCGCGGCAAAACACCCGTAAAATGCGACGCACTCGAACTTGGCGCCCACGAACAGACCATTCTCTTGATCGCACCGAATGTTTCCGCCGCCGACCGGCGCATCACGCTGTTCGCGCTGGCCGTGGTTGTATTGCTCAGCGCGCTCGACCAAACGGTCGTGGCGACCGCCATGCCGCGCATCATCGAACAGCTGCAGGGATTGTCGATGTACGCCTGGGTGACGACTGCGTACATGCTCGCATCGACGGTCTCCGTGCCGATCTACGGCAAGCTGAGCGATCAGTACGGGCGTCGGTCGATACTGCTGCTCGGGGTGGGGCTGTTTCTAGTCGGCTCGGCGGCATGCGGAATGGCTGGGGAGTTCGGCGATCTTCCGCTGCTTGGCGGCGGAATGACGCAGCTGGTCGCGTTTCGCGCCGTGCAGGGCCTCGGCGCCGGCGCGCTGATGACCATGTCGTTCGCCGTAATGGCGGATATGTACTCGCCGCGCGAGCGCGGCCGGCTGTTCGGCGTGTTCGGTGGGGTGTTCGGGCTGGCCGGCGTGCTCGGTCCTTTCGTCGGCGGGTTCTTTACGGATCACGGCGGCTTCGCGCTGTTCGGACGGGAGATCGAGGGTTGGCGCTGGATCTTTTATGTGAACCTGCCGCTCGGTCTCGGCGCGCTGTTCATGATCCTGCGCCGCATGCCGGCCCTGCAGCCGGCGCGGGCTGAGGCCGTGCGCATCGATTTCGCGGGCGCCGCCCTCGTCGTGCTGACCGCCGCGCCGCTGCTGCTCGCGCTCACGCTTGGCGGCGTGCACTACGCGTGGGATTCGGGGCCGATGATCGGCTTGCTGGCGGCCACGCTTCTCGGGCTGGTCCTGCTGGCGGCGGTGGAGTCGAGAGCGCCGCAGCCGATGATTCCGCTGCACCTGTTCCGCATCCCGGCGTTTCGCAGGACGGCGCTCGCCACGTTCGTCATGGGCATGGCGTTCCTCGGCCTGGTGCTGTTCATGCCGCTCTACATGCAGGTCGTGCAGGGTGTGTCCGCGACGTACAGCGGGCTCGCATTGCTGCCTCTCATGGGAGGGATGATCGTCACCGTCGTGTTGTGCGGCCGGCTGGTCACGCGCACCGGACGTTACAAGGCCTACATCATCGGCGGCGGCGTGCTGCTGTTGGCGGGAGTCGTCGCGCTGATCAACATCGGACCGGACACGACGCCGGGCGATCTTGCGTGGCGTCTGCTGCTGACCGGTGTGGGCCTCGGACCTGCGCAGACGCTCTTCAGCCTGGTGATGCAGAACGCCGCGCCGCAAGCAGACGTCGGAGCCGCCACCGGCATGTCTCAGTTCAGCCGCCAGATGGGCTCCGCCGCGGGCGTGGCCCTGTTCGGCGCCTTTCTCACGCATGGCCTGCTCGCCGACTTGCCGAGATACATCCCGCTGGCGCCTGGCGCCAGCGAGCAGCGCATCGACCTCGCCGATGTGCAAACACAGGCCATGGATGTGAACGAGATTCGCAAGCGAGTCGAACGAGCGATGGAGGCGCGCTATGACGCCATAGAGCGCGCTCATGCGGGTGATCGGGCGGCCGAGCAGGACATCCTGAGCGATCCTCGTCTGCCCGGCTCGATCAAGGAAGCGCTGCGCGACGGAGGCGTGCGCTCACGCGTGCAGAGCGAGCTGCAGCTGCGCGCCGATGTCGTCGAGCGCGAATTGGGCGCCGGCGAGCAGGGGCGTGAACGACTGATGCGTGCGTCTGATCTGCCCGCCGCATTGAAGGAGCAGCTCGCGCGCATTCCCCGTCGTGCATTCGAAGACCCACACGCATTGCAGAAGGTTTCCCAGCTGTTCCGTGCTGCGCTCCTCGCGCAGGAAGATGCGCTCGTGGCCGTGCGCACCCAAGAAGCGCTGCAAACGGCGCGCGCCGAGCTGTCCGTGTACGCCGAGCAGTTGGTGCAAGAGACCCACCGGGGCTTGAAAGCGGCTTTCGCCGGCGCCGTCGTGCACATGCTGCAACGCGCGCTGTGGGTCGTGATCGCGGCGGTGGCGATCATGCTCTTCATCCCCGAGCTGCCGTTGCGCGCCCGTCCCGCCGCGTGAGCGGAGCGGGCCGGATCTTTCGGCGGCCTATTTCTTCTTCTTGCTGGCTCGTTTGCGCGTAGCGGTCTTGCGTCCGGCAGTTTTCCTGCGCGGCGCGCTCTTGCTCTTGGCGCTCGTCTTGCGGCGGCTCGCCTTCTTCCTGCCGGCGGTCTTCTGCGGCGGAACCTGGTCTCCTTCGCGGCGCGCCTCGGATAGACCGATGGCGATGGCCTGCTTGCGGCTGCGAACCTTCCTGCCCGAGCCGCTGCGCAGCGCGCCGCGTTTGCGCTCGCGCATCGCCCTCTCGACCTTCTTCGAGGCCTTCTTCCCATAGCGTCGCGTCGCCATGACTTTGCTCCTGTCGATAGCGACCCTCATCGTCGGGCCGCGTGGCGGTTAGTCCGGCGCTGGAACGTCCAGTGTAAAGGCGCGGTTCCGACGATCGCCGTCCGCCGCGCGTATCGGATTGCAAGGCCGGGAGCGAGCGGCCATGCTCTGGCCCGCGCGGTTGCGCATCATCAAGGTGGAGAATTCAGATGAACGCGCGCTGGATATTGGCTGCAGGCGGGTTGCTCGTCGCACTTGCCACGATGGCCGGGGCGTTCGGCGCTCATGCGCTGCAAGGGCGTCTTGCGCCGGAGCGTCTGGCGATCTACGAAACGGCCGTTCGCTACCAGTTCTACCACGCGCTTGGGTTGCTGGCGCTCGGCGTGCTCGCGCGGTCCCTGGAGACGCCGGCGCTGCGTTGGGCTGCGCTGCTGGTGATCGCGGGCGTCGTTGCGTTCTCCGGCAGCATCTACGCGCTGAGCTTCGGGGCGCCTCGGCTGCTTGCGATCGTGACGCCCATGGGCGGCGTGCTGCTGATCGCCGGGTGGCTCGTGTTCGCCGTGGCGGCGACCAGAGGCGGTTAGCGGAGCTGGTCGAACCGCTTCCCTCTGTCAGCCATAGATCAGCGCCGGCTGGCGCTCCTCGCGCCAGGAGTCCTCGTCCGGTTGCGTGAGTACGTCGAGATCCTCGGGCGCGGCGCTCGGGTCGTCCACCCACTCGCGCAGCGCCGGCCCGCCGTTGATCACATCGATCGCCAGACGGTCCTTCTCATATTCATAGTGGAAGTCGCGCCAGATCGGGTAGTCGGGTCGAAGTCGTCTCAACGCCTTGAAGGCGAGCGACTGCAAACGCCACGGACGGAACGCCTCATGGTCGTAGCTCGGGTCTTCGACATGGATCTGCACGCCCTCGCACAGTTTGCCGGCGTGTTTGTGGAACGTGGGCTCGAACCAGCATATCCGTAGCCGGCAGCCGCGCAGCCAGTGCGGCGCGATTGCGTACATTTCCTTCAGCAACGCGCGCGCATCGAGATCCGGCGCCCCGAACAGCTCCAGCGGCCGCGTCGTACCGCGCCCCTCCGAAAGAGTCGCGCCTTCGAGCATCACCGTGCCCGCGTAGCAGCGCGCCATCCAGAGATTCGGCGCGTTCGGGCTGGGATTGATCCAGGCGCGCTCGCCGAGCGGCCAACCGAAGCCCGGGCCCGCTTCCGGGCGCCAGCCGTCCATCTCTATCACGCGGTAATCGACGTTCAACTTCAGCGAGCGCACGAACCAGTGCGCCAGCTCGCCCAACGTCAATCCATGGCGCATCGGCAATGGACCCGCGCCGACGAAGCTTTCCCATCCATCGCGCAGGCGCAGCCCTTCGACAGGTCGGCCGGCAGGATTAGGACGATCCAGTATCCACACGGACTTGCCGTGCCCGGCCGCAGCTTCGAGCACATAGCGCAGTGTCGTGATGAACGTGTAAATGCGACAGCCGAGATCCTGCAAATCCACCAGCAGGACGTCGAAAGACTCCATCATCTGCGCAGTCGGGCGCCGAACCTCGCCATACAGGCTGAACACGGGCACGCCGTGCACGGGATCGCGAAAGGTCGGCGACTCGACCATGTTGTCCTGCTTGTCGCCGCGCAACCCGTGCTGCGGACCGAACGCGGCGCTCAGCTCGATGTCGTCGAGCGCAGCCAGCGCATCCAGCGTGTGAGTCAGGTCCGCTGTCGTGGACGCCGGGTGCGCCAACACGGCTACGCGGCGACCTTTCAGCGGTTTGCGCAGCTCGCGTTCGACGAGCAGGCGATCGATTCCGAATTGCATTCAGTCGGCGCTCGCGGGCCTGGCAAGTTTCAGAAGGAAACTGTCAGCGTGGTGAAAGTCCGGCCGCTCTGCCGGATGCGCCAGCGCCCAATAGGAGAGTGCGCCCGTCCGGTCCTGCAGCACGGCGCTCAAGCTCAGCTCCAGATCGGCGCCGGCGGGAAGGCCGAGCGATCCGAGATGGACATCGACGTCCGCGTCCAACTCGCGCTCTCGGCGTCGGCAGATGATCTTGGGCGGCTGTTGCGGGGAGAGTGCGCGCATGCCGCTGCGGTAGTCGTCGAAGCGATAGATCGCCCATTCGCTCGACGGCGAGAAGTTGAATTCCAGATAGCCGCGCTCGCCGACAGGACGAACGAACGCCTCGAAGCAGGTGGCGCGCCACAATCCATCGGCGGGCGCCGAGCGCTGCTGAGCTGGCAAGTCCAGCGCATCCAGTTCGCCCGCGATTCGGTAGCAAAGCACGAGCAGATCGTCGCTTGGTCTATCGATCTGCACGCTGAGCGCGCCCGCGCAAGCGCAGGGGGTGGAGGGGTGTGGGCTCAAGGACACGCGCGGCATGACCGGATTCTATACTGAGTGCGCGCAGGCGCTTGAAGGCGGCGCATACGCGAAGACGTGCGGGATAGGTCGGGGGCGATCTGCGGCCCGGGCCGGGAAGCCGACGCGCGAGAGTCACCCGAACCGCACCGCGTAAATCGGCGGCAGGTTGTGGCCGACGACCGCCCAACTCTCGCCGCGGTCCTCACTGACGTAGAGGTTGCCAGTGGTCGAGCCGAAGGCGACGACGTCCTCGCAGTTGTCCAGAGCGTGCCGGTAAACGACGTCGTACGCGTCTTTCTGCGGCAGACCCTTGCGCTGCTGTCGCCAAGTCACGCCGCCGTCTTCCGTGCGCGCGATGAACAGACCGCCGTCGATCGCCATGCGCTGCGCATCGGACTGGCCGGGCGCGAGCCATGCGATCTTGCCGTCGCGCGCATCGACCGTGACTGGAAAGCCGAAATGCACGCCGACGCTTGGCGCACTGACCTTGCGCCAGCTCTCCGCGCCGTTGTCGCTGTAGAAAACGCCGGCATGGTTCTGTTGCCAGATGTGATCGGGCGCGCCGCGGCACAGCTGGATCACGTGCGGATCGTGGCCCCACTCGGCCTCCGGGTCCGGGTTGTGGTCCATGGTCATGCCCTTGTTGCGGCTGCGCCAAGTGCGGCCGCCGTCGCGAGTTTCGATCACGCCCGCGGTCGAGACCGCAACCAGAATCCGTGCAGGATTGCGCGGGTCGATCGCGATGGAGTGAATGCCTGGCGCGAACTCGCCGCCTTCCGAAGCCGGCGTGCCGAACCACTCGGTCTCGCCCGCGCCGTCGCCATTGAACAAGTCGCCGCCGCGCGATTCGTGATTCCACAGCGGCCGGTTGAGCTCGAACGACGCGCCGCCGTCGCGGCTTTCGAACAGGCCGCCGGGGATCGTGCCGATCCATATGGCGCCGTCGTCGCCGAAGGCGATCACCCACAGCTTCAGCAGCGTCGCATTGCGTATGGTCGTCTTCCAGGCGACCCCGAACTCGCCCGCAGAATCCTCGTACATATCCTGACCGATGTAACGTGCGCCTTGCGGGTACATGACCTGGGCCGGGTTGTCGCGCCAGGTTGCGCCGTCATCATCGGAGATGGACAGCTTGGCGCCCCAATGGCCATGGCCGAGCAGCGCCCACAGGCGATTCGTGTTCGGGTCCCGGGCCACATAATTCACGCCTACGCCCGAGTGTCCGACCAACGTCGCGCGCCAACGGCGTGCGGACTTTTCGATCTTGAACGTCCCCTTGCGGGTCGCCGCCCAGAGCGCCTTATCGGTCACGCTAGCCTCCGCTCAATGCCTGCAGGATCGACACCTTGTCTCCAGCGGTCACCGCGTCGCTCAAGTTGCGCCGGTCGCGAATGATCGTGGCGCCAATGAAGATGTTGACGTGCGGTCGCAGGCGGCCGCGCTCATCGCACAAGTAGAAGCCGATGCCCGGCGCACGTGCTTCGAGCGCCCGCACTACCCCCGCCACGTCGGTGGCTTCCACTTCGACCAACTGTCCTTCGAGCTGAGGAAAGAAGGCGAACAGATGCCGCGTGAGATTGACTTGGACCACGCCGCAGAGGTTGGCACGGGATAGATGAGTTGGCAACGGAGGGAAACCGCACGCGGTGGGCGAATTCGGAGCGCGCCATTCCATGTAAGTGGAGTCCGATGTACGTGCAGTCCCATGTTCGGTCCGCAGCGCTGATCGGCCGGCGTCAGGAGCTCATGCGCCTCGCAGCGGCGTGCGATTCGACCTTCCCCCGCTGATTTGGCGTGTGCTGAGCGGCGCGCCCGGATCCACAGCGCTCTGGGTTCTGCTATCGTTACGCATGCTGACCAGGAGATTCGCGATGCAGCCGACCCGCATACCCGTGGAAGAGTTCACCACCCCCGACCCAATCACCGCGACCGAAGACATGACCATCGACGATCTGTCGCGTCTGATGCAGAAACACGGCATCCGTCATCTCCCAGTCGTCCGTGACGGCGCCGTAGTGGGGGTAATCAGCGATCGGGATGTGCGCCTGGTCGCCGGTCTGACTGTCCCGGAGAAGCTGCAGGTGCAAGCCGCCGACATCATGGCGGCCGATCCGTTGACCGTGAGCGCCGCCGCCCCCCTTGACGAAGTGGCGCTCGCCATGTCCGAAAAGAAGGTCGGCAGCGTGATCGTCAACGATGAAGACGGCCGGTTTCTCGGCATCTTCACCGCTACGGACGCCTTGAACGCCTTGATCGAGATCGTCCGTAGCGGCGGCGCTCCGGCCGCGTGACCCAAGATTGAGCTGGCGTTCGCGTCGGCGGCTGCGACCGATCTCCTGCGTTGCTCAGGCGTGAAGCATCACAGCTCGGCGCAATCAGCGGAACGAGGAATAGCGGTATGAAATGGTCGACGGTTGCGGCGCTTGTCTGGGCGGCGATCCCATGCGCGACGCTCGCGTGCGGCGCGCCTGACGTTCAGGCGGATGCGCCGGTGAAGGTTGCGCAAGCCGCAACGGGCGATGAAAAGCCGCAGGTGAAGCGGACCGTCCTGCGCAGGGTGAACGTGCCGGATTCGAAGTACGAGGTGCTCGTGGTGCTGGTCGAGGCGCCCGCCGGCGCCAGCGCCGGCAGACACACGCATCCGGGCTCTGTGATCGGCTATGTGATCGAAGGCGAGTACACGATGATGATCGACGGCGAGCCCGTTCGCGCGCTGAAGCCCGGCGACAGTCTCGAAGTGCCCAGCGGCGCCGTGCATGACGAGCGCGCCGGCGATGAGCCGGCAAAGCTGCTTGCTGTCTTTACGGTGGAGAGGGGCGAGCCGCTGTCGGCTCCGGCGCCCTGAAGCAGCGCCCCTTCCTGCTGGCCGCCGATCCGATCCGAGGCGGCCCGGAATGCGACGACCTGGTCAGCCACTGTATTGCGTGCTGACGTCGCTGAGCGATTCACAGGCGACGGCTTCGACGGTCGCCGTATCGCTCGCGCCGTCGCCGCTGCTTCCGCGTGTGCGGGAAGCGGTCTATTTCTTGTTGGTCTTCTCCTCGAGCGCCGCCCAGCGCTCGAATGCATCCTCCAGCAGCCGCTCGAGCTCGGCGGCGCGCTCGGCGTCCGCCTTCATCTGTTCGGCAGCCGTCTTGTGATACGCGGCCGCGCTCATCTTTTCGATGAGTGCGCGCTGTTCCGTCTCGAGCGCTTCGATGCGCTCCGGAAGCCCGGCGAGCTCGCGCGTTTCGTGGTAGCTGAGCTTCACGCCTTTCACCGATCGCTGCGACGCAGTCGTCGGCGGCTTCTGCTTCGTAGCGGGCGGCGCCGGCGGCGAAGCGGCTCGGCGATGTGCGAGCCAGTCAGAATAACCGCCCACGTATTCGCGCCACAGACCGTCCCCTTCGGCTGCCAGCGTCTGCGTCACTACGTTGTCCAGAAATGCGCGGTCGTGGCTCACGAGGAGCAATGTTCCGGGGTACGTCTGCAGTGTACTTTCGAGCAGCTCCAGCGAATCGACGTCGAGGTCGTTGGTCGGCTCGTCCATCACCAGCACGTTGGCCGGTCTTGCGAACAGCCGAGCCAGCAGGAGTCGGTTGCGCTCGCCGCCGGACAAGGCGCGCACCGGCGAGTGCGCGCGTTGCGGCGAGAACAGAAAGTCTCCCAGATACGTCATCACGTGCCTGCGCTCGGCGCCGATCTCGATCCAGTCCGAACCGGGACTGATGGTCTCGATCACTGATTTCTCGTCATCGAGCTGCTCGCGCATCTGATCGAAGTATGCGGCAGTGACGTTGGCGCCGAGCCGCACGGAACCCTGATCGGGCTGCATCTCGCCCAGGATCAGCTTGAGCAGCGTCGACTTACCGGCCCCGTTCGGACCGATCAGCCCGATACGATCGCCGCGCTGGATACGCATCGACAGCCCGCGCACGATGCAGCGCTCGCCGAAACTCTTGTGCAGATCGTCGATTTCGGCGACCAGCTTGCCGGAACGCTCACCCGTATCCAGCGCGAGCTTAACCGAGCCGATGCGCTCGCGTCGTGCGGCGCGTTCGGCGCGCAGCGCCTCCAGCCGCCGCACGCGGCCTTCGTTGCGTGTGCGGCGCGCCTCTACGCCTTTACGGATCCAGACTTCTTCCTGCGCCCAGAACTTGTCGAATTTTCGGTTGGCGGTCTCTTCGGCGGCGAGTTGCTCGCTCTTGCGGGCTTGGTACGCCGAGAAGGAGCCCGGATACGAGCGCAGCAGGCCGCGATCGAGTTCGATGATGCGAGTCGCCGCCCGATCGAGGAATGCGCGGTCGTGCGTGATGACGAGCAGAGTGGGGCCGCGCATCAGCAGCTCTTCGAGCGCGGTGATGGCGTCGATGTCGAGGTGGTTGGTCGGTTCATCGAGGAGCAGCAGGTCCGGCTGCAATGCGAGCGCCAGCGCAAGCGCAGCGCGCTTGCGCTCCCCGCCGGAGCTGCTTTGCGGTTCGCGCTCGGCGGCCACGTCCAGGCGATCCAGGAATTCGTTGAGCTTCGTCTCGGCGGCCCAGCGCGCGCGATCATCGTGCACATCCTCGAGACGACCGCGAAGGACCAGGCTTTCCCGCAACGTCGGCGCATCGGGCAGGCGCGGCTCCTGTTCCACCATCACGATGCGCAGGTCCTCGCGCATGGCCAGCTCGCCCGCATCGAGCGGCGCAATTCTGGCGATCACCTTCAGCAGCGTCGACTTGCCGGCGCCGTTGCGGCCGATCAGCCCGACGCGTTCGCCTTCCTCGAGGCTGAGCTGGGCGCGATCGAGCAGCGGGTGCAGGCCGTAGGCGAGTTCGGCGTTTCTCAGGGTCAGAAGCGGCATGGGTTGGTCGGCGGCGGCTCGGGCGCGGGGCCCGCATCATACCGGCGTTTCGCCGCCGTTCGCCGGCGCCGGTGCGGTATGCGGCGGCAGGCCGCAACCTTTTGGAGGGGGGCTGCATCAGAACGGACAAACGCCGCATGCATGACGATGCGGGTCCAGCAACCGAGAGAGGAGAGCCGCCATGACCAACATCGTGAACATCAGCGAAACCGTCCGTCGCAGCGTCTGCTTCACCATGGCCGCGGCGATCGTCGCCCTCGGGCTGACGCTCGGCGATCTGATGGCGAACTCTGTCTTCCTGGACGCCTACGCGCATGCAAACACGGCGCAGGTGTCGGTGGTGCAGCTTGCAGCGCTGTGAAAGGAGAAGAAGCGGTTAGCGGTTGGCGGTTAGCGGTTAGTCAGAGCGGACGCCGCCAGCCTTCTGAAGTTCTCGCGTCCGCCAGCCGCCGCCAGAACCGCTGCCCGCCACGAGCGCCTTTCTCACTAACCGCTAACCGCTAACCGCTTCTCTTCCGCCAACCGCTAACCGCTTCCCTTCCGCTGACCGCTAAACCGCTTCCCTCCCGGCTCCGCCCGCCGAATAATGCGGCGCATGCGAATCGCCAAACCGTTGCTGCTGATCGTCACGCCTATTGGCGTCGCTTATGGCTTGTATGAAGGGTGGCGATTGACAGGCGGGCTTGTGTTCGTGATGGCCGCCATGCTGTGCGTCGTCGGCGCCGCCTTCGGATGGACAGTAATGACGATCAGGAGGGAGAGGGAGCGAGACGCGGACGGCGGCGGCCCACCAGCGACGGACGACTAGGGAATCGTCGGTACAGCGGCCGAGTCGAATCCCGCGGCGCAGCGCCCCGAGCGGCGGCGACTGCCGCGGCTCCCGTGCGATTTTTCAGGTACAGTCTCTGCCGTCGGCCACCTCCAAGCGCGGACGCCAGATGATCTCAAGACTCAGCGCCCGAACCGGATTCCTTGCAAGGATCTGCGCGGCGATTTTCATTTTGTTCGTCGCCCAGGCGGCGTGCGCTGCGGAGCTCGGTTTCTACGTCGCCGGTTTCTACGGGGAGGCCATGCGGGAACCGGCCGACAAAGCGCAGTTCGACGCACTCGCGACCGATATCTACGCCCAGTTCGGCTTCACGCCCGCATCGACGGTCTCATCGCTGGGCGACGACAGCGATACGGCTTTCGGCATGGCGGGCGGCTATCGTCTGCTGCCCAACCTCGCGCTGGAAGTGAGCTACATGGATCTGGGCGAGCTGCGCTACCGCAACGACAGTTTCGGCACGCACATCGATCACCAGGAGCCCTGGCGCCAGAAGCTCGACCTCAAGCTGAAAGGATTCACCTTGTCCGCTCTCGGCGTGCTGCCGCTCAGCTATCGCTGGGAAGCGTACGCGCGCGCCGGTGTGCTGTTCGCGAGCAATGAGCTGAATCTGCACATCACGGATTTCTTCAGCGCACGCGACGCCGAAGCCTCCAGCAGCAGCACTGAGCTTCTTGCCGGGCTCGGCGCTACGTTCTCGTTCGCCGAGGTCTACGGCGCACGCTTCGAGTACCAGCGGATCTTCGATGCGGGCGACGGACTGGCCGAGAACGATGTCGACGTCGTGTCGATCGGCTTCATGGTCTCGTTCTGAGCCTGTAATCATCATCGTGTCATTGCAATCGCGATACCGCTTCCCCGCGGCTTGGCTTGCGGAGGGCTGGCGCCGCAACGTAGTGATCTCGGTCGATCCGTCGGGCGATATCGTCGATGTGGCGGCCGACGACGTCGGGAGCACGGCGCGTATGGTGAACGGCGCGGCCATTCCCGGCATGCCGAACGCACACAGTCACGCTTTCCAGCGGGCGATGGCCGGCCTCGCCGAGCGGCGCGGCTCTTCGCAGGACAGCTTCTGGTCCTGGCGCGAGACCATGTACCGGATCGCCGCGTGCATGACCCCGGAGCTGCTCAACGCCGTGGCTGCTCAGCTGTACGCCGACATGCTCAAGGCGGGGTACACCTCGGTATGCGAGTTCCACTATCTGCATCATCGGCCGGACGGACGGCCCTACGAGAATCCGGCCGTCATGTGCGAAGCGCTGATCGATGCGGCCGGCGTCGCGGGCATCGGACTCACTCTCCTGCCGACGCTGTATCAAACGTCGGATTTTGGCGGCGCTGCGCCCACCGAGCGACAGCGGCAGTTCGTGATGGGCGCCGAGGATTACCTGCGAGTGGTTGAGAGCGCTCGCGCGGCGGCGCAGCGAATCCAGGCCGAAGTCGGGCTCGCGCTGCACAGCCTGCGCGCCGTGCCTGCGGCGGCCATGACCGAGGTCCTGGCGACGGCTGGCGATCAGAGCCGCGTCATACATATACATATTGCAGAACAGGAGCGCGAAGTCGTCGCCGCTCAGGCGCACCTCGGGCGTCGGCCGATCGAATGGCTGCTCGAAAACGCAGCCGTCGATCAGCGCTGGTGTCTGGTTCACGCGACGCATGTGACGAATCAGGAACTCGAGGGCATGGCGCAGCGCGGCGCCGTGGTCGCTCTGTGCCCTACCACGGAAGGCAATCTCGGTGACGGGCTGTTCCCGACTCGACGCTGGCTTGATCTCGGCGGCGCCTTCGCCATCGGCTCGGACAGCCACGTGTGTTTGTCGCCGGTGGAAGAGTTGCGCTGGCTCGAGTACCAGGCGCGGCTCGAGCAGCGACGACGTAACGTTCTGGCCAGCGAGTCCGAGCCGTCCACCGGCGCCCTGTTATGGAAGGGGGCCGCCGAGGCGGGGGCGGCCGTGAGCGGGCGGCGCAGCGGCGTTCTCGAGGCCGGCGCCCGCGCCGACATCGTGGTGCTGGATGTGAACGCTCCCTTGTTCGCCGGCCGCCGCGATGAAGCGATCATCGACACGTTCGTGTTCGCGGGCGGTCCGGACGTCGTGCGCGACGTAATGGTGGGCGGGCGTTGGTTGGTGCAGGACGGCAAGCACTACGCCGAAACGGCGGTGTCGGCTGGGTATCGCCGGGCCGTCGCGAAAATCCTGAACGCGCGCTAGGGGGCTCGGATCGATCTACTACTCCCCACGGCTCAGGCCAAGGAAACGCCTGAATTCGAGCGCCTGGCGATCACAGACGCCGAGTAGTTCAGAGGTTAGCTCGGATCGACCTATTAGCCTGACGGCTCAGACCAAGGAAACGCCCGAAATGCACGGCGTTTCGACGTGCGCAACGATCGCAGACGCCGAGTAGTTCAGAAATTTCTCCGGGCGCAGCCCCGGTAATTTTTTCCCGCCGAAGCCGGGCGGAACGGACCTTTGGCGGCGCCGGCGCGTTGCACTCACGAAACCCGGGCCTGTCTCTCGTCTGCTCACCACCGGCGCACTCGGGCGTCGACCTTACGGAGACCGCATCATGTGTCTGGCCGACTATCTTGGTAATCGCGAAGTCGTCACGGCCGCCGCCACGGCGGAAGTGCCAGACGACAAACCGGCGATCTGCGGCACCGTCACGCTGCACTGCCTGGACGACGAGGACGCGCTGCACCTTTCCATGCCGATGCTCGATGCGCTGTTGCTGCTCAACTCGCTGCGGGCGATCGAAGCCGAATTCCAACTGCAAGAGTGGTCGGCTCAAATCGGCAGCAGCCTGGGCGCCATCGAAGAGATGGCCGCGGAGCTGCGCATGCGCTACTCGGACGAGAACGAGGCGCCGGCGCGAACTCTGAACTGATATAGAGGAAGGCGCTAGTCCTGCTCGCCGACCTCTTCGAGGTTGCTCTTCACGTCGCGCAGCGAAATGCTGCCTTCGAGTGAACGTGCGAACGCACTGACGAAAGCGTTGCGTAGAACGCTGACGATGGTTGCGAGCAGGCTCGTCTGCGGATTCTCGAGCGAGCCGCTGAACGGGATGCGGGCGCCCACCTGCTCTCCCTCTTCACTTTCGAGCACGCCGGCGGCGAAATCCACCAGACCCTCCCACATTCGTTTGAGCGCTCCGCCTTCGTCCTTCTCGGAGCTGTACATCTCGACGTTTTGCATCAGCGGCTTGGCGTAGCCCTCGAAGCGTCCTTCGGCCGCCGCGAGCTCGATATAGATCTGGAAGTCGCCGCTCTCCGCGTCCGCTTTGATGAACTCACGCAGCCACGGATTCACTTTGGGCAACTGCACGCGCTCGATCTGCAGGTCCACATCGAACGTGGGCGCCGCGGCCAGAGGATCGACCGTCCCCGCCACGCGCAACGGGGCGTCGCCCAGCACGCGACCGTTCGCGAGGAAGGTCGCAAAGGATTCCTCGCCCGAGGCGGCCGCATTGGTGAGATTGCGCACTTCGCCGTCGATGGCGTGCGCCTTCAATGCGTCCTGCGCGCGGATGCCGGGCGCGCGGAAGGTGACTTCTCCGTCCAGGACGCGGACCGTGTTGAAGCGGAACGGAAAGAGCTCCTCGAGGCGTTGCGCCCAGTCGACTTCCTTGCCGAGCTGCGAGTCTTGGTCGGATTTCGCCTGCACCAGGTTGATCTTCGGCCGCTCGAAGATGGCTTGCGCAACGAGAGCGCCGCGCAGCAGATTACCCCATTCGATGGAGAAATCGATGCGCTCACTGCTGAAGAAGGGGGTCGTCCGATCTGCGCCGGTCTTCACGACAGTCAAGCCGTCGATGCGGTAGGCGCCGCGAACCAAGGACAGGTCGATGTTTTCGAC
>JAVEVD010000138.1:0-2603 GCA_034005205.1 Steroidobacteraceae bacterium | reverse complement strand
GATCTTCTTCACGCAGGACGGGCAGCTCATGGTAAGCGGCCAGTGAACCCATATTGACCGGCAGGCGGCGTTCTTAGGATGCTCGTGTCCGCGTAGATAGGCGGACACATGAACACTTACGGGGTTGACCTGATGGGTCGGCGACGTCGTCGCCGACACAGTGCGGAGTTCAAGCAATCGGTCGTGGGCGAGTGCATGAGGCCCGGCGTGTCGATTGCCGCGGTGGCGCTGCATCATGGGCTGAACGCGAACATGCTGCGCAAATGGGTGATCGAGGCCGAGCACAGACTGCCGCCCAAGCGATCGGTGGCGGCGACGCAGCAGATGCAGGAGGTGGAGCCCGTGCCGCCCACGTTCGTGCCGTTGGCGTTGAGCGCGCCCTCGGTGCAGGGCGATATCCGGATCGAACTGCAGCGCGCCGGCACGACAGTGAGCATTACCTGGCCGGCGGCGGCGGCGCGAGATTGCGCGGCGTGGCTTCGCGACTGGCTGCGATGATCCGCATCGAGGCGGTTTGGCTGTGCGTCGAGCCGATGGACATGCGAGCCGGTACCGATACGACACTGGCGCGCGTGGTCAGGGTGTTCGGCGCCGCGCACCCGCATCACGCCTACGTGTTCGCCAACAAGCGCTCGACCCGTCTCAAGGTCCTGGTTCACGACGGCATCGGGATCTGGTTGGCCGCGCGCCGCCTGTACCGGGGCCGCTTCGTCTGGCCTGGTGGGGGCAACGGTGCGCCGCAGTCGATCACGCACGAGCAACTTCATGCCCTGGTGCTCGGTCTGCCCTGGCATCGCGTCGGTGAGGGCGGCATGATCAGCGTGCTGTAGATCGCCGTCGCTGGCAATTCGAGCATTCACCGATGGCTCGCGCGCGCGCGAGCCGGCACACTGCGGCCGATGATCGACGGCACGCAGATCGACCCCGCCCGGCTCGACGCACTGAACGCCGAGCAGCTGCGTGCGCTCGCCGCCAGGCTGATCGAGCGCGCCAACCGCGACGCGCAGGAACTGGTCTGGCGCGACGCCAAGATCGACAAGCTGACCTTCGAGATCGCGCAGCTCAAGCGCCTGAAGTTCGGCGCGAGCAGCGAGCGGATCAACGCCGAGCAGCGCGCACTGTTCGAGGAGTCGGTGCAGGCCGACATCGCCGCGATCGAAGCGCAGATCGAGCAGCTGCAGGCGACACTGCCCCCGCTCGGGGAGTCGGAGACGCCCAGGCAGCCCCCGAAGCGCCAGGCGCTGCCCACGCACCTGCCGCGGCGCGAGATCCGGCATGAGCCCGAGAGCACGACCTGCGGCTGCGGGTGCGAACTCAAACGCATCGGCGAGGACGTCGCCGAGAAGCTGGACTACACGCCGGGCGTCTTTACGGTGGAGCGCCACGTTCGGGGCAAGTGGGCCTGCGCGCACTGCCGCACGCTGGTGCAGGCGCCGGTGCCCGCGCAGGTCATCGACAAGGGGATTCCGACGGCTGGGCTGTTGGCACAGGTGCTGGTGGCCAAGCACGCCGATCACCTGCCGCTGTACCGGCAGGAGGCGATCTTTGCGCGGGCCGGTATGGCGATTGCGCGCTCGACGCTCGCTGCGTGGGTGGGTCAGTGTGGAGCGCGGCTGCAACCATTGGTGCAAGCGCTGAAGGCGCGGCTGCTCGAGTGCGCGGTGCTACACGCCGACGAGACGCCGGTGTCGATGCTCGCCCCGGGCACGGGCAAGACGCACCGCGCCTATCTGTGGGCGTGGACGGCCGCGGCGCACGAATCGATCCAGGCCGTCGTCTACGACTTCACCGCCAGTCGCTCGGGTGAACACGCCAGGGCGTTTCTGGGCCATGACCGTGATCGGTGCGAACGCGAGCCGACCCCGTGGACGGGGTACCTGGTCTGCGACGACTTCTCGGGGTACAAGTGGCTGTTCGAGCGCGGGGTGACCGAGGTCGGCTGCATGGCGCACGCGCGGCGCAAGTTCGTCGAACTGCACGTCGCCAACAAGAGCGAGATCGCGCGGGCGGCGCTCGAACTGATCGGCAAGCTCTACGACGTCGAGCGCGACGCCAGGGACCTCGCGCCGCAGGAGCGGCTGCAGCTGCGGCGGACCCGAGCGGCACCGGTGGCCAGGGCGCTGCACGAATGGCTGCTCGCGCAGCGTGTCCGGGTGAGCGACGGAACGGCCACGGCCAAGGCGATCGACTACAGCCTGAACCGCTGGCGCGCGCTCGTGCGGTACCTCGACGATCCACGCCTGCCCATCGACAACAACCATGACGAGCAGCAGATCCGTCCATGGGCAACGGGTCGCAAGAACTGGTTGTTCGCCGGAACGCTGGCCGCGGGCCAGCGCGCGGCGGCGATCGTGAGCCTGATCCAGTCGGCCAAGCTCAACGGGCACGATCCCTACGCCTATCTCAAGGACGTCCTCGAGCGCCTGCCCACCCAGCGAGCCCGCGAGATCGACGCGCTGCTCCCACACCGCTGGACCCCGCTGCCCGTCTGACGACCGAGATCGGTTCACCTCGTTCACTGTCAACCTGACTTCCCGGGACGCTTACGAAAAGACAATCCCAGACGATAGGACTTCACAGCCTCCGGAAAGTAGCCGGCTTGC
>JAVEVD010000088.1:0-11896 GCA_034005205.1 Steroidobacteraceae bacterium | reverse complement strand
GCGCGGCGCCAGGAACGCCGACGGCGCGAGCCGCGCTCAACGCCGCAGGATCTTCAGCACATCCTCCAGCTCGACGCGGATCTGACGCACGATTTGCTGCGCTTGCGTCAGGTCCTCCTTGGCCTCGTCGCCCTGCAGCCGGTTGCGGGCGCCGCCGATCGTGAAACCCTGCTCGTAGAGCAGGCTGCGGATCTGGCGAATCACGAGCACGTCCTGGCGCTGGTAGTAGCGGCGATTCCCGCGGCGCTTGACCGGCTTGAGCTGCGGAAACTCCTGCTCCCAGTAGCGCAACACGTGCGGCTTCACGCCGCACAACTCGCTCACCTCGCCGATCGTGAAGTAACGCTTCCCCGGAATCGGCGGCAATTCGCTGTTATTGCCTGGTTCCAGCATACGCCTCAACTCGCGCCTTGAGTTTCTGGCCCGGACGGAAGGTGACCACGCGGCGTGCGCTGATGGGAATCTCCTCGCCCGTCTTGGGATTGCGTCCGGGCCGCTGGTTCTTGTCGCGCAGATCGAAGTTGCCGAAGCCGGAGAGCTTCACCTGCTCGCCGTTCGCGAGCGAAGCGCGCAGCTCTTCGAAGAACAGATCCACGAGTTCGCGTGCTTCGCGTTTATTCAGGCCGAGCTGATCGAACAGCGCTTCGGCGATCTCTGCTTTCGTCAGTGCCATGCTTACTTGTCCCGGATCGCTGCGTCGAGCCGGTCGCCGAGAGCACGGACGACCTGCGCCACGACGGCGTCGGCTTCGTTATCGGTCAGTGTGCGGGCAGTATCCTGCAACTGCAGGCCTAAGGCTATGCTTTTCTTGCCTTTCCCGATCTGCGCGCCGCGGTACACGGAAAGTACGTGCAGCGCCTTGAGCAGCGCGCCGGCCGCACGCCGCACTTCCTCGCACAGCGCGCCGACGCTGACCGCTTCGTCTGCGATCACCGCAAGATCGCGCCGAATCGAGGGGTATCTGGAAATCTCGCTGTATTGAGGCACGCGCGCGCGCAGGCCGGACTCGGTCTCGACCTCGAAAACATAAACCGGATATGTCAAATCCAGCTGTTTCAGATGCTCCGGATGCACGGCGCCAAGCCAGCCGACCTCGCGATCGCCGCGCCAGATCCTGGCGGATTGGCCCGGATGAAAAGTCGGATTCGGCTGCGAAACGAAGCGGAATTCCTCGGCCGCGCCAGTGGTCGCGAGCAGCGCCTCGAGATCGCCCTTGACGTCAAAAAAGTCGACAGTGCGCGGCGTCGCATCCCACTGCTCGGGAAGCGCCGCACCGGCGGCGAGGCCCGCTGCGACTTCCGTCTCAGCGCCTGTGTCGCCGGCGTAACGCCGGCCGATTTCGAACAAGCGCACGCGCTGCTGCTGTCTGCGCTGATTGTCGCGCGCAGCGCGCAGCAGGCCGGGCCACAGCGACAGGCGCATTACGCTCAGTTCCGCTGAAATCGGATTCGATAGCGCGAGCGCGGTTTCGCCCGGATGCAAAATCCCCTGCTCTTGCGCATCCGTGAACGTGTACGTGATCGCTTCCTGGTAGCCCCGGTCGACGAGCAGGTCCGCAGCGCGCTCATTGCGCACGCGTGCTTCGGTCCAGGGGGTCATGGTCTGCGCAATGGTCGCGTGAACCTCAGGGATGTTGTCGAATCCGTACAGCCGCGCGACCTCTTCGATGAGATCCTGTTCGATCCGAATGTCGAAGCGCCAGGACGGCGGAGTCACGCGCCAGGCGTCCGGACCGCCGGCGACTTCCATTCCAAGCCTGTTCAACAGCTCACGGACGAGCTCTGCGGGAATCTTGGCGCCCAGCACATGCTCTACGCGCGAGTGACGCAAGCCGACCGCCGGCTGCGCGGGCGGAGCTTCGACACTCTGCGTGACAACGGTGGGGCCCGGCTCGCCGCCGGCGCACTCGATCAACAGGCGTGTGGCGCGCTCGATAGCGCGCTCCTGCAGCTGCGGATCCACACCGCGCTCGAAACGTTGCGATGCATCGGTCACCAGACCATAGCGCCGCCCGCGACCGGCGATCACGCTCGGATCGAAGAATGCGACCTCGAGGAACACATCCGTGGTGGCGTCGTTGATGCCCGACGCCTCGCCGCCCATCACGCCGGCGAGGCCCAGCACGGTGCGCTCATCGGCGATCACCAGCACGTCCGGCGTCAGCTCCACCGTGCGGCCGTCGAGCAGCGTGAGCTGCTCGCCGGCCTTTGCGAACCTCACCACGATCGCGCCATGCAGCCGGCCAAGATCGTATGCGTGCATCGGCTGGCCGAGCTCCAGCATGACGTAGTTGGTCACATCGACCACGGCGCTGATGGACCGGACGCCCGCACGCCGCAGGCGCTCCTGCATCCAGAACGGCGACTGCGCGCCGACGCGCACGCCGCGGATGACGCGGCCCGCGAACTTCGGGCAGGCCGCGCCCGCGTCCAGCCGCACCGGGAAGGTCGAACTGCTCGCGGCGGCGACGGGCTCGATCTGCGGCGGATGCAAGCGCTCGCTGCGAGCCGCCGCGACCTCGCGAGCGACGCCGGCCACGCTCATGCAATCGCCGCGATTCGGCGTGAGGTTCACATCCAAAATCACATCGTCCAGCGCGAGCGCTTCGGTGAGCGGCTGGCCGGTTTGCAACTCGGCAGGCAGCTCGAGCAGCCCGTTCGAGTCCTCGCTCAAGGCAAGCTCGCGGGCCGAACACAGCATGCCGAAGGACTCGACCCCCCGGAGCTTGGCTTTCTTGATTCGCACGCCGCCCGGCAGCAGCGCGCCGACGGTGGCGAGCGGCGCCTTCATGCCCGCGCGCACGTTCGGCGCGCCGCAGACGATTTGCAGCTCCTCGGCGCCGGAAGACACGCGGCAGACGCTGAGCTTCTCAGCGTCCGGATGCCTCTCGACGCTGCGCACCTCGCCAACGACGACGCCCGCCAGATCCGGCGCGGCGCGCTCGACGGCTTCGATCTCCAGACCGGCCATGGTGAGCGCATGCGCCAGCGCCGGGACGTCCTCGCCCGTACTCACCCACTCGCGCAGCCACTGCAGACTGATTCTCATGCGCGCACCTTCACGCGAACTGCCTGAGGAAGCGCAAGTCGTTCTCGAAATACATGCGGATGTCGTTGACGTTGTAACGCAGCATCGTCAGGCGATCGATGCCCATGCCGAAGGCGTAGCCGGTGTATCTCTCGGGATCGATGTTCACCGCCCGCAGCACGTTCGGATGCACCACCCCGCAGCCCGACACTTCGACCCAACCGGTGTTCTTGCAGACGCGGCAACCTGCTCCGCCGCAAGAAACGCAGGAAATGTCGACCTCCGCCGAGGGCTCGGTGAACGGGAAGTACGACGGCCGCAGCCGCATCTTCACGTCCTTCTCGAACAACTCGCGCATGAGCGCGTGCAGGATCGCTTTCATGTTCGCGAACGTGACGCCCTCATCGACCACCAGACCCTCGATCTGGTGAAACATCGGCGTGTGGGTCATGTCGGAGTCGCAGCGGTACACGCGACCAGGCGCAATCACGCGCACCGGCGGCTGCTGGTTCTTCATCACGCGCACCTGCACCGGCGAGGTATGCGTTCGCAGCAGGCGCCCATCAGGGAAATAGAACGTGTCGTGCATCGCCCGCGCCGGATGGTCGGCGGGGATGTTCAGCGCCTCGAAGTTGTGCCAGTCGTCTTCGATCTCCGGGCCGTCGGCGATCGTGAAGCCGGCGTTGCGGAACAGCTGCTCGAGGCGCCGACGCACGCGCGTGACGGGGTGCAGCCCACCCAGAGCCTGGCCGCGGCCAGGGAGCGTGACGTCTACGGATTCGCTGGCGAGTTGCGCCGCGAGTTGCTGCGCTTCGAGCGCCTTGCGCCGCTCATCGAGCGCGCTCGCAATCGCCTCCTTCGCCTCATTGATCGCAGCCCCGGCGGTGCGGCGCGCTTCGGGATCCATCGCGCCAAGCGATTTCAGCAGCGCCGTGATATCGCCCTTCTTGCCGAGCAAGCGAACGCGGATTTGCTCGAGCTCGCCGATGGCCGTGCAGCGTTCGATGTCGGCGCGTGCGCCGTCAACGAGAGACTGCAGATTTTGAGCGGATTCAGCCATGACCTGCGGACCGGAATATTCGTGAAACGGCGCCTACGCGCGCGCCGGACAAGGATCGATTCCCGCCTGCGTCGGCCTCGCGGCCAATGCGCTGCGCCGACGCCTGCCTGGGTCGGCAATCAGCGCCTCGTCAGCCAAGCTGTCGGCGCCCCGCCCCCGACCCCGCTCTCGCGGCGGCCGGAGAGGCATACATTGGAGTATCGAGGCGCCGCCTCTGACTGACCGCTGACCGCCAACCGCAGCCGCGTCTCTACGCGGCCTGCTTCTCCAGGCTGTCCTTGGCTTTCTGCGCGATCACTCCGAACGCAGCCGGATCCTGCATGGCGATGTCCGCCAGCACCTTGCGATCGATCACCAACCCCGCGAGGTTCAGGCCCGCGATCAGCTTGCTGTACGACAGGCCGTGAACGCGCGCCTCGGCGTTGATGCGCGTGATCCACAGCGCACGCATGTTGCGCTTGTTGGTCTTGCGATCCCGATACGCGTACTGGCCAGCCTTGATGACGGCCTGCTTCGCGACGCGGAAAACCTTGCGACGGGCGTTGTAGTAGCCCTTGGCCTTCTTGAGGATCTTCTTGTGACGGGCGCCGGCGATGACGCCTCTCTTAACACGTGCCATCTCTTACCTCCTCACTTCGCGTGCGGGAGCAGCTGCTCCAGGCGCACCAGGTCCTGCTCGGCCACCATGCTCGGCGAACGCAGCTGACGCTTACGCTTGCTCGGCTTCTTGGTGAGGATGTGACGGCGATGGGACTGGGCTCGCTTGAACCCATTGGCGGTCTTGCGAAAACGCTTCGCAGCCGCCCGGTTGGTCTTCAACTTGGGCATCTCGAAAACTCCAAATTTATATAGCCTTTTCAGCGTGTTGAGCCGCAAAGCTCAACATACATCGAGGCGGGACAGTACTGCCCGACGCGCCGGCCCCTCGGGGCCCACGCGCCGGCGGACTGCTCACTTCTTTTTTGGCCCGAACATCATGACCATCAGTCGGCCTTCCATGGACGGGTACTGCTCAACCTGCGCATAGGGCGCGAGATCCTGCTGAACCCGGTTCAGAAGTTCACGACCGACTTCCTGATGGGCCATTTCACGGCCGCGGAACCGCAAGGTCACCTTGGCCTTATCTCCTTCCTGGAGAAAGCGAATCAGGTTACGAAGCTTCACCTGATAGTCGCCCTCCTCCGTCCCTGGGCGAAATTTCACTTCCTTGATCTGAATCTGCTTCTGCTTGCGCTTCGCTGCGTGCGCCTTCTTGTTCTGCTCGAACAGGAACTTGCCGAAGTCCATGATGCGGCACACCGGCGGATCGGCCGTCGGCGAAACTTCCACGAGATCCAGATCGGCGTTCTGCGCCATCTGCAGCGCCTCGAAGCGGGTGACAATGCCGACCTGGCGGCCTTCAGCGTCGATTACCCGCAACTTTGGGGCTGTGATCTCTTCATTGCGCCTGACGCGCTTAGAAGTGGGAGCAGCGATGCGTCATACCTCCAAAACAGTCCGGCCGCGGCTCGCGACTTCCTCGGCAAGTTTCGCGGCGATGGTCTCCACGGACATCGCCCCGAGATCCTTGCCGCTTCGCGTGCGCACGGCCAGAGAATGAGAACCTGCTTCGCGGTCGCCAGCTACCAGAAGGTAAGGAACGCGCTGCAGGGTGTGTTCGCGGATCTTAAAGCCGACCTTTTCGTTCCGCAAGTCTGAAGCAACGCGAAGCCCCTGATTTTTCAGGATTTCAGTGACGCGCTGCACGTAGTCGGACTGCTTGTCTGTGATGTTCATGACGACCGCCTGCACCGGCGCGAGCCAGGTTGGCAGGCGCCCGGCGTGGTGCTCGAGCAGGATGCCGTAGAAGCGCTCCAGCGAGCCGAAGATGGCCCGGTGCAGCATGACGGGCGTGCGCTTCTCGCTGTGCTCGTCGATATAGTGCGCGCCCAGACGGCCCGGCATGTTGAGGTCCACCTGCCAGGTGCCGCACTGCCAATCGCGGCCGATCGCGTCCTTGAGCACGAACTCGAGCTTCGGGCCATAAAACGCGCCTTCGCCGGGGTTGTAGGCGTACTCGATCCCCGCCGCCCGCGTCGCCTCCTTCAGAGCGGTCTCGGCGCGATCCCAGATCGCATCGCTTCCGACGCGTCGCTCGGGACGGTCGGAGAACTTCACCTGGACATCCTCGAAGCCGAAGTCGCGGTAGATCGACATCAGCAGCTCGATCCCACGCACGGTCTCTTCCGTGATCTGGTCTTCGGTGATGAAGACGTGGGCGTCGTCCTGGGTGAACGCACGAACGCGCATCAGTCCGTGCAGCGCGCCAGATGGCTCATAGCGATGCACCTTGCCGAATTCGCAGAGCCGCAGCGGCAGGTCGCGATAGCTGCGGACGCCCTGCTTGAAAATCTGCACGTGACCCGGGCAGTTCATCGGCTTGACGGCGTACAAGCGCTCGTCCGGGGTGCGCGTGAGAAACATGTTCTCGCCAAACTTCTCCATGTGGCCGGACTGCTTCCACAACTCGGCGTCCATGATCTCCGGCGTGTTCACTTCCTCGTACCCCGCGGCTCGCTGTTTGTCGCGCATGTACGCGATCAGCGTCTGGAACACGGTCCAGCCCTTCGGGCGCCAGAACACCGCCCCTGGCGCTTCTTCCTGGAAGTGAAACAGTTCGAGCTCGCGGCCGAGCTTGCGGTGATCGCGCTTCTCGGCTTCCTCCAGACGGGTCAGGTACGCCTTCAGGCTCTTTTCGTCCTGCCAGGCCGTGCCATAGATGCGCTGGAGCATTTCGTTGCGGGAGTCGCCGCGCCAGTAGGCGCCGGCGATCTTCATCAGCTTGAAAGCGCGCAGCTTGCCGGTGCTCGGCACGTGCGGCCCGCGACACAGGTCCACCCACTCCGCCTGGCCGTACAAGCCGATTTCCTCGTGCGCCGGAATGCTGGCGATGATCTCGGCCTTGTAGATCTCGCCCTGATCGCGGAAGAACTTCACAGCCTCGTCCCGGCTCACCACGCGGCGGGTGACCTTGTAATCGGCCTTGGCGAGCTCGCGCATGCGCGCTTCGATCGCCTCCAGATCCTCGGGCGTGAAGGGTCGCTTGTAGGCGAAGTCGTAATAGAAGCCGTCTTCGATCACCGGGCCGATCGTGACCTGGGCGTCGGGATAAAGCTGTTTGACTGCGTGCGCGAGAAGATGCGCGGTCGAGTGCCGGATGATCTCGAGCCCCTCCGCATCGCGGTCTGTGATGATGGCGAGCGAGGCGTCCTTGTCGATCAGATAAGAGGTGTCGACCAGCTTGCCGTCGACCTTACCCGCCAACGCCGCCCGCGCCAGCCCCGGCCCGATGTCGGCGGCGACTTTCTCGACTGTGACCGGCTCTGAATAGCTGCGCTGGCTGCCGTCCGGCAGAGTGATGACAGGCATAAGGAGGAAGGGTTAGCGGTTCGCGTCAGCGGTTAGCATCAGATGCGCGCTTGTCAGATTAACCGCCCAATCGCTCTTTGCCGAAGTGGTGGGCGCGACAGGGATCGAACCTGTGACCCCTACCATGTCAAGGTAGTGCTCTACCGCTGAGCTACGCGCCCGAAAAAGGCCGGCAAGGATAGCGACGGAACGGAAGAATTGGAAGCGGATAGCGGATAGCGGATAGCGGATAGCGGATAGTCAGAGGGCCGGAGCGTCCGCAACGCTGCGTTGTCCACTCCTACCTATCCGCTATCCGCTATCCGCTTCTAGACCCACCAGCCCCAGCTCCACCTGCCGCAGCCGGCCGATCTCGTCCCGTAGCCGCGCGGCCTCTTCGAATTCCAGGTTGCGAGCGTGCTTGAACATTTCCTGCTCGAGTTTCTTGATGCGCCGCACCGCCTGCTCTGGGGTCAGCGTCCGGTACTCCGGCTTGGGTTCCGCGACCCGGCGCACGCCCGCGGCGGCCGCCTCGGAGTACGCCCCTTCCATGATGTCGGCCACTGCCTTCTGGATGCCGCGCGGGGTCACGCCATGCCTGGCGTTGAACTCGATCTGCTTGGCGCGGCGACGATTGGTTTCATCGAGCGCGCGCTGGATCGAGCCGGTCACCCGGTCGGCGTACAGAATTGCGCGCCCATGCAGATTGCGAGCTGCACGACCGATGGTCTGGATCAGCGAGTTCTCCGAGCGCAGGAAGCCCTCCTTATCGGCGTCGAGGATCGCTACCAGCGACACCTCGGGCATGTCCAACCCCTCGCGCAGCAGATTGATGCCGACCAGCACGTCGAATTTGCCGAGCCGCAGGTCGCGGATGATTTCCATCCGCTCTACGGTGTCGATGTCCGAATGAAGGTAGCGCACCTTCACCTTGTGCTCGTCCAGATACTCGGTGAGATCCTCGGCCATGCGCTTGGTGAGCGTCGTGATCAGCACGCGCTCGTTGCGCTCCACACAGCGCCTGATTTCCGAAAGCACGTCGTCGACCTGCGTGCGTACGGGACGCACCTCCACTTCCGGATCCACCAGTCCGGTCGGGCGCACGAGTTGCTCGACCACCTGGCCGGAGCGCTGCAACTCATATGGCCCGGGCGTCGCGGACACGAAGATCGTCTGCGGCGCAAGCTTCTCCCACTCGTCGAAGCGCAGCGGCCGGTTGTCGAGCGCGGACGGCAGACGGAAGCCGTACTCGACCAGGGTCTCCTTGCGAGAACGGTCGCCGCGGTACATGGCGCCGAGCTGGGGAATGGTCTGGTGACTCTCATCGACGACCAGCAGTGCGTTCGACGGCAGATAGTCGAACAAGCACGGCGGCGGCTCGCCAGGCGCTCTGCCGGACAGGAAGCGTGAGTAGTTTTCGATCCCGTTGCAGTAGCCGACTTCGCGGATCATCTCGATGTCGAAGCGCGTGCGCTGCTCGAGGCGCTGCGCTTCCAGCAACTTGCCCGCTTCCTTGAGCTCGGACAGCCGCGTGCGGAGCTCGTCCGCGATTTCGTCGACCGCGCTGATCAGCCGCTCCCGGGGCGTGACGTAGTGGCTCGAGGGAAAGACGGTGTACCGCGGGACCTTACGGCGAATCTCGCCGGTCAAGGGATCGAACAGCAGCAGCGAATCCACTTCATCGTCGAACAGCTCGATGCGCAGCGCTTCGCGTTCGGATTCCGCCGGAAAGACGTCGATCACATCGCCGCGCACTCGATAGGCGCCTTGCGTGAGGTCCATCTCGTTGCGCTTGTATTGCATGTCCGCCAGCCGCCGCAAGATCTTGCGCTGATCGATGCGATCGCCGCGGGAGAGGTGCAGCACCATGGACAGGTACGACTGGGGATCGCCCAGACCATAAATCGCCGATACGGTCGCCACGATGATGGCGTCCGGGCGTTCGAGCAGCGCCTTGGTGGCCGACAGCCGCATCTGCTCGATGTGCTCGTTGATCGAGGCGTCCTTCTCTATATAAGTGTCCGACGAGGGGACGTACGCCTCGGGCTGGTAGTAGTCGTAGTAAGAGACGAAGTACTCGACCGCGTTGTCCGGGAAGAACTCTCTGAACTCGCCGTACAGCTGCGCGGCCAGCGTCTTGTTATGAGCGAGCACCAGCGTCGGACGCTGCACGCGCTGAATCACGGATGCTATGGAGAAGGTCTTTCCCGAACCCGTGACGCCGAGCAGCGTCTGGTGCGCAAGCCCAGCCTCCAGGCCTTCGACGAGCTGCTCGATCGCACCCGGCTGATCGCCGGACGGCTGGTAGTCGCTTTTCAGAGCGAATGTCGGTGGCGGCGCTGATGCGGTCATCGGTCGGCAGACGGTGGTGTGAGCGTCGCGGCCCGGCAATGGCGGGGTGCGAGTAGTCTGGGAATCGCGCCTTCCCTCGAGAGAACCTGTGTTTAGTCCGCGTCTGCAATCGCCAGGCGCTCGAAACGCCGTGCATTTCAAGCAGCTCCTTGGCTTGAACCGTCAGGGTAGTAGGCCAATCCGAGCTTCCCTAGAATGCGCGCGTCCCATTCCCCTTTCCCTGTCGGTGCGTCGTGAGTCTAGCAGTTTCCAGGCGCGTGCAGCGCATCAAGCCCTCGCCCACCGTCGCCCTCACCGGGCGTGTCGCTCAGCTCAAGGCGGAGGGCAAGGACATCATCAGCTTGGGCGCGGGCGAGCCGGATTTCGACACGCCTGCGCACATCGCCGAGGCAGGCATCCAGGCGATCCGCACCGGCCACACGCGCTACACGCCCGTGGAGGGCTCGGCCGAGCTGAAGGACGCGATCATCAACAAGTTCCGGCGCGATAACGGACTCGAGTACAAGCGTAGTCAGATTCTGGCGTCCACCGGCGCCAAGCAGACGATCTTCAATCTGATGCTGGCGCTGATCGATCCGGGCGACGAGGTCGTCATTCCGGCGCCCTATTGGGTCTCCTACCCCGACATGGCGCTGCTGGCGGACGGCGTTCCCGTCACGCCGTATGCGGGCGCCGAGCAGGGTTACAAGATCACGCCTGCACAGCTCGAGGCGGCGCTCACATCGAAAACCCGGTTGTTCATCCTCAACAGCCCGAACAACCCGACCGGAGCGGCCTATACGCGCGCCGAACTGCGCGCCCTGGGAGACGTTCTGGCGCGCCACCCACAGGTCGTGATCTGCACGGACGACATGTACGAACACATCTACTGGGCGAACGAGCCGTTCGCGACCATCGCGAGCGTCTGCCCGGAGCTGTATGACCGGACGGTGACGGTGAACGGCGTCTCCAAGGCGTACGCCATGACCGGCTGGCGCATCGGTTATTGCGGCGGTCCGACCGAGATCGTGCGCGCGATGTCGATCATCCAGAGCCAGAGCACGTCCAACCCCTCCTCCATCGCTCAGCAGGCCTCGATCGCTGCGCTCAACGAAGATCAATCGTGCGTGCGCGAGATGAACAAGCATTTCAAGGAGCGGCACGACTTCATCGTCGCGGGACTGAACAAGCTGCCGGGCGTTTCGTGCCTGCCAAGCGCCGGCACGTTCTACGCCTTCGCCCACGCCGAGGGCGCGATGGAGATCGTAGGCGCCAAGGACGACAACGCCTTCGCGGAGCACCTGCTCACGCACGGCGGCGTGGCCGTCGCGCCAGGCAGCGGGTTCGGCGCGCCGGGCCACATTCGCCTCTCGTTCGCCTGCGGAATGGCGACGCTCGAAGAAGCGCTGCACCGGATCGAGCGGGCGCTGCGCGCCGCGCAAGCGGCCTGAGTCGGCGGTCTGACCTCGCGCGCCGGGCGGCGTCTGAGCCAGCCTTAAGGGGTCGCCTGCCCCGCGCTACGGGGGCAGGATGGCGGCCAGCCTATATGTCCAGGCGTAACGTGGCCGCCATGGAACTAGCAGTCACCACTCCATCTCGCCGCCAATTCCGGCCGCCTTACGAGCGCTCCGCTCGCCGGCCCTCGGACTATGCGCTGAAGGCCTGGACGCTGGTTGCTCGCCGCGGCATGACGCCCGCCAGTGCAGCGCGCGTGCTGCAAACCAGCACCTGGCGCGTCGAGCGCATCGTCATCGGCGTCGGCCGCCGCAACGCTCAACGCTGGTAGCCGTCCTCGCGCTGCGAGCGTCGCGCCGTTCGGCTCGCATTCGCGAGCCCAACTTCCTTGACACCCCCTCGAGGCATTACGCAAAATTGCGCGCTTCTCTTACCTGCCTGCCCGCCGTTCCCCGGTAGCTCAGTGGTAGAGCGACGGACTGTTAATCCGTTGGTCGCTGGTTCGAATCCGGCCCGGGGAGCCATTCTCGATGTGTCTATTCCGATCACACAGGTGACGGTTTATATCGGAGACATGGGTGACACTTTCGCGGCGAAGGGGTTCACCGCGCTCTCGATCCGGCATGTCTCGTGATC
>JAVEVD010000137.1:0-2634 GCA_034005205.1 Steroidobacteraceae bacterium | reverse complement strand
CTGTCACCTCTCACCGTAATCCGGCCACCGATTTTCGGCGTAATCCGGCCAGCGGCCGAGGTGCAGACGAGCATCTCGGAGGGGCTCAAGGATGGCTGGGTTTTGCGGGGACTGCAACCGAGCGCTTCGATGAAGTCGGAGCCATCTTCGGAGCGCGATAGGAGTTGCCGTCGAGCACCATGCAGTACGCGTTATGGCGAAGCCGATCGAGGGTTGCCGAGGCGAGCAGCCGGTTGGCGGGGAAGGCCTGATCCCACTCGGGGAAGTCGAGGTTGCTGGTGACGATCGTTGCGGCCTGTTCGTAGCGTTCGGCGATCAGATCGTGCAGATCCTCGTCGGCGGGCGGGCGCAGTGGTTTGAGGCCGAAGTCGTCGATGATCAGCAGCGGCACGCGCGCCAGCGCGGCGAGCTTGCGCTCGTAGGCGCCGGTGGCGCGAGCGGCATTCAGGCTTTGCGTGAGATTCGCGCAGGTGGTGAAGACGACATCGACGCCCTGTCGCACCGCGCAGTGTCCGAGGGCTTGCGCGAGATGGCTCTTGCCGGTGCCGCACGGCCCGACGATGAGCACCGGTGCACGCTCGGCGAGGTAGCGGCCGGTGGCCAACTCGTGCACGAGGGAACGGTTGAGCTGCGGCAGTCGTTCGAAGTCGAACTGCTCGAGCGTCTTGGTGGTGCGAAACTGCGCTCGGCGCAGCCGCAGCGAGAACTTCTTCTGCTCGCGGCGCGCGACTTCGTCGCCGATCAGCAGCGCAAGGAACTCGGTGTAGGCGAGCTTCGCATCGATGGCTTGGCGGTTGCGCGCATCGAGCGAATCGAGGATGCCCGAGAGGCGCAGCTGCTTCAGTTGCGGGGCCAGTTCCGGAACGGGGTTCATGCGGGGCAGTCTCCGTGGTCAGTGCAGCAGGTCTTGCTGCGGTTGGGGAACGAACAGCGAGAGCGCGTCGCGCGCAAAGCGCGGCGTGCCGGCGTAGCCCTCAGGGGTGTCGATCGCGAGGGGTGCTTGCAGATCGACGCCGCTGGTGAGGATCGTCTTGACGGTGCGGTAGTACGGCGAGTCGTGCGCGAGCGCGCGGGCGCACGCGGCTTCGAGCCGCTCGGCGCCGTGACGCTTGAGCAGCTGGAGGACGCCCTGAGCCGCGCGCAGCCGTTCGACGATACGATCGGCCAGTAGGTGCGCCACGAGCTCGCGGCACGAGGCTCCGACGCGCGCGGCCTGTTCGAGACACCACTCGCGATCGTGGGCGAAGAAGGCCTGCGCGTGCGGCGGGAGGTGATCTCGCACGGTAACGCGTTCGCCGGGACGCCGCCCGCGCGGGTGCGTGGCGACGTGGCGGAAGTCTTCGTAGAGCGCCACTGCTCCGTCGGTGGCGCGCAGCCACAACACCTTGCCGGCGAGCGCAAAGGGCGCCGAGTACAGCACGCGCTCGAACTGCACGTGGCAGTCGCGATGCACGCTCACGCGATGCCAGCTCGCCAGGTCCGGGGCGATCGCCGGCAGTGCCCGCAGCAACGGACGTTCGATCTCGAACAGCGCCAGCGGCGCCACGCGCGTGGTGCCGTGGATGCGAACGCCGGCCTCCTCGATCACCCAGCGCCTGGCCTGGGCGTTCAGATCGGCGAGGTCGCGAAACGTGCGCGTCGGCAGGAAGTTGCCCTTGACGTACTTGACGCCCGCCTCGACGATGCCCTTCTTCTGCGGATCATGCGGCGGGCAGGCGTCGATGCGGAATCCGTAGCCCTCGGCGCACTCGGCGTAGGCGCGCTGCACCAGCGGATCGCGGATGCACGCGCGCGTGATCGCGCACTTGGCGTTATCGATGATCACGCGTTCGGGTACGCCGGCGAACCACTCGAAGGCACGACGGTGGCAGCCCAGCCAGGTCGCCACCGTCTGATCCCAGACGAACTCGACGTACTGGTGGCGGCTGTGCGCCAGGGTCATCACGAACGCCCAGGCGCGTCGCGGCGCGCCGTCGGGGTGCGCGAGAACGGGGCCCGCGCCGAAGTCGACCTGCGCGGCCTCGCCAGGCGCGAAGCTCAGGCGCACCGTCACCTCGGGCGGGCGCGAGCCGCGCAGCGCAACGAGCATGCGCGCCACCGAAGAGTAGCTGCCGGTGTAGCCGTGTTCCCGGCACAAGGCAGCGTGAATCGCCTTGCCGCCCACGCCGGCCTCGAGCCATCTGCTGACGATCGCGCGGTGCGGCTCGACGCTCGAGATAGTGCTGCGCGCACGACGCGCCGTGCCCAGGGCAGCCGCGATCGTCGCATCGTCGGGCAGCGCCGCTTCGGGTTCGAGCCAGCCGTTACAGGTGGCCAGCGCACGAAACGCGGCCAGCTTCTCGCGGCCCATCACCCCAGAGCGCGCGATCTCGCGCTCGGAGTCGCCCGCGCGCAGCCGCACGAGCACCTGTCGGTACTGGAACATCTCGAATCTCCTGCGGCCCACCGCCGGCCTCCCGATCAAAAAGCCCGGAGGGTAGCGATGCGCCGCGGTTGAATCGAGATGCCCGTCTGCTGGCTCAGCTGGCCGGAATACGCCGAAAACGCACTGGCCGGATTACGCCGAAAACGCCTCCAGCCTACTGGCCTGTTTATGCCGGAAACGAAATGGCCTGATTACGCCGGAAGGTGACA
>JAVEVD010000022.1:2212-53323 GCA_034005205.1 Steroidobacteraceae bacterium | reverse complement strand
GGGCGCGCCGGCCCGCACGCTTGCAACCGCCATAGCGGCCTGTTCTCTGACACTAACCGCTAACCGCCAACCGCTTCCAGCTCTTCCAACCGCTAATCGCTTCTAGCTCTTCCTCACTCCACTTCCAACCGCTCCACCTTGCGCCAACCGCGCGGCAGCACGGCCCCCCGCTGGGCGCGCTCGCCGCGGTAATCGTTGAGATCAGCGAACTTCAGCGTCATCTTGCGCTCACCCGAGCGCACGATGAGACTTTGATCGGGCGCAACCACGGCCAGGCCGACGAGATACTCCTCGCGGTTCGCGACCTTCTTCGACGACAACCCGAAGATCTTATTGCCCTTGCCGCGCGGCAGCTCGGGCAGGTCCTTCACCGGGAACGCCAGCAGCTTGCCGTCGCTGCTGACGGCGCACAGCAGCGCATCATCTGAAGTCACAGGCGCGGGCGCCAGCACGCCGGCGCCTTGCGGGATCTTGAGCACGGCCTTGCCCGCTCGATTGCGCGAGTGCAATTCGCCGAGCCGCACGACGAAGCCGTAACCGGCGTCCGAGGCGATCACCCAACGATCGTCAGGCTCGCCGATCAGCACGCCAGCGAACGTGGCGCCTTCCGGCGGATCGATGCGTCCGGACAGTGGTTCGCCCTGCCCGCGCGCCGAAGGAAGCGAATGAGCGATCAGACTATAGACGCGCCCCGTGCTGTCGAGGAACACGGCCTGCTGTGTGCTCTTGCCGCGCGCTGCGGCCTGGAAAGCATCGCCCGTCTTATAGGAAAGCGCTTCAGGATCGACCTCGTGCCCTTTGGCCGCACGCACCCAGCCGCGCTGCGACAGCACCACGGTCACCGGCTCGCTGGTCACCAGATCGGCTTCGCTGATGGCCTGCGCGGCGGCGCGCTCCACGATGCGGCTGCGCCTCGCATCGCCATACTGTTCGGCGTCCGCCAGCAGTTCTTCCTTCACCAGCTTGCGCAGGCGCGCTTTGCTCTTGAGGATCTTATCCAGCTCCTCCTGCTCCTCGGCGAGCTCCTGCTGCTCGCCGCGGATCTTCATCTCTTCGAGTCTGGCGAGGTGGCGCAGCTTGGTCTCCAGAATCGCCTCCGCCTGAATCTCCGTCAGCTTGAAGCGTTTCATCAGCACCGGCTTCGGTTCGTCCTCGCGGCGAATGATGCGGATCACCTCGTCCAGGTTCAGGTACGCCGTAAGCAGACCTTCGAGGATGTGCAGCCGCGCCCTGACCTTGTCGAGCCGCCAGTTGAGACGCCTGGTGACGGTGTCGATGCGGAAGGTCAGCCACTGCTCGAGCAGGCTTTTCAAGCCCATGACCCGGGGCCGGCCGTCCAGACCGATGATGTTCAGATTGACGCGGTAGGTGCGCTCGAGGTCGGTGGTGGCGAACAGGTGCGCCATCAGCTGCTCGATGTCCACACGATTGGAGCGAGGCTCGATGACGATGCGCGTAGGATGCTCGTGATCGGACTCATCGCGGATGTCCGCCACCATCGGCAGCTTCTTCGCCTGCATCTGCGCGGCGATCTGCTCCTGGATGCGGCTGCCCGACACCTGGTACGGAAGCTGGGTGATGACGATGTCGCCGTCTTCGATCTCGTACACGGCGCGCGCGCGCACCGAGCCATTGCCCTTCTCGTAGATCTGGCGGATCTCGGCGCTGGGCGAAATGATCTCCGCGCCTGTCGGGAAATCCGGACCCTTCACGTGCTTGCACAGCTCGCGCAGCGTGACGTCGGGGTCATCGAGCAGCCGTACGCATGCAGCGATCACCTCGCGCAGATTGTGCGGCGGGATGTCGGTCGCCATACCCACGGCGATGCCGCTCGCGCCGTTCAGCAGCACGTTCGGCACGCGCGCCGGCAGCAGCACCGGCTCCTCCAGCGTACCGTCGAAATTCGGCGTCCAGTCGACCGTGCCCTGCCCGAGCTCGGCGAGCAGCAGCGCGGCGTAGCGCGTCAGGCGCGATTCGGTGTAGCGCATCGCCGCGAACGACTTCGGATCGTCCGGCGAGCCGAAGTTGCCCTGCCCATCGACGAGCGGATAGCGATAGGAGAACGGCTGCGCCATCAGCACCATCGCCTCGTAGCACGCCGAGTCGCCGTGTGGATGGAACTTGCCGATCACATCGCCGATCGTGCGCGCCGACTTCTTGTGCTTGGACGCGGCCGACAGACCCAGCTCGCTCATTGCGTACACGATGCGCCGTTGCACCGGTTTGAGCCCGTCGCCGATGTGCGGCAACGCACGGTCCAGAATCACGTACATCGAGTAATCGAGGTACGCCTTCTCGGTGAAAGCGCGCAGCGGCTGCCGTTCGACGCCTTCGAAGTTCAGGCTAGGCTGGTTGGGCATAGTCTTGGAAGCGGATAGCGGATAGCGGATAGCGGATGGTCAAAGATGCATGGCTGGGTGCGTGGATTATGTGACGGCGAACAGCGACGGCAATACACACGGCGGCCGCTCTGAACTATCCGCTATCCGCTATCCGCTTCCCTCAGACCTGCACCTCGGCCAGATTACCCTTCGCCTCCAGCCATTCTCGCCGGTCCGCGGCGCGCTTCTTGGCCAGCAGCATGTCGAGCATCTGGTCCGCCTCGTCCTTGGCGTCCACGGTGAGCTGCACGAGGCGGCGCGTTTCGGGCGCCATGGTAGTTTCGCGCAACTGCATGGCGCTCATCTCACCGAGACCCTTGAAGCGCGTGACGACCGGCTTGGCGCGCGGATACTCAGCCGCGATACGGTCGAGAATCCCGGCGCGCTCTGCGTCGTCCAGCGCGTAGTACACCTGCTTGCCCACGTCGATGCGATACAGCGGCGGCATCGCGACATACACATGCCCCGCCAGGACCAGCGGTCGAAAGTGACGTAGGAACAGCGCGCACAGCAGGGTCGCGATGTGCTGGCCGTCCGAATCGGCGTCCGCAAGGATGCAGATCTTGTGATAGCGCAAGCCGTCGAGCCTGTCCGAGCCGGGATCCACTCCGATCGCGATGGCGATGTGATGCACTTCCTGCGACTGCAGGACGTCGGCCGCGTCGACCTCCCAGGTGTTGAGGATCTTGCCGCGCAGCGGCATGACGGCCTGGAATTCCCGGTCGCGCGCCTGCTTTGCGGAGCCGCCGGCCGAGTCGCCTTCCACCAGGAACAGCTCGCTGCGCTCGGGATCCTGCGACGTGCAGTCGGCAAGCTTGCCGGGCAGCGCCGGACCACTGACAACGCGCTTGCGCGCGACCGCTTTTGACGCCTTCAGCCGCGCCTGCGCGCCGGCGATCGCGAGCTGCGCAATCTTCTCGCCCGCTTCGGGATGCTGGTTCAGCCACAGCGCGAATTGATCCTTGACCACGCCCGAGACGAAGGCCGCCGATTCACGCGAGGACAGTCGCTCCTTGGTCTGGCCGGCGAACTGCGGCTCCTTCATTTTGGTGGACAGCACATAGCTCACGCCGTCCCAGACGTCATCGGGAGCGAGCTTCAGACCCTTGGGCAGAAGGCTGCGGAACTCGCAGAACTCGCGAATCGCGTCCGTCAAGCCGATGCGCAGACCGTTCACGTGCGTGCCGCCCTGCGCCGTCGGAATCAGATTGACGTAGCTCTCCTCTACCCGCGGCCCGTCGTCCACCCGCCAGCAGACCGCCCACTCGGCCGCTTCCTGCTCGCCTTCGATGCTGCCGCTGAATAGCTCCTGCGGCAGCCACTCGCCCTGGCCAAGCGACTCGCGCAGATACTCATTGACCCCGCCGGTGTAGAGCCACTCCTCTTTCTCGCCGGTCTGCTCCACGTGCAGCGTGACGCGCAGCCCCGGGCACAGCACCGCTTTGGCGCGCAGGACGTGCTTTAGCTTCGGCACGGAGAAGTTGACGCTCTCGAAGAACTGCGCGTCCGGCCAGAAGCGCAACGTAGTGCCAGTGTTGTTCTTCCCGACCTCGCCGACGACCTGCAGCTTGGAGCGCACTTTGCCGTCGCGGAAGCTGATGTTGTACTCCTTGCCGCCGCGCTTGACCCAGCATTCGAGGTTCTTCGACAGCGCGTTCACCACCGACACGCCAACGCCGTGCAGACCGCCGGAGAACTTGTAGTTCTTGTCCGAAAACTTGCCGCCCGCGTGCAGACGCGTGAGGATCAGCTCGACGCCGCTCACCTTCTCCTTCGGATGGATGTCGACCGGCATGCCGCGCCCGTCGTCGGAGACGCTGAGCGAACCATCCTTGTAGAGCACTACGTCGATGCGCTTTGCGTAACCGCTCAGCGCTTCGTCCACGGAATTGTCGACGACTTCGTGCGCGAGATGATTCGGTCGGCTGGTGTCCGTGTACATGCCGGGGCGGCGGCGTACGGGATCCAACCCGCTGAGGACTTCGATATCGGCGGCGTTATAGGTTGAGGCCATCAATTATTAGAAGCGGATAGCAGATAGCGGATAGAAGGGTCCGCGCGGCGACGCGGAGTGTAGCACGCGCCGTCCGTGTCACGAGGCGCCTGCGTTCAACGACAACCCTACGCCCCGGAAAAACGCTGTCCCTCTGACTATCCGCTATCCGCTATCCGCCATCCGCTTCTAGACCAGGTCCTGCGCCAGCGAATCCCGCACCGCCTGCGGCGCCTCGCTCAGCTCGTGGCGGTAGTTCTCGTGATCGACGCCGAGCGCAATGGCCGCGCCGGCCTTCACCCGCGCACGCATCGGCTCGCTGAGCTCGAAGCGCAGGAAGTGGACCGCGGAGGTCTTCTCGTCGTTCTCGCGTTCCAGATCCTCATCTGCGATTGCATAAACGCGTTCGCACCCGGCGACCTGAATCCAGCAGCGCTCTTCGACGCCTCGCAGTTCGGCGAGTCGCTCACGACGCTCGTCCGGATCGGGAAACTCGAGCAGCAAGGTCACCTTCCAATTCGAACCGTCGGGGATGAGCGGGTTGTACGCATCGAGTTCCTCCTGGATCCCGCTCGCCTCGAAGATGCGCTCCACGCGCAGCATCTCCTGCACCTGGTACTGGATGGTCAGCTGGTCCTCGAAGCACCAGGTGGCGTTCGGGCCGACCGAGAGCGTACGGCGACTCTTGTGGTCGAGGACCTTGGCGCGGAATTCATTGCGCGCCGTCGCGTACTGCTCGAGGCTCATCAGGTCGGCGCGCGTGAGTTTGGGTTGATGCATGAGATGTGCTCGAGGACGGAAGCGGACAGCAATAGCGGATGGCGGTAGTCAGAAGGCGGCAGTGGGTCACTCTGAACTAACCGCTGTCCGCTATCCGCTTCTAAATCCCATACGCCATCCTCAACAGCTTCAAGGGATGCGTGGGAGCCGTGCGATGTTCCAGTCCGGACTGAATCTGCCGGCCAGCCATCGGACAGTCGCTCGCGTAGAAATCGGCGCCCGAATCAGCGACGCGGCGCACGACCGGCCGGCCGATCTTCATGGAGATCTCGCGAAACTCGCGCTTCACGCCGTACGTGCCGTCGTGTCCCGAGCAACGCTCGATGGGCTCGACCTGCACGCCGGGCGCGAGCATGAGCACGTCTCGCGTTTTCAGTCCCAGATTCTGCACGCGCGTGTGGCACGGCACGTGGTAGCTGATCTTACCCAGCTCGCGCTTGAAATCCGTCCTCAGCAAGCCGGCCTTGTGACGCGCCCACAGGTACTCGAACGGATCGAACATCGCATCACGAACCTTCTGCACGTCGGGGTCGCCCGCAAAGAGCAGCGGCAGCTCCTGCTTGAACATCAGGGTGCACGAAGGAACCGGCGTAACGATGTCCCAGCCCTCATCGACGAGCTTTGCAAGCTGCGGGATGTTCTCGTCCTTGAGCTTCTCGATCGCTCGCAGATCGCCCATCTCCAGCTTGGGCATGCCGCAGCAGCGCTCGCGCTGCGCGAGGCGCACGGGCACGCCGTTGTGCTCCAACACGGCCACCAGGTCTTCGTTGATGTCCGGTTCATTGCGGTTGCCGTAGCAAGTTGTGAAGAGCGCCACGCGCCCGCGCGTATCGCCTGCAGGCTGCGCCTGCAGCTCCGGATGCTCACGGGCGGCGTGCCGCTTGCGATAGGTGTTGCTGTGGTACTTCGGGACCGGCGCCTCCGGATGCACGCCCAGCGTCTTGTCGAGCAAGTTTCGTCCGATCTTCGAACGGTTTACTGCGTTGACCGCCTCCACGACCACAGGGACGCCGGCGAGGCTGCCGACCCGATCCGTGGCGCTGAGGATCCGGTCGCGCACACGCACCGGTTGGTTGGCGAACTTGTACGCCTTCGCTCGCAGCATCAGGTGGGGGAAATCGACGTTCCACGGGTGCGGAGGGACGTACGGGCATTTCGACATGTAACACATGTCGCAGAGGTAACAGTGGTCGACGACCTGCCAATAAACCTTGCGTTCCAGCCCCTCCACCTCGCCCGTGGAGGTTTCATCGACGGCGTCGAACAGCGTTGGGAACGCGTTGCACAGACTGAAGCAGCGCCGGCAGCCATGGCAGATATCGAAGACTCGCTCCATCTCCTTCAGGAGCGACTGCTCGTCGAGGAAGCCAGCGTCCTTCCACGCGATAGGATGGCGCGTAGGGGCCTCAAGGCTGCCTTCGCGAGCGGATGGCCTGGACACTGGGACGCCCTGGGAAGTCGTTGGCGATCAGCGGTTAGTGAAGAACGGGTCGCAGCAATCGGGCGGGCGGCGCGCCTCTTCCGATCAGTCGCTGACCGCTTCTTCTCACACACCAGCGCCGCGGCCCGGCAGCGGGCCGCGGCGGCCGGTAAACCCGCCTACAGCGTATCGAGCGCCTTCTGGAAGCGGTTGGCGTGCGAGCGCTCGGCCTTCGCGAGCGTCTCGAACCAGTCGGCGATTTCGTCGAACCCCTCTTCGCGCGCCTGTTTGGCCATGCCTGGGTACATGTCGGTGTACTCGTGCGTCTCGCCGGCGATCGCGGCCTTGAGGTTGGCGGAGGTCTCGCCGATCGGCAAGCCGGTGGCGGGATCGCCCACGGCTTCCAGGTACTCCAGGTGCCCGTGAGCGTGACCGGTCTCGCCCTCGGCTGTCGAGCGGAACACCGCGGCGACGTCGTTGTAGCCCTCGACGTCCGCCTTCGCGGCGAAATAGAGGTAACGGCGGTTCGCCTGCGACTCACCGGCGAATGCGTCCTTCAGGTTCTTCTCCGTATTCGTGCCCTTCAGATTCTTCATGACCATACCCTCGACTGCGGTTGATCGATTGCCGAGAACCCAGCGGGCGACCGCGCCGCTGGATGTCCAAAGTCTCCCGACGCTTTCGAGGCGGTTCGAACAACTTTAGACAAAGTCTAACTGACTCGAATCTAGTCCCGCGCACCCAGCAAGTCAACGCACTCAACGCCGCAACCAGGACGCGGCGTCAGGCGGCGATTGACCGACCGGGAGAGGCCATGCAATCTTCGCGCGCCCTTCGACCGACTGACGCAGTGAACCGCAAGAACCCACCCGCCGATTCGGATGACCAGCGCCGTGACGCTCCGGCGGGTGCGGCCGATGCGCAGTCCAACCTGCCGCTCGGCGCCGACCCTGCAAGCGGCGCCGAACAGACCGGCCCCGCCGACTTCGAGCGCTCGCTCGCTGAGCTCGAAGCCATCGTCGAGAAGCTCGAGCGCGGCGACCTGTCGCTCGAAGATTCCCTGCAGTGCTTCGAACGCGGCGTACAGCTCACCCGGGCATGCCAGACGGCGCTGCGCCAGGCCGAACACAAGGTCGAGATCCTCATGCGTCGCAGCGGCGGCGCGGGCGATGAGTTCGAGACGACGCCGTTCGAGCCGTCGAACAATGACCGCGGCGCTTGAGAAATCCTCTGCTGCGTTCGGCGAGCTGCTCGCTCAGTGGCGCCAGCGCATCGAACGCGAGCTCGCACTGCGGCTGCCGTCGCCAGAGCTTGCGCCCTCGCGCCTGCACGAGGCGTTGCGCTACAGCGTACTCGGCGGCGGCAAGCGCGTACGACCCAGCCTCGTGTACGCCACTGCGGATGCGCTCGGCGTAGCGCTCTCGCAGGTGGACGGAGCCGCCTGCGCGGTCGAGCTCATTCACGCTTACTCGCTGGTGCACGACGACCTGCCGGCCATGGACGACGATGAGCTGCGGCGCGGCCGCCCTACTTGTCACAAGGCGTTCGATGAAGCGACCGCCATCCTGGCGGGCGATGCGCTGCAGGTGCTCGCCTTCGAGCTGCTGGCGAGCGGTCCCGGGCTGCCGGATAACGCCGCCGTTCGCCTCGAGTTGGTGCGACTCCTCGCCAGTGCGAGCGGGACGCTGGGGATGGCCGGAGGACAGGCGCTTGATCTGGCGGCGCTCGGTAATGTGTTGACGGTGGCCGAGATCGAGCAGATGCACGCTCGCAAGACGGGAGCGCTGATCCATGCGTGTGTGCTCATGGCGGCGACCTGCGCCGCGCAGCTGAGCGCGACGGGGCGCGCGGCGCTCGATGACTACGGTCGGGCGATCGGACTCGCCTTCCAAATCCAGGACGATCTGCTCGACGTGGAAGGCGACCCAGCCCTGCTCGGCAAGGCTATCGGGGCCGATCAGGCGCTCAACAAGCCGACTTTCGTCTCCATCGCCGGCCGACAGGCGGCTCGCCGGCGCGTCGAAGAGCTTCACGCGCAGGCGCTCGCCGCGCTGCGCGTCGCGGGACTGCACGAAGGTCCGCTGAAATCGATGTCGGATTGGCTCGCGCTGCGGCGCTGCTGAGCCGCGCCGGGCTACGCGCCGGAAACGGGGAGTTGGCGGTCAACCTGCCGGCGTCGCTGCGAACCCGGACACAACGCATGCATGCTGATCCCCCGCACAGGCCTACGGCGCCGTACTACGGACGGCCGCGCAACGCCCACGTTCGCCGGCGGCGAAATCGGCGAACGCCTTCCTGTAAACTCACGCTCACATGAACGACGCCCCGCCTTACCCATTGCTGGCGAACATCAATTCGCCGGCGGACCTGCGCAAGCTCCCTCCCGGACGCCTGGAGCACGTTGCAGCGGAGCTGCGCCGGTATCTGATCGACACTGTGTCGCAGATGGGTGGGCACTTCGCCGCGGGGCTTGGCGCAGTCGAGCTGACCGTCGCCCTGCACTACGTATTCGATACGCCGCATGATCGCCTCGTCTGGGACGTGGGGCACCAGGCCTATCCACACAAGGTCCTGACTGGCCGTCGCGACGCACTGCGCACCATCAAGCTCAAGGACGGCTTGGCGCCCTTTCCGACCCGCAGCGAAAGTGAATACGACACGTTCGGCGTGGGCCATTCCAGCACCTCTGTCAGCGCCGCCCTCGGCATGGCGCTCGCCTGCGCGCGCCGCGGCGAGCGGCGGCGCGTCGTGGCCATCATCGGCGACGGCGCAATGAGCGCCGGCATGGCGTTCGAGGCGCTCAATCATGCGGGCAGTCTCGACGTCGACATGCTGGTGATCCTCAACGACAACGACATGTCGATCTCGGAGAACGTTGGCGCATTCTCGAACTACTTTGCGCGCGTGCTCTCCGGAAAGGTGTACGCCACGCTGCGCGAGGGGGGCAAGAAGGTGTTGAGCCGCATGCCCACCGTCTGGGAGCTCGCGCGGCGCTCCGAAGAGCATGTCAAGGGCATGGTGCTGCCCGGCACTATCTTCGAAGAGATGGGCTTCAACTACATCGGGCCGATGGACGGCCATGACGTCAACGCGCTGGCGGCGACGCTGCGCAATCTGCGCGATCTGAAGGGACCACAGTTCCTGCACGTCATCACGCGCAAGGGCAAGGGCTACGCGCCGGCGGAAGCCGATCCGATCAAGTGGCACGGGCCTGGACCATTCGACGCGAAGAGCGGCGTGATCTACAAGGAAAAGGCGAGCGGTCCCGCGTACTCGCAAGTGTTCGGTCAGTGGTTGTGCGACATGGCCGAGCAGGACGAGCGCATCGTCGGCATCACGCCCGCCATGCGCGAAGGCTCGGGGCTCGTGGAATTCTCGCGGCGCTTCCCGGATCGCTACTTCGACGTCGCCATCGCTGAACAGCACGCGGTGACGCTGGGCGCCGGGATGGCGTGCGAGGGACTGCGGCCGGTCGTCGCAATCTACTCGACTTTTCTACAGCGCGCGTATGATCAGCTGATCCACGACGTAGCGCTGCAGAATCTGCCCGTGGTGTTCGCCATCGACCGCGCGGGTCTGGTGGGAGGCGACGGCGCCACGCACCAGGGCAGCTACGATCTGTCCTACATGCGGTGCATTCCCAACCTCGTCGTCATGGCCCCGGCGGACGAGAACGAGTGTCGTCAGATGCTGTACACCGCCGTCAAGATAGAGCGGCCCGCGGCGGTCCGCTATCCGCGCGGTCAGGGAACGGGCGCTGTGATCGAATCGGCCATGTATGAGTTGCCGGTCGGCAAGGCGCAGGTGCGCTGCGAGGGGCGCAGCGGTCTGGCGATCATCGCGGTCGGAGCGATGGTCCCGATCTGCGAGCGCATCGCCGAGAAGCTGGACGCCACTCTGGTGAACCTGCGGTTCGTGAAGCCGCTGGACGAGGAGCTGATCGCGCGTCTGGCGAGCACGCACCGCGCTCTGGTGACGGTCGAGGAGAATGTGATCGCCGGCGGCGCGGGCAGCGCGATCAACGAGTTCCTCGCCGCCGGCGGCCATCTCACGCCCATCCTGAATTTGGGAATTCCGGATCGATTCATCGAGCATGGCTCGCGGGAGGACTGCCTGCGCTCGGCCGGACTCGACGCCGGCTCCATCGAGAAGGCTGTCGCCTTGTGGTGGCGCGCGCCGAGCCGCGCGGCCGCAGGCTAGCCGCGGCGCCTGACGGCCCGCGAACAGACCCGAAATTCAGTCATTCCGGCCCTGCGGGCCGGCGGCGCGGCCGGTCCTTTATACTGCCGGTCCTCACCCAATATTCGAGCCGGAGCTCATGGCCGCATCCCCTTCCCGCACCGCGCAACGCGACGCCCCCATCGAGGACGTGCAGAATCGCGCCGACTCGCGCCGCATCCCCATCAACAAGGTCGGCGTGAAGGACGTCTATCACCCGGTGCGCGTCAAGGATCGCTCCCGGGGCGAGCAGCACACCATCGCCAACTTCAACATGTACGTCGCCCTGCCGCACAACTTCAAAGGCACGCACATGTCGCGCTTCGTCGAGGTCCTGCATCGCAACGAGCGCGAGATCTCGGTCGAATCCTTCCGCGACATCCTCATCGAGATGACGCAGAAGCTCGACGCCGAATCGGGCCACATCGAAATGGAATTTCCCTACTTCGTCATGAAAAAGGCGCCGGTGTCGGGCGTGGAGAGCCTGATGGACTATCGCGCATCGTTGATCGGCGAGTTCCACGGCGGGGAGCCCGAGCTGTGGCTCAAGGTCGTGGTCGCCGCGACCAGCCTGTGTCCCTGCTCGAAGGGGATCTCGGAGTACGGCGCCCATAACCAGCGCTCACACATCACGATCAAGGCGCGCATCGCCGGCCACATGTGGCTCGAGGAGTTGATCGACATCGCCGAAGCGGAAGCCTCGTGCCAGGTCTACGGCATCCTCAAACGACCGGACGAGAAATTCGTGACCGAGCGCGCCTACGACAATCCCAAGTTCGTCGAGGACATCGTGCGCGACGTGGCGGTGCAGCTGAACGCCGAGACGCGAGTGCGCGCATACGTAGTGGAGGCCGAAAACTTCGAGTCCATTCACAATCACTCGGCTTATGCGTTGATCGAGAAAAACAAGGATGAAGCGGTTACCGGGTAGCGGCGTTGCTGAGAGACTCGCCGTCGTCTTCCCGTCCGTCCGCGATAGAGGCGTCCTGGATCCCCTTCCAAACTAACCGCTAACCGCCAACCGCGAACCGCTTCTCATGACGGGCTCTGCAGCCGACTGATCAGACTCCGCAGGAACACTTTGTTGAATCGCAGCTGGCACGCCGCGGACGACTGTTCCAGCAGTGTAGAGCTGACCTTCATCAGCGTGACGGCGCCCAGCGCGCGGATCGTGGCGAGGCGCTTCGCGCCTCGTACGTAGCTGGTCTCACCGAAGCAGTCGCCTTCATCGAGCTGGCCGACGGCCTTGCCGTTGCGCACGACCGCAACGCTCCCGGAAACGATCACGTAGAAGCGGTCGTCCATCTCCCCTTCGCGCACGATCTCCTCGTCCTGATCGTAGTTCTGCCAGGTGCTGGCGCGCAGCACCTCGAGAATCTCCGCCTGCGAGAAGTCATGGAAAAACTTCAGCGTGCGCAGAATGGAGAACTGCTCCTGGCGGTCCAGTCTGGACGAGCCATCGCGCAGCGTCTGGTGTACGCGCGTGAGATCGGCGGCCAGCTCCAGACCATTGCGGTAGCGCTTCGCCGCCTCCTTCTGCAGCGCGCGCGCCACGGTATTCTCGAGCACTTCGGGGATGTCGGGGCGCAGCGAATGTATCGGCTGCGGCGTGGCGTACACGATCTGGTGCAACAGCTTGGAAAGATTGCCGCCGCGGAACGGCCGAAAGCCGGTGAGCAACTCGTACATCACCGCACCGAGCGAGTACAGGTCCGAGCGGTTGGTGATTTCCGCGGACTGCACCTGCTCCGGAGACATGTACGAGGGGCTGCCGGCGATGCCCTCGATGCGCGAGATCTCCGAATCCGACACCAGGGCGATGCCGAAATCGATGATCCGCACATCGTTCGCTTGCGTGAGCATGATATTGGACGGCTTGATGTCGCGGTGAATCACTCCGCGGCTGTGCGCGTAGTGCAGCGCCTTCGCGCACTTGTACATGATCTCCACCACGTCATCGACCGGCAGCAGGTTGTCCGGCTTGCAGTAGGCCGACAGGGTGCGCGCGCCATGCACGTGCTCAGTGACGATGTAGTAGCGGCCATCTTCTTCGCCGGCGTCGAAGATCGGCAGAATATTCGGATGCTGCAGCATTCCGACCATGTGCGCTTCCGAGAGGAACATCTTGCGCGTGACGCGCGCACGTTCCTCGTCGTGCGATTCGAGGTTGTACACCTTGATCGCGACATCGCGGCGGTAATACGGATCGTGCGAGAGATAGACGACGCCCGTGCTGCCGCGCCCGACTTCCTTGACGATGACGTACTTGCCGATGCGCTGCGGCGCGTTGCGGCCGGCGCCGAGCCGTTCCGAGATCCGCTTCTCGCGCGCCGCGCGCTGGGCCGTCAGACCGCTCGGGGAGTTCACGATGGTGTTCTTGTGGCTTTACAGGAGGCGCTGCACCGCGAACAGGATCGCCGCTGCGAACAGGCCCGCGATGATGTCGTCCAGCATAATTCCCAGCCCGCCGCTGAGACTGTGATCGGCCTCCCGGATCGGCCAGGGCTTGACGATGTCCAGGCAGCGAAACAGGACGAAGCCTGCGAGCAGCCACCAGCCATCGAGCGGCGCCGCGAGCATGGTCACACTGTAGCCTGCGATCTCATCCCAAACGATGCCTGGGTGATCGTGCACACCCAGGCGGCGGGCGCTCGCGCCGCAGATATACACACCGGCGATGCAGACCACTATCGCGAACGCAAGGTGCGCCAGAAAACCGACGCTCATGACGCCTGCGACGATTGGCACGGCCAGCAGCGTGCCCACAGTACCGGGCGCGGCGGGGCTGAGGCCCGCGCCGAAACCGAGAGCCAGCAGATGGATGGGATCGCGCAGCAGTGCGGGATCGATCGGTTGTTTCGTCGATCTCTTCATGAGGCCGAACGACCGTCGGGACGTTGCTCGAAATGGTCGTAGCCGGCGACCCGCCCCGGATCGAAATCCGATCCGTTGCGCAGGCAGCGCACTTCGCGCTCGGACGTGATGACGCCGATTCTCGTCAGCTGCGGCTCGACGATCTGCTTCAGCTCCTGCTCGCGGCCCGGCTCGACCGTGAACAACAGCTCGTAATCGTCGCCGCCGGCGAGCTGTTGCTGCAAGCAAACCCCCTCGTCGAACAACTCGCTGAGCGCCGCCGAACGCGGCAGCGCATCGATTTCGATGAAGGCGCCGCAACCGCTCGCGGCGCACAGCTTGCGTGTATCGGCGAGCAGGCCGTCCGATACGTCCATCGCCGCGCTCGCCAGTCGTCGCAACGCCCTGCCGAGCTCGATGCGCGGCTGCGGGCGCAGGAATCGTCGCCGCAGATGCTCCGCCGCGCCGCCATCGTCAGCCGTTCCACGCTCGATCAAGCTCAGGCCGGCCGCAGCCTCGCCGAGTGAACCCGACACATACAACAGGTCGCCGGGTCGCGCGCCAGAGCGCGTGAGCCAGCGATCCACCTCGACTCGCCCGGCGATCTGTACGCTGACGACCAGCGGCCCGCGCACGGTGTCCCCGCCGACGAGCGCGACATCATGTCGATCCGCAAGCTCGAACAGCCCGGCCGCGAAGCCCGACAGCCACGCCTCATCCGCTCGCGGCAGCGACAGCGACAGGGTCATCCAGCTCGGCTCGGCGCCCATCGCCGCCAAGTCGCTCAGATTCACGGCCAGCGCCCGGTAGCCGACGTCCGTGGCGGCGACTTGTGGCGGAAAATGCACGCCTTCGACGATCGTATCCAGGGCGACGACCAGCCTGCGATCCACCGGCGCGGCGAGCACCGCCGCATCGTCGCCCACCCCGAGCAACACGTCCGCTCGCGAACGGCGCGGCGTGAAGTATCGCTCGATGATCTCGAATTCCCCTGGCACTGGTGCGCTCCATGCGCCGGCGGCGCTGTTTGCGACCGCATCATTATCCACGCTGTAGGCGCCGCGGCGCGACCGGACGCGGTGCGGTCGTTTCGCCCCTGTCGGAAGCGTCGCTATTCGTGCGGCCGGAATTCGCGGGCCGCGCGGTCCAGCACGGCGTTGATGTACTTGTGAGCGTCAGTGGCGCCGAAACGCTTGCAGAGGTCGACGCCTTCGTTGATGACGACGCGGTACGGGACGTCGGGCCGTTGCTGCAGCTCGAACAAGCCGATCATGAGAATGGCCGATTCCACTGGATCGAGCTGTTCGAGGGGGCGGTCGACCAGCGGCTCGAGCGCAGTGCGGATCGCCTCGCTGCGCTCTATGCACTCGGTGAGCAACTCAGCGAAATATTCGAGGTCGGCGCCCGCCGCGGCCTCGTCCTCGAGGAACTGACCCTTGATCTCGGCGACCGGCTGGTTTGTGAGCTGCCACTGGTAAAGGGCCTGCATCGCGAGCTTGCGGGCGATGGAGCGCGCGCGTGAAGCGCGCGCCGGCCGTTGGGATGAAGATCGAGCCATGGTGGAGCCGCGGCGCTGAAGGCCGCGTTGAGCGTCAGTCGCCGATCCGGCGCAGCAGGTTCGCCAGCTCGAGCGCGGTAACGGCGGCGTCGGCCCCCTTGTTCCCCGCCTTCGCACCCGAGCGCTCCACGGCCTGCTCGATCGTATCGGTCGTCAGAACGCCGAAGGCGATCGGCACGCCGGTGTCCTGCGCAGCACGCTGCAGCCCGCCTGCGCACTCGCCGGCCACGTAGTCGAAATGTGCGGTCGCGCCCTTGATCACGGCGCCCAGCGCGATGATCGCGTCGTAACGCTTGGTCTGCGCGAGCTTGCGCGCCACCAAAGGCAGGTCGTATGCGCCCGGCGCCCGAACGATCTCGATCTGCTTGTCGGTCGCCCCGTGGCGGCGCAGCGCGTCCACCGCGCCGCGGATCAGCGCCTCCACGATGAATTCGTTGAACCGCGCCGCCAGGATCGCAAAGCGCAGCTCGCGGCACTGCAGATCGCCTTCTAGGGTCTTGATGTCCATGGTGTTCCGGCGGGACGGCGCAAGGGCCCCGGCCAGCCCACCGTGCGCTGCGCAGCGCGACGGAGGCCGATCCCGGGGCGATGAATGAATGACAGGGAAGCGGCAGTATAGCCGGCTTCAGCGATCGATATATTCGACCACTTCGAGGTCGAAGCCCGACAGGCCGTGCATCTGCTTGGGCGCCGAGAGCACGCGCATGCGCGTGACCCCCAGGTCGCGCAGGATCTGCGCGCCGATGCCATAGGTGCGCAGCACCTTCGCCAGCGGCTTGCCGTCGCGCCGGGTCGGACGATTGATGGACTGCACGGCTTCCATCAGATCGCGCCCGGTCTCCTCGGGACGCAAGATCACCACCACGCCGCAGCCCTCTTGCGCCACGCGCTGCATCGCCGAGCGCAGCGGCCAGCCGAGCGCAGGATCGTGGATGCCCACCACGTCCCCGAGGGTGTCCTTCAGATGCACGCGCACGAGCGGCGTGCACCCGGCGGCGGCCACCTCGCCCGCCACGAGCGCCAGGTGCACCGTGCGGTTGACGTGGTCCTCGTAGCAATACATGCGGAACTCGCCGAATTCAGTCTGGGCGAGCTGTTCGGCGATGCGCTCCACCGAGCGCTCCTTCTCCAGCCGATAGCGGATCAAGTCTGCGATCGTGCCGATCTTCAGCCCGTGGCGCTGCGCGAACTCCTGGAGATCGGGGCGGCGCGCCATGGTGCCGTCGTCGTTCAGGATCTCCACGATCACCGCCGCCGGCTCGACGCCCGCCAGCCGCGTCAGGTCGCAGCCCGCCTCGGTATGACCGGCGCGCGTCAGCACGCCGCCCGGTTGCGCCATGATCGGGAAGATGTGCCCTGGCTGACGCAGGTCCTCCGGGCGGGCGTCGCGGCGCACGGCGGTGCGGATCGTGTGCGCGCGATCGTGCGCCGAGATGCCGGTAGTCACGCCCTCGGTCGCTTCGATCGACAGCGTGAAATTCGTCGTGTGATCGATCTGTGTGTCGCTCACCATGAGCGGCAGGCGCAGTTGCTTGCAGCGCTCACGGGTGAGCGTCAGGCAGATGAGTCCGCGCGCGTAGCGCGCCATGAAATTAACGTCCTCGGCGCGTACGAACTCGGCCGCCATCACCAGGTCGCCTTCGTTCTCGCGGTCCTCGTCGTCCATGATCACGACCATGCGCCCGGCGCGCAGGTCCTCGAGGATCTCATCGATCGTATTGAGCTTCATCATTCGGGGGCGGGATCTCTGCACGGACTCTTGAACGGACGCGGCGAGGCGCGTCCGGGCTGAATCAACCTTCTCCGGCCGAGCGCAATCGCTCAACGTAGCGGGCGATGATATCGACTTCCAAGTTCACGCGGTCGCCAGGACGACGCTCACCGAACGTGGTGACCGCGAGCGTATGCGGAATCAGATTGACGCTGAACACGGCGCCCTCGACGTCGTTGACGGTGAGACTCACACCGTCGAGGCACACCGAGCCCTTGGTTGCGATGTACTTGGCGAGCTGCGCCGGAGCTTCGAAACGCAGACGCGTGGAGCGTGCGTCGGCGCGCGCTTCCAGGAGTCGGGCGACGCCGTCCACGTGACCCGTGACATAGTGGCCGCCGAGCGGCTGACCGGCGCACAACGCTTTCTCCAGGTTGACCTTCGAGCCGGGCGCCCATCCGCGCATGGTCGTCACATCGAGCGTCTCCACCGACGCGTCCGCCGCGAAGGCGTCCTCCTCGATGCGAGTGGCCGTCAGGCAGCAACCACTAACGCTGATGCTGTCGCCCGGGGCGATCGACTCGACGCCCAGTCCGGGCGCGGCGATGACCAGTTCGATATCGCCGCCGCGCGGCGTCACCGAGCGAACGGAGCCGATGGATTGAACGATGCCGGTGAACATTTGAAAGCGAATGATAGCTGAAAAGAAGGAGGCGGTCGGCGGTTGCCCGTTGGTTCGCAGGAACTGCGCCATCCATTCGAGCGGGCGTTCGGCGGCGACAGAACCTGCTCCTCTCGGCCACGTGCTCCGACGACCTCCGCAAGCTCGCGCAGTCTTTGCACACTTCGGCGGAGCTGGAGATAGGGCGCAGCGGATGCAGCAATGTGCTCCGCAGCCCCTCTCCGAACGAACCGCTGACCGCTAAGGAGTCTCTGATTTACTCAGTGGTCTGTGATCTCGAGCCGCTCGAAACACGGTGCATTGCGGGCATTTCTCTGGGCTGAACCGTCAGGGCGATAGGTTAATCAGAGCTTCCCTGGCCGCGAATCGCTTCTATCCTTTTCAGGCGCAGCCGCACGTCAGCGTCCAGCCGGTCGACGGCCATCAGCGCATAGCGCCGCGCATCCTCCAGGCGCTCGATCATCGCCAGATTCGCCATGGCGCGGGCCTGCGGGCCCAGCAGCATGGGCGCAAAGTACACGATCAGCTCGTCGGCAAATCCCTGATCCAGCACGGCTCCGCTGAGCGTAGGACCCGCCTCCACCAGCACGTCGTTGCACTGGTTCTCGGCCAGCACGCGCAGAACGCGCCCGAGGTTCACGCGACCGTTCTCATCTGGCGGCGCTTCGATGACGCGAGCGCCTGCGGCTTCCAGCGCGCGCCGCGCAGCGCCGTCTGCGTGAGTGGTGAAAATGAGCGTCTCGCCGCCGGCCGACAGGATCCGCGCGCCGGGCGGCGTGCGCAGGCGTGTATCCAGAATCACGCGCAGCGGTTGCCTGCCGAGCAGTTCGATCTGCGGGTCGCGGACGTTGAGCAGCGGATCGTCGGCCAGAACGGTTTCCACGCCGGTGAGCACCGCGCCCGCCTCCGCGCGCAGTCGCTGCACGTCGGCCCGCGCGGCCTCGCCAGTGATCCAGCGGCTCGCGCCGTTGGCGAGCGCGGTGCGGCCATCGAGGCTGGCCGCCAGCTTCACGATGACGCGCGGCGATCCCAGCGTCATTCGCTTCTCGAACCCAGGATTGAGCTCGCGCACCTGGTCTTCGAGCAGCCCGGTCTGCACGATGACGCCTGCGGCCTCGAGCTGACGAACGCCCTGGCCCAGCACTTTCGGATTGGGATCCAGCGCGCCGCAGACGACGCGTGCGACGCCCGCGCGGATCAGAGCGTCGGTGCACGGCGGCGTGCGGCCCTGATACGAGTGCGGTTCGAGCGTCACGTAGGCTGTTGCACCCCGGGCGGCGTCGCCCGCCTCCCGCAATGCATGAACCTCCGCGTGCGGCTCTCCCCACTTGCGATGCCATCCTTCGCCGACGATGCGCTCGCCCTGCGCAATCACGCAGCCGACGCGGGGATTGGGATGATTCGTATAACGGCCTAGCTGTGCGAGTTCGATCGCACGCCGCATGAAACGATGGTCGAGCGGTGAGAACACGAACCGGCGCTCAGCGCTTCTTGCCGCTCTCGCCCGTCCACAAGGCGAGCTGCGCTTCGGCGGCTTCACGACTGCGTCGATGGCGCAGTCGCTCGATCTCCTCGCGAAACGCGTCCACGTCCTGAAAGCTGCGGTACACCGATGCAAAGCGCACGTACGCGACCTCATCCAGGTGGTGCAGCTCTTCCATCGCCAGCTCGCCCACCAGGCGCGATGGCGCCTCGCGCTCGCCGAGCGTGCGCAGCTTGTGGCAGATGCGCATGACCGCCGCGTCCAGCGCTTCGCTGGACACTGGCCTCTTCTCGAGCGCCTTGAGCATGCTGCCGCGCAGCTTGTGCTCATCGAATGGCTGGCGGCTGGCGTCGCTCTTGACCACACGCGGCATGACGAGCTCGGCCGTCTCGAACGTGGTGAAACGCTCGCCGCACTTCAGGCACTCGCGCCGGCGCCGGATCTGCTGACCCTCGCCGGCAAGGCGTGAGTCGGTCACCTTGGTTTCATCGTGATTGCAGAACGGGCAGTGCATGGATCGCGACTAGTGACTCGAAAACTGCCGAACTGTCGCGACCTCGCTGCTCCGGCGCTGCTGCGGGGAACCAGGCGTATCGAGCGGATTACGAAGCGGCCTCATACACTGGGAAGCGCCGACAGATCTGCGTCACCTTCTCGCGCACGGCGGCCACCGCCTCGTCGCTGCAGTTGGCGTCGAGAATGTCGGCGATCCAGTCGGCGAGTTGCAGGACCTCGGCTTCCTTGAAGCCGCGGGTGGTCGCAGCCGGCGTGCCGATACGCAAGCCGCTGGTCACGAACGGCGGACGCGGATCGTTCGGCACCGCGTTCTTGTTCACGGTGATGTGCGCGCGACCGAGCGCAGCGTCAGCGTCTTTGCCGGTGATGTTCTTGTCGATCAGATCGACCAGGAACAGATGATTGTCGGTGCCGCCGGAGACGATCTTGTAGCCGCGCTTCATCAGGCCGCCCGCCATCGCCCGCGCGTTCGCCAGCACCTGTTGCTGATACGCGGTGAACTCCGGCTCGAGCGCCTCCTTGAGCGCCACCGCCTTGGCGGCGATGACGTGCATCAATGGCCCGCCCTGCGTACCGGGGAACACCAGCGAGTTGAGCTTCTTGTGAATCTCTTCGCCGGGGCGCGCCAGAATGAGCCCGCCGCGCGGGCCGCGCAGCGTCTTGTGGGTAGTCGTCGTAACGACATCGGCGTGCGGGACAGGATTGGGGTAGATGCCCGCGGCGACCAGACCGGCCACGTGCGCCATGTCGACCACGAAGTACGCGCCCACCTGATCGGCGATGCTGCGGAAGCGCTCCCAATCGATCACGCGCGAGTAGGCCGAGAAGCCGGCGATGATCATGCGCGGACGATGCTCTTGCGCGAGCTTCTCGACCTGCACGTAGTCGATCTCACCGCTTACCGGATCCAATCCGTACTGCACGGCCTTGAAGAGCTTGCCCGAGAAATTGACCTTGGCGCCGTGCGTCAGGTGTCCACCATGGTCCAGGCTCATGCCGAGAACCGTGTCGCCCGGATTGATCAGAGCCAGATACGCCGCCGCGTTGGCCTGCGAGCCCGAGTGCGGTTGAACGTTTGCGTACGCCGCGCCGAACAGCTTCTTGGCGCGATCGATCGCGAGCTGTTCGACGACGTCGACGTGTTCGCACCCGCCGTAGTAGCGCTTGCCAGGATAGCCCTCGGCATACTTGTTCGTCAGCACCGACCCCTGCGCTTGCAGCACGCGCGGGCTGGCGTAGTTCTCCGACGCAATCAGCTCGATGTGGTCTTCCTGCCGGCGTCGCTCGGCGTCCAGTGCGGCCTGCAGATCGGGATCGAAATCGGCGAGAGTCTGCGTCGATGCGAACATTCGTGGGTCCTGGGATGCGTTGCCGGGAACCGATAAGTATAGAAGGCGGAAGCGGATAGCGGATAGTCGGGGGCCGCGGCCGCTCTCGTTGAACTATCCGCTATCCGCTTCTTTCAACTCGCCTCCACGAAGCTCTCCACCACCCGCGTCCACGCGCGCGCCACATTGCGCCGGTTGTAGCCGCCGCCGCCCAGGCCGACCACGCGCCCGTGGCCCAGCTGGTCTGCGATGGCGCACAGGCGACGTGCGGCGTGTGCGTGGGCTTGCTCGCTCAGCCGCAGATGCGTCAGCGGATCGTCGGCGAGGCTGTCGGCGCCGCACTGGAACAGGATGAACTGCGGCTCGCCTGCGAGCACGTAGCTTTCAATTCGCGGCCACACCGCATGGAACTGCTCATCGCCGGCGCCGGGCGGCAGCGGCAGGTTGAGCTTGGTTCCCTCAGCGCGGCCAACGCCGGTCTCCTCGGCCCGCCCGGTGCCGGGATAGAGATGACGGCCGTCCTCGTGTATGTCGGCGAACAGCAGGTCCGGATCATCCGCGTAGGCGTAATAAACGCCGTCGCCGTGATGGGCGTCGATGTCGACGTAGGCGATCCTGCGCAGCCCGTGGCGACTGCGCAGAATCTCGATGGCGACGCCGCAATCGTTGAACACGCAGAAACCGGCGCTCGCGTCGCGAGCCGCGTGGTGCAGCCCCGCGATAGGGACGAACGCGCGCCGGGCCCGGCCGGCGATCACCGCCTCGACGGCGTTGAGCGTCGCGCCCACGACATAGCTGGCGGCCTCATACACGCCGCGCCATGCGGGCGTATCGCCGCCGTCCAGATAACCATGGCCCGCAGCCGAGCGGCTGCGCACGAACTCAACGTGCTCGGGCGTGTGGAACGCCTCCAATTCCTCGCGGGCGGCGGCGCGCGGCGCGGCGCGCTGCACCCGCCCGTCGAGCCCGCAGGCGTGCAGTTCACGCATGAACGCCTCATGCCGATCCGGCCCGAACGGGTGCCCGTCGGGAAAGCCGTAGCGAGCGATCTCATCGCCGCTGACCAGCAGCACGTCGGATGCGCTTCTTTCTGACACGGGGCGGCGGGCAGCGCTGTAGAAGCGGTCAGACTAGCACGGTGAAGCGGCCAGCGGTTGGCGGGCGCCGCCGCTAACCGCTTCCTTCCCTCCCCCGCCTTCCCACCCTCACGCCCCCCACCTATCATCCGCGCCTTCGACGTTCCCTCGCCCCAGGTCGCCATGGCTCAGTTCATCTACACCATGAATCGCGTCTCGAAGGTCGTGCCGCCCAAGCGCATGATCCTGCGGGACATTTCCCTGTCCTTTTTTCCCGGCGCGAAGATTGGCGTACTCGGCCTGAACGGCTCCGGCAAATCCACGCTGCTGAGGATCATGGCGGGCGTGGACAAGGAATTCGAAGGCGAGGCGCGCGCGCAACCCGGCGTCAAGATCGGGCTGCTCGCCCAGGAGCCACAGCTCGATCCGACCAAGGACGTGCGCGGCAACGTGCTCGAAGGCGTGAGCGAGATCCAGTCGCTCCTGGACCGCTTCAACGCCGTGAGCGATCGCTTCGCCGACCCCGATCTCGGCGAGGAGGAGATGAACAAGCTGCTCGAGGAGCAGGCCCGGCTCCAGGACGCAATCGACGCAAAAGGCGGCTGGGAGCTCGAGCGCAAGCTCGAGGTCGCCGGCGAGGCCCTGCGACTGCCGCCCTGGGACGCCGACGTCAGCAAGATCTCGGGCGGCGAGCGCCGCCGCGTCGCGTTGTGCCGCCTGCTGCTGTCGCAACCTGACATGCTGCTGCTGGATGAGCCGACCAACCATTTGGACGCTGAATCCGTGGCCTGGCTCGAGCGCTACCTGGAGGCGTATCCGGGCACAGTGATCGCAGTGACCCACGATCGCTATTTTCTCGACAACGTCGCCGGCTGGATCCTGGAGCTCGATCGCGGCCACGGCATCCCTTGGCAGGGCAACTACTCCTCCTGGCTGGAGCAGAAGGAGCGGCGTCTCGCCGTGGAGGAGAAGCAGCAGGAGAGTCTGCGTCGTACGCTCCAGCGCGAGCTCGAGTGGGTGCGCGCCAACCCGAAAGCGCGCCAGGCCAAGAGCAAGGCGCGCCTGCAGCGCTACGAGGAGCTGGCGTCGCAGGAATTCCAGAAGCGCAACGAAACCAACGAGATCTACATTCCGCCCGGACCACGCCTCGGCGATCTGGTGATCGAAGCCCGCGGACTGAAAAAGGGGTTCGGCGAACGCCTGTTGTTCGACAACGTCAGCTTCAACCTGCCCGCCGGCGGCATCGTCGGCGTGATCGGTCCGAACGGGGCTGGCAAGACCACGCTGTTCCGCATCATCACCGGCCAGGAGCAGCCAGATGCAGGCGAAGTGCGCATCGGTCCATCGGTGCAACTCGCCTACGTCGATCAGTCGCGCCAGTCGCTCACGGACACGAACACCGTATGGCAGGAAATCTCAGGCGGCCTCGACATGATCCGTGTGGGCAATTACGAGACCTCCTCGCGCGGCTACGTGGGCCGATTCAATTTCCGCGGTGCGCAGCAGCAGCAGGTAATCGGCGATCTGTCCGGCGGCGAGCGCAATCGTGTGCACCTCGCCAAAGTTCTCAAGAGCGGCGGCAACGTCATCCTGCTCGACGAGCCCACCAACGATCTCGACGTGGAGACGCTGCGCGCGCTCGAGGAGGCGCTGCTGACCTTCCCGGGCTGCGCCGTCGTGATCTCCCACGACCGCTGGTTCCTGGACCGCATCGCCACGCACATTCTGGCGTTCGAGGGCGACAGCGAGGTCGTCTGGTTCGAAGGCAACCATGCCGAATACGTGGAAGATCTGAAGCGCCGCAAGGGCGATGACGCAGTGACGCCGCACCGGATCCGGTACAAGAAACTCGAGGCCTGAAGCCCCAAGAAACTCTGATTGGCCTGCTACTGTGACGATGCGAGTCGAACGGACGCCAGTGATGCATAGGCTCTCGAGCGCCTCGACGTCAACGGAAGCAAGGCCCATCAGAGCCCCCCTAACGTGAGACGCGACGGGCGCTTGGTGTGACCCGCAGCGCGTCGCGCTCGCCCAGTCGATGCTCGCCCCATGACATCCGACGCCGTCGCTCTCTTCATCGCTCTGTTCGGCTTGCTGCTGTTGGCGCTCGCGTGCCAACGCCTCCTGCGCGCGCGCGTGCTGGCGGCGGTCGGAAGCGGCGTGACGGGCGCGCTGCTCTTGGCCGTGGCCGCGCTGCTCTTCGTCGTATCCCTCAATCTGCACACGTATTCCCGGCTCACCCACGAGGAGCCGGTCGCCGAGATCGTGTTCGAGAAGCGCGAACCACAGCGCTTCCGAGCGACGCTCTCGCAAGCGCGCAGCGGCGAGATGCAAACGTTCGTGCTCGCAGGCGACGAATGGCAGCTCGATGCTCGCGTGCTCAGGTGGCGCGGCTGGGCGAATCTGTTGGGACTGGATGCGCAGTATCGGCTCGAGCGGATCGCCGGCCGCTACCGGGATATCGAGCAGGAGCGCAACGACCTGCGCACGGTCTACACGCTCGCCGAGAACCCCGGCCTGGACCTGTGGCGGCTCGCAGGCGAGCTGCCGCGCTGGATGACCTTCGTCGACGCCGTCTATGGCAGCGCCACGTATCTGCCGATGGCGGATGCGGCGCGCTACGAGATCTCGATGAGCCAGTCGGGGCTGGTCGCGCGACCGATGAACGAGGCGGCGCAGACGGCGACCGGGACGTGGGAATAAGAGAAGCGGTTAGCGGTTGGCGGTTAGCGGTTGGTAAGAAGACGGCAGTGAGCTTCTGAACTAACCGGCTAACCGCCAACCGCTAACCGCTTCCCATCTCACCCCACCCACCTGCGCGCGTTGCGCCAGATCCTCATCCACGGCCCATCGTTGCGCCACTCGTCCGGACGCCAGGAATTCTGCAGCGCTTGGTAGACGCGTTCGGGATGCGGCATGAGCACGGTCACACGGCCGTCGGCGTTGGTGACGCCTGTCAGCCCGAGCGGCGATCCGTTGGGATTCGCGGGATAGCTCTGCGCTGGCCGGCCGCGGTTGTCCACGAAGCGCAGCGCGAGCAGGTTGTCGTCGATCACTCGCTGCATGGCCTGCTCATCGGAGAACTCTGCGCGACCCTCGCCGTGCGCCACTGCGATCGGCATACGCGAGCCTTCCATGCCGGCGAAGAACAGCGACGGGGACTTCACGATCTCGACCATGCTCACGCGCCCCTCGAACTGCTCGGAACGGTTACGCACGAAGCGCGGCCAGTGCTCGGCGCCCGGGATGAGCTCCTTGAGCGCAGACATCATCTGGCAGCCGTTGCACACGCCTAGCGCGAAAGAATCCTGGCGCTGGAAGAACGTCGCGAACGCCTCACGCAGCCGCGGATGGAACAAAATGGATTTGGCCCACCCCTCGCCGGCGCCGAGCACGTCGCCGTATGAGAAACCGCCGCAAACTACGAGACCGCGGAATTCCTCCAGCGTCATGCGACCGGCTGTCAGGTCGGTCATGTGCACGTCGTACGGCGCGAAACCGGCCCGATGGAACGCAGCCGCCATCTCGATGTGGCTGTTGACGCCCTGCTCGCGCAGGATCGCGACTTTGGGTCGCGCGCCGACGCCAATGTAGGGAGCGGCGACGTCCTCGTCGGGATCGAAAGTCAGGCTGGCGTGCAATCCGGGATCATTCGCGTCGCAGGCGGCGGCGTACTGTTCGCGCGCACATTCCGGGTCGTCGCGCAGCTCGGTCATGCGAAAGCTCGTTTCCGACCAGGCCGCACGCAACTCGGTGCGGGACTCATCGAGCAGGATCTTGCCCGACGCGCGCAGCAAGACTCGATCCTGTTGCGTCACCGAACCGATGATGCGGCTCACGTCCGCCAGCCTGTGCCGCTGCAGCGTCGCAAGCGCTTTCGGCGCATCCGCGGCGCGCACCTGGATCACGGCGCCGAGTTCCTCGCTGAACAGCGCGGCGGCGCCGTCGGTCACATCGCCGAGGTCCACTTCAACCCCGCAGCGGCCGGCGAACGCCATCTCCGCCAGCGTGACGAACAGGCCGCCGTCCGAGCGATCGTGATAAGCGAGGATCATCCCCTGCTCGCGCAACTCGCGAATCGCCTCGAAGAAGCCGACCAGACGACGCGGATCGTCGCAATCCGGCGCATTGCGCCCGAGGCGCCCGTAGACCTGCGCGAGGCACGAGCCGCCGATGCGATCGCGGCCGGCGCCGAGGTCGATGAGCACGAGCGCGCTCGCGCCGCAGTCGGTGCGCAGTTGCGGGGTGAGCGTGCGACCTACGTTGCGCACCGGCGCAAACGCCGAGACGATCAAGGACAACGGCGCGACCATCTTGCGCACCGCGCCGGCCTCGCTCCAGCTCGTCTTCATCGACAGCGAATCCTTGCCGACCGGAATGGCCACTCCGAGCGCCGGACAGAACTCCTCGCCGACGGCTCTGACGGTCTCATACAGATCCGCATCCTCGCCAGGCTCGCCGCACGCCGCCATCCAGTTCGCCGACAGGCGCACGTCGCTCAATGAGGCGATGTCGGCGGCTGCGATGTTGGTAATGGCTTCCGCCACGGCCATACGTCCCGAAGCAGGCGCATCCAGCAGCGCAAGCGGCGTACGTTCGCCCATGGCCATCGCCTCTCCCGCCGAGGACGTGTAGTCGCTGAGCGTCACCGCCACGTCGCTCACCGGAACTTGCCACGGGCCGACCATGGAATCGCGGCTCACGAGCCCGCCGACCGTGCGATCCCCGATGGTCACCAGAAACGTCTTGTCGGCGATCGCCGGCAGGCGCAGCAGTCGGTAAGCCGCGTCGCGCACATCGATCTGTGCGGCCGTGAAATCATCGTGCAAGGGCGCCGCGCGACTCACTTCGCGCGTCATCTTCGGCGGCTTGCCGAGAATGACGTCGAGCGGCACATCGACCGGCGCAGCGCCCAGCAACGGATCGTCGACGCGCAACCAGCCGTCATCGGTCGTCTCGCCGATTACCGCATAAGGACAGCGCTCGCGTTCGCACAGAGCTGCAAAGCGCGGCAGATCGTCCGGCCCGATCACGATCACATAACGTTCCTGCGCCTCGTTGCACCAGATCTCGAGCGGCGACATACCCGGCTCGTCCGAGGGCACGGCGCGCAGATCGATGCGCCCGCCGCGGTTGCTGTGCGCGACCGACTCGGGAACCGCGTTGGACAACCCGCCCGCGCCTACATCATGGATGAGGAGAATCGGGTTCGCCTCGCCGAGCCCCCAGCACTGGTCGATGACTTCCTGAGCGCGCCGCTGAATTTCCGGATTGCCGCGCTGCACCGATGCGAAATCGAGGTCCTCGGCGCTGGCCCCCGCTCCCACCGACGAAGCGGCGCCGCCGCCCAGGCCGATCAGCATGGCCGGCCCGCCGAGCACGATGATCTTGGCGCCCGACGGCACATCGCACTTCTCCACGTGCATGCGCCGCACGTTGCCCACGCCGCCCGCGATCATGATCGGCTTGTGATAGCCGCGCAGCGCCGCGCGCACCCCCGCATCCTGCACCTGCATTTCGAAGGTGCGGAAGTAGCCCAGAATGTTCGGGCGACCGAACTCGTTGTTGAAGGCCGCCGCGCCGAGCGGACCATCGATCATGATGTCGAGGGCCGAGGCGATGCGCGCGGGTCGGCCGAGCTCGCGCTCCCACGACTGCTCGAAACCAGGAATACGCAGATTCGACACTGTGAAGCCGACGAGACCCGCTTTCGGCTTGCCGCCGCGGCCGGTTGCGCCCTCGTCGCGGATCTCACCACCCGACCCGGTCGCGGCGCCGGGGAACGGCGAGATCGCAGTCGGGTGGTTGTGAGTCTCCACCTTCATGAGGATGTCGATCGGCTCGTCGCGGAATTCGTACGCATGGGAGTCCACGTTGGCGAACCAGCGCCGCCCGTGGACGCCTGCGACCACAGCCGCGTTGTCCCGATACGCCGACAGCACGCCTTGCGGGCTGCGCTCATGGGTGTTGCGAATCATCGCGAACAACGACTTCGGCTGGCGCTCGCCGTCGATCAGCCAATCGGCGTTGAATATCTTGTGGCGGCAGTGCTCGGAGTTCGCCTGGGCGAACATCATCAGTTCGACGTCAGTGGGATCGCGCCCGAGCTTGCGGAAGCTTTCGGCCAGATAGTCGATTTCGTCCTCGGAGAGCGCCAACCCGAGATCAGCGTTCGCATCCGCCAGCGCGGCGCGGCCGCGCGCAAGCAACGGCACGGCGCCAAGCGGACGAGGCGCCTCACGCGTGAACAAGCGCGCGGCGTCCTCGAACGAAAGCAACACGCTCTCGGTCATCCGATCGTGCAGCACGGCCGCCATCGACCACAGCGCTTCGGCGGAAACCGCCTCGCTCGCGCCGATCCGATAGGCGACGCCTCGCTCGATGCGCTCGACAGCCTGCAACCCGCACACATGCGCGATATCGGTGGCCTTGCTCGACCAGGGCGAGATCGTGCCCGGGCGCGGCACGATGACGATCAAGCCTTGGCCGGCGTCGCGGTCGGCCATCGCCGCCGCCCGCGGCCCGTACGTGAGCAGCGCATCGAGCACGCTGCGCTCCGCGTCCGTCAGTTCGCGGCGCGTCGCGACGAAGTGCACGAATCGAGCGCTCAGGGCGGTTACGCCGGGGCGGCGCAATCGCAGCGCGGCCAGCAGCTTGTCGATACGAAAATCGGAGAGTGCAGGCGCGCCGGGCAGTATGAGCATCGTCAGGCCATGCGACCCGCGTAAGTCGCGACGGGAGGGCTGTGGGGCGCGAATGATACGGGAAGAAAGCAGTCAGCGGTTAGGGGTTAGAAGGCGGCAGTCAGCTCGCCCAGACCGCCAGCCGCTTCTCAGGGCTATTTCTTCTCGGGCGTGTATATCGGCATGGGAAAATGCGCGATGTTCGATCCGCCTTCGACGGCGCTCACCTTGCTGACGCCCTGCTTGCGCACCTCGTCCACCCGCAGAACCGAGTGCAGCGGCAGGTAGGTGCGCTTGACGCCCTCGAACTCGGCTTTGACCTTCTCCTCGGAGGGGTCGACGACCACAGCCGAGCGCTCGCCGAACACGAGCTCCTCCACCTCGATAAAGCCGAACAACGAACCGTGACTCACTTTGCGGGCGTAGATCTCGTAGACCTTGCCCTGGTTGACGAAGACGACCTTGAAAATGTGACTGGCTGCCATCTTGCTCGGGGGTCCGCATTGCTAGGCTGCGTCATATTACATAGCGCAGGCCCGACGCGTCAGCCGTCCACGCCCTTTTCCGCCCGACTCTGCTGCACATGGCACTGAAACTCCGCGTCATCAGCGATCACTACAAGGCGCTCGGCAAGCGCGCCTCGCAGCTATTCGGCGTGACCGGAGGCCGGATCGGCCGCGCGCAGGACAACGACTGGGTGCTGCCCGACACCGATCGCTACGTCTCCAGCCACCACTGCAAGGTGAGCTTCCGGGCCGGTCAGTGGATTCTGGAGGACACGAGCACCAACGGCGTGTTCATCAACGGGTCCGATACGCCTGTTTCGCTCGAAGGGCCCTATCACCTGCAGGACGGCGATCGGCTGCGGCTCGGCGAGTACGAAATCATTGTCAGCATCGACGAACGCAACGATTTCCCCCCCGATGCGAGCGGCCAGCTGCCGGCGCCGCCGCGAGTGCGGGCGGGCGCGCGCGCCTCCGCGCCGGTCGAGGATCTCGGTGAGGAACTCGACCTCACAGACCTGCTGAGCGACTCGATGATCGCGCGCGGCGGCGCCGCAATCGGCGCACCGGCGGCAAAGCCTGCGGCGAAGCCCGCGCAGCCGTTCGATCTGGCCAAAGCTTTGGGCCTCGAAGAGTCGGGGGGCGCCTCGGCGCGATCCGGGCCTGCAGCGCCGCCTGCGCGCGGCGGGTTCGTTTCGCTGCTCGAGAGCGAACCCGACGTAGGCGCGCAGCAGACGATCGCCCATTCGCGCAAGAGCGACGATTGGCGGATGCAGACGCGGCCATACGACCGCAAGACGCTGGCCGCACCGACCTCGCCTGCGGCGCTCGCCGCCAAGCCGGAAAGGACCGCCGAAAGGTCCGCCAGAACGGAGCACCCGGACGCGCCACGAGCACGCCGCACTGCTGAGCCTTCGCTGGGCGGCGACGTCGGCGCTGGCGTGGAAGCATTCTGCCGCGGCGCCGGCATCGATCCGCAGTCGCTGCCGTCGGACGCGCAAAATGCGCTGCTCACCTTGGCGGGACAGATGCTCCGCGAAGTCGTGCTCGGTCTGATGGAAGCTCTGAAGAGCCGCGCCGACATGAAGAGCCGGCTGCGACTGTCGCAAACGGCCATTCAGCCGGGCGAGAACAACCCATTGAAGTTCTCCGCGAGCGTGGACGAAGCGGTGCGCAAGCTTCTCGATCCGCACGGCAGCCGCTATCTCGGCCCGATCGAAGCGATACGCGAATCCTTCGCCGACTTACGTCTACACCAGAGCGCCCTGGCTTCGGCCGTGCAGGCTGCGGCGGACGAGCTGATGAGCCGCATCGAGCCGCGCGAACTGCAGGAGCGCTTCGACCGCGGCCTGAAACGCGGCGCGCTGCTCGGCGCCGCGAACAAGATGAAATACTGGGACCTGTACGTGGAGTTCTACCAGGCCTTGAACCAGCGCAACGAGCAAGGACTGCCCACGCTGTTCGCGGAAGAGATGGCGCGAACGTACGCGGAGCGGTGCCAGAAGAAGAAGAGCGGTTAGGACGACAGAGAAGCGATTAGCGGTTGGCGGCTAATCAGCAAGGCGGCAGTGGGCGCTCCGACCGACCGCCGCCGCCAGCTAATCGCCCGCTACTAACTACCGCTCGCCGCCGCCGCCCGACCGCCAAAAAAGCTCGGATTCTCTGACGGTTCGGGCCGGGGAAATGCCTGAATGCACGGTGTTTCGAGCGCCTGGCGACGGCGGACACGGAGTAGATCAGAGCTTCCCTAACCGCTCTCCCTGGCCGTCAGCTCGCGCTGCGCGGCGGGGCCGCTGTCTGTAGCGACCCAATCAAGAATGTCCATGTAGCCGCGGATGTTCTCCACGAACCGGACAGGCTCCCAGCCGCGCGCGTAGCCGCGCTTCACCCGCGTGTACCACTTCGCCTGAGTCAGCAGCGGCAGATGTTCGCGCACGTCGTTCCACGAATCCGGGTTCTTGCCGTGCATCTGGGTGAGAATGCGCGCGTCCTCAACGTGACCGACCCCCACGTTGTACGCTGCGAGCGTCAGCCACGTGCGATCAGGCTCGAGAATGCGCTGCGGAATCTGGTTGCGAATCCACACGAAATAACGTGCGCCGCCCAAGATCGCCGCTTGCGGGTCCAAGCGGTTCTCCACGTTGAGAGAACGCGCCGTGTCTTCGGTCAACATCATCAATCCGCGCACGCCGGTCGGCGAGGTTGCATTCGGATCCCAGTGCGACTCCTGGTAGCCGACCGCCGCAAGCAGCCGCCAATCGACGCCCACCTCTGCGGCGGCGTCCTTGAACCACTGCCTGTAGAGCGGCAGCCGCGTCTCGACATGATCGATGAACACGCGGGCCGAGATGTAGTCGAACCGGTCGGTTTCGTCGTAGTACGTGGACAATATCGAAGCGAGGCGCCCCTCTGCTTTCAGCGCGGCGAAGAACGCCGTCACGCGCTTCAGCAGGCTCGCATCGCTGGCGTTCACCGCCCATGCGAGCGCCTTGCCGCCGGACAGATCGAAGGCGACGCGAATCTCGGGATGGAACGCGCGACCGATGGCGAATTCATTGGAATCCGCCACGGTGTAGTCGAACTCGCGTCGTGAGAGCCGATAGAGCAGCTCTTCGGTTTCTGCAGACGGGTTTTCGACCCATGACAGGTTCGGATGGGCGGTCCGGAGTTGCTCGAGCGTAGCCGAGTGCGAGCTGCCGGCGACGATCTCGATATGGCCGCGCGCCGCCTGCTCGATGTTGCGCGGCCGGACGTCGCGCTGACGGAAGATGAGGTGCTCCTTCACCTGCTGATACGGCGGACCGAAGCTCGCATCGGGCGGCAGGCGCAACCCACGGGTCAGTCCCGCCGCGGCGATGTGCGCGCGGCCCGATTCGAGTTCCCGGATGACGTCCGCCACGGTAGGCGCCGAGTAGATGTAGAGGTTCACCCCGAGTTCGTCGGCGAAGCGGCTCGCCAGATCGTACTCCGGACCTTGGGGTCCTCTGGCGCCCAGGTAGTACGCACTCGGCAGGTTGCGCGTCACGACGCGCAGCTCGCCGCCGCGCAGGATGTCCTCGAGGATGGTCGGCGGCTGCGAGCAAGTGCCCAGCAGCAGGGTGGCGATGATGGCCAGCGTAGTCTTCAAATCAGGCGGTCTAGGCCGCCGAGGGAAGGCGGCTACAGCGCATCAGAGTAACAGCCGGCGGAACGCCGGTACGTGTTGTCGGCCATAGCCTACAATCGCCGTCCCGCTCCTGCCAGGTCAAACCTCAATGGACGACGGCTAGCCCTTAGGCGCGCGGGCGGTAAATCCGACCCGCATTCTGTAATCCGCCCGCATTCGCCTACGCGTAGGCGTTCAGCTGGTATAGAATGCGCGCCCCTCGCGGAGAGGTACCGAAGCGGTCATAACGGCACCGACTCGAAATCGGTTGAGGGCATTACGTCCCTACGTGGGTTCGAATCCCACCCTCTCCGCCATTTTCCCAAAGCGGATCGCTGATACGGAGCGTCGGGATGGGGGCGGCGGCCCTCACGACCTCCACCACTCTGAACCCGCCCTCTCCTTCGGGCCGCTCGGCTCGAACCCGCAGCCGCCTCTCCTGTCGAATGGCTTTACTTTGCGACGTCCGCAGGCCGAGACTTGAGCGCGTGAACAAGAGCGTCCTTCTGATCCTGACCGCAGCCCTCTGTCTGGGCGGCGCGTCCGGCGGCTTGGCCAACCCCGCAGACGACCTGCCCGATATCGGCAGCCCGGCGCAGGCGACGCTCACGCTGCAGGACGAGTACCAGATCGGGCGCATGATCGTCCGCGGACTGCGCGACCAGGACCAGATCCTGGACGACCCTGAGGTCGCCGAATACATCGCCTCGCTCGGCCATCGCCTGTCCAGCCATGCGCACGACGGCTCGCAGCGCTTCAACTTCTTCGTGGTCAAGGATACGGCCGTCAACGCCTTCGCTCTGCCCGGCGGCTTCATCGGCGTGAATATCGGGCTGCTGCTCGAGACCAAGAACGAAAGCGAGCTGGCGGGCGTCCTGGCCCACGAAATCGCGCACGTCACGCAACGGCATATCGCGCGCAGCATCGCCGCGCAGAGCCGCCAGAGTCTGGTGTCGACGGCCGCGATGCTCGCCGCCATCCTGGTCGGCGCCGCCGCGGGAGGCGGCGATGCGGCGATGGCCGGCGTAGCCGCCGCACAGAGCCTCGCCATCCAGCAGCAGATCAGCTTCACACGCTCGAACGAGAGCGAAGCGGACCGAGTAGGTGTAGGCCTGCTGGCGCGATCGGGGTTCGATCCACAAGGCATGCCGTCGTTCTTCGAGACCATGAGCCGTCGCGCGGGGGGCGGCGAAGCCAACATCCCGGAGATGCTGCGTACGCATCCGGTCTCCGCGACCCGCATCGCCGAGACGCGCGAACGTGCAGCGCAGCTCGACGTCGAACCCCAGCCGGAAAGCCTGAGCTACGCCCTCACGCGCGAGCGCCTGCGCGTGCTGTCGACGCCTCCCGGCGCCGATGCGCGCGTTTACTACGCGGCCGTGATCGACAACGAGCCGGACGCCACGCCGGCGCAGGTTTACGGCCGCGCGCTCGCAATGATGAATGCGGGCGAGGCCGCGAAGGCGGCGGCGGTGTTCAGGCGGCTGCGCGAGGCTGATCCGACCGTGATGCAGTATCACACCGCGCTCGGACAAGCCCAGTTGCTGGCGAACGAGGGAGAGGCCTCGCTAGGCACGTTGCGGCGAGCACGCGAACTGTTCCCACGCAATGTCGCCGTTACTGTGCGCTACGCCGAGGCGCTCATGCGTCTCGGCGACGCGAAGCGCGCCCACGAGATACTGCTCGACCTGTTCAACGTGGTCCCGCCCACGCCCGAACAGGCCCGCCTGACCGCGCTCGCAGCCAACGCAGCCGGCGACGTGGCCGATTCGTACTACTACATGTCCGAGTATCACTTGATGAGCGGCGACCTGCCGCTTGCGATCAATCAACTGCAGCTCGCGCTGGCCGTGCCGAAGATCACGAGCGTGCAGCGGGCGCGCTTCGAAGCGCGGCTGGACGAGATTCAGCAAGCGCTGCCGAAGCGCGGCGCGCGGCGTGCGAACAGCGGAGGGCGATTGGCCGACATGTGGAACGACAATTCTTGACTGATATTTGATTACAATCGCGCGGCCCGCAGCTTGGGCTTCCCAGGCGTGCTCCCAAGAGGTTCTGAATCCGCATGCTGGCCCCGATGCGTCTTCTCGTCCTGCTGTCCATCGCCGCCCTGGCCGCTGGCTGCGCATCTGCGCCCGGCCGCACCACTGACGATGATCGCTGGGAGGGCTTCAACCGCGGCGTCTACAAGTTCAACGACACCGTGGACCGCGCCGCGCTCAAGCCCGTGGCCCGCGGCTACCGCAAGGTCACGCCGAACTGGATGCGGACGGGGGTCGGCAACTTCTTCAGCAATCTCAAGTATCCGATTACCATCGTCAACCAGTTCCTGCAGGGCAAGGGCAAGCTCGGCCTGCGCGACACGGGGCGATTCGTGCTCAATACCACGGTGGGATTAGCCGGCGTGCTGGACGTGGCGACCAGGGTGGGCTTGGAGAAGAACGACGAGGACTTTGGCCAGACGCTCGCGGTGTGGGGCGTGCACTCAGGGCCGTATCTCACACTGCCCTTCTTCGGCCCGTCCACGGTGCGCGACGCGCCGGCGCGCATCATCGACTTCTTCCTCGATCCGCTGGAATTCGCAGATGTCTCCTGGGAAGTAACCTGGGGCAAGCGCGCCTTGGACGCGGTGCATACGCGCTCCGAACTGCTGCCGCTCGACGGCGCGCTGCAGCGTACGTTCGATCCTTATGCGTTCGTGCGCGACGCCTGGCTACAGCGGCGGGAGTATGTGATCCACGACGGAAATCCGCCGCCCGAGGCGCTGGAGGAGGATATCTTGGAGGAGGATGAGTCGGAGACCAGCGACGAGTGACCGGCGGCCGGTCCAGCCGAGTCGCATGATGCTCAGCGCGCCTCAAGCGCACAAGCGCCGCAGCGACTCTGAACTATCCGCTATGCCTCTCTTTGATTGCTGGTCTGATTGCTAGTCGCGGGCCCACCCTTCAGCAACTCCTCCACCTGACTGATTCGCGCCAAAGCGCAGATCTGCTCCGGAATGTTCTCGAAACGAATGCGCTGACCGCGGGCGTGCGCCATGCGCAGCCACTCGATGAGCAGCGCGAGCCCCGCGCTGTCGCCGGCCGTCACCTCGCTCAGATCGACTTGCAGCTCTGAGCCGTTGCGGAACAACTCGCGGCTGCGCTCGAGCACGCCCACGACCGTCGCGGCGTCCAGCACACCGCTCAGGCGAAAGCGGCCGGCGCCGAACGCCTCCAGCTCGGCCTTGGCGGTCTGTGTATTCACGCGTCAGCGCCGGCCGGCTTGACGACCTCGCCGCTCTGGACCTGCGACTCGAGCCGCTCGATGACGGCGTCGAGCCCCTTCTGCTGAATCTCGGCGTTGAAGTCCGTGCGGAACGAGCGCACGTAAGACACGCCTTCGATCTGCACGTCGTACGCCTTCCAACCGTCGGGGGTCTTGCGCAACGAGTAGTTCACGGGAACCCGCGAACCATCGTCGCGGCGCACTTCGCTGCGCACCGTGGCGATTTTGCCGTCGGGATCGCCCTGGAAGGGCAGAATGCGCAGGCGGTCCGGCGTGAAGTCGACCAGCGCCTCGCCGTAGTTCTGCAGCATCGATTGATAAAAGGCCTCGACGAAGCGTTCACGCTGCTCGGGCGTGGCGCTGCGCCAATGTTTACCGAGCACGAGCTGCGCGGCGTACTTCGTGTCGAAGTACGGCAGCATGTTCTTGTCCACTAGCTGACGGATCTTCGCCGGGTCTTTGCGGTACGCTTCACGATTGGCGTCCAGGTCCTTGAGCGTATCCTGCGCCACCTTGGTGACCAGCTCGTACGGTCCCGGCTGCTCCTGCGCGACGGACGCCGCCGCTCCGATGAAGGTTGCGAAGAGAAGAACGACCTGCAGTCGGTAGTCGAAACGTTTCCTGGCGTTGTTCATCGGCTGCTCCTCAATTGACGCGTCTCAAGCTCGCCATTCCTCTGACGACGTCCACCCGAGGACGGTTCCCGCAAGCTCAATCGTTCGATCCGGGCTCGGGTTGCGTGTCCTCACGGCGCATGAACGTGGCCACCAGCTGGTTGATGAGGTTTTCGAGCACCAGCGCGTTCTGCACCTCGGTGATCTGATCGCCCGCGCCGAGATACTCCTCGGCGCCGCCCGGATCGATGCCGATGTACTGGCCGCCGAGCAACCCGGAAGTCATGATCGCCGCGAAGCTGTCGACCGGGATACGGTCATAACGGGAACCGATGCGCATGCGCACGACCGCTTTGTAGAGGTTCTGATCGTAGCTGATCGACTCCACGCGCCCCACGGTGACGCCGGCCATGGACACTGCGGCGCCCGGCTTGAGGCTCCCGATATTGTCGAAGTACGCAAACACTTCGTAGCTCGAGGAACCGACGGACAGCTCGCGATTGGTGATCTGCGTCACCAGGAAGAACAGCGCGGCGAAGCCGAGCAGCACGAACAGCCCGGTCGAAATCTCCACAGTGCGCGTTGACCGCATAAGGCAACCCCGGCAATGAGAATCACAGCATGAAGGCGGTGAGCATGAAATCGAGAATCAGCGTCAGCACCGCTGAAGTGACCACCGTGCGCGTGGTCGCCCGCCCCACGCCCTCGGCGGTGGGCGTGGCCGTGTAGCCCTCGTACACGGCGATCAGGCTGCAGGTGAGCCCGAACACGCAGCTCTTCACCACTGCCTCCATGACGTCCGATACGTCCACGCTCGAACGCATCTGCGACCAGAACGAGGCGGGATCCACACCCAGCCACTGCACGCCCACGACCTGCACGCCGTAGATGCCGATGCCGATGAAGATCATCGTCAGCAGCGGCATGGCGATCAGTCCACCGATGAAACGCGGCGCCACCACACGACGCACCGGATCGACGGCCATCATTTCCATGGCCGTGAGCTGGTCGGTCGCGCGCATCAGACCGATCTCGGAGGCGAGCGCGGTGCCGGCGCGGCCCGCGAACAACAGGGCGGTCACTACCGGCCCGAGCTCCTTGATGAGCGCCAGCGCCGCCGCGACGCCCAGGGCGTCCTCCGAGCCAAATCGCTGCAGCAGGTCGTAGCCCTGTAATCCGAGCACGCCGCCGACGAACAATCCGCAGGTCATGATGATGACCAGCGAGAGCGCGCCGGCATTGTGCACCTGATCGATGATCAGACCCGGGCGGGCGAGCGCCTGCGGCGTTTGCCCCAGGATGCGCACCAGGAACAGCGCAACAGCGCCTGTGGTCGCCACGAACCCGCGCAGCGTCTCGCCGATCTCACGCAGTAGCTTCATGCATCCCCAGCGAGCAGTTGTTCGCGGTAGTCGGGCGCGGGGTAATGAAATGGGACCGGACCATCGGGCAGCCCGTTGATGAACTGGTGAACGATCTCGGAGTTCTGCTGCTCCTTGAGGTCGGCGAACGTGCCGGAAGCGGCCACCTTGCCGCCGGCGATGATGTAACTCGCGTCCGCCAAAGCCGCCAGCTCCTCCACGTCGTGCGAGACGACGATGCTGGTCAGACCGAGCGCGTTGTTCATCTGGCGCACCAGCCGCACGATCATGCCCATGGAGATCGGATCGAGCCCGGTGAACGGCTCGTCGTAGATCAACACGTCCGGATCCGTGGCGATGGCGCGAGCAAGCGCCACACGTCGCGCCATACCGCCGGAGAGCTCGGCCGGGTATAGACGCGCTGCGCCGCGCAGACCGACAGCCTGCAGCTTCGTGAGTACGATGTTGCGGATGAGCGATTCCGGCAGTCGGGTATGCTCGCGCAACGGGAACGCCACGTTCTCGAACACATCGAGATCCGTGAGCAGCGCGCCGGTCTGGAACAGCATGCCCATGCGCAAGCGCAGAGCGTACAGCTCGCGACGGCTGAGACGCGCGACATCCACGCCGTCGAACAGCACCTGGCCGCTGTCTGGGCGGATCTGCCCCGTGATCAAGCGCAACAGCGTCGTCTTGCCCGTGCCGCTCGGGCCCATGATCGCCGTCACGCGGCCACGGTCGATGGTGAGGTTCAGGCCGGAGAATATGACGCGCCGCCCGACCGAGTAATGGACGTCGCGAATTTCGACGATCACATCGGCGGTCCGAGCGGCGGACGCGACGCTCGCCGCAGCGGACGCCTTCTCCTCCCTCATCTGCGGCGGAAAAGAAGCGGCGTCAGGCCGCTTCCTGCTCCATGGCCGGCGTGTAGCTGCCGGTGCGTGCAAGGCCGTTGAACTTGGCGCGACGGAAAAACGCTTTCTGGCCGGCCGCGAACTGTTCCTGCTTGCCGCCCCACGCTTTCAGAGCCTCTTCCTGCAGCGCACGGCCATACGAGAAGGTCAGCTCCCAGGGGAACGGTCCGAGCTGGTTCATCAAGCTCAGGTGCTCGGTGGCTTCGGGCGAGCTCTGCCCGCCTGAGAGGAACGCAATGCCCGGAACGGCGGCCGGTACGTAGCGCTTCAGGCAACGCACCGTCGCTTCCGCCACTTGGCGACGATCGGCGCGCGTCGCGCATTTCTTGCCGGAGATCACCATGTTGGGCTTAAGGATCATGCCTTCGAGGTGAATGCGGTGTGAATAGAGCTCGCGGAACACGGAGGTCAGCGTGGCGCTCGTGACCTCCTCGCAACGCTCGATCGAATGCGCACCGTCCATCAGCACCTCGGGCTCGACGATCGGCACGATGTTCGTCTCCTGACACAGAGCCGCGTAGCGCGCCAGGGCGTGGGCGTTGGCGTCGATGGCGTACTGCGTGGGCGCGCCCTCGGCGATATCGATCACCGCCCGCCACTTCGCGAAGCGCGCGCCGAGCTGGTAGTACTCCTGCAGACGCTCACGCAAGCCGTCGAGTCCTTCGGTGATCGTCTCGCCCGGGAAGCCGGCCAGAGGCTTGGCGCCCTTGTCGACCTTGATGCCCGGCACGACGCCGAGCTTGGCGAGATGCTGGGCGAACGGCGTTCCGTCCTTGGTTTTCTGGCGGATCGTCTCGTCGTAGAGAATCACGCCGCTGATGTAGTCCTGCATTCCAGGGGTGGTGAACAGAAGCTCCCGGTAGGTGCGCCGCGTCTCCTCGGTCGACTCGACCTTGATCGCGTCGAAACGCTTCTTGATCGTGCCGGTGGACTCGTCCGCCGCCAGGATGCCCTTGCCCTTTGCGACCATCGCACGTGCGGTGGTCTCGAGTTCGCTGCGATTCATTACGTCCTCCGCCTGGGAATCAGCCCGACCGTCGATTGCACGACCGGCGAGCCCGCGTTTGGGGGCGCGTAGGATAGCAAAACCATTCAGCGCAAAACCCGAGCACGCACGAGTGGCGCGCGGGGTGCATTAGGACTAAACTAGTCCCAATTCAGCAGTGACGTCAGTAGTGACTCGTGACCGGGGAGTTTCGGCAAACTCGTGGATCAGCTCTGTTCTCGGCGGCGTCGTGGAGCGGGCTGAGCGCTGCAACATCCTAGTCACTAGCCACGACCCGCTAGTTATTTTCCGTACATGCTCCGAATCAGCAAGCTCACCGACTACGCCACCGTGATCCTGGCCTGCCTGGCCAGCGAACCGCAGCGTCTGTGGTCGGCGTCCGAGGTCGCCGAGCGCACGCGAATCGGGCTCCCCACGGTCAGCAAGCTGCTCAAGAAGCTGCAGCGCTCAGGACTGGTCAGCTCTGCCCGCGGCAGCCACGGCGGCTATCAGCTGGCGCGGCCCGCCGCCGACATCAATGCGGCGCACATCCTCGATGCGCTGGAAGGCCCGTTCGCCATCACCGAATGCAGCGGCGAGCACAGCACCTGCGGCATCGAGGCCGATTGCCGCGTAGGACACGCCTGGCAGCGGGTGAACGGCGCAATTCGCCGCGCGCTGATCGACATCACCCTCGCACAACTGGCGGGGATGGAATGTGGCCCGACCGCCTCCATCCCCGCTTCGAAGGTCACGTGGATCGCCCGCGCGACACATGACCCCACACACGACTAGCAGAGCGAAGCGACAGCCAGCATATGGCCAGCAACCCACAAGCAGATCCGAGAGTGAATGTCGGGGCGGACGCCCCGGCCGAGTCCAGCCGGAGCGATGTGGCGCTAGACGCGCTCGTCGGTCAAAAGTACCGCCACGGCTTCGTGACGGACATCGAATCCGACACGGTCCCGCCCGGCCTGGACGAAGACGTGATCCGGCTCATTTCGCGCAAGAAGAACGAGCCGCAGTTCATGCTCGAATGGCGCCTCAGGGCGTTCCGCCACTGGCTGACCATGCAAGAGCCGCAATGGGCGCACTTGCGCATCGCGCCCATCGACTACCAGGCGATCTCCTATTACTCGGCTCCCAAGCCGAAAAAGAACGCGCCGAAGAGCCTGGACGAAGTCGACCCGAAGCTGCTCGAGACCTATGACAAGCTCGGCATCCCACTGCACGAGCGCGCTCGTCTCGCCGGCGTCGCAGTGGACGCCGTATTTGACAGCGTCTCGGTCGCCACGACGTTCAAGGAGCGCCTGGCGAAAGCCGGCGTGATCTTCTGCTCCTTTTCCGAAGCGGTGCAGAAGCATCCCGCCCTGGTCGAGCAGTACCTCGGCTCGGTAGTGCGCTACACGGACAACTTCTTCGCCACCCTGAACTCTGCGGTGTTCACCGACGGCTCGTTCGTCTTCGTGCCGAAGGGGGTGCGCTGCCCGATGGAGCTGTCCACGTACTTCCGCATCAACGCCGCCAACACCGGCCAGTTCGAACGCACGCTGATCATCGCGGAGGAAGGCTCGCACGTGAGCTATCTGGAAGGCTGCACGGCGCCGATGCGCGATGAGAACCAGCTGCACGCTGCGGTCGTAGAGCTCATCGCGCTCGAAAACGCGCAGATCAAGTACTCGACCGTGCAGAACTGGTATCCGGGAGATGAAGAGGGACGCGGCGGCATCTACAACTTCGTCACCAAGCGCGGCGAGTGCCGCGGCGCCAACTCGCGCATCAGCTGGACGCAGGTGGAGACCGGTTCGGCGATTACCTGGAAATACCCGAGCTGCGTGCTGACGGGCGAGAACTCCGTCGGCGAGTTCTATTCGGTGGCCGTGGCCAACAACTACCAGCAGGCCGACACCGGCACGAAGATGATCCACATCGGCCGCAACACGCGCAGCACCATCGTTTCCAAAGGCATTTCCGCCGGCCGCGGCCAGAACAGCTATCGCGGCCTGGTGAAAATCCTGCCCAGCGCGACCAACGCGCGCAACTACACGCAATGCGATTCGCTCCTCATGGGCGACAAGTGCGGCGCGCACACCTTTCCGTACATAGAAGTGCGTACGCCCACGGCGAACGTCGAGCACGAAGCGACGACCTCCAAGATCGGCGAGGACCAGCTCTTCTACTGCATGAGCCGCGGTGTGTCCGAGGAGGACGCGGTGAACATGATCGTCAACGGATTCTGCAAGGCCGTATTCAAGGAGTTGCCCATGGAGTTCGCAGTCGAGGCGCAGAACCTGCTGGCGGTGAGCCTGGAGGGATCCGTCGGATGAAAACCAGATAACGGATGGCGGATGAAGAACACTGGATTTCGACGATTCGACAACTGGATTCACGAATGCTGAAGATCACCAATCTGCACGTACGCGTCGGCGAGAAGCCGGTGCTCAAGGGCCTGAACCTCGAAGTGGCCGGCGGCGAAGTGCACGCCATCATGGGACCCAACGGCTCGGGCAAGAGCACGCTCGTGCAAGTGCTCGCGGGCCGAGACGGCTATGAAGTCACTGAAGGCTCGGTCGAGTACCGAGGCCGCGACCTGCTGGCGCTCGCGCCCGAGGAGCGCGCGCGCGAAGGCGTATTTCTCGCCTTTCAGTACCCGGTGGAGATTCCCGGCGTGAACAACGTGTATCTGCTCAAGGCTGGCCTCAACGCCATCCGCAAGCATCGCGGCCAATCCGAGCTCGATGCGTTCGATTTCCTGACCTTGGTGCGCGAGAAGATGAAGCTCATGCAGATGGACGAGAGCTTCCTCAACCGCGGCGTGAACGAAGGTTTCTCCGGCGGCGAGAAGAAGCGCAACGAGATCCTGCAAATGGCCGTACTCGAGCCGGCGCTCGCGCTGCTCGATGAGACCGACTCCGGGCTCGACATCGATGCACTGCGCGTCGTCGCGAACGGCGTGAACAGTCTGCGCAGTCCCGAACGCACCATTGTCATGGTCACGCACTATCAGCGGCTGCTCGATTACATTGAGCCGGACCACGTGCACGTGCTGTCCGAAGGCCGCATCCTCAAGAGCGGCGACAAATCGCTGGCGCTCGAGCTAGAGAAGCGCGGCTACGATTGGGTGAAGCAGGAGGCGACCGCCGCATGAGCGCAGTCGCACCGAAAATCTCGGCGCTGGAGCGCTATCGGGCGGCGTTCGAAGCGCGCTGGCCGCAGTCGGACCCGCTCACGCGCCTGCGCCGCGCGGCGCTCGAGGAGTTCATCGAGCAGGGCTTTCCCACTCAGCGTCAGGAGGCGTGGAAGTACACGAATCTGCGCCGCCTGGAGAGTCGCAGTTTCGAGCCCAGCACGGCGCCCGCCGCGATCGACGCGGCGCAGGAAGGCTGGATCGCCCACGGCGGCGCGCGCATCGTCTTCGTCGACGGGCGCTGGTCCGCGGCGCTGTCCTCGTCCAGCGTTCAACCGCCGGGCGTCACCATGCTGCCGCTCGGCCAGTGGTTCAGACGCGATCCCGAGCAGGCGGCGGCGTTCGTGGAGTCGCTGGCGCCGAAGCGCAGCACAGCGTTCGAGCGCCTGAACATGGCGTTCTTCGAGGACGGCGCGGTCATCCAACTCGCCGAGGGCGCCCGTACCGACGAGCCGATCTACATCGTGCACCACTGGAGCGCTCAGGCGGCCGGCCGCATGGCTCACCCGAGGCTGCTGCTGCGAGCGGCGCGAGGCAGCCGCTGCACATTGATCGAGCAGCACCTCGGTCCGGCGGACCTCGAGTACTTCACGAACGCCGCAACGATCGTGGAGCTCGAGGCCGGCGCCGAGTTGCGACACTATCGACTTCAACAGGAGTCGACGCGCAGCTTCCACATCGGCCTGAGCAGCGCACGACTGCAGGCGGACAGCCGTTATTTCCTCCACGACGTGGCGCTCGGCGCGAGCCTCGCACGCCACGATGTGGCCGCCGTATTGGAAGGACGCGGCGCGCATGTCGAGTTGCAGGGGCTGTTCGCCCCGGAAGGCTCGCAGCACATGGACGTTCACACCCACATTGACCACGCCGCTCCTTGCACGACGAGCGCCGAAGACTATCGCGGCGTGGCCGACGGGCGCGGCCGCGGCATATTCAACGGCAAGATCGCAGTTCACCCGGATGCGCAGAAAACGGACGCGCGACAGTCGAGCCGCAACCTGCTGCTCTCGCCGACTGCCGAGATCGACGCTCGACCCGAGCTCGAGATCTATGCAAATGACGTGAAGTGCAGCCACGGCGCGACTATCGGCCAGCTCGACGAGACCGCCCTCTTCTACCTGCGCTCACGCGCCTTGTCGCAGGAGCAGGCGCGCGCGCTGCTGATCCGCGCTTTCGCCGAATCCGTGCTGACGAGCATCGACCACGAGCCGCTGCGCACGTATCTGGAACACCGACTGGAGGCTCGATTCAGCGCGTCGGGCGAGAATCCTTCATGAGCGCCGCCCAGCCCGCCCGCGGATCCTCCGCTGCATTCGACGCCGCCGCACTGCGGCGCGATTTCCCCGTGCTCGACCAGGCCGTGAACGGCAAGCCGCTCGTCTATTTGGACAACGCGGCCTCCAGCCAGCGTCCCCGAGCCGTCATCGATGCGATAAGCAGCTACTACGAACACGATCACGCCAACGTACACCGGGGCGTGCACACGCTCAGCCAGCGCGCCACAGACGCCTTCGAAGGCGCCCGCGAGACGATTCGCGAGTTCATCAACGCACCGGACATGCGCGAAATCGTCTTCGTGCGAGGCGCAACCGAGGCGATCAATCTGGTCGCGCAGAGCTACGCGCGCCCGCTGCTGCGCCCCGGAGATGAAATCCTGATCTCCGCGCTCGAGCACCACGCGAATATCGTGCCCTGGCAGCTCGTCTGCGAGCAGACCGGCGCCAGCCTCAAAGTCATTCCGATCACGCCGACCGGCGAGGTCGACTTCGACGCATTCCAGCGCCTGATCGGCGAGCGCACCAAGCTCCTGGCGCTCGCGCATGTCTCGAACGCGCTCGGCACGATCGTCCCCGTGCAGAAGTTCATCGCCCTGGCGAAGCGCCACGGCGCAGCGGTGCTGCTCGACGGCGCACAAGCCGCGCCGCACGGCGCAGTGGACGTGCAGGCGCTGGGCTGCGACTTCTACTGTTTCTCCGCGCACAAAATGCTCGGACCGACCGGCTTCGGCGTGCTGTACGGACGACGCGAGCTGCTCGAGGCAATGCCGCCCTGGCAGGGCGGCGGCGACATGATCCTGTCGGTGACGTTCGAGAAGACCACCTACAACCAGCTGCCCTGGAAGTTCGAAGCAGGTACGCCGCACATCGCAGGGGCGGTAGGTCTCGCCGCCGCGATTCGCTACCTGCAGAACATCGGCATGGAGCGCATCGCCGCCTACGAGCACGAACTGCTGGAATACGCGACGTCGCAGCTCGCACGCGTACCCGGATTGCGCATCGTAGGCACGGCCGCGCAGAAAGCCGCGGTAGTCTCATTCACGCTCGAGGGCGTGCACCCGCACGACATCGGGACGATCCTCGACGCCGAAGGCGTGGCGATCCGCACCGGCCACCACTGCGCGATGCCGGTCATGGATTTCTTCAAAGTACCTGCGACCGCGCGCGCCTCGATGGCGTTCTACAACACCTTCGCGGACATCGATCGGCTGGTCGCCGCGCTCGAGCGGGCGCGCGAAGTGCTGGCCTGAGCCCGGAGCCGAACCGATGGACCTGAAGGACCTATACCGCGACGTGATCGTCGATCACAATCGCAACCCGCGCAATTTCGGCCGGCTGGATCCGGCGGATGCGCACGCGGAGGGCTATAACCCGCTGTGCGGCGACCGGCTCACCGTGTACTTGAATCTAGACGGCGAGCGCGTGCGCGACGTGAGATTCGAAGGCGCCGGCTGCGCGATCTCGGTCGCCTCCGCTTCGCTTCTCAGCGAAGCAATCCAGGGCAAGTCGAAGGACGAGATCAAGGCGCTGTTCGAAGAGGTGCACGCGCTGCTCACCAGGCACGACGCAGTGGTGGACGCCGCGCGCCTCGGCAAGCTGGCGGCGCTGGGCGGCGTGCGGGACTTTCCCGCGCGTGTGAAATGCGCCAGCTTGTGCTGGCACACCCTGAACGCAGCGCTCGAACGGCAAGCCGAGCCGGTCACCACCGAGTAGCACTGTTCCCACGAGACATTTCAGACCAGAGATTCGAGTACAGCCGTGCGCCACGAACACGAACCAGTCATCCTGCAGCGCGATGTGGACGCCATCATGGTTCCCGCCGGCATACCGGTCACGCTGCGCGCCAATAAGACAGGCTTCATCACTCAAGCGCTCGGCGGCAGCTTCACCGTCTACATTGAAGGCAATCTTTTCCGAGTCGCGGGCAAGGACGCGGACGCGCTCGGCAAGGAGGCGGCGATCGGCCCCGAGCTGCCGCCGAACGCGACCGACGAGGACGTCAAGAAGCTCGTCTGGGATCAGATGCGAACCTGTTACGACCCGGAGATTCCCATCAACATCGTGGATCTCGGGCTGGTCTACTCGTGCGAGATCATCCACCTGGAGGACGGCAAGCGCATCGCGGACATCAAAATGACCCTTACGGCCCCCGGCTGCGGCATGGGCGAAGTGCTGGTGCAGGACGTAAGGGAGAAGGTGGAGATCGTGCCTACGATCGAGCGTGCGGATGTGGAGCTGGTGTTTGATCCGCCCTGGAATCAGAGCATGATGTCCGAGGCGGCGCGCCTGCAGACAGGCATGATGTAATCTGCACGGCGCAACGACCATGAGCGACGCACGGCAAGGCGATTGGGTGACGGTCGGAGCGGCGGCGAGCATTCCGCCGGGCGATTACGCGCAGGTGGAGATCGGCGATGCGCTGGTGGCCGTCTTCAACATTCTCGGGGACTACTACGCGATCGACGACGTGTGCACACACGACGGCGGCGAACTTGCCGGCGGCGCGGTGGAGGACCACGTCGTGATCTGCCCGCGACATGGCGCGCGCTTCTGCCTGAAGAGCGGCGCGGCGTTGACGCCGCCGGCATACGAGCCCGTACGCACCTACGAGACGCGGGTCGTCGACGGGCAGGTCCAGGTGCGGAGCTGAGCCATGCTGCGGCTGACGCTCATACGGCATGCTGCGGCGCAGGCCGCGCGCGGCGATCAGAGGGACTTCGATCGCGCGCTCGAAGCGCGCGGCCGACGCGAAGCGAGCGAAATGGCGCGGCGGCTCGCAGCGCGCCAACTGAAACCCACTTCGATGCTCACCAGCCCAGCCGTACGCGCGCGCGACACGGCGGACGTTCTGGCGCGTGAGTTCGGCGCGCCCGATCGGCCCAGACAGGATGACCGGCTGTATCTCGCCGCACCCAAAGCGCTCATGGAGGTTATTCAGGAGCTCGGCGGCCAGGCGTCTCACCTGATGGTGGTCGGCCACAATCCAGGGCTGAGCGAATTCGCCAACGAGCTCTCGAGCGAGCGCTCGGTCGAGCATCTTCCAACCTGCGGCGTGTATACGGTGCAGTTCGCAATCGCGGACTGGCGCGAGCTCGAATGGCTGAGCGGGGTGAACCCGCAGGTGGACTTCCCGGGCGCCGATCTTCCGGCGCGTTGATCCTGCGCCGTCAGCCGCCCAGCGCCAGCAGGCTCGCGTCGCCGCCGACCGCCGCGGTGTTGATGGTGAGCGTCTGCTCGGTCGCAAAGCGCGGCAGGTAATGAGGTCCGCCTGCCTTCGGTCCTGTGCCGGATAATCCACGGCCGCCGAAGGGTTGCACGCCTACGACGGCGCCGATCATGTTGCGATTCACATAGACGTTGCCGGCGCGCACCTGGGAGGCGATGTAGCGCGCCTTGGCGTCGATCCGTGTGTGCACGCCGAGCGTCAGGCCATAGCCGGTCGCATTCACGGCCTCGATGACCTCGTCCAGTCGCCCCGCGGGATAGCGCAGCAGATGCACGATCGGGCCGAACACTTCGCGCGTCAGGCGCGCCGGAGAATCGATCTCCACGACGGTGGGCGCAAAATACAGGCCCCGTTCGTGCTCTGGGCCGAGTTTGCAGGCGTGACTCCAACGGCTTGCCGCACGGATCGCCTGCGCGTGCGCCCGCAGCGCCTCGCGTGACGCTTCATCGATCACCGGACCGACGTCCGTTTCGAGAAGCATAGGGTCGCCGATGCGCAGCTCATCCATGTAACCCGCCAGCAGCTCGGCGATCCGGGGCGCGATCTCCTCCTGCACGAACAAGGCGCGCAGCGCCGAACAGCGCTGTCCGGCGCTGTTGAAGCCGGACTGCACCGCATCGAGCACGACCTGCTCCGGCAACGCGGAGCTGTCCACGATCATCGCGTTCTGGCCGCCCGTCTCGGCGATCAGCGTCGCGATGGGGCCGGTGCGATTGGCGAGCGACTGATGAATGGCGCGCGCCGTCTCGGTGGAACCGGTGAACGCCACGCCTGCGACACGCAGGTCGCCGACGACGCGGGCGCCGACGACGGCGCCATCGCCGGGCAGCAGATGCAGCACCCCCGGTGGAACGCCCGCCTCGTGCAACAGCTCGACGGCGCGGGCCGCAATCAGGGGCGTCTGCTCGGCGGGCTTGGCGATCGCCGCATTGCCGGCGGCGAGCGCCGCCGCGAGCTGTCCGGTGAAGATGGCCAGCGGAAAATTCCAGGGACTGATGCACACGAATACGCCGCGTCCGCGCAGGCGCAGCTCGTTGCGCTCGCCGGTCGGCCCCGGCAGCAGCTTCGGCGCATCGAAATCGGCGCGCGCACGCTCGGCGTAGTAGCGCAGGAAGTCGATCGCTTCGCGCACTTCCGCAAGGCTGTCGACGATCGAGCGGCCGCCTTCGCGAATGCAGTACGCCATCAGCTCCGGGAGGCGCTCTTCGTACAGGTCGGCCGCCCGCTCCAGGATGGCCGCGCGTTCACGCGCTGGACGACGATCCCAGTCCACTTGCGACCGCACGGCGCTTGCGAAGGCGGCCTCGATGGCTTGTTCGTCCGCATCGACTGCCTCGCCGATGGTCTCGGCCAGGTTGGCGGGATTGCGCAAGAGTCGTGCGCGCCCGCCGCACGCCCGCCCGTCGACGATGGGCGTACACGTCCAGTGGCGAGCGGCGGCCTGCGCGACGTCCTGCATCAGCGCTGCGAAAGCGATCGGATCCGCCAGATTTACGCCGCGCGCATTCAGCCTGGAGGGACCATACAGCAGCCGCGGCGGCGGAATGTACGGGTGCGCCTTCTGATCGAGCTCGTCCGCTTCGGCGACCGGATCCCTGACAATCTCCTCCACCGGCGTCTGCTCATCGGCGATGCGATTGACGAAAGAGGTGTTGGCGCCGTTCTCGAGGAGTCGGCGCACCAGGTACGGCAGCAGATCCTCGTGCGAGCCCACCGGCGCATACACGCGACATGGCGCGAGCGGCGGCCGGTCGCTCGCTTCCGAGCCGACAATCTGCTCGTAGAGCTCCTCGCCCATGCCGTGCAGTCGTTGAAACTCGAAGCTGCAGCCTGCTTGCGCCGTGAGCTCGATGATGGTCGCCGCGGTATGCGCATTGTGAGTGGCGAATTGCGGGTAGAGGCGCACGCTTGCTGCGATGAGCTCGCGAGCACACGCGATGTATGAAACATCCGTGTTCACCTTCCGGGTGAACACCGGATAACCGTCCAGGCCGCGCTCCTGGGCGCGCTTGATCTCGGTGTCCCAGTAGGCCCCTTTCACCAGACGCACGTTGAGCCGTCGCCCTGTCGAGTGCGCCAGCTCCCGCAACCATCTGATGACGTCCAGTGCGCGCTTCTGGTAGGCCTGAACCGCCAGTCCGAATCCGTCCCAGCCGCGCAATCGGGAGCTGCACGCGACCTTGCGAACCAGTTGCAGCGACAGCTCGAGCCGCTCGGCTTCTTCGGCGTCCACCGTGAGCGCGACGCCGCCCTCGCGGGCCGCCGCGCACAACTCCACCAGACGCGCGGACAACTCCTCGAGCACGCGCTTGCGCTGGTTGAACTCGTAGCGCGGAAACAGCGCCGAAAGCTTCACCGAAATGCTCGGCGCCTCGTGCGGCGCCGCCCCCGTCGCCCGCTCAGCCAATGTCTTGACGGCGGCTTCATACGCATCGAAGTAACGCTGAGCGTCCTGGCGCGTGAGCGCCGCCTCGCCCAGCATGTCGTACGAATGCCGGAATCTGCGGTGCTCGGGGGAGCGCGAGCGCTCCAGCGCCTCCTCGATAGTGCGCCCCATGACGAACTGATGACCCATGATCCGCATCGCGTGGCGGAATGCGGCGCGCATCACGGGTTCGCCCAGCCGACCCACCAGCCTGGCGACGAAGCCGCGCGGATCGCGCATCTGCGCCGCGCTCGGGCGCACCATGCGCCCGGTAAGCATCAATCCCCAGGTCGAGGCGTTCACGAACAACGACTGCGCATCGTCGAGGTGCGCAGACCAGTCGCCCGCTGCGATCTTGTCGGCGATCAGCTGGTCGGCGGTCGCATCGTCCGGAATCCGCAGCAACGCCTCCGCAAGGCACATGAGGATTACGCCCTCCTGCGAGGAGAGATCGTACTTGCGTAGCAGCGCATCGAGACCGGTGCGTGCGCCTCCTGCGGCGCGCACACCCTCCACCAGGCGCCGGGCCCTGGCGACGATGCGCTCTCGCGTCGCAGCGTCCACCCGGGCTGCGTCGGCCAGCGATCGCACCAGGCGCTCCTCATCGCCCAGGTAGTGGCGATTGACCGCTCGCGCCACGGATTCTTCAGCGGGCTCTTCCTCTTCGTTCATGCCTTACACTGCATCGCCTGCTTGAATTTCTTCCCCAGCAACTCCATGGTCGGCGGCAGCGTTCCCCATCACGCAGCGCGTTGCTGCGAGGCAGATTCTGTGACGAACGATGCGCATGCCTTGACCGTGACCGCCGGCAGCTTCATGACCGATGTCCTCGAGGCGTCGGCCGCCACACCCGTGCTGGTGGATTTCTGGGCGCCGTGGTGCGGGCCGTGCCGCCAGCTCGAGCCCATTCTCAACCACCTGGTCGAGGAGCACCGCGGCCGCTTCCGCCTCGCCAAGGTGAACACGGATGAGCAGCCGGAGCTGGCGCAGCAGATCGGCATACGCAGTCTCCCCACCGTCGTGCTCTTCAAGGATCGCACGCCCGTCGACCATTTCGTCGGCCTGGCGCCCGAAGCGCAGATCCGCGGGATGCTGGACCGGCATCTGCCCAAGCTGGCCGACGGCCCGCTCGAACGCGCTCATGCGCTCAAGGCGTCCGGCGCCTTCGCACAAGCGCGAGCGCTGCTGGATAGCGCTCTGGCGGAAGACCCGGAAAACATCGCGCTGCAAACGGAGATCGCCGAGCTGCGCGCTCTGGAAGGCGACCTGGAAGGTGCGCGGGCGGAGTTCGAGCGCCTCCAGAAGCTGCACCCGAACCACGCAGCAGTGAAGCGTCTTGGGGCCCTGCTGTCGTTCAGCCATATCGTGGCGGCGCATCCGGACGTGCGGGCGCTGCGCGACCGTGCGGCCTCCAATCCCTCCGACCTGGACGTCCGGCACGCGCTGGCGGTGCACCAGCTGCTTGGAGGAGACGTGGAGCCGGCTCTGGAGACTTGGCTCGAGATGCTGCGGGATCATCGCTCGTACA
>JAVEVD010000022.1:0-2112 GCA_034005205.1 Steroidobacteraceae bacterium | reverse complement strand
GTCGCCCGCGCGAGCCCGCCATGGTCGAAATCACGTCTCTGCACATCTACCCGGTCAAGTCCTGCCGCGGCGTGTCGCTCGAGCGCGCGCTGATCACGCCCACTGGCTTCGAGCACGATCGCCAATGGCTCATCGCGCGGGAGGACGGTCGATTCATCACTCAGCGCGAAGAGCCCCGCCTGGCGCTGATCGAGACGGCGCTCACACCGGAAGGCCTGACGCTGCGTCGTAAGGACGGCGCGGCGCTCGACGTTCCGTTCGCGCGGCGCGGCCGGGAAGTTCAGGTCGTGTGCTGGAAGGATCGTTGCGCTGCTTTCGACGAAGGCGAGGAGGCGGCGCGCTGGCTGAGCGAGTTCATCGGCAAGCCGCTGCGTCTGGCGCGCTTCGATCCGCGCGGCCGGCGACCTTCCGATCCGCAGTGGACCGGCGGCGTGGAAACGCTCAACCAGTTCAGCGATGGGTTTCCCTGGCTGCTCATTTCGCAGGCCTCGCTCGACGACTTGAACTCTCGGCTCGACAGCCCGCTGCCGATGAACCGCTTCCGCCCGAACATCGTAGTGTCGGGGCTGGCGCCGTACGGAGAGGACTCGGTCAGCGAGTTCGTGAGCGATGGGGTGCGGCTCAAGCCGGTGAAGGCGTGCGCGCGCTGCGCGATACCGGCCACCGATCAGGACGCCGGAGTACGTTCAGGCGACGAGCCGATGCGCACGTTGAAGCAGTATCGCTACAACCGAATGGTTCAAGGCGTCGCGTTCGGACAGAACTTGATTGCACTCGAAGGCTTCGGAAGAAGCCTGCACGTGGGTCAGACGATGCGCGCGATTCACTCCGAAGCGTAGGGCGCCAGGCGATACACCGCGCAACGATCAGTCGAGTTCGCGCGACAGCCGGCGCAGGCTGTCGCTTTCCCAGCCGAAGCGCTCCTCGTCTTCTTGCAGCCCCTTGCGCACCGCGGCCACACGCGGCGCCACACGGCGAATCACTCGGCTTTCCCAGTCGGAAGCAAGCTTGCCGGGAGGCTGCTCGCGGACCAACGTCTGCTCCGGATCGACGTCCTCCAAGTCCTCGTCGATTTGCGGGACCTTCGGCATCCGCACCGTCGCGTCAGGGTCTTGCTCGTATTCCGGGGTTCGCTCGATTGTCATAATTCCTCAGCCTCTCAACGAATGTGGTGCACCGTACCTGCTCGGTCCGGCCATGCGGTGCGCAACACATCACGGCGCTCTGCGCCGTAATGCAATTCACCGCAGAATCAGGAATTCAGCGCCCGCCCGCGCAGCGGTCTGTGACCCAACGGGTGGTGTGAATCGGAAGTTCCAGGCAGCGCACGGCGCTGCTGAGCCTCGGCGCCTCACGACGGCTTCACCCGACTCTTCCGAACGCGAGTCACCGCCGCTCGATGCTGAGCCTGCCGATCGCGATGCCGAGATCCCAGCCGCGCCCGGCCCCGCTCAACGCCAGCGAGACTTCGCCCTTGGTCATGACTTGCGCCTTGACTGACTTGACGGCGCCTGCGTGCGCTTCGGCGGCGACGTAGGAGCCGAGCAACTCATCGATGCTCGCCACGGCGGAAAACTCACCGGCGCCGTTCTCGATAGTGGACTTGCCCACCGTCAATCCACCGCCTTTGGCGGACAGCTTGACCTCGAGCGACTCGCCGTTGCTGCACGTGATCACCCCGGCGCCGCTTGAGGTCTTGTAGAAGGCCGACCAGCCTTTCATCGTGAATTTCATGGAGCAGTGCACGTTCGCGGCCGCGCTGGCCTCGCCCGTGGGCGCCAGCACAGCCGCCGCCAGGACGCCCAGGCAGAACGCGCACGTGAGCGTGGCCGCGACGAGGGACTTCGGCATGAATCGCATGACAAACCTCCTTGAACGTCCGCGGCCAGACTCAAGCCCGCCGCCCGGAGAATCGAAAGGCGCCGTACGAGGTGCAGCAAGTTCCGCCGATGCGCTCGCCGTCCACGGTCGCGTCGAATGTCAGATCGAGGCTCCCCAAAGGCGTCTGCACGCGCGATTGGCACTGAATCTGGTCGCCGTCGACCTGCAGATCCTTCAGCTCCGAGCGACCGGATTGTGAGTCCATCGCCCCCGTCCAGCCGTCGGCCCCGG
>JAVEVD010000087.1:0-12328 GCA_034005205.1 Steroidobacteraceae bacterium | reverse complement strand
AGGAGTTGCTGCTGCACTCCGACGAAACCGGCATTTTCAACGCCTACGCACTGGAAGCTTCCGGCGGCGAGAAGCGCGCGCTCACTTCTTCGACGGGCGACTCGACGTTCGCCGTCTCCTGGTTCCCTGACGACCAGCGTGTGCTGTTCGAGGCGGACCAAGGCGGCAATGAGCTCAATCACCTGTTCGTAAAGGAGCTCTCCGGCCGCAGCAAGGATCTCACGCCGGGCGACAAGGTGAAGGCGCAGTTCGCCGGCTGGGCGGCGAACGGCAAGTCGTTCTTCGTGCTCACGAATGAGCGCGACCAGAAAGCGTTCGATCTGTACCGCTACGACGCGCAGGACTACTCGCGCACACTCCTTTTCCAGAACGATGATGCGCTCGCAGTCGCGGCCGTCGCGCCCACCGGCAGTTACGCCGCGCTCGTGAAGCCCCGCACGAGCGCGGACTCCGACCTGTATCTCGTCGATTTGCGCTCGGTGCAGCCGAAGCCGCGGCTCATCACCAAGCACGAAGGCGCCGTCTCGCACGGCGTCTACGAGTTTACGCGCGACGGCAAGCGGCTCGTGTACTCGACAGACGAGCACGGCGAGTTTACGCAGGCCTGGACATACGACATCGCCACCGGAAAACGCGCTCCGCTCATCGAAGCGGACTGGGATGTGACCTTCGTGACGTTCTCCGATTCCGGGCGCTATCGCGTACATGGTGAGAACGAGGACGCACGCACCGTGGTCACCATCGTAGAGGTCAAGAGCGGCGAGCAGCTGAAGCTTCCCGGCCTGCCGCCGGGCGATCTCGCGCAGGTCCGCTTCTCCCGCGACGAGAGCAAGGTGGCGTTCATGTTGAGCTCCGACACCTCGCCGAACGACGTGTACGTGGTGGACCTGGCTGCACAGGAGAGCGCCCGCCTGACAAAGGCGCTCAACCCGGAGATCGATGAGGCGGACCTGGTCGCCTCGGAGGTGGTGCGCTACCCGAGCTTCGACGGGCTGGAGATTCCTTCGATTCTCTACAAGCCCAAAGGCGCATCCGCGACCCACAAGGTTCCGGCGCTGGTGTTCGTGCATGGCGGCCCGGGCGGACAAAGCCGCACCGGGTACTCTGCAATGCTTCAGCACCTCGTGAATCACGGGTACGCGGTGCTGGCGGCGAACAACCGCGGCTCATCCGGCTACGGCAAGACGTTCTTCCGTATGGATGACAAGAAGCACGGCGACGTCGATCTCAAGGACATCGTCTACGCCAAGCATTACCTCGCCTCTCTCGATTGGGTGAATGCGGAGCGCATCGGCGTCATCGGAGGCTCGTACGGGGGCTACCTGGTCGGCGCCGCGCTGGCCTTCGAGCCCGAAGTGTTCGATGTCGGAATCGACATCTTTGGCGTGATGAACTGGGTGCGCACGCTTACGAGCATCCCGCCGTGGTGGGAGTCGTTCAAGGAGGCGCTGTACGACGAGATGGGCGATCCGGCTGCCGACGGCGAGCGACATCGGAAGATCTCGCCGCTTTTTCATGCGAACAACATACGCGCGCCGTTGCTCGTGGTGCAGGGCGCCAACGATCCCCGCGTGTTGCAGGTTGAAAGCGACGAGATCGTCAAGGCGGTGCGCGCCAACGGCGTGCCCGTGGAGTACGTGCTGTTCTCCGACGAAGGCCACGGTTTCACCAAGCGGGAGAATCGCATTCAGGCTTCCGAGGCCTACGTGAAGTTTCTGGACAAACACCTCAAGGGGCTTTCTTCGCGACGGCGTAGCTGAGGCGCCGCTCTCATCCGAAACGTGTTGCGTTCCGAATGCATGGCGGGGCGACCGCCATTAGGACTGAGCGCCGCCTGCGCCGGGCGGCTTTCAGCTCCGCGGAATATCCTGATTGAAATCACCGGCGCGTTGCGGTGAGTTCCATTGTGGAGGTCCACTAATGCTACGTGTCAAACACCTGCTTGCCGCCAAAGGTTCTAAGGTCTGGACGATCGGTCCGGACGAGCCGGTCTTCGAGGCGATCCGGACGATGGCCATTGAGCACATCGGCGCACTGCCAGTCGTGAGCGACGGCGAGCTGGTCGGCATCGTTTCGGAACGCGACTACGCCCGCAAGGTGATCCTGCGGGGCCGCTCGAGCGCCGACACATCTGTCGGGGAAGTCATGAGCTCTCCGGTCGTCACCGTAAGCGCTGACGAGACGGTGCATCACTGCATGGAAATCATGACGGAGCGGCGCATCCGCCACCTGCCCGTGGTCGAGAATGGACGACTGACCGGAATCGTATCGATCGGCGATCTCGTCAAAGCGGTCATCGAAGAGCAGCAGCAGACCATCGATCAGCTCGAGCGGTACATCGCCGGCTGATCCTGCTGTTGCGCCATGGAGGCGTCAGGCCGACTCGTCGGCCTGACGCGCACCGCTGTGTCAGCCGCCCGCAGCCTCGATCGAGTCGTCGAGCAGCCCGCGCCCGAGCGCGCGGTTCACTGCACTCAGCACCGCCAGCAGCGAGGCGGTCACGATGTTCGCGTGCATCCCTACGCCGAACAGAGTGGCGCGGGCGGGCGTCGTGATCTCCACGAACGCCACTGCACGTGCGTTGCTGCCCGTCCCGATCGAATGCTCCTCATAGGACAGCACGTCGAAGCGCAGACCGAGGGCGTTCACGACGGCGTCGATCGGTCCGTTGCCCTCGCCGTGCAGCAACGCGCCCTGACCGTGGCGCTTGAGCTTCAGGACGAGCCGTTCGATTTCTTCGCGATCACGCGAATGTGACAACTGGTGGCCGCCGTACACGTACGGACCGTCCTGCTCCAGATACTCCCGCTGGAACAGCGACCAGATCTCCGCGGAGCTCAGCTCCTTGCCGGTCGCATCAGTGACGGCCTGCACCACCTGACTGAACTCGATCTGCAGGCGCCGCGGCATGGTGAGGTCGTAATCGCGCTCCAGCAGATAGGCGATGCCGCCCTTGCCGGACTGACTGTTGACGCGGATCACCGATTCGTACGTCCGGCCGACGTCGCGCGGATCGATCGGCAGATAAGGCACCTCCCACAAATCCTCCGGGCGCCGCGCCGCGAAGCCCTTCTTGATCGCGTCCTGATGTGAGCCGGAGAAAGCCGTGAACACCAGGTCGCCGACATACGGGTGACGCGGATGAATCGGAAGCTGATTGCAGTGCTCGACGCAGCGCGCCGCCTCGTTGATGTTCGAGAAGTCGAGGCCGGGGTGAACGCCCTGCGTGTAGAGATTGAGCGACAGCGTCACTATGTCCACGTTGCCGGTGCGCTCGCCGTTGCCGAACAGAGTGCCCTCGACGCGGTCCGCCCCCGCCATCACGGCCAGCTCCGCCGCCGCCACCGCCGTGCCGCGATCGTTGTGCGGATGCACCGACAGCACGACCGAATCCCGACGTGCGACGTGGCGCGCGAACCATTCGATCTGGTCGGCGTAGACGTTCGGGGTCGCCATCTCGACGGTGGCCGGCAAGTTCAAAATCACCTTGCGTTCGGGCGTCGGCCGCCAGACTTCCGTAACCGCGTCACAGATCTCCACTGCGAAATCGAGCTCCGTGCCCGTAAAGCTCTCCGGGCTGTACTGGAAGATCCACTCCGTTGCGGGGTTCTGGGCCGCCAGGTCGCGCACCACGTGCGCGCTTCTCACCGCGATGTCGATGATGCCCGGGCGGTCAAGGCCGAAAACGACGCGGCGCTGCACGGTCGAGGTGGAGTTGTACAGATGCACGATGACGCGTCGCGCCCCGCGCAACGCCTCAAAGGTGCGCTCGATCAGCTCCGGGCGCGCCTGCGTAAGCACCTGTATGGTCACATCGTCGGGGATCGACCCGCTGTCGATCAGCTCGCGAACGAAGTCGAAGTCGGTCTGTGAGGCCGCCGGAAAGCCGACCTCGATCTCTTTGAAGCCAGTCTTGACCAGCAGATCGAACATCCGCCGCTTGCGGGCGGCGTCCATGGGCTCGATCAACGCCTGGTTGCCGTCGCGCAGATCCACGCTGCACCACACCGGGGCCTGGGAAATGACGCGATCAGGCCAGGTGCGGTCGCGCAGGGCGACAGGGGGGAAAGGCCGGTATTTGTTCGCTGGATCCTCGAGCATGAGCTGCGTTCCTGTGGTTCCCAACCGCCTGCGCGGACGCTAGGGCGCAATGCCTGCGACGCAGCGAGCGGCTGGATAATTACTGCAAGACGATTTGGAGCGCCAGTCCCTGGCGTGGAGGCGAGGTGTCTGCGTCTTAGCGACGCAGGTGCAGGCGCGCACACAGCAGCCCGCTGCCGCGAAGGGGCGAAGCGAAGATGTGCTGGCTGGTACGCATGGCCCGGAATCTAGCAGCACAGTGCGGTGCGTTGCAACCAGACCGGTCACTCTTTCTTCTTTCCTGGCCTCCGAGCGGATGCATGCGCGCTCGCCGGAGAAATGAACCCTCCCGTTCCCGATTCCCGGTCCGTTCACGGCTTCTTCACGGCCGCGTTCACCGTGGCCTCACGAACTCACGCCACAGTGCGCCCCGCCGAGACCAGACGGCGCCGCGGCTTCCCGGCGCCCTGAGCGGCGCCGCGGCGGTCCCGCCGTGCGTCTGGCGGGCTTCAAAGGTTTGGCTTTCAACGCTCTGGAGGACGACCCCATGAAATTTCACTCGAAGCTGGTTGGCGCGCTGGACGCGGTGATCCTGAGTCTGTCGGCGCTGGTGACGCTCGCATTGCTGCTCGCGCTGGTGAATCCGACGACCGTCCATCCTGGCGCTGATCGCCCCAACGCGTCCGCGTTCGCGGCTCTGGCCGACGAGCGGCCGCCCGCCATACGCATGTAAGCCAAACGTCAACGGGAGAATGTAATGGTCAAGCGCATCACTGTGTTCGTGTACGGCGTGGTCTGCTACGCCGTGTTCTTCGCGACCTTCCTTTACGCGATCGGTTTCATCGGCGGATTTCTTACGCCTACCCGCCTCGACGGCGCGCCCACGACGCCGCTTGGCGCGGCTCTGGCGATCAATCTCGGACTGCTCGGCTTGTTTGCTGTGCAGCACAGCGTGATGGCGCGGCCAGCGTTCAAGCGCATGTGGACGCGCATCATTCCGCGAGCTGCGGAGCGCAGCACGTACACGCTGGCGTCGAGCCTGGCGCTGATCGCTCTGTTTGCACTCTGGCAGCCGATCGGAGGGCAGATTTGGTCTGTGGACTCGACGATCGGTCAGGCAGCGCTGTACAGCCTGTACGCCTTCGGCTGGGCGCTGGTGTTGTTCACCACGTTCCTAATCAATCACTTCGATCTGTTCGGGTTGCGGCAGGTTTGGCTGTTCCTGCGCGGCGAGCGATACACGGAGCTGAAGTTCGTCACGCCCGGCCCGTACAAGCATGTGCGCCATCCGCTGTATGTCGGCTGGCTGATCGTTTTCTGGGCCACGCCGCACATGAGCGCGGCGCATCTGGTGTTCGCCATCGCCACCACGGCGTACATCTTCATCGGCATCTTCCTGGAAGAGCGCGACCTCGTGGCGGCGCACGGTGCGGATTACGAGAACTATCGCAAGCGAGTGCCAATGATCGTGCCGCGGCTGCGCGCGGCGCAGTTGGGCGGCGAGGTTGCGGTCGGCGGGATCGCGACCCGCGTCGGATCGGCCCGCAAAGGCGCCCAGCCGGTCGCGTGAAGGGTGAGCGGTCACCGAACACGAGGAAGCGTCGCCTCATCTTGTACCGCAACGGGGCGCCAGCCAGGCCAAGGCGGCGCCCCGCCGGCGCATGCGACCACCGCCCGGACAACCTGAATACGAATACCTCGCCGAACTGTCCGGTTACTCGAGATCACAGAAGATCACAGAAATAGAGTAATCAGAGATTCCGTAGACGATGAAACCGCGCCGGCGCGTCCGGATCAGAACGGCCGCGTCAACGGGGCCGGCGATCGTGCGTTGATGACGTATCGCGACTGGTTCGCATCCGCTCACAGTTCGTCAAGCGCAGCGGACGCACGACCGTCGCCAAGCCTGGCCGCCGCGCCCGGAGACGAAAGCAATGCTCGCCCTCGTTCGACAATGACCTATCCTGAACGCCGCGAACATCGAACTTTTGCACGCTCGCTGCGCTCTCATGCAGGTCTCGTGTGGTGAGCCGTCGCCCCGGAGGTGCTTCTTTGCCTGTTCTCGAGCGCGAGCCGCGCATTCATGCGTGCGAATCGCGCGCCGTTTCAGCTTTCGCCTCAACAACTCGCCCTGCAGGCGCCGCTCGGACGGCGTTCCTCGCCGTCGCGCTTGGTGCGTTGCTCGGCGCCTGCGCGGTGGGCCCCGACTACCGGCCGCCGCAGACGCCGACTTTGGATGAGTGGCGTTCACTGCCGTCGGCCGGCGTGCGCATCGAGTCCCCGGACGCGCCTTCCCTGGCGGCGTGGTGGACGACGCTCGACGACCCGATGCTCAATGAGCTCATCGAACGCGCGCTGGCCGGCAACAAGACGGTGGCGCAGGTCCGCGCCCGGGTGGTCGAGGCGCGCGCGCGCCGCGGCGTATCCGCCGCGGGGTTTTATCCCACTATCGGCGCCTCGGCGGGTGCGAGCCGCAGCGAATCGGACGGTCGCCTGGGCGTCCCGCTGAACGATCCGGACGCCCCTGTGAGCGGATCGAGCGGCGACGCCGTCTACGCGGCGGGCTTCGATTCGCTCTGGGAGCTGGATCTGTTCGGCGGCAAGCGCCGCGCGTTCGAGGCGGCTGACGCGCAGCTTCAGGCAAGCGAGGCGGATCTGCGCGATGCGCTCATCACGCTGCTCGGGGACGTGGCGCTCGGTTACACCGATGTGCGCACCGCCCAGACCCGGCTGGCCTATGCGCAACGCAACCTGGAAACGCAGCGCCAGTCCCTGGAGATCGCCCGCTGGCGCGCCGAGGCGGGGCTCGCCAGCGTGCTCGACGTAGAGCAGGCGAGCGCCAGCTACGATCAGACGCGCGCGCAGATTCCCGCGCTCGAGTCGAGCCTCGCCCAGGCGATGAACCGGCTCGCGGTCCTCACCGGCGAGCCGCCGGGGACGCTCACTGAGCTGCTGGCCAAGCCTCGCGCCATTCCCACCGCCCCGCTCGAGATCGTGGCCGGCGTGCCCGCAGACGTGCTGCGGCGTCGTCCGGACATTCGCGCCGCCGAGCGCCGCCTGGCCGCCCAGACGGCGCAGGTCGGCGTGGCGACTGCGGCGCTCTATCCGAGCCTGTCGCTATCGGGCGCGATCACGCTGCAGTCCTTGTCCGCCAGCGATGTGCTGGACGGCGTACGCAGCGAGCGCCTGGCGGCTTCCCTGACCATGCCGCTGTTTCGCGGCGGGGCGCTGCGCCGCAATGTGGATGTCCAGAATGCGTTGCTGGAACAGGCGCTCAAGTCGTACGAGGCGGTCGTGCTCGCGGCCTACGAAGAAGTCGACAATGCTCTGGTCGCTTGGGTAAACGAGCAGCACCGCCATGCAGCGTTGCTCGAGGCCGCCGCCAGCGCGCGCCGTGCGGCGGAGCTGGCGCTGGTCCAATACAACTCGGGGCTGGTCGACTTTCAGACCGTGGTGACTTCCGACCGACAGCTGATCACGGTCGAGGACTCTCTCGCGGTGAGTCAGGGCGAGCTGGTCGCGAATCTTATCCGGCTGTACAAGGCGCTGGGCGGCGGCTGGTCGGTGTACGAAGAGAGCGCATGACTCATGGATACGGAAATTAAGCAGGCCTCGGATGTGGAGCAGACGCTCGCCCAGCTTTATTCGGGCGCCGGCGGCCGATGGCGCCGCTGGATCACGTGGGCGGCGCTCGCGGCGGCGGCGCTCATCGCGACCTGGTATTTCTTCGGGCGCGACGGCCAAGGGCGCACGATCTATGTCACCCAGGACGTCACACGCGGCGCGCTCACCGTGACGGTGAGCGCCACCGGCAGTCTCGAGCCGCGCAACCAGGTCGACATCGGCAGTGAGCTGTCAGGCGCCATTCGCACCGTCAACGTGGATGTGAACGATCAGGTGCAGAAGGGGCAGGTCCTCGCGGTGCTGGACACGACGCGGCTCAGCGCGCAGGTGCTGCAAGCGGAAAGCTCGCTCGCCTCCGCGGAGGCGCGCGTCGTGCAGAGCGACGCGAGCGTGAAGGAGGCTCGGGCCAATCTGGAGCGGCTGCGCAGGGTGCGCGAGCTCAGCGGCGGCAAGTTGCCGTCACAACAGGATCTGGACGTTGCGGAGGCGACGCTCGCACGCGCCGAGGGCGACGCGGCTGCGGCCCGCGCAGCGGTGGCGCAGGCGCGCGCCAACCTCGAGGCCGCCCGCATCGATCTTGGCAAGGCGGAGATCCGCTCGCCCATCAATGGCGTGGTGCTGGTGCGTGCGGTCGAGCCAGGTCAGACGGTGGCGGCCTCTCTTCAGGTGACTACTTTGTTCACGCTTGCCGAAGACCTGCGCAAGATGGAGCTTCGCGTTGCGGTCGACGAGGCTGATGTGGGCGCCGTGCAGGTCGGACAGCAGGCGACGTTCACGGTGGACGCCTATCCGAACCGCTCCTTCGAGGCGCACATCACTCGAGTGCACTTCGCGTCCAAGAGCATGCAGGATTCCGCATCGAGCGGCCCAGCGAGCGCCACGTCCACCGGCGTGGTCACGTACGAAACCGTGCTGGAAGTCGACAACTCGGATCTGTTGCTGCGTCCCGGCATGACCGCCACGGCGCAAATCATCACCGAAGGCGTCGCGGACGCCGTGTTGATTCCGAACGCGGCGCTTCGGTTCACACCGCCGCCCGCCGAGGAGCCTTCTGCACAGCAGGGCGGTCCGTTGTCGGCGCTCATGCCGCGGATGCCGATGCGCCGTCCCGGCGCACGGCGCAACGGCGCTCAGCTCATCGGCCGCGCGTACTTGCTGGAGAACGGCAAACCGGCGCCGGTTCTGTTCAGGCCGGGCGTCAGTGACGGGCGTTTCACGCAGGTGCTCGATCTGGACCCGCAAAGCGTGTCCGCGGAACTGGCCGGTCCGATGGCCGGAACCGAAGAGCTCGAAAGGGCGCTCAAGCGCAAGCTCGAGCCAGGCGTGAAAGTGATCGTCGACGCCCAGGCCGCCAAGCCGTGACCGGCATGCCCAAAGCTCGCGCACCGCTGATCGAGCTGTCGCGAGTCACCAAGATCTACGGTGAAGGCGAGGCGCAAGTCCGGGCGCTGGGCGGCGTGGATCTGCGTATCGACTCGGGCGAGTTCGTCGCGGTGATGGGACCGAGCGGCTCGGGCAAGTCGACGTGCATGAACATCCTTGGTTGCCTGGATACGCCGACATCGGGCCGTTACCTGTTCTGCGGCGCCGAGGTCGGTCGCATGAACTCCGACCAGCGCGCGCTCCTCAGGCGCATGTATATGGGCTTCGTCTTCCAGGGCTTCAACCTGCTCAGCAGGACGACCGCGCTGGAGAACGTCGAGCTGCCGCTGATCTACCGCCGCATCCCGACGGCCGAGCGGCATGCGCGCGCCCGGCGGGCGCTGCAGGAAGTCGGGCTCGTGGGCCGCGAGTCGCACGCGCCGAGTCAGCTCTCGGGCGGTCAGCAGCAACGCGTGGCGATTGCACGGGCGATCGTCACCGAGCCGCGCGTGTTGTTCGCCGATGAGCCCACCGGCAATCTCGACAGCGCGACCAGCACCGAGATCATGAAGCTGCTCACCACGCTCAATCGCCAGCGCGGCATCACCATCGCCATGGTCACGCATGAGCCTGACATTGCCGCCTGGACGCGCCGCATCGTGCGATTTCGCGACGGGTTGATCGAGAGCGACACGGCCAACGAGCCGCAGATCGCGGAGAGCGCCGATGTTCCTTAACGCATTGCTGCTTGCGTTGCGCGAGATCCGCCGCAACGTGCTGCGCTCCTCGCTGACGATTCTCGGCATAGTGATCGGCGTCGCCGCCGTCATCACCATGGTGACCATCGGTGAAGGCGCCACGGCCCAGGTGCAGGCGGACATTCAGAAGCTCGGCACGAATCTGCTCCAGGTATATCGCGGTCAGGGATTTAGCCGGGGCGGCGGCGCGCGCTCTTCGGCGCCGCCGTTCACGCTGGATGACGTTGCAGCGATAGAGAACGAGATCCTCGGCGCGCGCGCCGTGGCGCCCAGCGCGAACACCATGGCGCAGGCGATCTATGGCAATGCGAACTGGAATACGCAGGTGACCGGCACCAGCGACAAGTTCCTCGAGGTGCGCGACTGGCCGCTCGCGAGCGGACGCAATTTCTCTGATTCCGAAATACGCGCGGGCGCGGCCGTGTGTCTGCTCGGCGAGTCCGTGCGCAAGGAGCTGTTCGGCGCGCAGGATCCGATCGGCGCCAATATCCGTCTGCAGAAATTGTCTTGTCAGGTGATCGGCGTACTGTCGGCGAAGGGACAGTCCGGGTTCGGCCAGGACCAGGACGACATCGTCCTCATTCCGCTGCGCACGCTGCAACGACGCCTGGTCGGCAACTCGGACGTGAACGCGATACTGGTTTCGGCGCGCGACGGCGTGTCGACCGAGAAAGTGCAGGCGGACATCGAGCGGCTGCTGCGCGAGCGCCGCAAGATCCGCGGCGGCGAAGACGACTTCAACGTGCGCGACATGAAGGAGATCAGCAGCGCTCTCACGAGCTCGACGCGTGTGCTCACGGCGTTGCTCGGCGCCGTCGCGGCGGTGAGCCTGGTGGTCGGCGGGGTCGGCATCATGAACATCATGCTCGTATCGGTGACCGAGCGGACGCGGGAAATCGGCACGCGCTTGGCTGTCGGGGCGTTGGCTCGCGATGTGTTGCTGCAGTTCCTCGTCGAGGCGGTCACGCTAGCGACGCTCGGCGGCGTCATTGGCGTCATTCTCGGGCTCAGCGCCGGCGCGCTCGCCACGAGCATGTTCAACATGCCGTTCGTGCCGAATCCCTTGATCGTCCTGATCTCCTTCACCTTCTCGGCGGCGGTGGGCGTGGTGTTCGGTTTCTTCCCGGCGCGTCGCGCCGCGCGGCTGGATCCGATCGAGGCCTTGCGGCACGAGTAGCGCAGTTCGCGGACAGATCCATTCTCCCGCCCGTCTCTGAGTTCGATTCAACGTCGCCGTCGCCTACCGGGCCATCAGCGGATTTACGATCCCACTCACGCCCGTCTTCGGGTTTGGCTCAAGGGCGACTCAATCGCCGAACATCACCTCCAGCAGCCGCTCACGCGGCGGCGACGCTTCGTAACGCGGCAGGTCGTCGCTGAATTCGAACCACGGGGCTTTCGACGCTACGTGAATGTGCGCGCCCGGCGTCAAAGCGAGCGGTGTGTCGAGAGCGCCCACCGGGACGAGGTACTTGCCGATCTTTTCGAACGCGCAGGGCAGCAGTCCGCCGCAATCCACACAAAAGCTCGTGGCGAACGCCCGTGCGTCCGGGACCCGGTAGACGCGCGCTTGCTCGGCGCCGCGCGTCCAGTGCAGGTCTTCCAGGTTTACGAAGACGTTCGTGGCGTACGCGCTCCCACGGCTACGGCGGCATCTGGAGCAATGGCAGTTGACCATGCGTCGCGGCGATTTGCTGAGCTCGAATGCAACCCGCCCGCACAAGCAACTTCCCTGCACGACGCCCGCTGCGCTGGCGGGCGACTCGCGTTGCGCGACAGGCAGGTTGACGCCGGGCGGGTAGTGTTCGTGTTGCGGCAGTGCGTCGGTGATCGTGCAGCTCGGCGACTTCGATCCAACGAAGATATGCATTTGCGGTCGCAACCCTGGATCGTCCTCGAGCTGCCCGGCCGGAACGTAGAACATGCCGCCATCGTCATCAACCGTCGGCGCGACCGATCCGCACCGTGAACAGAATCCGCGCGCGAAGTTCGCCTCCGTCGAAGCCTTGCGACGCACCAGCGTTGCGGGCGGCGTGAGCCAGCGGAAACCTTCGGCGGGCAAGCCGATGGACGCGTCATACAGCGCACCAGTGTGCTTTCGACACATGGAACAATGACAGTGAGCCATCCACTGATAGGGCGGAGAAATTTCATAGCGCAGTGCGCCGCAAAGACACGATCCCGTCGGCATGGTTTTTCCCCGAATTCAGTCTGTCGCCGAGCATAACGCGTCTGCTCATCCGACTGCAGCAAACGCGTCGGACCCCGAGGCTCGGTGCGTTGCACGGTGGAGTCTACGACTGGCGCGCTCGCACCATAGAAGCCACAATCGCGTCGTTCTCTTTCTTCGAGAGATGCGCACGCCATGAAAACCCGCGCCGCTGTCGCTTACGAGGCCGGCAAGCCGTTGGAAGTGACGACCGTCGAACTGGACGGTCCGAAGGACGGCGAGGTGCTGGTGGAGATCAAGGCCACGGGCGTGTGCCATACCGATGAGTTCACGC
>JAVEVD010000086.1:0-12393 GCA_034005205.1 Steroidobacteraceae bacterium | reverse complement strand
CAACCTGCTGGTGCTCGGCACCGCCGCAGCGTACGGCGTCGAGCGCTTCCACATGTTCGATTTCATCGGTCTGGCCGCGACCGCCGCCGTGCCTGGCGTGCTGTACCTGTGGCTCATCGCCCCGCGGTTGCTGCCCGACAAGCAACCGCAATTCGTTGGGGCCTCGCCGCGCATTTTCGAGGCGCAGCTGCGCCTGACGGAGGAGAGCGAGCTGGACACGATCGCCGACGTCAAGAAACGCACCGGCAAGGCGATGACGGTGCACGCCGTGCTGCGCACGCCAGGCCTGTCCATCTCCCCGCTGCCGGATCTCGCCTTGCGACCGGGCGATCAGCTCGTGGTGCGTGATACGCCAGAGCGGCTGATGGAGTTCGCGCGCGTGTTGCGCGCCAAGCTGTTCTCGGGCGACGCGCCTGTCGACGCCGAGCACCCGCTTACCGCCAAGGATCAGCAGACCGCCGAGCTGGTGTTGACGCCCGCCTCGCCGCTGCGCGACCGCACCCTTGCGCAGGCGAACTTCGACTGGCGCTACCAGCTCATTCCGCTCGCCATCCACCGTCCGGGAGACGAGGGCGCGCTCGGTGAAAAAACGCCGCTGCGCGATGTGCCGCTAGGGGTGGGCGACGTCCTGCTGGTGCAGGGGCCGGCCGAGCAGGTGGAGGCCCTCAAGAGGCGCAGTGACCTCATGGTGCTCGATGCGACCAGCAACGTCCCACTGACATCGAAAGCGCCGCTGGCGTTGCTCATCATGGCCGGGGTGATCGTGGCCGCGTCGCTGCGCATCGCGCCGATTGCGATCGCCGCCATTTGCGGCGTGCTGCTGATGGTTTCGACCGGATGCCTCAAGTGGCGCGATGCGACCCGTGCGCTGGATTCCTCGATGATCCTGCTCACGGTCGCTGCGCTGGCGCTGAGCTTTGCGCTCGTGACCACCGGGGCCGCGGCTTTCATCGCACAGCTCCTGGTGGCCGCGAGCGGCAGCCTGACGCCGGCGGTCATGCTGAGCGCGACGATTCTGTTCATGGCGGCGCTCAGCAACGTGATCTCGAACAGCGCGGCCGCCGTGATCGGCACGCCGATCGCCATCGAGCTTGCGCGCCAGCTCGGCCTGCCTGCCGAGCCGTTCGTTCTTGCGGTGATGTTCGGCGTGAACATGGGTTACGCCACGCCGCTGGCGGACAACTGCAATCTGCTCGTCTACAGCGCAGGCGGCTACAGCTTCCGCGACTTCCTCAAAGTGGGCGTGCCGCTGACGATCATCATGTGGCTCGCGTTCAGCTGGCTGCTGCCGCAGCATTATCCGTTGATCCCCGGTCTCCAGTGATCAGAGGCTAGTGCGACTGATCGAAGAGCTGCGGCGTCCGTCGAACTCGCCGCCGCCTGTAGTTGCATGAACGAGACCGCAAGACGCGCAAAGTAAGAAGGCCGGCGATTTTCACCGCCGGCCTTCAATCTACTGCAAGCTCCCCGGTCGCCAGGGGCTTCAATCATCCATCAGAAAACTGCGCAGTTGCTCGCTGCGGCTGGGATGACGAAGCTTGCGCAACGCTTTCGCCTCGATTTGGCGGATGCGCTCACGCGTGACGTCGAACTGCTTGCCGACCTCTTCCAGCGTATGGTCGGTGTTCATATCGATGCCGAAGCGCATACGCAGCACCTTGGCTTCCCGCGGCGTGAGGCCGGCGAGCACCGAGTGCGTGGTCTCGCGCAGCGACTCCATGGTCGCGGAATCGATCGGCGAGTCGACCGAAGTGTCTTCGATGAAATCGCCCAGATGCGAATCCTCGTCGTCGCCGATCGGGGTCTCCATGGAGATCGGCTCCTTGGCGATCTTCAGCACGCGGCGCACCTTGTCCTCCGGCATCTCCATGCGCACCGCCAGTTCCTCCGGCGTGGGTTCGCGACCCATCTCCTGCAGCATCTGCCGCGAGATGCGGTTCAGCTTGTTGATCGTCTCGATCATGTGCACCGGGATGCGGATAGTGCGCGCCTGATCAGCGATCGAACGCGTGATCGCCTGGCGGATCCACCACGTGGCGTACGTGGAGAACTTGTAGCCGCGACGATATTCGAACTTGTCGACCGCCTTCATCAGGCCGATGTTGCCTTCCTGGATCAGATCCAGGAACTGCAGCCCGCGGTTGGTGTACTTCTTGGCGATGGAGATCACCAGGCGCAGGTTCGCCTCGACCATCTCCTTCTTCGCGCGGCGCGCCTTGGCCTCGCCCACCGCCACCTCGCGGTTGATCTCCTTCACTTCCGCGATCGTCAGGTGCGCGCGTTCTTCGAACGCCTGCAGCTTCTTCTGCGCCTTCTCGATGTCGTCGCGCAGACGGGCGAGCGCGGCGGAATGCTTGCGCTTGGCGCGAATGTGCTTGTCGAGCCACTTGAGGTTGGTCTCGTTCTTCGGGAACGTAGTGATGAAGTCCTTGCGCGGCATGCCTGCATCGCGCACGCACAGCATCATCACTTGCTTCTCGAGATTGCGGATCTCGGCGACGCCCTCGCGCAGTTGCGCTATCAGCGCATCGAACATCTTCGGCGCGAGCTTCAGCTCCATGAACTCGCCGGCGAGCTTCTTGCGCAGCTTCTGCGTCTTGGGATCCTTGGAGCCCTTCTCGCTCAGCGCTTTGGTGGTCTGTTGGTGGAGCTTGGCGATCGAGGCGAAGCGGCGCGCCGCCTCTTCCGGATCCGGACCCGTCTCGAGCGTCTCCTCCTCCGAGCCCTCGCTCTCCTCGTCTTCCTCCGACTCCTCGGCCTGGGCGGCGGCGAGCTTGGGATTGACAGGGGCGGCGATCTCGTCGGGCGCGTTCGGGTCGATGAAGCCGACGATGATGTCCACCAGGCGGCCCTGACCGGCCTTCACCTGTTCGTACTGATTCAGCATGTACGTATAGGTGAGGGGATAGCTGGAGAGCGCCAGGCGCACCGCATCCAGGCCTTCCTCGATGCGCTTCGCGATGCGGATTTCGCCCTCGCGCGTGAGCAGCTCCACGGTGCCCATCTCGCGCATGTACATGCGCACCGGGTCGGTGGTTCGGCCGAATTCGGCGTCCACCGTGGCGAGCGCCGCGGCGGCCTCTTCGGCGGCTTCCTCGTCGGCGACCACCGGCTCGGTCAGCAACAGGGCTTCGGATTCCGGCGCCTTCTCGTACACCGGAATGCCCATGTCGTTGATCATGTTGACGATGTCTTCGATCTGCTCCGGATCGACGATCTCGCTCGGCAGGTGGTCGTTCACCTCGACATAGGTGAGAAACCCCTGTTCCTTGCCACGGGCGATCAGGAGCTTCAGCTGCGACTGACGCTCGTCGGCGAGTTGCGCCGGTTCCTTCTTTGCGGCCAAGGTTTTGCTCAAGTTCAGGGCCCTCAGGGGTTCAAATCACAGGGGCGGGCTAAAAAAGACCGCGCAGTTTACGTCGATCAACCGGGGCGCGCCAGCAAACGGCGCGCTCTTTGCTACGCTCCAGCGGCCCTGCTGTCGGGGGGCCGCGCGTCGCAGCGCACACCAAACGTTGGACGCATCCAACAGGACTCAAGTTCTGCCGTCGCGGTCGGGCGCCCGGGCGCCTCGCGACTGCAACAGGGCTTGGAGCTCGGCCTTTTCGGCGTCCGTCAGGCCGGCGCGGCTGTGCTTGCCCAATAACTGCTCGCGGCGCGCCATGGCTCCTTCCTCGAGCAACTGTTGCAACCCGTCGGCCAATTCTCGCGCAGCGCCCGCCGCGTCCGGGATCAGGCACTCGAGGCTTGCCAGCTTGGCTAGATGCTCAAGTTCGGGGCGACCACGCCATCGTTCAAGCAGCGCGCCGGTGCTGGCGCACGGTTGATCCTGCAGCTGAGAGATCAGCTCAGTCAGTAAGGCGACTCCAGGGCGATCTACATTAGCGAGTGCGCTCACATTTCTGACTTTGTCGGCAATTTCCGGATAGTGCACCAGTAAATGCACGGACTGGCGGACCAGGTTGCGGCGCGCTACGACCGGGGGCCCGCGACGGCCGGCCGGCTCGCGCGAGGCCGCTCGGGGCTCCGGCGCGGCGGCGATGCCCATTCGATGAGCCGGCAGCCGTACGATCCGGGCCACTTCCTCGGCGAGCAGCTCACGGTAAATGCCTGCCGGGATGCGCTCGATCAAGGGGCGGGCCAGCGCCCCAAGGCGGGCGCGCCCGTCGACGGTGTCGAGGTCCACCTGGGCGCTCAGGTGGCTGATGAAGTACTCGGACAGCGGCGTGGCGTGCGCCATGCGGGACTCGAAGGCCTCGCGACCCTGCGCGCCCACCAGCGAGTCCGGATCGTGGCCGTCCGGCAGGAACAGGAAGCGGATCTGACGACCTTCGCGCACCTGGCTGAGAGAATTCTCGAGCGCCCGCCAAGCCGCCGCGCGGCCCGCGCGGTCGCCGTCGAAACAGAAGGTCAGCTCGTTGCAGATCCTGAAGATGCGCACGAGGTGATCGGGGGTCGTGGCCGTGCCGAGCGTCGCGACGGCGCAAGTGATTCCGGCCTGATGCAGGCGCACGACATCCATGTAGCCTTCAACGACCAGCAGCCGATTCAGGGTTCGCGAGCTCTGCCGGGCCTCGTAGAGGCCGTAAAGCTCCCGGCCCTTGTGAAAGAGCTCGGTTTCCGGCGAGTTCAGGTACTTCGGCTCGCCTTTGTCGAGCACGCGTCCCCCAAAGCCGAGCGGGCGGCCGCGCGCATCACGGATGGGGAACATCACACGGTCGCGAAACCGGTCGTAGTATCCGGGGGAGACGTCGGGTTTGCGCTCCCGCTCGATGAGCAGGCCGGCCTCCAGGAGGCGCGTGCGCTGCGCTTCACCTGCCCCGAACTGCCGCAGCAGGGCGTCCCAGGCGTCGGGCGCATAGCCCAGCGCGAAGCGGGCCGCCGTCTCGCCCGTCAGGCCGCGCGCTTTGAGGTATTCGCGGGCGCGCGCGGAGCGCTTCAGCTCATGGCGATAGAACTCCGCCGCCTGTTCGAGCGTCTGGAACAACCCCTCCGCGCGCGATGGCCGCGCCGGTTGCTGGTGTTCGCGTGGAACCTCCATCCCCAGACGAGCAGCGAGATCCTCGACCGCCTCGACGAAGCTGAGGTGATCGTGCTCCATGAGGAACCCGAGCGCCGTGCCGTGAGCGCCGCAGCCGAAGCAGTGATAGAACTGCTTGTCCGGGACGACCGTGAAGGAAGGCGTCTTCTCGCCATGGAACGGGCAGCACGCCTTGTATTCCTTGCCTTGCTTCTTCAGCGGCACGCGTGCGCCGATCAACTCCACCAGGTCGGCGCGCGCGATCAGCTCGTCGATGAAGTGTTGGGGAATGCGTCCTGACACGGCTGCGGTTCACCCGCGGGCAATGCGGTGAAGAATAGGCCGCGCGCCAGCGCCGCACTAGCAGTATGAAAGAAGCGGATAGCGTACAGCGTATAGCGGTTGGTCAGAACATCGGAACCGGAAGCGCCGCCATCCCACATATGAAAGCCCACCGATGAAAGCGGTCAGCTGTGAGTCAGGGCGCCGCGGCGGCCTTCCGCCTGTCTGGCGCGGGGGCGCAATCGTGGAACGTCAGCCGCCGAGTCGGGCTTTCAGCTTGCTGCTCACTACGCCCATGTCGGCGCGACCCTGCGCCTGCTGCTTGATGAGCGCCATCGCTTTGCCCATGTCCTTGACGGAGGTTGCGCCGGATTGGGCGATGGCGTCGGCGATGAGCGCGTCGAGCTCGGCTTCCGAGAGCTGGGCGGGCAGATAGGACTGCAGCAGCTCGATCTCGCGGCTTTCCTTCTCCGCCAGATCTTCGCGTCCGCCGCTGCGGAATTGCGCGACGGATTCCTTGCGGCTCTTGACCATCTTATCCAGCACCGCCAGCACCTGGGCGTCATCCAGGGTGATGCGCTCGTCTACCTCGCGCTGCTTGATCGCGGCGGTGATCATGCGGATCACGCCCAACCGCTCGGCGTCCCTGGCGCGCATCGCGGCCTTCATGTCTTCGTTGATGCGCTCTTTCAGGGACATGGCGGCGGAGGAGGAGGGCTGCCCTTGAGTGAGATGAGTAAGAAGTCCAAGCTGGCCGGCGGCGTCCGTGCGGCGGCCCTGATAGTCAAACCGGAAAGCGCATGAGGCGGTCCCGGCGTTCCTGGCGGCGCTCCTTGTCGGGGCCGGCCGGGAGGAGAATCAGTACAGGCGCGCCCGCGGGCGGCCGCCCACATCGCGGCTCATGCGCTTCATGTGGCGCTTCACGGCCGCAGCCTTCTTGCGTTTCCGTTCCTGGGTGGGCTTTTCGTAGAATTCGCGGCGCCGCAGCTCGGTGAGCACTCCGGCCTTTTCGCATGCGCGCTTGAAGCGCCGCAGGGCGGCGTCGAAATACTCGTTTTCTCGGACCCGAACGCTGGGCATCTGAACCTCTGTAAATCCCTGGAAATCGGCCGCCGGAAGCCGTCGGCCGGCCGCTGAGAGCGCGCAAGTGTAATGAGGCGGCGTCCGAAAATCAAAAGGTGTACGCGGTAATGCGAGTGCTTGGGATCGAGACTTCCTGCGACGAAACAGCGGCTGCTGTGTATGACAGCGAGACCGGTCTGCGCTCGCATCGTCTTTACAGCCAGGCGCCGCTGCACGCCGCCTACGGCGGGGTCGTCCCGGAGCTGGCCTCTCGGGACCACGTCCGCAAGCTCTTGCCGCTGATCGATCAGGCGCTGGCGGACGCGGGGCTCGAGCCTGGCCAGATCGACGGCGTCGCCTACACGGCCGGTCCGGGGCTGGCAGGCGCCCTGCTGGTCGGCGCATCGGTCGCCCGCAGCCTGGCTTTCGCGTGGGATCGGCCGGCAGTCGGCGTCCATCACCTGGAAGGGCATCTGCTCGCGCCGATGCTCGAGTCCGATCCACCGGAGTTTCCGTTCCTCGCTCTGCTCGTCTCGGGCGGCCATACGCTTATCGCCGAAGTGCGTGCGCTGGGCGAGTACCAGATCATCGGCTCGTCGATCGACGACGCGGCCGGCGAGGCGTTCGACAAGACCGCCAAGCTCCTGGGGCTGCCCTATCCGGGAGGTCCGGCGCTGGCGCGGATCGCCGAGCATGGCCGGGCGGGGCGTTTCCGCTTGCCCCGCCCGATGCTCGACCGACCGGGACTCGAGTTCAGCTTCAGCGGCCTGAAGACCGCGGTCGTGGTCGCCACGCGCGGCCTGCAGCTCGATGAGCAGACGCGCGCTGACGTTGCGGCCGAGTTCCAGCAGGCCGTCGTGGACACGCTGGTCGAGAAGTGCGCGCGGGCGATGGAGCAGAGCGGGCTCGCCACGCTGGTGGTCGCCGGCGGCGTCGGGGCGAACGCCCGGCTGCGCGAAGCGCTGCAGGCGCTCGGGCGGCGCCAGGGCGTGCGCGTCCTGTACCCGCAGCCCCAGTTCTGTACGGACAATGCGGCGATGATCGCGTACGCTGGCTGGCGCCGTCTGGCCGCCGGCGAGCACGACGATCTGGTGATCCGCGCAAGCGCGCGCTGGCCGCTCGATTCGCTGCGTGCGCCGGGTCACGAACATGCTCGCGCGAACTGACCCTCTCTCGACGCCGCCTTACTCACACACTCGAGCCTCGATGGACAAGATTTTTCTGAGCGCCCTTAGCGTCGATTGCGTCGTCGGGATCTGGGAATGGGAACGGCGGGTCAAGCAGAAGGTGGTGATCGACATCGAGATGGCGACCGACATACGCCGCGCCGCGGCCAGCGACAGCATCGAGGACACGGTCGACTACAAGAAGGTGGCCAAGCGGCTGCTGGCGTTCGTCGGCGACTCGCAGTTCCAGCTCGTCGAGACGCTCGCCGAGCGCATTGCGCAGCTCGTGGTGCTCGAATTCGGTGTGGAGTGGGTGAAAGTCCGCTTGAACAAGCGGGGCGCCATCCGGGGCGCCCGCGACGTGGGCGTCGAGATCGAAAGGCGACGCGCCGACTATTCACCGGCGCCGGTTGCGCCGCATGCCTGACGTCTACGCCGCAATGGGCGGCAACATCGATCCCGCCCAGCGCCTGAAACGCGCGCTGCGGCTGCTCGAAGCCGAATTCGGCGCATTGACGGTTTCGCCCGTTTATCGCAACCCGGCCGCCGGTTTCGCCGGCGAGGATTTTCTGAATCTGGTCGTGAAGTTCTCGACGGATTTGCCTGCGAGCGAAGTGCGCCAGCGGCTGCAGGCGGTCGAAATGCAATGCGATCGGCCGCGCGATGCGCCGAAATGGGCGGCGCGCACCATGGACATCGATATTCTTCTATATGGAGACGTGGTCAGCTGCGAGCCCGGGCTGACGCTTCCGCGCCCGGATCTGGTGCGCCGCGCGTACATGCTCAAACCCATGGCGGATGTGGCCCCGCGACTCGTGCACCCGACCTTGCGCAAAACCATGCGTGAGCTTTGGAGCGAGTTCGATGCTGATGCGCATCCCATGACGGCGCTGCAGGAATTTCGATGGCGCGACGCAAACGCCGGGCCCTGACGGTTGGCGGGAGCATCGGGCAGGCGCAACAGGCGGGCCTGCAAAGAACGCGGCGCCCGCAGCGCGCGATCACCAGCCGACGCTGCGTCCGCCGTCCACTGCGAGAATCTGGCCTGTGACGTACGGCGCGTCCTTGGCGAAAAAGAGCACGGCGCGCACGATGTCCTCGGGGTCTCCGCTGCGTTTGAGGAGCGTCTTCGAGATGATCTCCTGCTGCAGTTGCGCATCGATTCCGCCATCGGGCCAGAGAACCGGCCCCGGCGCGACGCCGTTGACGCGCACCTGCGGCGCCAGCTCGCGGGCGAGCGAGCGCGTCAGCATCGCCAGTCCCGCCTTGGCGGTGGAGTAAACGGTGTGCTGAGGCAGCGGGCGCTGCGCGTGGATGTCGATCATGTTCACGATCAATCCTTGCGTACGTCGCAAGTGCGGCGAGGCCGCCTGCGCCAGAAAAAGCGGCGCTCGCAGGTTGCTGCCGATGAGATCCTCCCAGTGGGTCGCGGTGATTTCTCCGAGCGGCGTCGGGTAAAACGTGGAGGCATTGTTCACCAGCACGTCCAGGCGGCCGAAGGCGGCGAGCGCACGCTCCACGATGAGATCGGGCGAACCAGGATCGAGGAGATCCGCGCTGACCATGACCGCCGAATCGGGCCGCTTATGATTGAGCTCCTGGCACAGCAGTTCCGCGTCGCGCGTGGAACGGTGACAATGAACGAGCACGCTCGCTCCGTGCGCATGAAAGCTGCGCGCCAGTGCGGCGCCGATGCGGCGGGCGGCGCCGGTGACGAGCGCCGCGCGACCCGCGAACGCCGTGGTTCGATCCATGTCGCACATGTTTGCTGAACTGAGTGGTCTGCCTAGGTAATCCTGATTAAGCCCGGACGCTGCTGACCGAACAAGATGGATAGGATCGTAAGGCAAGGGTTTTCAGAGCAGACGCTCCCGCCAAAGCGATAGATCGCAAGGCCGCAGTCCGACCACCCTGTACGGAATGTTCCCGATGACTGCAAGACGAGCTCGACTGAAATTCGCGGCCGGCGCCGCCAGGACCCGAATGTTACGAGATTATCGCGTGCTTCCGCGCCTGCGCCGCTGCAGGCGCGCAGCGCGAGCGGTAAGCGGCCGGTGAGCGCCGTCAACGAGCTGCCGCCGCTGGCGCCCGAGCAGGCCGAGCACAGTGCCCGCCTGGTCGAGCGCATTCGCGACGAAATCGAAGCGCACGGCGGCTGGATCAGCTTCGAGCGCTATATGCAGATGGCGCTGTACGAGCCTGGTCTCGGCTATTACAGCGCCGGCGCTGTAAAGCTGGGCGCGGCGGGCGATTTCGTCACTGCGCCGGAGATCTCGCCGCTGTTCAGCCGCTGCCTAGCCAATCAGTGCAGCGAGGTGCTCGAGCGCCTGGGGGGCGGCTCGGTGCTCGAACTCGGCGCCGGGTCAGGCGTCATGGCTTCCGACGTGCTGCTGGAGCTCGCCGCCCAAGGGCGCCTCCCCGAACGATATTTCATCCTCGAGGTGAGCGCGGATCTGCGTGAGCGCCAGAGAACCTTCCTTTCGCAACGCGTCCCGGATCTGTTGGGGCGCGTCGAATGGCTGGATAGCTGGCCGACAGCGTTCCGCGGGGTGGTGTTGGCGAATGAAGTCCTGGACGCCTTGCCGGTGCATCGCTTTCGCATCCGCGGCGGGCAGGTCAACGCGCTGGGCGTCACATGGCAGCTCGGCCGGCTCGACTGGTCAGAGGCGCATGCGGACGCGTCCCTCGAGGCCGCGGTGCGCGCGATCGAAGCGAGCCTAGACGAGCCGCTGCCCGACGGTTACACCTCGGAGGTGAACATGCAGCTCGGGCCCTGGATAGGCGGGCTCGCTGCGGCGCTCGAACAAGGCGTTGCGCTGTTCATCGACTACGGCCTGCCGCGACGACACTACTATCGCAGCGAGCGCATCGCGGGGACGCTTCTGTGTCACTTCCGGCACCGCTTCCACGACGATCCGCTCATCAACATCGGTGTGCAGGATATCGGCGCGTGGGTGGACTTCACCGCCGTGGCGGAGGCGGCCAGCGAGGCGGGGCTGAGCGTCGCAGGATTCACGACGCAGGCGCATTTCCTGATCGGCACGGGCGTCGAGCGCTTGCTCGCCGAGCTGTCCGCGGAGGAGATCACGGCGCGCGTGCAGTCGGCGCGTCAGGCCATGCTGCTGACGCTGCCGGGGGAGATGGGTGAGCGCTTCAAGGTAATCGGGCTCGCTGCTTCGTACGAACATCCCCTGCGGGGATTCAGTGTGCGCGACATGGCGGCGTCGCTTTGAGCGCGGCGATGCGTCGCTCGCGCAGACGCTGCGCGATTTGCGGTCCGCTCAGGCCGTCCCGTTCCGCGGGTTCGAGCGTCACCGCGGCGACCGTTTCGCGTGCGCGGCGCAGCAGATCCGCTTGCGGGTAGGGTTGATCCTCCATTCCTTCGCGGCCGCGCGCATCCGCCTCGCAGGCGAGAATGAACTGCTCGAAGCGTTGCGGGCGGCGCAGCGCATCCGTGCTCTCCAGCAGGTCGAGCACGGTCGATGGACGCAGTTGCAGAAAGCGATGGACTTTCAGGTGATGACGCGCAGCGAGGATCGCAACTTCGCGATAGGCGTTCGGCGTGCGCAGACGGTCGCACATCCGCTCGATCAGGGGCACGCCGCGCTCCTCGTGAGCGATGTGCCGCGGCCATTCGCTGCGCGGCGTGGCCGCCTTGCCCAGATCATGCGCCAGCGCCGCGAAGCGCACGATCGGATCGTCGGTCAGCCGGGCCGCCTGCTCGAGCGTCATCATGGTGTGCACGCCGGAATCGATCTCCGGGTGCCATCGCTCGGGTTGCGGCACGCCGAACAGGGCGTCCACTTCCGGGAAAACGGCGCGCAACGCCGTTGCTTCACGCAGCGTCAGGAAGAACTGCTGCGGCGCCGCCGTGGTGAGCGCGCGCTGGGTTTCCTGCCACGTGCGTTCGGCGACCAGTGCGTCCAACTCGCCGCGCGCCGCAATTTCGCGCATCAGCGCCAGCGTCTCCGGCGCGACGCGAAAACCGAGCGGCTTGAACCGCGCAGCGAAACGCGCCACGCGCAGGACTCGCACCGGGTCCTCGACGAACGCCGGCGAAACGTGCCGCAGCCAGCGCTCTTGCAGGTCGCGTCGCCCATCGAATGGATCGATGATCTCGCCGGTCTCAGGATCCTTGGCGATGGCGTTGATCGTGAGGTCGCGCCGCTCGAGGTCCTGCTCGAGCGTCACCTCCGGGGAAAAATAGGCTTCGAAGCCGCGATAGCCGGGGCCGGTCTTGCGCTCGGTGCGCGCCAGCGCGTGCTCTTCGTTGGTGAGCGGGTCGAGGAACACCGGGAAGTCACGGCCCACCGGGCGGAAGCCGCGCGCCAGGAGCTGCTCCGGCTGCGCGCCCACGACGACCCAGTCGCGCTCGTGCACGGGCAGGCCGAGCAGCTCATCGCGCACTGCGCCGCCGACGAGGTAGGTTTTCATACGATCAGTGTAGCGGACTGAAGGAAGCGGATAGCGGATAGCGGATAGGCACAGCGCAGGCTGCGCCCTGCGCCGGTTGGCTGCGGCTGTCTCCGGTTGGCGTAATGTCTTACCAAGTACTTGGACGCCGGACATCGATCCATAGGGAGTGCGCTTTGGCAATGTCCAACGAGCTAAGCGTCCAATGACCTGACACCGTCGCCTCGCGGTCAGCTTCAAGAGAAAAAACGCGACATATGCTCTGACTATCCGCTATCCGCTATCCGCTATCCGCTATCCGCTATCCGCTATCCGCTTCGCCTCCCTATGCACCAACGTTTCCAACCGGCCCTACGTCTGCTCCTGCTGCTGACCTGCCTGAGTCTCTCGGGTTGTTATCTGCTGCAGGCGGCGAGCGGTCAGATGCAGATTTCGGCGAAGCGTCAGCCG
>JAVEVD010000021.1:0-55436 GCA_034005205.1 Steroidobacteraceae bacterium | reverse complement strand
GGAGATCATCGACTACCAGCTTTCCGGAAAGCTGCAGCCGCGCATGGGCAACCACCCTCCAGTCTTTTCGCCGCACAACGTTTATCCCTGCCGCGGCGAGGACGAATGGGTGAGCATCTCAGTGGAGTCAGAGGAGCAGTGGGCGGCGCTTGCGGCGGTTATCGGCAGGCTCGAATGGATCCACGATGAGCGATACGCGAGCGCGTGCGCTCGCAAACGCAACGAACACGCACTGGACGAAGCGATCGGGCAGTGGACCCGCAATCAAGGCAAGCGCGAGGTGATGGAGCGTCTCCAGAGCCTCGGCGTCGTCTCGGGCGCGGTGCTGAAGCCCATGGAGCTCCTGGACGATCCGCAGCTCGAGGCCAGGAACATGCACAGGCGACTCGCGCGTGCGCTGGTCGGGGAACACCGCTATCCCGAGTTTCCGCTCCGCTTCTCGGAAGCGATCTGCCGGCAGCGCACGCCGGCGCCGACTCTCGGGCAGCACAACGAAGAGGTGCTGACTGGGCTGCTCGGGGTGGCGCCAGAGGAACTCGCAGCGCTCAGGCAGGCCGGCGTCATCGGCGAGCGCGTCGAGAACGCCTAGGCCGTTCAGAACTCCAGCGACACATCTGCTCCGTAGCTGCGCGGCTCGCCGAAAACAGCGGTGGGTTCGACGACTCGGATGTGCATGGTGTAATAGTCCTCGTCGGTGAGATTGCGGCCCCAGAGCGAAAAGCGCAGCTTGCCGCCGCTGACCGGGATCTCGGCGATGCTCAGGCGTGCGTCCAGAAGTCCTTGATCACCGATGATGCATTCGATGCATGACGTCGAGGACACTCTCTTGCTCTGATAGCCGTAGGCGACCATCGCACTGGGTATGCCGAGCCGCGTGCGAGGCCAGGTGTATTCGGCGGCGGCCGAGAGCTTGTGTTTGGGCGCCTCGTCGTAGCCATAGAGATGCTTCACGTCGCGGCCCAGGACATCGACGATCTCGTCGTAGCCTGCATCCAGCCAAGCGTATGAGAGCGAGAGATTCAGCGCCGGCGTCGGCCTCACCGCTACGTCGAGCTCCAGGCCATTTACGGTCGCCTTGCCCGCATTCAGGATGTCCGTGAGGCTGATGTTGTTGGGATCGGACATGACCGACACCTGCATGTCCTTCTTGTCGGTCGTGAACAGCGCTGCATTCACGCGCAGGCGGTTCTCCAGCCAGCTGGATTTCAGACCTAGTTCGTAGCTCACCACGGACTCCGCGCCGAAGCCTTCGGAGAAGCGCGCCAGGGTGCTCGCTGTCAGATTGAAGCCGCCGGTCTGGTAGCCCGTGGCTGCTTTGGCGTACACGTTCAGGTCGTCGGTCACGTCGAAGGCCACGACGGCGCTTGGACTGAAGTCGCTGAAGGTGCGATCGGCGCTGCCGAAGGGAGCGGGCGCCGTCGCGCCGTTCGCGAGTGTGGTCACGTCCTGCTTGGCGGCCTCGCGCTCGTCGCGCGAATAGCGCGCCCCAAGGGTGAGGTGCAGTCGTCCGGAGAGCGCCGCCGGCGTATAGGTGGCCTGCCCGAATACAGCATAGGCTTTGTTGTCTGCGGTCAGATGCCGGTCCGTACGCACGCCGGTGAGCTCGAAGGAATTCACATCGTCGCTGGTCGCGCGCTCGTCGAAGTAGTAGAGGCCGCCGACGTACTGCAGCCGGGAGTCGAGCGCCGAGCCGATCAGCTGCAATTCCTGCGACAGCTGCTCCTGACTGAAATCGACGATGTTCGTGATGATCGACGCCGGTCCATACAAGCCGGGGTGGTAGGGCATGTAGGTGAAGTTGTCGAGTTCCCGGTAGCCCGTGATCGACTTCAGCGTGAGCGTGTCGCTCACGTTGAAGCTCGCCGTGAGGTTGTGGCCCTGTCCGGAGACGTCGTTGGGGACGAGGTTCCTGACGGCGGGTGAGCTTGCCTTGGGCGGGCTCGCCTGTGCGGGATAGAGCGGCACGACGGCGAGCCAGATCGGCGTGTCGTCGAGATCCGATCGATCGAACGTATAGCGCAGATCGAAGCGCTCGTTCGGGCGCCAAAAGAACGCGGCCCTGTAGGCGCGGCGATCCTGGTCGCCGAAGCGGCTGACGCCAGAGCCGGCGTTGCGGATGAATCCGTCCTGACTCGCGCGCAGAAACGACAGCTCGGCGGCCGCGGTCTCTCCCAGAGGGACGTTGAGACGGGTGCGCGCATAGAGGCGATTGCGATTGCCGGCGCTGAGATCCTGCCGGAAGCCGAATTCCCCGAGCTGCGGCGTCTTCGTGATGAAGTTGATTGCTCCACCGGTCGAGTTGCGCCCGTAGAGCGCGCCCTGCGGACCGCGCAGCACTTCGATGCGCTCCAACTCGGCTACTTCGGTCGCGAGCCCCTGGAAGCGCGCCATGTAGACGCCGTCGACGTACAGCGCGACTCGCGGATCGTAAGTGATCTGGTCGTTCGCCGCGCCGGTGCCCCGGATATACACACGGACCGTCGAGGCGCTGTTCGGGTGTGGGGACAAGACCAGGCCGGGCACGTCGGCTTGAAGATCGGTCAGGCTGTCGATGCCGCGGCTCTCGAGAGTCTTGCTGGAGAGCGCGACGATGGAAATCGGCGTGTCCTGGAGCGACTCCTCGCGTTTCTGGGCGGTGACGATCACTTCTTCGACGCCGGCGCTGGTGCGCTGGTCCTGGGCTCCGACGGGCTTCGCGACTACGGCGGCCAGAGCGGCCGTGAGCGTCAGGTTCAGCAAAGGGAGCTTCGTCGGCATGATGCGTTCTCCTTCGGCCGTGTTCACGGCGACCGCGCTGTTGACGTCGCAAGATAGGAAATTGACATTTCCGGTCACATCGTCCGACCGGACTACGACTGCAGCGCCTCGACGGCGCTACTGTTGCTTTGTCCGCGAGCCGCGGTCGTTCGTTGCACGAGCATGAGCCGCATAGAGCCTGGGGCCGAGGCTTTCTTTCGCCGCATCCAGACGATCTGGACTCTGGAATCAGAGGCCAGAGCCATCGAGTTCGGCGCACGGACGTTCAGCTGGAGCGAGTTGCGTGCGGCCGTGGGGGCGATCGACGCCGCACTCAACGACGCCGGCGTCGGACCGGCGGCCGCAGTCGGCGTGCTGCTGCGCAACCGACCCGGCATGCTCGCGGCGATCCTGGCGCTGCTGCTCTCGGATCGTTGTATTGTCAGCCTGAGTCCATTCCAGCCCGAGGACGACCTGCACAGGGAGCTGCGCGAGCTTCGTCTCGACGCGATGATCGCCGACGCCCAGGACTGGAAGGCGGGCGCGCTGCGAGCGGCGCTGGAGGCTGACATCGTCGGTTTGCGTCTGCCCGACGGCGAGCTCGAACCGCTGCAGCGAGTTGGTCGTCTCGGTCGGTCCAGGAGCCGGCGAGGCGAGGATCTTACCGGCGTCGCGCTCGAGATCCTTACCAGCGGCACCACGGGCAAGCCCAAACGTATCCGCATTGGCCGTGCAACGATGGCCGACGCCGTTCTGGAGGGGGCCAGGGGCGGCGGCCAGTCCACGACGCCTTCGCTCAAGACGACTCCCACCGTGCTGTTTGCACCGCTGATGCACGTCAGCGGCATGTTTGGCGCGCTGCTCTCGATTTACGAGGGCCGCCCAATCGTGCTGCTCGAGAAGTTCTCGGTCGAGGGCTGGGCGGCGGCTGTCAAACATCATCGGGTGCGTTTCTCCAGCCTGCCGCCGACGCCGATGCGCATGGTGCTCGAGGCTGGCGTGCCGCGCGAGGATCTCGCCAGCCTGATCGCCGTGCGGGCGGGCACTGCGCCTCTGCCGCCGGAGACCCAGCGCCGTTTCGAGGAAACCTATGGCGTCCCGGTGCTCGTGCAATACGGAGCCACGGAGTGGATGGGCGGGCTGGCCGGTTGGACGCTCGAAGATCACCGCAAGTACATCGCCGCCAAGCTGGGCAGCGTCGGCCGTGCGCGCGGCGATGTGCTGCTGCGGGTGGTGGACGCCGACAGCGGCCGCGAGCTGCCCATTGGCCAGGTCGGCGTTCTCGAGGTGCTGCCGCGGCAGCGTCTGGGCGCAGATGCGTCGTGGACTCGCACGAGCGATCTCGCCTCGCTCGACGCCGACGGGTTTCTCTACATCCATGGCCGCGTGGACGACACCATCATTCGCGGCGGTTTCAAGATCGACGCCGCCGCCGTCGCCAGCGTGTTGATGCGGCATCCCGCGGTGCAGGACGCTTCCGTGGTTGGTCTTCCGGATGATCGGCTTGGGCAGGCGCCGGTCGCAGCCATCGAACTGCGCGAGGGCGTGGCGGCGCCGAGCGAGGAAGAGCTGCGCGCTCATGCGCAGCAGTATCTCAGCCCTTACCAGGTTCCCGTTCGCTTCAAATTCGTTTCGGCGCTTCCTCGGACGGTCTCGATGAAAATCAGCCGCCCGGGCGTGTTGGCGCTTTTCGCGTGAGGAGTTCCATGGATATCTCGTCCTACCCAGGGCTCAGCCTGACGCGCTCCGGGCGCATACTCACGGTAGCCCTCGATCGGCCGGAACAGCTCAATGCCGCCGACGAAGGGATGCACAGCTCGATCGCCCGGGTTTTCAGCGACTGCGCCGACGACCGCGACACCGACGTGGTCATCCTGACCGGAGCTGGCAGGGCGTTCTCCGCGGGCGGGGATTACAACGCGATGCAGCTGTCCATCGACAACCCGGCGCGCTTCGACCGGTTGGCGGTCGAGGCCAAGCGCATCGTTTTCTCGATGCTGGACTGCCCGAAGCCCATCATCGCCAAGGTGAATGGGCACGCCATCGGTTTCGGCGCCACGCTCGCTCTGTTCAGCGATATCGTATTTGCAGCGAGCCACGCCAAGATCGGCGATCCGCACGTGCTGGTCGGCTATGTCGCCGGCGATGGTGGGGCGGCCATCTGGCCGCAGCTGATCGGATACGCCAAGGCCAAGGAGTTTTTGTTCACGGGAAGACTTCTGACGGCGGTGGAGGCGGAGAGGATCGGGCTGATCAACTATGCGCTCCCGGCCGAGGAACTCGACCGCGCAGTTCAGTCCTTCGCGGAGCGCTTGACCGCCGGCGCGGCGAAGGCCATTCAGTGGACCAAGCTCTCGGTCAATGTTGGCCTGAAAGCGATTGTGCAACCGGTGATGGAAGCTTCGATGGCCTACGAGTCGCTGTCGGTGCGCACCGACGATCATCGCGAGGCGGTGGCGGCCCTGCGCGAAAAGCGTTCGCCCGTCTTCCGCGGACGCTGAACCGGTGCTCAGGATGTGCTATTAATGTGAATAGCATTGCTTTCATCCTTGCCGCTTGGTTGTGCAAACTCAAGGGGACTTTCATTGAGTCCCATATCCGCAGAGTCCATCCGCCTTGATCCGTTGGAGACAGGCGGCAATCCCGTACATTGCCGCACGCTCATTGTCGACGTGCTTCAGGATGACCCTGGCCGCGTGCGTGCGCTGGCGACGATCCTGGATCTGCGCAAGCAGGGCTGGATTCCGACAGGACGCGAACTGCAGACGGCGGGCGTCATCCATCACATGTCGCTGGATGTGCTCGTGGATGCGGACAGCGGCCGGATCGAGCGCTTCGAGCCGACCCAGCAAGTAGTCGCTTTCGAGACGAGCGGTCGGAGCGCAGGCGACAGCTGCCGCGATCCTATCCATCTGCTGCGCGGCATGGTCGGCGAAACCCTCGCAGCGGACAATGTGCGACGGCTGCGCGAAATCTACGGGGGGCCGCTTGGATGCAGTCACTTGCTCACGTTGGCGCAGCTCGTGGTGTCCTTCCTGCCCGAAGTGATTAGGCGCGAGATGCAGAGCACGCCCGCGCAGCAGCGTGGCCGCGAGGCAGGCGAGCGCATCGCCAAGCGCATTCTCGTTCTCGATGGGTTCGAACGCAGGGATGGGATTCAGGAAGTCGCGATCCAACTCGCTGACGTACACACGCTTCCGTTTGCACTCATGACCGACATGCTAGATCGGCTCGGCGCTGAGCACGACGTGCGGGCGGTCATTCGCGTCGACGCCGCCACGATGACGATCAGGGATTTCGATGTGGCGGAGCGCGTGCGGACGCGCGCCGATCTAGGCGCTGCGGAGTGGCGGAATCGGCGAGAGGAACTTGGTTGGCTCAGCGGCCATCCGGTGATGCGGGGTCTCGCGCCGGAACTGCTGCGCCGCGCCGACTCGCTCGGCGAGCCGCTGCTCGCGGCCCTGATCAACTTCGCTCCAGGCTTGGTGCAGAGTCTGTCTACGCGCGTCATACGCATGATCGAGCAGGAGGCGCGCGGCGGCGGTCGCATGAGCTTCGCGAAGGCGGGCATCGGCGGCGCTCCGGATTCCTGCTACATGTGGCGCACCGGCGGACGCATGGCGATGATGCGTCAGGCGTATGAGCAGGAGAGCGATACGTAGGCCAACCTGTTTCGACAAGTGCGCCGCCATCGCCGTCTGGCCGGGAGACTGATTCCACCCTGAAGCGTCTGCTCAACCCGAGGCGGCGGCGCAGTGTTCCGCCAGGATCTCCCGGGTCACGCTGACCCGGTCCACTTTGTCGGTGTGCGTGCGCGGCAGCGTTTCGGAGCGGAAATAAAAGGCATGTGGCACTTTGTAGGCAGCCAGGAATTTCCTGGCGTGCGCTGAGATCTCATCGGCGGCCAGACTGTGGCCTGGTTGTGGAACCACTACGGCCACCGGTACTTCGCCCAGCCGGTCGTGCGGTACGCCCACTGCGAGAACCTCCCGCACGCTCGGATGTTCAGCCAGCGCCCGCTCCACTTCGGCGCAGTAGATGTTTTCGCCGCCGCTGATGATCATCAGCTTCTTGCGGTCGGTGACGTAGAGACGCCCTTGATCGTCGAACCTGCCGAGGTCGCCGGTGTGCATCCAGCCGTTCCTGAAAGTCGCCGCCGAGTCGGCCGGCAATCCGAAGTAGCCGCTCATGACCAGAGCGCCGCGGACCACGATTTCGCCTTGTGCGCCGATAGGAAGATCACGGCCATCGTCATCGACCACCTTGACGTCTGCGATCGGCAGGGTCTTGCCCACCGATTCGGGTTGCGCGAAAAAATCCTCGCCGCTGGCGCTGCACACAGAGCCATTGGTTTCCGTCATGCCATAGCCGGTGGCGAAAACGACCTGCGGTAATACCTCGTGAACGTCGCGCAGAAGATTGGGTGGGAAGGAGGCTCCGCCGGTCCCCGCGACGGCCAGCGAAGACAGATCATGCTTGGGAAAGTCGGGTGAACGCAGCAGATCCCAGAGCATCGAGGGAACCGCGGTTATCGATTGGACGCCTTCCGCGTCGATCAGACGTAAAGCTTCTTCGGGAATCCAGCGGTTCAGGATGACGAGCTTGCCGCCGGACGACAAGGCGGCGAGTACGCCGTTGTGGCAACCGGAAACATGGAACATGGGTGCGACCATCAGGGATACGGCTTGCCTGGCGGCGAGCGCTGCCGCGGCTTCCGGTCCGGCCAACGTCCGGAACTTGGCAAACGACAGCGCGGCGCCGAACGACGTACCGCTCAGTCCCGCCAGCACGCTGCGCTGAGTGAGCATGACGCCCTTGGCGAAACCCGTCGTTCCGCTGGTGAACATCATCAAGGCGATGTCCTCGCCGTCTACGGGCGCGCAGCTGAGTCGTCCCGCCGAAGCCCACCCGGAGATCAGCTCATTGAAGGAACCGTCCTTTCCGGGACGTCGTATGCGAGGGTTATCGGTGAGCACGACGCTTGCCAGACGCTGGCCGCCGACTTCCTGCAGGCGCTCAGCCCGTTTGGCGTCGGCGATGACCAGGCTGCAATCGGTATCGCAGATCGCACGATCCAGCTCCGACGGTGCGCCGCGGCTGTTAACCAGAACGGCGACTGCGCCCAGTGACGTTACGGCAAGGAAGGCAATGATCCACTCCGTAGAGTTTTGCATCACGATCGCAACCCGTTGTCCCTTCTTCACACCGAACTGCCCTGTCAAGCCTCGGGCCAATTGCGCTGCCTTCTTGAAGACGTCCTCGAAGGTGTGATGCTTGCCGTTCTCGACCGTGAGCACCCGCGGCGCAAAGCGCTCGGCCTGCCGATAGAGGTCGGGCAGCGTTTGCGGGCAATTCCTGAAGATTCTGCATGGCGTCCCATTGATGTCGAGGGTCGCCATTTCGAAGGGGGCGCCGGGAGCGGTCAATGCCGTTCGGATGGCGTCATTGTCGATCAGGTTGGCCATCCCCAGGTTGGTCATCCCAAAGACTCTCTGATTTACTCTGCTTCCGTGATCTCGAGCCGCTCGAAGCGCCTTGCATTGCGGGCGTTTCTTTGGGCTGAACCGTCAGGGGGGTAGGCTAATCAGAGCTTCCCTAAGTGACGATCTCGCAGGCGAGGCCCGCGGATTCGAACATCGCGACGATCTGCGCCACCCGCTCGTGCGTCGGCGGCTGGGCGTCGTCCATCGGGTATGGCTGGTCCAGCATCCGGTACTTGTTCATGCCGAAGCGGTGGTACGGCAGCACGTTCACCACGATGCCCGGGCGCAGCTCCTTCACGAAGCGGGCGATCGCCGCGATATTCTCATCTGCGTCCGAGACGCCGGGAATCAGCGGCACGCGGATGATCATCTGCGCAGAGCTGTCCGAGACCAGTCGGGCGTTCCTGAGAATCTGCCTGTTCGTGATGCCGGTCGTCCTGCGGTGCAGCGCGTCGTTCATCACCTTGAGGTCGAAGAGCACCAGGTTCGTGTGTCGGAGCACCGCCGCCAGGCTCTTGGCGGAGCCATGACCGGTGGTGTCCAGCGTGGTGTGCAGGCCGGCTTCCTGGCAGCGCTCGAAGAGCGCGGCGACAAAGGGCGCCTGCATGAGCGGCTCGCCGCCGGAGCAAGTGACGCCGCCTTGTGAACTGCGGTAGTAATGGCGATCTTTGAGTATCTCGTCGAGAACTTCGTCGACGGACTTGTCATCGCCGATCATTCGCAGCGAACGAGGCCCGCAAACCTGCACGCAATCCCCACAGTTGTCGCACCGATCGCGGTTTACGCTGACGCCGGCGTCGGTCAGAGAGATCGCTCGTCTGCTGCAGGCCGTGATGCAGCGGCCACATCGATCGCAGAGCGCGTCGTTATGGGCGAGCTGGCGATGGGTCTGCTGCGACTCCGGGTTGGAGCACCACAGGCAGGTGAGGGGACAGCCCTTCAGAAAGACGGTTGTACGGATGCCTGGACCATCCTCCGTACTGAAGCGCTGGATATTGAAAATGCGGCCCGTGAGCACAGGCTCGGCGCCGTCATGCGGCATCGCCTCGTCCGGGGCGTCGAGCACTGCATCGACGTCCTGCCCGCACTCGCTCATATGTTTACGCCAATCGGAACGCCGGCGAGGACGGTCTTGCGACCGGCCCCGCCAGAGGTCCTGTCTACATGCACTGCTCGGTGCGGCTGATGATTTCATCCTGGATGATTGGCGACAGCTCCACCCAGAAGGCGCTGTAGCCTGCCACACGGACGACCAGATCACGGTAGCTCTCGGGCTCGACCTGCGCCTGTTTCAGCGTCTCGGTGTCCAGCACGTTGAACTGCACCTGGAAGCCGCCCTTCTCGAAATAGGTGTCGATCAGGCTGGCGAACTTTTGCTGACCGGCCTTCGTCCTGAGCGATGCAGGCGAGAACTTCATGTTCAGCAGCGGTCCTTCGATGAACGTGCTGTCCAGCTTGCATACCGAGTTCATGGCTGCGGTCGGGCCCTTCACGTCGCAGCCCTGAACCGGGGAGGCCGAGGCGTCGCCGAGATGTGTGCCAGCCTTGCGTCCGTTGGGCAGAGCGCCGGTGGTCTTGCCTGCCCAGGAGGACCAGGCCGCGCCTTGGCGGAACATCGTGAAGCGGCGTCCGAAGCCGTCGCGATAGCTCTGGCACCGGTCGGCGGCCTCTTTGTATAGCTCACACATCAGCGCATCGGGCTCGTCCTCGTCGTTGCCGTACTTGGGCGCGGCGATACAGGCTTGCCGCAGCTCCTCGTAACCCTCCCAGTTGGCCTTCAACGCGTCGATCAGCTCCGCCATGGTCGCCTTCTTATCCTCGAAGATGACCTTCTTGATGGCCATCAGCGAGTCGGATGCGTCCTGGAAGCCGCGATCGACGAAGGAGAATGCTTCCAACTGCTGATACCGCCCGCCGAAGCGGGTGACGTCCTTGCCTTCCGCGATGCAGTCCTGCAGGAAAGCGGAGATGTACGGGAAGTAGAACGCATCCTCGTAATAGGTCTTCTCGTAGGCTCTGAAGTTGCCGATGGCGTAGTCGTAGAAGCCGTCGCGCTGCTTCTTGTAAGCCTCGAGGAGTTGCTCCCACCGGGTGAAGGTGCGGGGATCGCCGGTCTCGACGCCGAGCTTCTTGTTTGTCCAGGGATCCACGCCGTTGAACAGCGCCCACTCCAACAGCTTTGCGTGGTTGCAGAACGAGACCACGGCGTTTCGCGTCCACGCGAAGCTCTTTGGATACGAGGTGTTGATGCAGCCGGCCATGGCCCAGTCGCGTGCATCGTCCCATTTCACACCGCGGTCCATGAGGTACTCGGTCCCCAAACGGTCGCTGAACCAGGCGGGGATGCCGCCGCCGTGATCGCGGTTGCATTCGATGGCTTTTTCCAGCAGCTCCGGCGCCATCATCCGGTGATAGCGCAACGAAATGTGGGGCTGGTGGGTCTTGACCTGCTTCGCGACCTGCAGGAACAGGCAGGAGAGCTCGTTCGAAGCATCCTTGCCCTCGCGCGTCGTGCCGCCGATCGTGACGTTCACGTAATAGTTCGAGGGCGAGATCTCCTGGTGGTCGCGTTTGCCGACTTGGCCAAGGAACATGAACGGCTCGAACTCCAGCCACTTCATGAGCATGCAGCCGATGAGCTCCCCGGCCTCCTGGCGGGTGATGCGCCCTTCGTTGATGTCCCGGGCGTAGTAGGGCCACAGGTACTGATCGAAGCGGCCGACGAAGGCGTTGGTGGTCGCCTTCTCGATTTCCTGGCCGAAAGCTACGAACCAGTAGGTCTGCAGCGCCTCGCGGAAGCTGCGCGGCGGATTCTCAGGAACCCACTCGCATACCGCCGCGATCTCCAGCAGCTCCTTCTTGCGCCGCGGATCCTTCTCCATCTTCGCCGCGCCGCGGGCCAGCGCCGCATAGCGGTGCGCGTGGTTGATCATGCCCTCGAGGGAGATGATCACCGCTTCCAGCCATTCGATCTTCTCGCTGTCCTCGCGGCTGAGATAGGGACCGCTCGCCTTGGAGCGAGTGCGGATGACGTTGATGTGATCCTGCGCCTGTTTGATGTGGCCCCGGAACCCGATCGCCAGGACCTTGTCCATGTCCGCGCCGGGCGTGAACAACTGCGGCGTGAGCGGAGGGCGCAGTGCATTGCGGGCCTCGCCCATCAGGTGCATCTTGCCGCCGTCGAGCGCGTTCTCGATCTCGAAGGAGCGCTTGGCGGGATACTTGTCCTTCCAGTACTCGGCCGCTTCGCGCAGGTACTGTCGGTCTTCCGCGGCGAATTCGGTGACGGTGACCTCCGAGCCTGCGGTCACGTCGACTCGATCGAGAAGCGCGGCCAGGTGAATTGGCAGCTGCTCCACGCTCGGATTGGCGCCCCGGATGTGCCTGGTGGGCCCGCCGACCAGCAGCTCATCATCACGAATGAGGATGTCTTTCTTCGCGAGCGCATTCGCGAAGGCTCTTGCCCGGCGCTTTGCCGGATGCTCGCCCTCGGTTGCGCGATAGGACTCGGTCCAGAATCGGGCTCGCTGACCACAGATCGTCGGTCTCGCGGCCAGGTAGCGCTGCTTCATGCGTTGCACGCGCTCCGTGAAGCCGTTGACTTTGTTGATCTCGGCTAGCGGAATCTTGCCGAGCACGGCGGGAATGGTGTTCGCCGCTCGCCCGGCTGCAGGCGTCGCTGTCGAGATGCTGTCGATTACTGCCGCCATGATCCCACCTCTGTGTCGTGCGGAAGTCGATCGACGGGAGTCTAGGTAGGGGGGTATCGCCTCACAATCGCAGGCGCTGGAAAACTGCGTTACGCCGACGCAACAATGCATCAGGCCTCATGCGTCTTTGGCGCAGACGATTCTCAATCGATGGATGTCGAAAGAGGCTGAGCCTCGAGGTATTCGAGCAGAAAGTCGCTGAACGCGCGCACGCGGCGCGGCACTTCCCTTGTGCCGGGTCGGATGATGTACACATACGCCGCGAGCGTGTGGTACTGAGGCAGGACGGTCACCAGGCGGCCGCTCGCCAAGTCCTTGTCGACCAGGAAGGTGGGGATGACGCCCACTCCGGCCCCGGCGCGCACGGCTTCTCGTACGAAGAAGATGTCGTCGCAGCAGATCGGGCCCTGGGGGCGGAAAACCGCGGTGTCGCTCCTGCTCTCCAGCTGGATGGAGGGCAGGCCGCGGTGCGTGACCCACTTGTGACCGGCCAGATCGGCCGGCTGTCGCGGTATGTCAGTGCTCTCGAGATACTCGGGCGAAGCCCACAGTCTGGCGTAGATGGGGCAGGCGGGCCGCGCGATGAGCGAGGAATCCTTCATTCGTTCGGGCGCCGCGCGCAGCGCAATGTCGAAACCCTCGATTGCGAAGTCCATGGGCTGACTGTGCAGGTAGAGATCGCAGTGCACGCGCGGATAGCGCGCGGTGAACTTCGTAACTACATCTGCAAGGAAGGCGGAGCCGAAGTAGTTCGGCGCTGAGATGCGCAGTTCGCCGGTCGGTTCCCCGAGTTCGTCCGGCGATTCGAAGGCCGCCTCCTCGAGAGAAGCGATCAGGGCGGCGACACGCTTGTGAAGCGCAGCGCCTGCCGGACTGAGCACGACCTTGCGGGTGGTCCGGTGCAGCAGAGGCGCGCCCATCGCCGCTTCGAGCTCCGAGAGGCGCCGGCTCACGGACGACTTCGGCAGGTTCAGCTTCCTGGCCGCCGCCGAGAAGCTCGCCGCATTCGCCACGGCGACGAACATCCGCAGAGCGTTGAAATCGACTCCTGCACCGTGAGCTTTCTTGGCGTCCATCGTGGCGCTGATCGGTGGTGTCTCGCGCAGCAAATGAATCAGGAGGATTGCGCCTGACGGCATTCTGGAACACGAGCGCAGCTCAGACAAGGCGTGTCGGCGCCTGAGGCGCCTGCGATGGAAGTCCGGCGATGCGTAGTCTGTTTGGCCGATGAGCAGCTGATTCGCAGCGACGACAGTAGGCGCACGTTCGGCGCGCCGACGCTGGAGGAATTGGCGATGAGCGACGAGGAGACGGTTCACCCAGAAGGCAAGATCACCGCGGAGGACATCGAGCGTGCGCAGGCGCAGATCGGGATCCCGCAGTACGAGCGCAACCCGGTTTTCAACCGGGTGGCGAGCAGCGACACGATCAGCCACTTCGCCTTCGGCGTCGGCGACGACAACCCGCTCTGGCACGATCCGCGCTATGGCGAGACCACGCGTTGGCGCGGCCAGATCGCCTCGCCCCTCTACGCCACCACCGTCGGTCTGGACGACACGCCGCGCCCGACCCCGGCGCTCAAGAAACTCTTCCGTGGACTCTTTCGCGGCGTCGGCAAGTATTACTCCGGCGCCGTCTGGGAATGGTACCGGCCGATTCGTCCGGGCGACGTGATCTATCGTGAGTACACCACCTCCGGCGTACAGGTGAAAGAGAACTCGAGCTTCAGCGGTGGAGTGACGGTTATCGACAGCTACCGGTACCTTTACGTGAACGCCAATGGCGAGCCGGTGGCCACGCACGAGTTGAGCTTCGTCAACGCCGAGCGCCAGGCCTCGAAGGAGCAGGGACGCAACAAGAACATCCAGCGGGCGCGCTACACGCCCGAGGACATCGAGCGGATCGATGCGCTCTATGCGGCCGAGGAAATCCGCGGCGGCGACAAACGCTACTGGGAAGACGTGCGGGTCGGCGACGAGCTGACTCCCGTGGTCAAGGGCCCGATGCGCGTGACCGATGTCGTGGGCTTCCACATCGGCTGGGGATTCGGGCAGATGTACGGCGCCGGGCCGCTGCGCTACGGCTGGAAGCATCGACGGCGAATGCCGGCTTTCTACTCCGTTGACGAATTCGGCGTACCGGACATTGTGCAGCGGCTGCACTGGGACCCGGCGCGCGCCCGGGAGCTCGGCCTGCCCGCGCCCTACGACTACGGCACGATGCGCACGAACTGGTTGGCGCATCTGCTGACAAACTGGATGGGAGACGATGGCTGGCTCGTGCGGCTGAAGACCGAGATGCGCGCTTTCAACTTCCTCGGCGACACCACGATCTGCTCCGGCGTGGTGCGGGCCAAGTCCATCGAAGGCGCCCGCCGCCTCGTGCACATCGAGGTGCGGGCGACCAATCAGCGCGGCGAGGTCACGAGCCCGGGCGAGGCCATCGTGATGCTGCCGTCGCGCGAAGCGGGCGCCGTCATTCTGCCTGCGCCGCCCGAGGAGCTGATCGTGCGCGGCGCGAACATGATGGCCGAGGCGGCCGATCGCGGCAGGGGCGCCGAGCGCGGCGGTTAGGGAGCCTCTGATCTACTCTTGCTTCTGTGATATCGATGCGCTCGCACCCTCGAGATCTTTCTGCGGCTCGGCTGCGAAGCGAGTTGTGACTTGAGCGTGTGGGAAGGAACTCGGCGAGGCGATGGCGTTGGCCGGCTGCTCAGATCGCCTGTACGCGCTGCACGACCTCGCGCAGCATGGCCGCGTCGCGGCGCTCCTCGCTCGTGAAGTTGATGTGCACGGTCTGAAAGACGCCGTTTGCCTTGGCGCGCAGAACATCGGCGATCCGATCGTAGGCGCCGATGAGCACCCACGCCTCGAGCATCTCGTCGCTGATGAGCCGGGGCATCTTGGCCCACTGGCCGGCCACCGACAGCCGGTGCAGCTCCAACCCCACCTCCTCCCAGCCGTGGTGGGCGAGCACCGGGTGATAGGAGCGCGTGGAGGCATAGAAGGCGATCTGCTTGCGCACCGTTTCCACCGCCTTCTCGACGTCCGCATCGGTGCGCCCGAAGGCGGTGAACGGCGTGCCGATCAGATCGAATCCGGCGACATCGCGCCCGGCTCGGGCGGCGCCCTCGGCGATGGCCGGCATCAGAACCTCCCGGGTGTAGCGGAAGGTGGCGACCGGGTGCAGGCGCACGCCGTCGCACAGTTCGCCGGCCATCTTCACCATGTAGGGATTGACGGCGGCGGCGTACAGCGGCACGTGCGGATGGTCGATCGGCCCCGGGTTGAAGAACGGCGGCAGCATGGTGAAGCGGTAATGCTCGCCCTCGAAGTAGGTGGGCTTCTCAGGGTCCTGAAAGCTGGCGAAGATCGCCTTGAGGCAGAGGAAATACTCCCGCATGCGCGGCCCGGGCGCGCCCGACCAGGGCGTCGAGTAGCGCCGCTCGTTGTGCCCTTTGACCTGGCTGCCCAGCCCGAGACTGAAGCGGCCGTTCGAGAACGTCTGCAGCACCCAGGCGGCCTGCGCAGTCACCATGGGACTGCGTGGAAAAGCCACGGCGACGTTCGTGGCGAGCTGTACGCGTCGGGTGTGCTCGGCTGCGAGCGCCAGCGGCGCGAAAGGATCGTGCCCGTATTCGGGCATGGTCAGATTGTCGAAACCGAGCGCTTCGAGTTCGGCCGCATTGCTCGTGAACGACGACAGTTCGAGCCGGGGCTGGCCCTTCCCGCCGTATTGATCGCCGCTCGGCGCGAGTAGAGCAGTACCGATACGCATTACGCAATCTCCGTGACTTGTTCGAGGACCTGGCGAATTTCCGCGGAGGCTGATCAATTCGTCTATTTTTCTTCAAACTTGGCGGCGCGTTCTTCAAGAAGGCTTTCCGGATATCTCGGCTATGCATTAGCAGATGCGCTTGCAGATGGAAAGCCCTTTGCTTGTGCAGCGCACTAGTCACAGCAAAGCCGAGTGCGAGTTGTCTTGTCATCTAGGGAGGATTCGATGCGGGTCGAGACCATGCTCCAGGGGGCTTTCGATGTCGGTGGGCCGATCTACCGGCGACTCCATGATCTGGCGGCCGCCGCTCGCTTCATCGAAGCGCTGGGGTTCGACGGCTGCACGGCGGCCGAGGTCGGGCACGATCCGTTCCTGCCGCTGCTGGTCGGCATCGAACACACAACGCGCCTGACTTTCTGCCCCAACGTGGCGGTCGCCTTTCCGCGCAGTCCCTTCGTCACGGCGCAGATCGCCTGGGATCTGCAGCAGTTCTCTGGCGGGCGCTTTCATCTGGGCCTGGGCAGCCAGGTGAAGGGCAACAATGTGCGGCGCTACTCGACCGCATGGCCGGGACCGCCCGGTCCGCGCATGCGCGAATACATTTTGTGCCTGCGGGCCATTTTCCAGAGCTTCAACTCGGACAAGCCCACCTTCTTCGAGGGCGAGCATTACCAGTTCACGATGCTTCAGCCGACCTTCAACCCGTATTTTCATCAAGGGCCGTCCGAGCATCCGCATATCCCGATATACCTCGCCGCCGTCAATCCCGGCATGGCCCGCCTCGCCGGCGAGATGGCCGACGGCGTCCGGCCGCCTGGGTGGATCACCTCGAAGTACTTCAGGCAGGTGCTGCTGCCGGCGATCGAGGCCGGCTGTCGCGACGCCGGGCGCACGCTCGCCGACATCGATCTGGTGGGCGGCGGCGTCGTCTTGACGGGTAAGGACGAGGCGGAGATCGAGTCGAAAAAGAAGGCCATGAGAGAGTTCATCGCGTTCTTCGGCTCGACCCGCAACTATCACGCCGTATTCGCGGTTCACGGATGGGAGGACCTCGGTCAGCAGTTGCACCGCATGTCGCTCGAAGGCGATAGCTGGGAGAAGATGGGCCAGCTGATCACCGACGACATGATCGAGGAGTTTGCGGTGGTCGCCACGTACGACGAGCTTGCGTCCAAGCTCAAGGCGCAATGGGGCGGCCTGTGTACGACGGTGAGCCTGCCCTACCACCTGCCGGCGCCGAAGGAGCAGCTACAAGCAATGATCGCCGAGCTGAAAGGCTAGGCGCTGTAGACCGCGCAACGGTTTTCGATCTCGACCCGGTCATTGGCCGGCATATGGCCGTACTACGCGGGACCGCCCGCCAATCAACATAGTCTGGTCAGACGATGTGATCGCCGGACCACGCCTCCTATCTTCGTTCGCAAATCGTCTGCTCGCGGTCCGGCGACCTGGGCGAAGACGAGCGCTGCCTGTCGATCGACGATAGTCGACGCCTGGAACCGAAGGAAGCTCTGAGCAACCTACTGTCTGACGGTGCAGACCAAAGAAGCGCCCGCAATGCAACGTGCGTCGAGATCACAGAAACAAGACAAATCAGAGATTTCCTGATGGAGAAGAACCGTCGGCCGGTCGCTTCGGCGCCCGATGCGCCCGCCCTGACAGGCAAGGAGCCGGGCGGCGTTGCGAGTGAGCTGACGCAGCTCAAGCGGCAGGTCGCCGATATGCTCGACCGCGAGGCGATTCGTCAGCTGCCGATCTCCTATGCTCACTTCGCCAGAACCAAGAACGTCGATGCTCTGGTCGCGCTCTATGCGAAAGACGCGACGTTCGATGTGCCGGAGAACATGGGAACACAGGCGGGTCTGCGTTCCGGCGTGGAGGCGATCCGCGAGAGTTTGCGCGCCGATCTGCAGCGCGCGGACCCTTGGCCGTTCATCCACTCTCATTACTTCGAGATGCGGGGGAAGGATCGCGCGGAGGGGTTCGTGCACATCGAGCTCAGGATGAGCGTGCAGGGTCTGCAGGTCTCGTACATCAGCTGTTATCGTGATGAGTACGTGAGAGAGAACGGCGCCTGGAAGTTTCGTTCCCGCAAGCTCTGCGCGGTTCCGCCGCCATGCTGAATTTCGGCATTCGCTTCGATCTGCGCAATCCCGCCTTCAGCGAGGCCTGCATGGCCGATCGCATCGCAGCAGCGCTCGAAATGTCGGCGTGGGCCGATCGACTGGGCGCCCGCTTCATCGTGCTGGCGGAGCACCATGGTTCCGAAGACGGCTATCTGCCCAGCCCCCTGACCATGGGCGCTGCGGTCGCAGCGCGGACAAGCGAGGCGACCATTCGCCTGTTTCTGATCGCTTCCTTCTACGATCCTCTACGCCTTGCCGAGGACCTCGCCGTTCTCGACCTGATCAGCAAGGGGCGCGTCGATGTGAATCTCGTCGCCGGGTACGTTCCCGGCGAGTTCGCCGCGTTCGGCGTGCCGATGTCCGAGAGAGCGACGCGCATGACCGAGGTCGTCGAGACTCTCAAGGCCGCATGGACCGGCGGCGCCTTCGAGTATCGCGGTCGAACGGTCCGGATTCGTCCAACGCCGTTTCGCCGCGGCGGCCCGCCGCTCACGCTCGGCGGCAGCAGCGAAGCCGCCGCCCGCCGGGCGGCTCGCATCGGCGACGGCTTCGCGCCCGGCCTCCCGAGCTTGTGGGACTTCTATCGGGACGAATGCCTGAAGATCGGCAAGCCCGATCCCGGGCCGCCGCGTCGCGCGTCCGCCGAGGTCACGATATTGTCTCGGGATCCCGAAGGCGCTTGGGAAGCGCTCGCACCTTACTTTCTGCACGAGGCGAACGCCTATGGCGCCTGGGAGGCCGCTCGGGGAGGCGAGACCTTGCACCGCCAGGCGGCGGACGCCGAGGCGTTGCGCAGGATGGGGACCTATCGCGTGCTGACCCCGCAGGACTATCTCGAGGAGTTGCGCGCCGCCGGGAGGGCGGCTTTCGCCATGCTCCACCCGATGGTGGGCGGGATCCCACCGAGCCTCGCATGGGGGCACCTCCGGCTGTTCGAGCACGAAGTCTTGAGGTGCTTCGGGTGAGCTCACGTCCAGATTCCCCACGCCAGGCAAAAATATGGACAATCGATCCACTGCGGCGCCGGGCCGTTCCAATTGCCGGTGACGAGATGGCGACAGCGGGTGACTTGGAGCATCGAAGCGAGCCGACGCGACAGACCGGGCGTCAGAACCTGGCGGAGCTGTTGTCCGCGTTGCAGATGCCTCTTGAGCGCTTCAGCGATCTGCTGGAGCTCATCTATCGGGGCCCGCTCGAAACCATTCCCTGCAGCAGCGCGATGATGCAACTGCGCGGCGACCTGCGAGCCAATGAGGTGGTCCTGATCCTGCGTCCTCCAGGCGCCAACGCGATGGGGTTGATCATGCGCGACGGCGCCCGGGGGGCGGAACTGTGCAACTACGTTTACACACAGTTCCCGATCTTCTCTCTCGATCCGTTCATCGGCTTGCCGCCCGATCGAGCGGTCAGGCTCGATGAAATCGTCGATCCGGAGAAGTGGGTCAAAGGCGAGTTTTTCAAGCAGTACGTAGCGCCGCGGCGCGTGCGTTACGTCCTCGGCGCCGACATCCACGGCGATGAGGGTCGGGAGTTTCGACTGCGCTTCACGCGTCCGCCGGAGGCGGACGACTTCTCGCCGAGCGACAAGGCGCTAGTACAGGCGCTCATCCCACACTTCAAGCGGGCGCTGAATCTGCATACCCGTCTCGGGCAGATTGAAACCGAGATGCAGCTGTACGCCGACGCCATGAGCAGCATGCTGGTGGGCTCGATCATCCTCGATGGGGCAGGGACGGTGCTGCGCGCCAACAGCGTCGCGCAGGCGATTCTTGCCGAGCGCGATGGGCTCAGTCTCTCCCAGAACACGCTCTCGGTCAGGTACCGCACCGAGGACCGGGAGCTGCAGCGTCTGATCCGCCAGACTCTCGAGACGCCGCCCGGGCAGCCGGCTATTGCCGAGGCGCTCTCCATCTCCCGTCCCTCAGGACGTGCGGCGCTGAGTCTGTTGATTCGTCCCATGCCGCTCTCGGAGTGCTCGGATGGACCGAACCGCCCCAGCGTCGCGATCTTCATCCGCGACCCGGAGCGAAGCCTCCATCCCTCTCTCGAACTTGTGCAGCGGCTTTTTCACTTCACCCCCGCGGAGGCGAAGTTGGCCCTTCTTCTGACCAATGGGCTCTCGCTCGACGAGGCCGCGGAGGAGATGGCGGTCCGCAAGAGCACCGCTCGGGCGCATCTTCGCGCGATCTTCTCCAAGGCGGGCGTGAAACGGCAGATCACCCTCGTGCGACTGCTGTTGAACAGCGTCGCGTCGATCAGCTGAAAAGCGTCTCTTCGGGCGTCCCGACTCGGTCGCGTGGACGGCGCCGACGTGGCGTCGCGCCATGATTGTTCCTGCGCCACGACAGTGTGCTGCAATTTTGATGATTGTCATGAATTGCGTTCTGTTTCTAGACTGTGTCTGAATCATCTGCATTCGCGGGAGAGACCAGATGGAAATGGACGACATGGTGATCGTCAGCGTCGATGACCACATCATCGAGCCGCCGACGATGTGGGACCGGCACTTGCCCGCGAAGCATCGCAGCATCAAGCCGCAATGGAAGGAGCGCGCCGATGGTTCACAGTACTGGGTGATGGAAGGGCGGGTGCTGCAGAACTTCGGACTGTGCGCCGCGGCGGGGCGGGTGCGCGAGGAGCTCGGCGTCGAGGCGGAGCGGCTGGACCAGATGCGCGCCGGCTGTTGGGACATCAAGGCCCGCATCGAGGACATGAACGCCAACGGCGTCGTGGCCGCCGTGAACTTTCCCACCTATGTGGATCTCGACGGCTCGCTCTTCCAGTCGCTGCCAAATCAGGAAAACGCGCTGGTCCTGCTGCGCGCCTATAACGACTGGCACATCGACGAGTGGTGCGGAGCCTATCCGGGCCGCAACATTCCGATGGCGATCATTCCGTTCTGGAATATCGAGGCGGCCGTGGCCGAGATCCGGCGAGTCGCGGCCAAGGGGTGCCGCGCCGTCAGCATGTGCGACAACCCGTCGCTGAAGGGCTGTCCCAGCATCCACAACCCCCACTGGGAGCCCCTGTGGCGGGCCTGCTCCGAACACGACGTGGTCATCAACCTCCATATTGCCTCCGGTGCGCGGGCGCCGCACGCCTCGATGGAGTCGCCGATCGATTGCTGGATCATCAGCATGCCCATGGCGGTCGCGAATTCCGCCGCCGACTGGCTCTTTTTGAGTGCGCTCGATCGCTACCCGAACCTCAAGATCTGTCTCGCCGAAGCGGGCATCGGCTGGATACCGGCCCTGATCGAGCGCGCAGACTTTGTCTACAACCACCATCGCGCCTGGACCCACGCGGACTTCGGGCCCGGCCGCCTGCCGAGCGATCGTTTCCGCGAGCATTTCCTGACCTGCTTCATCGAGGATCGCTTCGGCTTGCGTAATGTCGAAGCCATCGGCGAGAAGAACATCGCTTACGAATGTGACTATCCGCACTCGGACTCGGTGTGGCCCCACACGCCCGAGCGACTGTACGAGAGCGTGAAGCACTTGCCCGACGCCGCCATCGATCGGATCACCTACGCGAATGCGCTCGAGGTGTTCAAGTTCGACGCCGTTGGCATGCTCGGCGGACGGGAGAACTGCACGGTGGGTGCGCTGCGCGCACAGGCGAAGCACGTGAATACTGCGCCGGCGTCCTTCGGCGGCGTGCATCCTTTGCCGCCCGGTGTGAAGCCGCGCCCCGTGACTTCCGGGGACGTGGCGCGAGTGGTTGACGAGCTCAACAAGTCGGCGGCCTGAGCCGGCGGTCACGCGGTCATGAACAAGCCGCTGGCGGGGATCAAGGTCGTCGAGGTGTCGATGTGGGCGTTCGTGCCCGCGGCGGGCGCCGTGCTCGCCGACATGGGCGCCGAGGTGATCAAGATCGAGCCGCCGGCGGGCGACCCGATGCGCGGCCTGACCTACTCGGGCATCGCGCCGGGCGCCTATGGTTTCACCTTTCTGTGGGACATCTTCAACCGCGGCAAGCGCAGCATCACCGTGGATCTCAACGTGGAGGGCGCAACAGCGCTCTTGCATCGGCTGCTTGAGGACGCCGACGTTTTTCTGGTGAGCCTGCTGCCGTCCGCTCGCCGCAGGCTCAAGATCGACATCGAGGACCTCAGGAGTCGTCATCCACGACTCATCTACGCCGTCGGCAGCGGCCAGGGCGCCTTCGGACCCGAGGCGGACAAGGGCGGCTATGACTCGCTTTCCTTCTGGGCGCGGGGCGGGGTGGCCTCCGCGGTTACGCCGGACGGCTCGCCCCATGTGCTCGGCCAGCCCGGCGGCGCGTTCGGCGACAGCATCAGCGGCGCCATCCTCGCGGGCGGCGTCGCCGCGGCGCTCGCGCGGCGGGCGATGACCGGCGAGGTTTCGGTAGTGGACGCCTCGCTGCTCGGCGCGTCCATGTGGGTGATGCAAACCGGCATCGTCGGTGCGGCGCTCGCCGGGGTGAACGAGTTGCCGAAGCTGAGTCGCGACGTGACGCCGAATCCCCTGGTGAACAGCTATCGCACCGCCGACGGGCGTTTCATTGCGCTGTGCATGTTGCAGGGCCAACGCTACTGGCCGGGATTCTGCGAAGCCGCGGGACGGTCGGATCTGGCCGCCGATCCGCGGTTCGACAGCGATGCGAATAGAGCGGCGAACTTGAAAGCCTGCGTAACGGCGCTCGATGAACTGTTCGCCAGCCGCACGCTGGAGGAATGGCAGGCGATCCTCGCCCGGCAGGAAGGGCAGTGGAACATCGTGCAGCAGGCCGGAGAGTTGGTGCGCGATCCACAGGCGCTGGCCAACCGCTTCATCCAGGATGTCGACTATGGCGACGGCCGGGTATTGAAGATGGTCAGCACGCCGCTGCAGTTCGACCGGCGAGCGCTCGAAGCCCGGCCGGCGCCGGAGCTCGGCGCCCACAACGACCAGGTGCTCTCGGAGCTTGGCTATACCGACGAGCAGATCATCGAGCTGAAGGCGGCCGGCGTCGTCTTCTGATGCTGCACGGCCGGCTCTCTCGTTGCGTTCCTTGCGCGTAGTCCGATCAGACGATTTCGAGACCCGTCTTTCAAATAGAGTGGCGATCTAACCGCGCACCCGCTGCTTCGATGCGGGTCGACGGCAAGGGGAGCCGCATGCATTTCGAGGCCAGTCCTGGCGACGCCGCTTTTCGCGTCGAAGTGCGGGAATTCATTCGGCGGCATCTGCCGCCGGACGTCGCTCGTCGCAGCTACATCTGTTCCCAGCCGCCGAACATCGAAGATTTTCGGCGCTGGCAGCGCATCCTCTACGACCGAGGTTGGGGAGCGCCGCATTGGCCGGTCGAATACGGCGGCGCGGATTGGACGCCGATGCAGCGCCACATCTTCATGGAGGAAATGTACCGCGCCGACGCCATCGACTACGGCTGGCAGGGCACGCACATGATCGGCCCTGTGCTGATCGCCTTCGGCTCGGAGGCGCAGAAAAAGCGCTTCCTGCCGCCCATGCTGCGAGGCGAGGAAATCTGGTGCCAGGGATTTTCGGAGCCGAACGCCGGCTCGGATCTCGCCAGCCTGCGCACGCGCGCAGAACGCAAAGGCGAGGAATGGGTGATCCACGGTCAGAAGATCTGGACCAGCGATGCATCGGAGGCGGACTGGGGATTCTTCCTGGTGCGCACCGACCCAGAGGCCAAGCCGCAACGCGGCATCTCGATGCTGCTCGTCCCCATGAACGCTCCTGGCGTCCGCATCCGTCCGATCGAGGCGCTGAACGGCGGGCGCGATCTGAACGAAGTATTTCTGGACGGCGTACGCGTGCGGCGCGAGAACCTGGTCGGCGAACCGGGGAAAGGCTGGACCTATGCGAAGTACTTGCTCGAGAAGGAACGCACCGCCAGCGCGTATCTGTATCGCAACAAGCGCGAGTTGGAGAAGGCGAAGCAGATCGCCCGCGCCGAGCGGGCGGGCCGCGTACGGCTGATCGACACGCCGGAGTTCGCCCGCAAGCTCGCCCGCGTGGAAGCTGATCTGCTGGCGCTCGAGTGGTCGGTGCTGCGCATCCTGGCAGGTGAGCGCAGCTCGTACGATGCGGATGCGGTGGTCTCGGCGCTCAAGATCCGCGGTGCGGAGATGCAGCAGCGCGTGGCTGAACTGCAGATCGATGCGCTCGGCCCGCGCGCCCTGCGGGTCTTTGGACAGCACGATCGCAGCGCCGAAGTGATCGAAGGTACGCCGCTCTGGCCCTGGTATGTGCCGGGGCGTCTGGGACAGTTCCTGTACGTGCGGGCGGCGACGCTCTACGGAGGTACGCGCGAGGTGCAGAAGAACATTATCGCCCGTCGCGCTTTCGGACTCTGAGCCGCGATGGATTTCAATCTCACCGATGAACAGCAGATGCTGCGCGACGGCGCGAGACGCTTCTTTCGCGAGCATTATGGTTTCGAGCAGCGCCGTGCGATCCTGGCGGGCGGCGCTGGCTTTTCCGCTGAATGCTGGAGCAGCTATGCCGAACTCGGCTGGCTCGCGCTCGGTCAGCCCGAAGAGGTCGGCGGGTCGAGTTGCTCATTCATCGAAACGGCGATTCTCATGGAGGAATTCGGCCGCGCTCTGGCGCTCGAGCCTTATGTCTCCACAGCCGTGCTGTGCGCGCGCATCCTCGAGCGTTGCGACAACGCCGAGGCGCGACGCTCGGCGCTTGGCGCCATGGTCGAGGGGAAAGCACGTTTCGCGCTGGCGCATTACGAGCCTGGCGGCCGTTACGACGCCCGGCGGCTGTCCGTCGTCGCCAAGCGCCGCGGCGACGACTTTCTGCTGAACGGCTGGAAGAGCTGCGTGCTCGATGCGCCGGCGGCGGATCGCCTGATCGTCTCGGCGCGGCTCGAAGGCGAAGAGGCTGTTGCGCTGTTCTTGGTCGAGGCCGCCGCTGCGGGCCTGCGAATGAACGCATATCCTCTCATCGACGGTACGAGGGCTGCGGATGTCGGGCTCGAGGCTGTGCAGGCGCCGTCCTCGTGCAAGCTCGCCGAAGGCGCCGCCGTAGACGAGCTTCTGCAGGAAGCGCTCGATCGCGCCACGCTCGCGCGGGTCGCAATGGCGCTTGGCGCCATGGAGAGCGTGTTGCCGATGACGGCGGACTACATGAAATCGCGCGTGCAGTTTGGGCAGCCGATCGGGCGTTTCCAGGCGCTGCAGCACCGTCTCGCGGAAATGTTCGTCGAGGTGCAGGAGACGCGTTCGATTCTCTGCTGCGGTCTGGCTCATGTGGATGCACAGCCCGCGCAGCGCAGCGCCATGGTTTCCGCTGCAAAATTCGTCGCGGCGAACGCCGCGCGAATCGTCGGCGCCCAGGCGATCCAGCTGCACGGCGGCATCGCCATGACGGCTGAATGTGCCGCCGGCCATTACTACAAACATCTGCTCGCCTTCGAAAAGATCCACGGCGATGCGGATTGGCATCTCGATCGTTTCACCCGTCACGCCGTGGGCTGAGGCCCCGGTTGCGAGAGATCTATGCAGCTGTCGTACACGCGTGAGGAAGAACAGTTTCGCGATGAAGTCCGCGCCTGGCTGCGGGCGAACGTGCCGCGCGGCAAGCGCCCTCGCACGGGTCTGGCGTTGCGGGAATACGATTTGGCCTGGCAGCGCCGCCAGTACGAAGGCGGCTGGGCGGGCATCTCCTGGCCTACCGAGTACGGCGGGCGGGGCCTGTCGCTCACGCAGCAGGTGATCTGGTACGAAGAGTGCGCGGCGGCCAATGCGCCTGTGGGCGGCTCGATGTTCGTCGCTCTCTCGCACGCCGGCCCGACGCTGATTGTGCGCGGCGCCGAGGAGCAGAAGCGCTTCCACTTGCCGAGGATCCTGAAGGGTGAAGCGATCTGGTGCCAGGGGTTTTCCGAGCCGAACGCCGGGTCGGATCTCGCCAGCATCAAGACCCAGGCGCGCATCGAGGGCGATCACTTGGTGGTCAACGGTTCCAAGATGTGGACCTCCTACGCCGCAATAGCCGATTGGCAGGAGCTGCTGGTGCGCACCGACCCGAGCGCGCAGCGTCACAAGGGCCTTACCTGGGTGATCTGCGACATGCATGCGCCGGGCATCACCATCAGGAAGATCCCGACCATGTCCGGGACCGGCAACCTGTGCCAGGTGTTCTACGACGATGTGCGCATTCCCCTCGCCAACGTGGTGGGCGAAGTGAACGGCGGCTGGGACGTGTCCATGACCACGCTAGGCTTCGAGCGCGGCACGGCCTTCATTGCGCATCAGATCCATCTCGCGGCGACCTTGGAAAAGCTTTACGCGCTGGCCCACGAGATCAGCGGACCGGACGGCCGACGCCGCGCCATCGAGGATGGCGCCATGGCCGAGCAGCTGCTGAAGCTGCGAACCGAAGTGGCCGCGCTGCGGGCCATGACCTATCTCAGCGTTTCGCGGGGAGCGCGCCAAGCCGTGCCCGGCCCGGAGGGCAATATCATCGCGCTCTACTATGCGGAGCTCTCGAAGCGCGTCTACGCCTTCGCCGTGGAGCTGCTGGGCGCCGAGGCATTGGAGATGCACGCCGAGAATCCCGACTGGCTGACCGACTACCTGGATGCGTTCAAGAACACCATTGCCGGCGGCGCTTCCGAGATCCGGCGCAATGTGATCGGCGAGCGCTTTCTGGGGTTGCCGCGCGGCGCACGTTGAGCACTGGTAACGACCATGATCGATCTTCTTCCCTCCGAAGAGCAGCAGCAGATCATCGACAGCGTCGTCGCCTTCCTCGCAGAGGAGCTGCCTCTGGCGCGGCTGCGCTCGGGTCCGGACGGCGAGCGACCCGCCGAGATCGGCGTCTCCACCGAGCAGTGGCGCCGCATTGCCGGCTTGGGATGGTTCGGTCTCGGCGTGCCGGAGGCGCAGGGCGGCGCCGGATACAGCGTGATCGCGGAAATGCTCGTCGCCCGTGAGTTGGGTCGTTATGCAGTCTCGCCTTCGCTGGCGGCGACGATCGCGGCCGCGCACCTGGCTGCGTCCGCCGGCAGCGAGCTTCTCTCGGGTCTTGTGGCCGGCGATCTGCGCGTCGCCTTCGCCAGTCCTCTGTGCGCCGACAGCCACGAATACCACTTGATCGACGCGGGCGAGGCCGATTATTTCCTGGTGCTGGATGACATGCAGGCGGAGCTGTACGAGGCCGCCGCCTTCGGCGAGGCAAGGCCCGTGATCTCGCTCGACGACGCTGTCACCCTCCAGCGCGCACATCTCGCCTCGCGGGCGCGACCCTTGTTGCGAGAGGCCGATAGCGGCGTTGCGCATCGGGTTTCGCTGCTCAACTCCGCGCAACTGCTCGGCGTCGCCGAGGCTGCACTGAAGCTGGCCGTGGACTACGCCAAGGTGCGCGAGCAGTTCGGGCAGGCCATCGGCTCGTTCCAGGCGATCAAGCATGCGTGCGCCGACATGGCGGTGCGCGCCGAGGCCGCCTATGCGCAGGTCTTCTTCGCTGGCCTGTCGCAGGCGGACGCCCAGCTGGATGCGGCCTACCAGATCGCCGCGGCGAAGGTGATCGGCGCCGAGGCGGCGCTGGCGAATGCGCGTTCCTGCATCCAGATTCATGGCGGCGTCGGCTTCACGGCCGAGTGCGACGCGCACGTCTTCCTGAAGCGCGCCCACTTGCTGGGTCAGCTGGGCGGTGAGCGGCGCTGGCTTCGCGAAACCCTGTTGGCGAAGACGGCGGAGGTCGCGTGACATGAGATCCAATGTCTCAGCGGCCGCAGGTCGTGCGACGGACTTGCCGCGCAGCATTCCGCACGTCGTGCTGCGCGCGGCGCAGCGCCACGGCGACAAACCTGCGATCGTCGACGGCCCGCGGCGGATCAGCTATCGCCAGCTGCAGCAGTTGATGCTGCAAGCTGCAGCGGCCTTTCGCGCACTGGGCGTGCAGAAGGGCGATCGGGTCGCAATTTGGGCTCCGAACCAGGCGGAGACGATTATCGCGGCCCTCGGGGCGCAGGCGGCCGGGGGCTGCATCGTGCCGCTCAACACGCGCTTCAAGGCCGGCGAAGTTCAGTACATCCTGAATCGGAGCCGTGCGCGCGTGCTGGTGCTGACGGACGTTTTTCTCGGTACGTGCTATCCGCAGATGCTCGAAGGCGTCGACCTCCCTCATCTCGAGCATCGCGTGCTGCTGCCTTCGGAATCCGGCGACGGCGATTGGGATCGCCTGCTGGAAGGCTCGCAGGGCGCCGTCGCCGCCGCGGCGGGCGCCCTCGAGGAGCTCACCGGTGAAGAGCTCTCCGACATCATGTTCACCTCGGGCACGACCGGCAATCCCAAGGGCGTGATGACCACGCATCGCCAGAACGTGGCGGTGTATCGCGCCTGGTTGGACTGCGTCGATCTGCGCGAGGACGATCGATTCGCCATCATCTACCCGTTTTTCCATTGCGCCGGCTACAAGGCCGGCTGGCTGGCCACCTTCATTCGCGGCGCCACGATCTATCCGGTGGCTCACCTCGAAGTGCAGCCTCTCTGTGAGCTGGCGGCGGCGGAGAAGATCAGTTTCCTTCCCGGGCCGCCGACTCTGTTCCAGACATTGCTCGCGACGCCTCCGCAGGAGCGTTCGGGTCTGCGTTCGCTGCGCGTATCGGTGACCGGCGCCAGCACGGCCCCGCCGTCCATGATCGAGCGTATGCGCAGCGAACTCGGCATCGCCACGGTGATCACGGGCTACGGCCTGACGGAAGCCTGCGGCACGGTGACCATGACAAGTGCGAGCGATCCCGCGGAGCTGATCGTTCGCAGCTGCGGCAAGGCGATACCCGGCGTCGAGCTGCGCTGTGTGGACGACGAAAACCGCGAGGTTGCCGTGGGCGAGGCGGGCGAAGTGGTGGTGCGCGGCTACAACGTGATGCGCGGCTATTTCGAGGATCCGGAGAGCACCGCAAAGGCCATCGATGCGCAGGGCTGGCTGCACACCAAGGACATCGGCGTGCTGGACGAGAACGGCTACCTGCGCATCACTGATCGCAAGGACGACATGTTCATCGTCGGCGGCTTCAACTGCTATCCGGCCGAGATCGAACGCATCATGTGCGGCAACCCGGACTACATGCACGTGGCCGTGGTCGGTGTGCCGGACGAGCGTCTGGGCGAGGTCGCCAAGGCCTATGTCGTGCCCAGGTCCGGGGCAGTCCTGACGCCGCAGAGCGTGATCGCCTGGTGCCGCGAAACCATGGCGAACTACAAGGCGCCGCGCTACGTCGAGATCGTGAACGCGCTGCCGACCAACGCCATGGGCAAGGTGCAGAAGTTCAGGCTGCGGGACCAGGTCGACCGGAATGCCCGAGGAGCGCCGGAAAGATAGCGCTCAGCGTCGACGACAGCGCCAAACATTCCGCGCAACGATCGCCAGTCTTGTCATGGCGCCGAACCGAGGCTGGAACATCGCATCGGCGCGAGACACATCGAAGGCGCCATGCACGGCGAGGCGCCAAGCAACTCGTGAGCTAAGGATCTTCGCCTCGCGCGGGTTGCGCCAGAGCTCCGGTCAGCACGCCTCGGACCAGCCCGCACACCTCCGACATCATGCCGATATTCAGGCTGGCTGCTCTGCCGCAGTCGATCGCGAGCTTGAGGTCTTTCTCACCGATGCCGACCTGGCTGGCGAGAAACTGGTCGTAGGTTGGATTGGCGCCGGGCGGGGCCTTGTGCTTGCCGTCGAGCATGGCCGATAAGGTCGGGGTCAGATTTCCGTTCGCCGCCATGACGCGGCGCAGTTTTTCGTAGGACACGCCGTAGTGGGCGGCGAGAGCGACTGCCTGTGCGCCGACGATCAGATGCGTCCAGGTCACGAGATTGTTGGCGATCTTGGCCGCCATGGCCGCGCCCAGCGCCCCAAGGTGGTCGACGTCCGTCGAGAAGGTGTTGACGATCTTGCGCGCCCTCTCCACGTCATGGGCGCGGCCTCCCAGCATGGTGAACACGAAGGCTTGGTCGTTCGTGCGACGGGTGCGCGAGACCGGCGCGTCGACGAGTGCGATGCCGCGCGGCCCCAGCTTCGCTTCCAGCCGATGCAGGGCGGCGATCTCGATGGTGCTGTGAATCAGGACCAGGGCGCCCGGCGCGAGCGTCTCAATGAGCCCGGCCTCGCCCAGCACGACCTCGTTGACTTGCTGGTCGTCTCTGACGCACACGCAAGCGATCTCCGCACCCTTCGCGGCGTCGGCCGCCGAGCTGGCGACGCGCGCGACGCCGCGAAACGCCTCGCGCGCCGCCGGGAAAACATCATAGACGGCGAGCTCGTGTCCACTGCAGGCGATTAGGCGCGCCTGCGGAGCGCCCATGCTCCCCAGTCCAACGTAAGCGACTTTCATCGTGTGCTCTCTGTGTGGCGCCTCCAGCGCTACGCGCCATGCGCGCTCTCGCAGATCCGTACGCAATTCGCGTGAGCGCGATCCTAAAGCGTGGGCGTCACGGCGCGGCGTTGTTCGCTGCGGCGATCGCTTCTTCGGTGACCAACAACAATCCGCTTGCGCGCGGATAGCCTGCGTACTGCGCAAGATGGATCAACGCCTCGCGCGCTTGCTCGGCCGTGAGTTCGCCGTTGGCGAGCGCCGCGCGCACCTGGACGCCCCAGGTGTTCGACTCGCCGAGTGCGGCGATTACGCCCATCGTGAGCAGACGCCGGTCGCGGACCGAGAGGGCCTCGCGCGTCCAGACCTCCGCGAAGAGCTGCTCGAGCATCAGATCGCCGAAGGCGCTCTTCCCCTCGGGCGGCGCGGGTACGATGTCCGCGTACACCTTCTGCATCATCGCTACACCCTTGGTCCGCCGATCCGAGCTGCTCATTGTCTCTCCTTATCGATGATCCGGGATGGAAACACCCGCCATGAATGGGCGGATATCTGAACTGACGGCGCCGCCAGCGCGGACTCCTGCGGTCAGTCGATCATTTTCGAGCCGCCTCCCCAACGAAGAGATGAGCTCGCGCGACGGCGGTGGGCGCGCTCTCGTCAGTTTGCCAGCAGCCGACGCTTACCGCCGCCACTCGACGTCCGACGCGCGTGAGATTGCAACGGGCGCGGAGATCCTTCGGTTCAGCGCGGCTCAGATAATCGATCGAGAAGTCGATCAATCGCGGCGGGCGCTGCTCGCCGAGCTGGGCGAACGCGGCGACTACGGCCGTAATCTGCATGAAGCTGCCGATGACGCCGCCATGGATAGACGGCAGCTGCGTGTTGCCGATCAGGCGCTGTTGGAACGGGAGCAGCAGCACGACGCCGGGATCGTGGGCGCGCTCGTCGAGGCAGGCGCCGAGCTGACGCGCGTAGGGGATGCGGGCGAGGGCGAGCGCCGCGCGCCTGGCGATGGCCTGCGCGGTGGACGACGCCGCGACGCCTTCAGGTCGGCCGCTCATTGGCGACCTCTTGACGAATAGGCGCTGCGCATGAAGGCCCCCGTCGCGCTGGCCACCGGTCGCTCGCGCCGTCCCGAGTGCAATTCGCACCGGACGAAAATGACGGAACGCGTCATTCGATAGCAGACGGCTTCGGCCGTCAGATCGTGTTTGAGGAGAGCCGGCGCCAGGTAGTCGATGCGCAGGTCCAGTGTGGACATCGGCTCGGGACGTTCGAGTCGGCGGCTGGCTGCGAGCCCGCAGGCCGTGTCCGCCAGACTGAACAGGACGCCGGGAAAGAAGAAGCGTTCCTCGGGATCGGCGGCCAGCAGCGGCTGTGCGGGAATGCGCATGCGGATCTTCCCGGGCGGGGAATCGAGATCCACCTGCATGCCGAGGTCGATCGTGTGGGGCATGTGCTGCTCGATGATGCGAGCCAGATTTTCGATCGATAGTTCGTTCATTGGCGATTTCGGTCCATGCACCGGGGCTGCATGGGCAAGGATGCATCGGGCGCGCTCACCATGACGCCTCAGCCTCCATGCATGTTCTCATGGGATGGTCGTCCGCTCCGATTCGTGAAGCGACCACGGCTTCGGGAGCGAGACGCCGTGGATCGCCGGCGGCGCTTCGTTCTCAATAGCCGCGATACTTCGGTTCGCGACCGTCGCGCATCGCGCGGAGCGCTTCCTTGGCGTCTTCGCTCGCACTGCATTGCATCATGTTGTAGGCCTCGAGCTCGATGACCTGCTCCAGCGTCATCGATTCCGCAGCGTTGAGGCTGCGCTTGATGTAACGGTAGGCCACCGGAGGGCCGCGGTCCAGACGGCTCGCGAACGCCTGGACGTCCTTTTCCAGCTCGGCGTCAGGCGCAACGCGATTGACCAGGCCGATGCGCAAGGCTTCGTCCGCCGCGATCGTGTCGCCCAGCAGATAGAGCTCCCGGGCCTTGGCGGGCCCGACGATGCGCGGTAGAAGATAACTGCCGCCGAAGTCTCCGGGCCGCGCCGCCTTGACGTAGGCCGTGGCGAACGATGCGGTCTGCGAGGCGATGCGAAAATCGCAAGCGGCGGCGAGGCACAGGCCGGCGCCGACTACAGGACCGCGCAGCATCGCGATCGTCGGCTTCGGCATGGTGTGCAGCAGGACCGGCGACTGGCTGAGCCGCCTGACGTGCGAAGCCCGCATGCCGACCGACTTCCACACCGGGTCCTCGGACCATCTGACGCTGACGGGATCCTGCGGATCGATCTGCTCGCGGCTGCGCAGATCCCCGCCCGAACAGAATCCGCGGCCCGCGCCGGTCAATACGACCACTCTCACTCCGGGATCGACGCTGGCTTCCTCCAGCGCCTCATTGAGCAGCCGCATCAGCTCCCATGTGAGCGCATTGAGTTGCTCCGGACGATTGAGCGTCAGCGTCAGGACGCCTTCGAGCTGCTGTCTGAGCAGTATGGATGTCATGGTGCGACCTCGAGTCAGGCGAGCCGGGCGATTACCGTATCCGCGAAACGGTGCAGGCCGTCGAGCTTGGCCTGCAGGTCATCGCCGGCTTCGTAGGCGTTCCATGGGGTGGTGCAGACATCGGTGACGCCGAGATCGGCGAGTCGGCGAAAGTCATCGACGCTCCTGGCGTTCATATCGTTGGCGTAGATGCGGAAGTCGTCTCGGTGATGCACGCCGTACTCGCGGCGCAGCCGGTCCAGAGCGCCGATCATTTTCTGCAGGTGCGCAAAGCTGGTATTGGCCGACATCCAGCCGTCGCCGAGACGGGCGGCTCGCGCCAGCGCCGGACGGGTGTGGCCGCCGACGATGATCGGCGTCGGCCGTTCTGGAACGGGTTGCATCTTCAGAGGGCCGAAATCGAAATTGGCGCCGTGATGCTCAAACCAGCCGCCGCGCAGGCAGCCGCGGATGATGTCGATGCATTCATCGCAGAGCAGGCCGCGCTTTTCGTAGTCGACGCCGTTGTAGATGTAGTCCTCTTTCCAGGCGCTGAGGCCCACGCCGAGCAGCAGCCGCTCGTTGCTGAGCACTGCCAGCGAGCTCACGGCTTTCGCCACGGCCAGTGGGCGCCGCACGGGCAGCTTGAGCACTCCAGGCACGATCTGCAGTTTCGTGGTCACAGCCGCAATGGCCGAGAGCGCCACGAAAGGTTCGATCACCGGCGCAGTCTCGAGAAATTTGCGCAAGGCGCTGGAGGGATATTCGGATTCGGGCAACCGGGGATAGAAGAGGCTGTCCGGCGTCGTGATCGCCGACCAGCCCGAAGCCTCGGCAGCCTGCGCGATGCGCAGATAGTCTCGGTGACCACCCAGTCCCAAAGCCAGAGTAAAGCGCACGACGATCCTTCCTGACTGCAATCAGGCCAGTGTCGGTCAGGCTACTGTTGCGCGGCGTGCTCACCATCGTCTATCCGGACTATCGTCCCGTTGGCGGGCCGTTGAGGACCATCCGTTAGACCTCGCGCTGTTCGCCTGGAGATACGCGTTCCGGGAGGAGCAGCGGGCGCAACCTGGGCCGGTTCGTCGAGGCGTACAGCCGCGTCGAACTCTGCGTCGGCGACGCCGCCGAGCCTCAACGCTCGCCTCGATCTGCAGCAGCGGGCGGTGCGCAGCATGCTAGTCCGATCAGACGATGGGGCTCAGGGGAGGCGGGAGCTAGCATCCTGCGACCGGCCGTTGGCGAAGCAATGCGCGTCCGCACGATCCGAGCATAGAGGTTGGTTGTCAGATGCAGCGATTTCTCGCCGCCTGTGACGCAGGGGGGACGATGACCGACGTGATCATCGTCGATGACGCCGGCCGGTCCGTCGTGGGCAAGGCGCCCACTACGCCGAACGATGAGAGCATCGGTTACATGGAAGCCTTCTTCGAGGCGCTCGACTATCTAGATATTCCGAAGGAGGAGCAGCAGAGCTTCGGCGCGCGTCTGGAGACGGCGATCTATACCGGCACCTCGATGCTCAATTGCGTGATCAACATGTCAGGCTACAAGACCGGCCTGATCACCACGCGGGGTTTCGAGGATATCAACGCCCAGGGCCGCGGCAAGCAGACTTTCATCGGTCTGCAGTGGTCCGAGATCAGCCACATGCAGTACCGCAAGCATCGAACGCCGCTCGTGCCGCGGAAACTGGCGCGCGGCGTCACCGAGCGGATCGACATGTTCGGCAACGTCGTCATTCCGCTCTACGAGCACGAGGTGGAGCAGGCCGCGCGCGAGCTGATCTTCGACGAGCAGTGCCAGTCGATCGCCATCGTCTTCCTGCAGTCGTACAAGAACCCCGAGCATGAGGAGCGCGCCGAGGCCATCGTGCGCAGCGTGATGCAGAAGGCCGGCCGAGATATTCCGATCGAGCTGTCGAGCCGCGTGGCGCCGACGATGCGCGAGATTTCCCGCGCCAATTCGACCATCGTGCAGGCCTACGCGACCGACCCGGCCAGAAAACAGCTGTACCGCATCGAGGAGTCGCTGAAAAAGATCGGTTACCGGCACAGTCTGAAGACCGTGCTCGGCTACGGCGGCGTGACCAACATCCGCTATCCCCGCCTGTTCGAAGCGGCCATGTCCGGCCCGGTGGGCGGGCTCATGGGGGCGAAATATCTGGGCAGCGTGATCGGCGAGCAGAACATCGTCTGCTCGGATGTCGGCGGCACTTCCTTCGACGCCGGCTGCATTACCGCCGGCGCCATACCGATCGAACGCGAGCCCGGATTCCAGGACATGTACCTGACGGCGCCGATGCTGAGCATCACCTCGATCGGGGCGGGAACCGGAACCTACATCCGCATCGATCCGGCGACCAACCGCATCAAGCTCGGACCAGACTCGGCGGGCGGCTCCCCGGGACCAACGTTCATGGAGGCGGGCAACACCATCCCGACCATCAACGACGCCAATCTGCTCCTGGGCATACTCAATGAGCACAACTATCTCGGCGGCAAGGTCAGGGTCAACAAGGACGTTTCTTACCGGCTGTTCAAGGAGAAGGTCGCCGATCCGCTCGGTCTCGACGTGTACGACGCCTGCGAGGTTTGTATCGATCTGCTGAACATCCAGATGCGCGAGCATCTGGTGCGCAGCCTCATGGTCGGCCGCGATCTGCGCGACTACGTGCTCCTCGGCTACGGCGGAGGCGGGCCGTTGCACCTCCTGCCGTACGCGGGCGATCACCCCTACAAGGCTGTGATCACCGTACCCTGGGCGGGCGGCTTCTCCGCCTGGGGCGGCGCCTGCATGGATTACTCGCATCGCCGTCACAAGACGGTTTCGGTGGTGGTCGCGCCCGGCATGAGCGGCGCAGAGCGTCTCGCAACCATGCAGCCTGTGGTGGAGATCTGGCGGCAGCTGCGCAGCGAGCTCGTCGAGGAGCTGGTCGGGGAGGGCTTCAGGGAGGAGTCGATCCAGATCCAGCCGGTGGCCTATATCCGCTACTACGGCCAACTCGAGGACGTCGAGGTGCCCTCGCCGGTCACGACGATCGGCGCCCCAGAAGACGTCGACGCACTGCTCGGGCGCTTCGAGGAAATCTACACGCGCATGTTCACGCTCGCGGGCAAGCCGGACGCTGGCGTCTATCACATCACGGAAGTCTGCGTGGTCGCGAACGTCGAAACCGTCAAGCCGAAGCTCGTGAAGCATGCGCTTGCAGGCAAGGCGCCGCCGCCGGACGCCGTCAAGGGCGTTCGCCGCATCTATCAGAAGGGGGCGTGGCGCGATGCAGACATCTACAGGATGGAAAGCATGCTGCCCGGCAACGAGGTGGACGGCTTGGCGGTCATCGAGGCTTCCAATACGACGCTGTTCGTTCCGTCGGAGTGGCGCGTGCGCATCGACGAGTACAACGTCTACTGGATGACGCGGAAGGATCGATAGATGGCCACGCCGCTGAAGCTGAGGGATCAACTCAGGCTCAACGACGAGCTGTACAGGAAGACCGGCTGCATATTCGGTCTGGAGAGACTGACCGAGAAGGAAAAGAACCCCGGCCTCTACGAGGCGGTTTGGCACATCCTGCTGAGCGTCTGCAATACGGCCTGGGAAGTAGGCTGCAAGGTTTCCGCCTCGCCGGTCGCCGCGGAAGGCGGTGATGCGCTGTGGGCTTTGCACACGCCGACCGGCGAATGCATCTGCACCTCGCGCGGCATCACCGCCCACGTCGGACTCCTCGCCTCGATGGTGCGCAAGTTGATCGAGCTGGGCTACGAGGACCTCCCGGGCTTTCGGCAGGGCGACATTTTCGAAAACAATGATCCTCACTATGGCGGCATCCACATGCCCGACATGGATACCGCCATGCCGATCTTCCATCAAGGCAGACTGATCGCCTGGGCGTCCTCGGTGACGCATGTCGCCGACGCCGGCGCCGTGCTGCCGGGCTCGATCAATTTCATGAATCCCGACTGCTTCTCGGACGGCATGCCCGTTTCGATGGAGCGAATCGGCGAGAACGATCGCTACTATCCATGGTACGAGCTGCGCATCAAGTCGCGCACGCGCTCGCCGGATTGGGTGCTCGGGGATGCGCGTGGGCGTCTGGCCGGCCTCATTACGGTGCGCAAGAAGCTGCTCGAGACTGTCGACAAGTACGGCCTGGAGTTCTTCGAGAACGCGTCCAAGGAATACATAGAGGACAGCCGGCGATACGCCGTTTCGCGCATCCGCAATCAGGCGGCGCCGGGACGAGTGCGCAAGTCGCAGTTCAAGGATCTCACGATGAAGGGCAAGAACGTTCTCATGCCCAAGCAGAACGTCGATCTGCTGTCCAACGTGCCGATGGAAATGAACATCGATGGGAAAGCCAACGTGCGCTTGTCTCTGGCCGGCGCCAGCGGCAGCGTTCCCTTCGGTCAGAACATCACGCCCACCGCGCTGTCCTCGGCGCTCCTCATGGGCTACTCGCATGTCGTGGGCTTCGACATGTTCAACTCTGGCCCCACTTATGCGCTGACCGTCGATGAGCCGCCGCCGGGCTCGTGGTGCAATCCGTTTCCGGTCGACTGGTTTGCTTCAACCGGCATGGGCTGGTCCTCGGCGATTCGCTGGCTGAGCTCGCTCTACGAAGTCATGGGGCGGCTGTACTACATGCGCGGTTTCGTGGAGGAGATGTCCGCGGGCGCCGGCACGACGATGTGCGCCGAATGGAACGGCGTCAATCAGTACGGACAATACGCGGTCTGCCTGACGCTCGAACAGGCGAGCAATGGCTCTCCGGCGCGCGGCCTCTGCGACGGCGAGCCGGCGGCCTGGTGTCTGTACACCGCCAACGCCGACTTCGGCAACGCCGAGGTGATGGAGCTCTATTACCCCTTCATGTATCTGGGCCGGAACATGGAGCCGGACTCGGGCGGCTACGGCAAGTTCCGCGGCGGTATGGGACACACCACGGTGTGGATGGTGAAGAACTCTCCCGGGATGCACTACTCGGCGGCCTGCGCGGGGGCGAACAGCAAGATCACGGCGAACCATGGCATGTACGGCGCGTATCCCATGCCTGGCGACCGCGTCGCCTACGCCGCCGGCGCCAACGTCAAGGAGTTGATCGAGAAACGCAAGCCGCTCGTGCACGGGCGCGGCGACGATCCCGATCATCCGACTCTGGCGCAGAACATCAAAGCGGACGTCATGAACAATGACGTCAGCGTGCCCACGATCATTCCGGAAACGCTTCACGAGTACGATCTCGTGATCAACCCGACCTCGGGCTCGCAGGCCATGGGCGACCCGATCGAACGAGATCCCGCCCTCGTCAAGGACGATCTGGATAAGGGGCTGACTCGGCCCTGGGTCGCCGAGAACATTTACGGCGTCGTCGCCCGCAAGGGCGCCGACGGCGACTGGACCGTAGACGAACAGGCGACGCAGGAGAAGCGCCGCGGCATTTGCGAAGCCCGCAAGCGCCGCGGCGCGCCTTTCCGCGACTGGTGGCTCAAGGAGCGCGAGCTGGTCGCGGCTGGCGCCGACATGGACGAGGCCGTGAAGCGAATGTGGCGCAGCTCCATGAAGCTCTCTCCCGGATACGCGGCCGAGCTCCGCGCCTTCTGGAATCTGCCTGTCGATTTCGAGTTCTAGGAGTCGAGTCCGCCGTGGCCGAGTACGACATCTACGACATCGAGGACATCCGCAAGCTGGTGGATGGCGAGCTGCCCTGGACGGCCGTGCAGCAGATGATGAAGAACGGCAAGGACCGCGACCGCTTCGACAAATGGGTCGCAATCCTGCAGGAGCGCGTGTCCTGGAAGGAGCAGATCCTGCTGCCGCTGACGCCCGCGCTGTTCATCGTGCAGAAGCCGGGCGAGCGCGTGGTGAAGTGCCGTTGCGGGCATGAGTTTGGCGACTACCGCGTCAACTGGAAGCTTTCGGCGCTCATCTACGTGCGTGACACCGACGAGAAGATCGCCGAGGTGTATCGCGGCTACGAGAAGCCGGATCTCACCTGGATGCAGCTGCGTGAGTACTACTGCCCCGGCTGCGGCTCCCAGCTCGAAGTGGAGGCGGCGCCGCGCGGTTGCCCGCCGGATTTCGAATTCCTCCCCGATCTCGACACCTTTTACCGCGAATGGCTGGGCCGTCCGCTGCCCGACACGGTCGAGTTCGTCGATAGGACGCTGGAGCGAATCAAGGAGTGGTCTCGATAGGACGACGTACGCCGCCTGCAAGCGAACCAGACCATGAAAGAAAGGCGGCATTGAAGGCGAAGCAGGACTGAACCCATGGATTTCGAGTTTTCCCCCGACGAACGCAACTTCCTGCGCGAGGTGGACCAGTTCCTCAAGGACAACTACGACCCCAAGGCCATGGATGTCACGCGCGAGAACATGGCGCAGATCTGCGATACGCCGGAGCGCCGGGCTTTCGCCAGAAAACTCGCCAAGAAGGGCTGGCTCGGCATCACTTGGCCGAAGGAATACGGCGGCCAGGCCGGCAAGGGCTTCTACGAGTACCTGCTGAACGAGAAGCTCTCCTCGGTCGGCGCGCCGCAGATCGGCAAGGGCGTCGGCATCATCGGCAAGACGCTCATTCGCGTGGGTTCGGAAAAGCTCAAGAAGGAGTTCCTGCCGAAGATCCTGAACGCCGAGATCGAATTCGCGATCGGCTACTCCGAGCCGAACGCCGGCTCCGACTCGGCGGCCATGCGCCTCAAAGCGGAGCGCAGGGGCGACGGCTGGGTGCTCAACGGTCAGAAGGTGTTCAGCACCTCGGCGCACTTCGCCGACTGGTACTGGGTCGGCGCGCGCACCGACCCGGAGGCGCCCAAGCACCGCGGCATTACTCTGTTCCTGGTTCCCATGAACGACCCGGGGCTCACTTTGCACCCCATGCCCACGATGGGCGGCGAGCGCACCAATGCGGTGTTCTTCGACAACGTGTTCGTGCACGACGACTATAGGGTCGGCGAGCTCAACAAGGGCTTCCAGTACATCGCCGAGGCGCTCGACATCGAACGCTTCACGATGTTCACTTTCTCACCGATTCGCGCCCGGGTGGAACTGCTCTGCGACTACGTGAAGAGCGCCGCCCGGGATGGGAAGCCTCTGAAGGAGGATCCCGTCATTCGCCAGCGCGTGGCGCAGCTCGTCACCGAGTGCGAGGTGGCGCGCCTGCTCGGCGTGCGCTTCGTGGACGCCGCACTGGACGCCTCGAAGACTCCGACCGCGCCAGCCTCGGAATACAAGCTTTACGCCACCGAGCTTTCGCGTCGCGTGGCCGACGCCACGATGGACATCGTGGGGCCGGGAGCGCAGCTGGCGCTCGGCGTCGAGGATGCGCCGCTCAAGGGCCGCGCCGAGAGCTGCTACACCTATACCGTGATCGACACCATCGGCGGCGGCTCCTCCGAGATTCAGAAGAACATCATCACCAAACGCAAGCTCGGGCTGCCGCCGAACTTCTAGATCGAGGCTGCAGGCATGGCGTTGCTCAGCGGTTACAAGGTTCTTGATTTCGCCAGCGTCGGGCCCGCGGCGCGCGCCTCGCGCATTCTGGCCGACTACGGCATGGACATCATCAAGGTCGCACCCGTCTCGGCCAAAGGCGCGAAGCAGATCGAGCCCGTGTTCCACGCCTACGGCGCAGGGCGCGGCGTACGGCAGATTCGCGTGGATCTGAAGTCGCCGCAGGGCAGGCGCGCCATCGGACGGCTCGTCGAGCAGGTCGACGTGGTCATCGAGAGCTATCGCCCCGGCGTCGCCAGCCGGCTGGGCGTTGGTTACGAGGATTTCAGGGCGATCAATTCCAAGATCGTCTATTGCTCGACCAGCGGCTACGGCCAGGACGGTCCCTGGTCGCAATGGGCGGGCCACGACATCAACTACGTCGCGGTAAGCGGTTACCTGGCATGCAGCGGTCGCGACGCCGAGGGTCGCCCGGCCATGCCGGGAGCGACCATAGGCGACAGCGCCGGGGGCGGCATGCAGGCGGCGTTGGCCGTGATCGCCGCGCTGCTGCATGTGGCGAAAGGCGGCGAGGGCCGTCATCTCGACGTATCGATCACCGACGGCATGCTCAATCTGATGTCGCTGTACATCGATCGCTTTCTCGCCACGGGCGAGGAGACGCATCCGGGTTCCGACGTGTTGACCGGCAGGTACGCATGGTACGGCGTCTATACCTGCGCGGACGGCCGGCATGTCTCGATCGGGCCGGTCGAAGGTCACTTCTTCAGAAATCTCTGCCGCCTGCTCGAGTTGGAGCAGTACAGCGCCAGCCAGTACGACGATGCGAAACAGGATGAGATGCGCGCGGCGTTCGCGCAGCGCTTCCTTACGAAGCCGCGCGACGCCTGGGTCGAAGCGCTCTCCGGCCAGGACACTTGCGTGGCGCCGGTGCTCGCGATCGCCGAAGTCGCCGCCAGCCCGCATCTGCGGGCGCGGCAGAGCTTCATGCGCGCACGTCACGCCGAGCGCGGCGGCTTCGAGCAACTCGCGCCGGTGCTGGCCGGCTGCGAGCGGCGGCAGCCCGAGCATCAGGTCCGCCCCGCCGGCGCGACCGACACTGACGCCGTGTTGGCGGCCGCAGGGTTTTCCGCGGGTGAAATCGAGGGTCTGCGCCGCTGCGGCGCGGCCGAGTAAGCGGCGAGCGAAGCCGGGAGTAACGACAGGTGACAGAAATAGCGAGTGATCTGCCCGCAGTGGTGCGCGATCTGATCGGCAAGCCGCACTATGTGGAGCAGACCGAGTTCCCGATCGAGATCGGCTACGTCTACAGCATGTGCGCTGCTGTGCAGGACGGCAATCCGCTGTACTGGGATCCTGACGTCGCCCGGGACGTCGCCGGTGGACAAATCGCACCGCCGGCGATGCTCTCGACCTGGTTCAAACGACATTACTGGACGCCGGGCGGCGGCGGCGACCGCCGGCCGATGCAGCTCTATTTCGACATCAAGGATCTGCTCGGCCTGCCCGAGGGCATCGTCGCCAGCAACGAAGCGACCTTCGGCGAGCCGGTGCGCATCGGCGACGTGCTCACCACCAGCCAGTACTGCCGCTCGCTCGGCGAGCTCAAGGACACGAAGCTCGGCCGCGGCCGCTTCTGCACCATGGACGTCGTGACGGTCAACCAGCGTGGCGAGTGGTGCGGCACGGACACTTACAACTTCCTCATCTACATCAAAGGCGGCTGATGAGCACCGTGCGCAATCTGACTTTCGGCGAAGTCGAAGAAGGCCAGGAGCTGCCTTCGCTGACGCATCCTGTGACGGCCACCACAGTGGTGCTCGGCGCCATCGCCAGCCGCGACTGGCGGCCCATGCACCACGACCGGGATTTCGCGATCAACCGCAACGGTACGAAAGACATCTTCATCAACACGCCGACCAACGCCGCTTGGTTCCAGCGATTCGTCACCGATTGGACGGGCCCCAAGGGGCGGCTCGGCAGGATGAAGTTCAAGATGAAGATTCCCGTGTTTCCTGGCGACACGATGACCCTGTCAGGCCGCGTGACGCGCAAGTCGGTGGATGGTTCCGGCTGTTGCTGGATCGATCTCGAGCTCGCCGTTTCGGTGGACGGCAAGGTCAACACCGAGTGCCAGGCGCGCTTTGCACTGCCTGCCGACGCCGACGACAACCCATGGCGACGCTGCGGCGAGCGCTGGCGGCCTTGACGAAACAACGATACGAGAGGCTCCGGATGGATCTGAAATTCACCGATGAACAGAATATGCTGCGCGAGACGACTCGGGCGCTGTGTCGCGATGCAAGCGGCGTCGACGTCGTGCGGCAGATGGAGAACGACCCGATCGGCGTGCCCGAGAAACTCTGGAGGAACATGCGGGAAGCCGGGCTCACCGGCATTCTCGCGCCTGAGGAGCACGGGGGCTTGGGGCTCGACCTTCTGAGCTGCGCTGTCATCTACGAGGAGCTCGGAAAGGCTCTTGCCCCGGGGCCGCACTTTGGCAGCGCGGTCATGAGCGTGCTGGCCGTGCGGGAAGGAGGCGGCGCGACGCAGAAGGAGGCGCTGCTGCCGGCGCTCGCCAGCGGGGAGATGATCATCGCGCCTGCCTGGCTAGAGCCCGACCGCGGCTACGGCCATGAAGGCGTGCAACTTGTGGCCAAGCGCAGCGGCGATGGCTATCGACTGACGGGCGTCAAGCGTCACGTGTTCCACGCCAAGGCGGCCGAGAAACTACTGGTGCTTGCCCGCACTGGCGAGGGCGCCGGCGGGATCGACCTTTTCCTGGTGGATGTGAACGCCAAGGGCCTGACGCTCGAGCAACAGAAGAGCATGGCCTCTGACACCCAGTACCGGGTTGCTTTCGACGACGTCGCGGCGCCGGCCGCACAGCGATTGGGGGCGCCCGGCAGCGGTTGGCGCACTTGGGAGGCGGCCATGTACCGCGGCGTCATCTTGCTCGCCGCCTTCGCCGCGGGCGGGGCGGAGCGGGCGCTTCAGATCACGGTGCAGTACTCGAAGGACCGCCAGCAGTTCGGCAAACCTATCGGCGCCTTTCAGGCGCTCGCGCACTACATGGCGGACGCCAGCCCGGTGGCCGAAGGGGCGAAGATGCTTGCCTACGAGGCCGCCTGGGCGCACGACCAGGGCAAGGACATCCTGCGTCTGGCGCCGATGGCGAAGCTTTTCTGTTGCAAGGCGTTTCGCGATATCACGCACATGGCCCAACAGGTGCACGGCGGGATCGGCTTCACGCTCGATTACGACATCCAGCTCTACTACCGTAGGGCCAAGCAGCTGCAACTGAACTGGTGGGACTCGCGCTACCTGGAGGGGCTAATCGCCGCGGACGTGCTCGACCGACAGGATGTGCGGACCATCGCCGATCCATTTGCGGCGTGAGCGAGGGAATCATGCCATTCCTGTCATCGCTCAAGGATCAGCTGACGCTGCCGGTGCTGTGCTCGCCGATGTTCATCGTGTCGACGCCAACGTTGGTTTTCGCCCAATGCACAAGCGGCGTCATCGGCTCGTTTCCCGCGCTGAACGCTCGCGGGGAGGGCATGCTCGAAGAATGGCTGACCGGCCTTGAGCACCGGCTGGAAAGCTATCGCGCGGCGAATCCGGGGAAGAAAGTCGCACCGTTCGCCGTGAACCAGATCGTGCACAAGACCAACGCACGTCTGGAGGCGGACTTCGACGTGCTGGAACGGCGCAAGGCGCCGCTGATCATCACGAGTCTGCGCGCCCCCACCGAGTACGTGCCTCGCATCCATGCCTGGGGCGGGCGAGTGTTGCACGACGTGACCAATATTCGGCACGCCGAAAAGGCGCTCGAGGCGGGCGTCGACGGTTTGATCCTGGTATGCGCGGGCGCCGGCGGACACTCGGGAGCGCTCAGTCCGATGGCGCTGGTGAGCGAAGTGCGCCGCATTTACGACGGCCCGGTGGTTCTTGCAGGCAGCATCACCCGCGGCGAACACATTCTGGCGGCGCTGGCGATGGGCGCCGACCTTGCGTACATGGGCACGCGTTTCATCGCCACCGAGGAAGCGAACGCGGCGCCGGGCTACAAGCAGATGATCGTAGAAGCAGGCGCCAGCGACGTTCTCTACACGCCTTACTTCTCCAGTACGCATGGCAACTACCTGAAGCCGTCCATTCGCGCCGCCGGCCTCGACCCCGACAATCTCGTCCGGACGCCCGGGGAAACGGCGAAGATGGCTTTCACGAGCGCCGATGGCGCCAGGACGGTGGGCGCCAAGACCTGGAAGGACATCTGGAGCGCTGGTCACGGCGTGGGCGCCATCGACGACATCCCCACCGTAGCGAAACTGGTCGCGAGCCTGCAGACGCAGTTCACTGCAGCCCGTTCACATCTATGCGCGATGTCCTGACTCGGACGGCGCGAGGAGGTCATCTTGAGCCTGTGGCGTGAGATGGTCGCCCGGCTAGCCACTGTCCACGATAGCGCCGCGGACAAGCGCATGGACTTGGCGGAGGCGATCCGGCGCTTCGTCCGGCCAGGAATGAAGATCAATCCTGTGACCATGCAGGCGCGGCCGCAGGCGGCCATGTATGAGCTTTGCCGTCAGTTCGCAGGAACCCGCCCAGGTTTCGAGTTCATTTCCTCCGCGCTCAGCGGCAGCTATCTGCAGCTTGCCTATCTCGGGTTGCTCAGGAAGGCCGTGGCGTCGTTCGCCGGCGAGGGATATCCCACACCGGGACCCAGCCCGGTGACGCGCTGGGCGCTGGAGCGCGGCGATTTCGAGATCGAGAACTGGACCATGCTGACCATCTCCCAGCGCCTGTTGGCCGGCGCCATGGGGGTGCCGTTTCTGACCACCCGTTCCATCGTCGGCAGCTCTCTCGCTCAGGAACGCCAGGCCGCAGGCGACTACGCCGAGACGCCCGATCCGTTCAATCCGGGTCAAGTGCAGGGCGTCATCAGCGCCTATCGTCCGGACATTGCGTTCGTGCACGTGTGGGCGGCGGATCGTGCGGGCAACGCCATCTGCTTCCCGCCGTATCAGGAGAATATTTATGGCGCGCTCGCGGCGCGACAGGGCGTCGTGCTCACAACCCACCAAGTAGTGACCACGGAGTTCATTCGCCGCAATTCGCATCTGGTGCGAATTCCCGGCGAGATCGTGCTGTCGGTGAGCGAGGTCCCTTACGGGTCGCACCCGTATGGCGCCTACAGCGCAGGCATTCCGGAATTGCGCGCCTACGCCAACGACTACGCCTTCATGAAGGCGCATCGCGAAGCGCAGAGCAGCCGGGAGCGTTACGACGCGTGGGTCCGGGAGTGGATACTCGACATGGAGGACCAGGAGGCCTATCTCGCGAAGCTCGGCAATGAGCGCCTGAGCGCAATTCATCGAGCGGCCGAAGCCGATGCTTGGCGGGAGGAGTTGGAGCTTCACTCGCAAGCCTTGGATCAGGTGCGTAAGGGCGGCGCCGTCGAGGAAATGATTGTTCAGGCGTCCCGCGAAGTCGCGAAGCGCATCGTCGCGAGCGGCTACAAGACGATGCTGGCCGGCGCGGGACAAGCCTCGCTCATGTGCTGGCTGGCCGCTCATCGACTGCGGGAAGAGGGCGTCGAAATCGCCATACTCGCCGAGACCGGCATGTACGGCTTCGATCCTCGGCCAGGCGATCCATTCCTGACCAGCTATCGCAACCTGCCCACCTGCACTCAGCTCACGGACGTCTTCGAAGCGCTCGGCTTGCATGGATGCGGCGGCGCCAATGCCTGCGTCGGCGCCATCGGCGCGGGCGAAATCGACAAGCACGGCAACGTGAATTCGACTCGCACCGCCACAGGCGAATTTCTCGTCGGATCGGGCGGCGCCAACGACATCGTCACGTCGGCCGCAGAGACGGTCGTGGTCGCAGCTCAGCGGACTCAGACGTTCGTGGAGAAGGTCGGCTATGTTACGAGCCCGGGCGCCAAGATCCGCTGCGTCATCTCCACCATGGGCCGTTTCGAAAAGCTGGATGGCCATGAGCTGGTGCTCACCGGTTACCTGCTGGCGGCGGGCGGTGATCGTGAGCAGGCCATAGCGGAAATTCGCCGGCGCTGCGGCTGGGATCTGAAGGTCGCCGATGAGGTCGAGGAGCTTCAGCCAGCGAGTGCGCAGGAGCTCACATTGCTTAGGCTGTTCGACCCCGAGCGTTTCTTCCTGGGGCGGCCGTAAAGGTCGAACGCTCGCGACATTCACCGCCGCTGACGACCACTGCTTTGCCGCCGCGGCGCCCGAGGCTGTTCGTTGCCACATCACATATCGGGTGATATGGTGTATATCACTCGATATGCATTAAGGGGGCGCCGATGAATGCGGCCGTGGTCGTTGCTTGGGCTGCTGTTCTGCTGTTGGGCTGGCGGCTCGTCGCGGCGCAGCCGCTCGCGGACCCGGAAGCAGCCGCGGAACAGACGGCGGCGCACGGCGCGACGCTCTATGAGCAGCGTTGTGCGGTGTGCCACGACAACGCCAAGGACCGCGTTCCGCCACGGCAGTTGCTCGGCTTTCGTTCGCCCAATGCGGTGGCCAGAACGCTGGTCCACGGCGTCATGCGTCCGATGGCCGAGGGTCTGAGCAAGGACGACATCACTGCGCTGGTCACCTTTCTCACCGGCCGCGCGCCGCGCGCGGAGGCGGAGCTGGCGGCCAATCGCTGCGCTCATGCAGGCGAGCCCGTGAGCTTGAGCTCCGTCGACTGGCCGGTCATCGGCCGGGACATCGCGGGCAGCCGCTTCCAGTCCGAGACCAGCCTGCGCGCTGAGGACCTGCCGCACCTGAAGCTCAAATGGGCTTTCGCCTACCCCGAAGGCGCCTCGGGACCAGTGCAGGTGGCCGGCGGACGGGTGTTTCTCGCCTCGGGCGACGGGCGGGTGCACTCGCTCGATGCGCACAGCGGTTGCAGCTACTGGAGCTTCGAGACCAGTCGAGTGGTGCGCGCCGTGACGGTTGCGTCGCTTCCCGCGAACGAAGGCTCCGCCGGCCAGACCGCCGTCTTCTTCGGCGATGATCAGGGCGCCGTCACTGCGCTCGATGCGACGAGCGGCTCGCAGTTGTGGAAGACGGCGATCGAGACGCATCCGCTGGCGCGCATCACTGCGCCCCCGTCGGTTCACGAAGGCCGCGTGTTCGTCCCGGTTTCGGGGATGGAAGATCCGCTCACCCATGACCCGAGCTATCCCTGCTGTACGCACCGTGGCAGCGTCGCGGCGCTCGATGCGTCGAGCGGCGAGCTTCTCTGGAAGAGCTACACAATCGAAGAGGCGCCAAAGCCGCGTCCGAAGGCGAGTGTGGACAGTCCGCAGTACTTCGGACCGGCCGGCGGCTCGGTCTACACGCCGCTCGGCGTCGACGTCCGGCGCGGGCTCGTCTATGCGGCGACCGCCGAGGCGTACGACCGTGAGAATCCGCCAGGCGCCTATGCGGTGATCGCCTTCGATATGCAAAGCGGCGCGCGCCGCTGGCGGCGCCAGTTCATGCCCGCGGAAAAAGATCGCACACGCATCTGCCGCGAAGCCGGCGAGAGCGACTGTCGCAACATGTTCTCGATGAGCACCCAGGTGATGGTGCACACGTTGGCCGACGGCAAGGAAATTCTTCTCGTCGGCAGCAAGTGGGGCTGGATGTACGCGCTCGATCCAGACGCCGAAGGGAGGACGCTCTGGAGTCGCAAGGTCGGCAAGGGCGGAGATCTCGGCGGAATCATGTATGGTCCTTCGGCCGATACCCGCACGCTCTATGTGCCGATCGCCGACACCGTGCTACCCCCTGAACGGGCAGGCGGACTTGCCGCACTTGATCTTGCAACCGGCAAGCTGCGCTGGCAGATCGAGTCGGAGCCGCCGGCCTGCAGCTGGCAGGTCGGCGAGCCAGCGGCGTGTGCGAACGCGAACGTCTGCGATTGCAGCGGCGCCAAGGTCGCGGCCACCACCGCGATTCCGGGTGCTGTATTCGCAGGCGGTTGGGACGGGCATGTGCGCGCCTACTCGACGGTGGACGGGCGGCTGCTCTGGGATGTGGATACCGCCGTACCGGCGTCGGCAGTGAACGGCGTCGAAGCGCGCGGCGGGCAGGTCGGCGGTTATCCCGTGGTGGTGAGCGGCGGTGCGGTATACATCACCTCGGGCGCGAGCGTGATGGGTCGGCCCGGCAATGCGCTGCTGGTGTATGCGGTCGAAGACGGAAATGCGGCCGTGCAGGCGTCCGAAACCGAAAAGCCGCTGAAGCTCGATCCCGCCGTGCTGGCGGGCGAGGGGTTGCGCGAAGTCCCGCCAGTGCCGAAAGAGTTCCTGCTGAGCGGTGTTTCGCGGCCCCGCGAGCGCGTACTCCATGAGGGCGACGAGATCGTGGCGGCGGTCTACGAAGAAGCGCCAGTGAAGCTTCCCCTGCAGGGCAAGGGCATGCCTTACGACGAATTCGTCCATGTGCTGGAAGGCACGCTGATCCTCACCGACTCGAACGGCCGGACGCGGGAATTCAACGCGGGCGATTTCCTGCTCATCCCGAAGGGCTTCACAGGCACTTGGGAAACCCGGGGGAAGTTCCGCGAACTCATCGTGGTTGAGCGCAATGCATGGGATGCGGCGCGCGAGTCATCAGGGGAATGAATAGACGCGACTACCTGAAGGCTTCGGCAGCGCTGCTGGCGGGAGCGATTGTTCCTGGCTGCAGCGAACGGGATTCCTTGTCGCCAGGCGCCTCCCGGGGCGGGCCCGGAATGACGCGTGCGCGCGAGATGTACGACAAGGGTGTGGTTCCCATCGACCTCAGCGGCTGGACCACTCCTCGCAGCGTCATGCCGGCCTTTGATTCCCTGCAAAGAGACCTCGATACGGATGTGGCGGTCGTCGGAGCGGGGCTGGCCGGAGCCTCTCTGGCGCTGCACCTGGCGCAGGCAGGAATCGGCGTCGGCGTTCTCGAGGCGCGTCAGCCTGGCTGGGGAGCCTCCGGGCGGAATGCCGGGCACGTGCTGCCGGTCCTTAAGGATCTCGAGGTCTTTCGGCAGTTCCCCGACCGTGGCAGGAAATTTCTGGAGCTGTTCCGTCAGCATCGCTCGATCGTCTTCGACCTGGCGAGCAAGCACGACATCGACTGCGATGCCGCACCGTCAGGTTATTTGAACGTGATGCGGAGCAAAGGCGCGTTTCAGGATTTCAGCGAACAGGCCGCCCAGCTCGAAAGAGAGCAGGGGCTCAAAGTGGAGCGGCTGGGCGCGTCGGATGTGCAGAGGCTGACGGGCTCCGCGTACTACCCCTATGGCGTGCTCTTCAAGGCCGGCGGACGCGTCAACCCTTACCTGTTCACCAACGGCATGGTGTCGGCCGCGGCTCGCCACGGCGCGGCCGTGTTTGGCGAGAGCGAGGCGCTGGCGCTCGCCCGTTCGGGCAATCGCTGGCGGGTCGAGACTGCAGGAGGGAGCGTCACCGCCGATAGGGTCGTGTTCTGCACCAACGCCTATCCCACCGACATCATTCCCGAGTTCGCAGACAGCTTCTACCCGCTGACGGCCTACGCTCTGTCCACTCGACCTTTGTCGCAGGCGGCGCGCGAGATCGTCATGCCCTCGGGCGCAACGTTGGCTCAGGTTCCCGTTGATCTCAATCCGTTCATCGTGGACGGCGAGGGGCGCATCGTCACCTCGTCGATTCCGAGCGTGTCCACGCCCGAGGATGCTGCGTGGCATTTCGCAAACCATTTGGCGTGGATCCACAGAACCTGGCCTGAAACGAAGGACCTGGAGATCGAGCTGGAGACGTACTGGACGGGGCGAGTGGCGCTGCGGGATCGGGACTTCCCCGGAGTCTTCGAGGTGCGCCCCGGGGTCTTCGGGCTCATGCATTTCAATGCCTGGGGCAATCTGATGGCGCCATTGATGGGCATGCTGCTCGCCGAGGCGCTCGCGAGCGACAGGATGGATCAGCTGCCGTTTCCGCTGGAGAAGCCGCAGGCAGTGGAAGACCGGAACAAACAGAGTTTCAGAATACGGACGCTGATGATTCCTGCGGCCAGGATGGGCCAGAAGGTCGGCATCATCTAGCCAGCCCGATGGCGTGAGACCCGGGTGCGCCAAACAAACCAACAGAAACCACAATCCCTGTCAACGCAAACGAGGCTCGATATGGTTATTTCAATAGATGACAAGAACGCCGCGTCCTCCGCAAAGCTGGTCGTTTCGACGCTGCTGCTTGCGACGCCGTGCATGGCTGGTGCACAGGCGCTCGAAGAAATAGTGGTGACGGCGCAGAAGCGAGAGCAGTCGCTGCAGGAGGCGCCGATCGCCATCAGTGTGTTCGGCGCCGAGGACCTTCGGCAGATGGGTATCGATGATCTCGCTGACTTGGGCACGTTCGCGCCCAACGTGATGGTGGCGTCGATGCCGTCGAACACTGCCAAGGCCAGCATCGCCATTCGCGGTTCGATCACGTCCAATCCTGCCGTCACATGGGAGCCGACTGTCGGTGTTTATCTGGACGGGGTGTACGTCGGCAAGTTCTCGGGTAACGTGCTCAATATTCCGGAACTGGAGCGGATCGAAGTATTGCGCGGCCCACAGGGCACGTTGTACGGCAAGAACACCATCGGCGGCGCCGTCAATTTCATTACCGAGAAGCCCACTGGCGAATTCGGCGGCACATTGCGTGCCGGTTACGGCAACTTTGACTATCGCGACCTGTACGGCTCCGTCGACACGCCGGCGCTCGAATTGGGCCCCCTTGGCCGGATCATGGCCAAGATCTCAGGCGGCGTGGAGAAGCGCGACGGCTTCTACGACAATGTGCCGGCGACCCAAGGCCCCGTGATTCACCCTATACTGGAAACGCCGATAGCCCCCAACCCGCCGGGCGTCGATGCGCACGATAAGCTCGATAAAACCAGCGGACGCCTGGACGTACTGTGGGACGTGAGCGACCGGCTGACGCTGCGTTACGCCCTCCATTATGCTGAAGCCGACAACACGCCGGCAAAGGCGCAGTTGACGGCAATCGATCCGACCCATCTCGCGTTCGGCATTCCGATACCGCCCGGCCTGGAAGCCTACCTGACGGACGAGAACGACAACCTCGACAAGATCAGCACAGACGCCCCTACCTTTGAGCGCTTCGAGTCCACCAGTCATTCATTCTTTGCCACCTACGGGGTCGGTGAGCTCGGTGTGCTCGGTGACGTCACCGTCAAATACATCTTCAACACCCGTGACCTGACCTTCGAGCAGAACCTCGACAACGATGGCACGCCCTTCGAGCTGTTCCATAGTATTGGGCAGGATGAGAGATACGAGCAGTTATCCCATGAGCTGCAGTTCACTGGCGCCACGGAACGGACCAACTATGTGCTCGGTGCGTATTACTTCGATGAGGAGGCCGATGTCATCGACCCACTGTTCCCGTTCAACGCCGTCTACGAGCCCCTACTCGGTCCGGTCGTCCTCGACCACCGATATGGATTCAGCGCCAAACAGAAAGCGGTTTACGGGCAACTGGAATGGCGTCCTCCCGTATTGGAGGACCGGCTGACGGCGACGGTCGGCTTGCGATGGACGCAGGAAGAGAAGGATGCTTATGTCAGTCATGCCGAGGCGCCGTTCTCGGTCGAAGCTGACGATAGCTGGACCGATTGGGCGCCGACAGTGATCGTCGGCTACGACTTCACTGGCGATATCCACGCCTACGCGAAATATTCAAAGGGCTGGAAGGCCGGTGGATTCAATGGGGAATCGGACAGTCCCACGGACTTCGTCAATGGCTACGATCCGCAGGAGGTGGACGCCTACGAGGTGGGCGTCAAATCGCGCTGGCTGGATGGCGCCCTACAGTTCAATGCAGCGGCGTTTTACAATGACGAGAGCGATTTGCAGCTTTCCGTTTTTGCCAGCGGGGAGGCTGCCTCCTCCGTCGTGCGCAACGCCGGTAAGGCCACCAAAAGCGGCTTTGAGTTCGAGATCCTCTATCAACCGGTTGCCGACCTGCTGCTGAGCGCGAACTACGGCTATTTGCACGTCGAGTACGACAGGTACGAGGAGTTCGACCCGGTGCTGGGTCGCGTCGTGGACAAGAGTGATGAAAAGGACTTCCAATTCGCGCCGGAGCACACTTTCAACGTCGGCGTCGATTATACGTTCATGCGCGGACAGTGGGGCGAGCTGGCCGGCTACATCAATTACAGCTACGTGGACGACTTCGTGCCGTATGTGAATCCGGAGCAAAACGCCACATCGATGATTGATGGCCGCGGGTTGGTGAATGCCCGCCTTACGCTGCGAGATGTCAGGCTCGCTGGCGACACCGCTCTGACTATCGCGTTGTGGGGACAGAATCTGACTGATGAGGAATACCGGCTGAGCACTATCCCCTTTGGCCCCTGGACCAGCAGCTATTTTGGCGATCCCAGGACGTACGGTCTCGAGGCGACGCTCAAGTTCTGATATGGCCTTGGTGTCAATCGGAGTCCGGCCAGGGATGGCTTTCATGACGAGTCTCGCGCTGGGGCTTCGGTGAGCGCCGCTCGCGGCGTCGATCTCGGCGCCTCGCGCTGGCGCCTGTCGACCTCGTTGTGGGTGAAGAACCTCACCGACGAGATTTACCACGCACGCGCCGTCGACTTCGGCGCACTCAGCTTCGCCGGAGTGACCTTCAGCGAGCCGCGCACCTACGGAGCGGACTTCACTCTGCGCTTCTGAGTTCCAGTGGCGAGGCGCGGGGCGCCGAGATGCGGCTCGATGAGCTTGCGCAGCGCCTCGCGCTGCCTCGCGGCTGGCCACCGGGCGGGATCGAGCGCAGCCATTTTGGCGATGCCGTCGGTGGCCGCGATGAGCAGATCAGCGATTTCCTCATCCTGATCGTCAGGTGAACGATTTCGCGCCAAAGCTTCGGACAGCATGCCTCGCGCGTAATCATAATGGCGGATGTGGATCTTGCGGATCGCGGGGTCGCTGACCGCCAGTGCTGCGAAGGACTGCCAGACGAGCTCCTTGCGCCGCAGCTCGGGGGTGGTTGGCAGCGTGTCGAGCAGCAGCTGGTCCGCCTGGAATCTGCCCTCGGCGCGCAGCTGCTCGGCGCGCTCGTTCTCGCGGCGCACCGCCTCCCGCCACGCGGCCATCACGAGATCCTCTTTCGAGGTAAACCAGTGGTTGATGAGGCCGATCGTGCAGCCGGCCTCCTTGGCGACCTGCCGCATTGACAGCCCCGTCAACCCGTCCCGGGCCAGAACCCGGAAAGCGCTACGGACGATTCTGTGGCGCTGTTCTTCAGCATTTACGCGCTTAGCCATGGCGGCCGAGTATATAGCGAGGCCAGTTGCGCAGCAGGCGCGCTATGGACGTCCGCGGCAGGTACGCCATGGCGACGGACTCACCTGAACTTGGCGATCACCTTGTCCGCATAGCGCTTGACCGCCTCTTGCTTCACCTGCAAAGGCGGTTGCTGTTGCATGATGACGCCGACTCCCATCTCGGCCATGATGCCGGGTACGCTCCAGGGCGTGACCTGCAGATCGGTTACGCCGAGATCCTCCAGGCGACGGATGTCGTCGATCGAATCGGCGTCCGGACAGTGCAGCATGATGTCGAACGGCTCCTTGTCGCGCCCGTACTCGCGGCGATAGCCGTTCAGTTCGGCGATCACCTTTTCCACTTCCGACTTGTTGTGAATGACGCTGACCCAGCCGTCGCCGAGTCGTGCGGCGCGGCGCATGGCCGGCGCAGTCGTACCGCCCACGTAGATGGGAATCTTCTTTTTCGGCGTCGGCGCCATGATCAGGCGATCGAAGTCATAGTACTTGCCGTGAAATTCGGTCATGCCGCCGCGCATCAGCAAACGCAGAATCTGAATGGCCTCGTCCTGGCGCGCGCCGCGCGTCTTCATGTCCATGCTGAGCCACTTGAACTCCTCGGGCATCCACGCCAGTCCGACGCCCAAGGTGATGCGGTCGTCGGCGAGAGCGGCGACCGAGCACAGGCTCTTGGCTTCGAGCAAGGGCTGTCGAACGGCCAGTCTGAGCACCGACGGCATGAGGCGGATGCGCTTCGTGACGACCGCCATGGCGGTGATCGCCACCCACGGATCGAGGACTGGCATGTCGAGCGGCCAGAAGCGCGATCCATCCGGGGTATAAGGGTAGGGGACGGAGGTGACTTCCGGGAAAAATGGCGCATCGGCGACTTGGAGACAATCCCACCCGGCCTCGTCGGCGCAACGCGCGAGATCCTGCAGTTCAGCCGGCGGTGTCATGAACATGTGGAATCCGAATCTCATGACGCTTCTTCTCCTCACGCAGTTGCTCGTCGATATCAGCGCAGGCGCAGAGCGCGCCACGTCCGCTCGGTGAACGGGATTCGGGCGGGTTTAACCAGCGTGCAGCGTCCCCCGTTTGACGGGACTGTAGCAGAGGCCCGCCTGGTTAGTTATCCATCAAGACGCTAAAGCAGCGTCGCCGTCTGGTCCGTTCATCGCTGCAGACCGAAAGCGGCGAAAGGGCGGAAAAGCGCACTGGCCGCTCTTCCGCCCCGTCGGATGTCCGGGCGAGCCCCGGGTCACCACCGATAGGTAAAGGTCGCTCCGTAGGTGCGCGGCTCCTGGTAGTACGCCAGCGTGTAGTTGGCGAAGAATCCGGGACCGAAGTCTATGAAATTCAGCGGCTGCTGCTCGTCCGTGACGTTCCGGGCCCAGAGGGAGAGTTCTCCGCGTCCTGACTCGCCGAGCGGCATATCGGCCAGCATGAGTTTCAGGTTGAGCAACCCATAACCGTCCACCTTGGTGTTGCCCGCCGTCGCGCGCGTCGGGTCGACCGTATCAAGCTGATACGGGTACGCATAGAAGGACGACGTGTAACCGTAGTCGAGCAGCCCGCGCAATTCGCCCCAGGAAGTCTGCGCAAATCTCACGTCGGCCACCACGTTGGCCGTGTGCTCGGGCGCGTGCGGGTAGGAGCGATTGTCAGCGACGTTGGCGATCGGCTGATTGGGCGCCGGCGCCTCCATGAACTCGATCCACTCGGCGTCGAGATAGCCGTAACTCAGCTGCAGACGGACCGCATCTGTCGGCGCCCAAACGGCTTCGATCTCGGCGCCCTGTGTGCGAGCCTCGCCGGCGTTGCGGATGACCGAGACGCCAGGCAGGCCGGTGAAGCGGTTGACGTGCATGTCTTCGATATCGTTGCGAAACACAGCCGTATTGAGCTGCAGACGGCCATCTGCAGACGTCATCTTGGCGCCAATTTCCCAGGTCGTCTGTTCCTCAGGATCGTAGGGGATCACTGCTTCCGCGGCGCTTCCTGCTTCACCCTGGAAGCCGCCGCTCTTGAAGCCCTCCGCATATCTCACGTAGAGGTTCAAGCCGTCGTTCACCTTGTAGGAT
>JAVEVD010000001.1:108208-179941 GCA_034005205.1 Steroidobacteraceae bacterium | reverse complement strand
ATCTAGGCCGAGCGCGCCAACTTGGCCGTGATCCTGGCGCGCCTGTCGACCGGGGTGATTTCCCTGGAGCCGGATCTCACGGTGCGCACCGCCAATCAGGCGGCCTGCGCCATCCTCGACGTGCAGGTCGAGGCGCTGATCGGCAAGCCGCTCGCCGACGCTGGCCGCGGCGCGGCGCTGTTCGAGCAGTTCGAGGCCGCCTGCAGCGTGCGGCTGCAGGCGGGCGAGAGTGAATGGCGCGAGCAGCTCGTGCTGCACAACGAGGCGGCGCGCCGCGTGCTGATGTGCGCCTGCACCACGCTGCCCGGCGAAGACGCCGCCGACGGCGAGCCCGATCGCAGCGGCGCCGGCTTCGTCATCGTGTTCGACGACATCACCACCTTGCTGCAGGCGCAGCGCGACGCCGCTTGGGGCGAGGTCGCCCGGCGCCTGGCGCACGAGATCAAGAATCCGCTTACGCCCATCCAGCTGTCGGCCGAGCGGCTGCGCAGCAAGCTGCTCGGATCGGTCACAGAGCCCCAGGCGCAGATGCTGGAGCGGGCCACGCACACGATCGTGCAGCAGGTCGAGGCCATGAAGGAGATGGTCAATGCGTTCAGTGAATACGCACGCGCCCCGAGAATGGATGTGTCACGCTTTGACCTGAACCAGTTGATTGCAGAAGTCGCCGAGCTGTATCGCGCGCAGGGGCGCCAGGGCCGGCCGCGCCTCGAATTCGACCCGGAGCTGCGCGAGATCGAGGCGGATCGCGGCCGCATGCGCCAGCTCGTGCACAACCTGCTGGCGAACGCCATGGAGGCGCAGGAGGGCGTCGAGCACCCCGAGATCCGGCTCAAGACGCGGCTCATCGAGCGCGCCAATCGACGCTGCGCCGAGATCCTGGTCGAAGACAACGGTCCGGGCTTCAGCCCGGACGTGATCGGGCAGGCGTTCGATCCGTATGTGACGACTAAATCCAAGGGCACTGGCCTTGGGCTGGCGATTGTGAAGAAAATTGTCGAAGAACACGGCGGCAGGGTCACGGCGGAGAACGCGCGTGAGGGCGGTGCGCGTCTTCGCATCGAACTGCCGCTCACGGCGGGTCTGAGGGCCGATGGTTCGGTTCGCGAGCCGCCGCGGAGGGAACGTGCATGAGCGCAGCGCGCATTCTGGTGGTCGATGACGAGTCCGAGATCCGCGGTCTCCTCAAGGAGATCCTCGCGGACGAAGGCTACGATGTGGACGTTGCCGCGGACGCCGCCGAGGCGCGCGCGGTGCGCGCGCAGCGCGAGCACGACCTGATCCTGCTGGATATCTGGATGCCGGACACGGACGGCGTCTCCCTGCTGCGCGAATGGGTGCAGCCCGACGGCGCCGGCTGCCCGGTGGTCATGATGTCGGGCCACGGCACCGTCGAAACGGCGGTGGAGGCGACCCGGCTCGGCGCGTTCGATTTCGTCGAGAAGCCGCTCTCTCTCGCCAAGCTGCTGCGCACGGTGGAGCGCGCGCTCGATTCGGGCCGTAATCGCCGGCAGTCCGGACGGCTGTTGACCCCGCCGCTGATGGCGCCGGTCGGCCGCAGCCGGGTGATGCACGCGCTGCGTGAACAGGCTCAGCAAGTGGCGCGGCACGAAACCCCGGTCCTGCTGATCGGCGAGCCGGGGACCGGCCGGGAGGCGTTCGCGCGCTACATGCATTCGCTGAGTCCACGCGCCTCCGGGCCGTTCGTGCAGCTCGTGGCCACCGGCGTCAGCGAAGAAGGCGCGGCCGTTGCGATGCACGGCGTCGAGGACGCCAACGGCGTGCATGCGGGCGTGTTCGAGCAGGCGAGCGGCGGCGTGCTGTTCATCAACGGCGTCGAGGATCTACCGCCGAAGGCGCAGGGTCTGCTGGTGGCGGCCCTGGAGACGAATTCATTCACGCGCGTGGGCAGCGCGGCGCCCATGCAGCTCAATATCCGCATCATGGCCTCGGCGACCTCCCGTTTCCTCAACGCCGAAGGCGCGGCAGCCGTGCGCACCGAGCTGCTGTCACGGTTGAACGTCATTACGCTGAACGTGCCGCCGCTGCGCGAATACGCACAGGATGTGCCGGAGCTGCTGCGCCACTACGTCGATCGTCTGGTCGACGAGCAGCAGCTCCCGTTCCGCCGCTTCGGCGTCCCGGCCCAGAACCGCTTACGCAACTATCCCTGGCCGGGCAACGTGCGCGAGCTGAAAAATCTGGTGCAGCGCCTGCTGATCCTCGGCGGCGAGGAAGAAATCAAGCTGGACGAAATCGAACGCGAGCTGGCGGCGCACACACCCGCCGACGAGCCGCTGGTGAAGCAGGATCTGCTCGCCCTGCCGCTGCGCGAAGCGCGTGAGCACTTCGAGCGCGCCTACCTGCAGCAGCAGCTCATCTTGTGCAATGGCAAGGTCGGCCAACTCGCCAAGCGCGTCGGCATGGAGCGCACCCACTTGTACCGCAAGCTGCGCTCGCTGGGGGTGGACTTCAGGCAGCTGGCGGAGGACTAGAACGAGCAGCGGTTAGCGGTTGGTTCAGAAGGCCTGTGGCTTTGTTTTTGACTTCGCTGTCCGCTTCTTATTCTCCCACCCTTATCACCAGCGCCTCGATTCGCGCCTGCCTCAGCTTGCTGCGCGTCTGTTCGAGCTGTTGCAGGTTGGTGATCGGACCGATACGTACGCGGTGCCACGTGTCGGCGTCTATCGTCACCTTCTGAATCTTCGACTCAACGCCCTGCATTGCGATCAGCGCGCGCATGCGATCGGCGTCCGCGTGATTGCGGAATGAGCCTGCCTGCAGCACGTACGCGCCCGGGCGCTGCACCCGGGCGGCGGCGCCGGCGCCGCCGGAGGGAACGCGCCCGTCCTGCTCGGGAATGACCACTTCGAACTTCGGCAGCATCTCGTAGAAATCGAACTGCGTTTCGGCCTGCTGGGAAGCCGGCGCAGGCGCCGCAGGCGTGGGCGTTTCATCGCGCGTCATGGGTGCGGCCTGCTGCTGAGTTTGCGCTTGAGGCCGACGGTCGTAGAGGTACACGGCGAGGGCGGCGCTCAAGCCGAGCGCCAGCCCGGCGACGAAACCGGCGAATCCTGAGAGATTCGAGCCGCCCGTGCGGCGTCTGCTGTGCTTGTAGTCGCGGGGCATTCTTGCAGGGAGGCGGATAGCGGATAGCGGATGCGTCAGAGGTCTGTGGCTTCGCTTCTGACTGACCGATACCCGCTATCCGCTCCATTCCTCCTTACATTTTCTCCGGCGCCGACACCCCCAACAGCTTCAGCCCGTTCTCGAGGACCTGCCGCGTCGCGCCGATCAGGTACAGACGCGCGTTGCGCACGTTGACGTCGTCCACGATGAACGTGTGAGCGTTGTAGTAGGTGTGGAAATCGCCGGCGAGATCGCGCAGGTAATGCGCGAGCTGATGCGGCTCGAGGGCGTCGGTCGCAGATTCGAGCAGTTCAGGATAATACGCCAGTCGCCGAATGAGCGCTTTCTCGTGCGATTCGCTCAGCATGACGACGTTCGCCGCGCCGATCTCGCGATCGTGCTCGAGGCCCTTCTCTGCGAGCTGGCGGAATACGCTGCACACGCGAGCGTGCGCATACTGCACGTAGTACACCGGATTTTCCTCGCTCTGCGCGAGAGCGAGATCCACGTCGAAGACGAATTCGGAATCCGCCTTGCGCGAGACGAGAAAGAAGCGCACGGCGTCGCGGCCGACCCACTCGATCAAGTCGCGCACTGTTACGTAAGAGCCGGCCCGTTTCGAGATCTTCACTTCCTCGCCGCCGCGCATCACACGCACCATCTTGTGCAGCACGTAAGCCGGGTAGTCCGGCGGGACGCCGATGTTCAGCGCCTGCAATCCGGCGCGCACGCGGGCGATGGTTCCGTGGTGATCCGAGCCCTGCACGTTGATCGCGCGGCGGAAGCCGCGCTGCCATTTGGTCACGTGGTACGCGACGTCCGGAACGAAGTAGGTGTACGAGCCATCCGACTTGCGCATCACCCGGTCCTTGTCGTCGCCGTATTCCGTGGTCTTCAGCCACAGCGCGCCGTCGCGTTCGTAGGTCTTGCCGCTGGCGATGAGCGCCTCGACGACCTCATCGACCTTGCCGTCGGCATAGAGGCTCGACTCCAGGTAATAGACGTCGAAGCGCACGCCGAACTTCTGCAGGTCCATGTCCTGTTCGCGCCGCAGGTACGCCACGGCGAAGCGCCGAATGGCTTCCAGATCGTCCACTTTGCCGCTGGCGCGCACGGTATCGCCGTCCAGGGCGTGCACCGACTTCTTCGCCAGGAAATCCGCGGCGATGTCCTGCACGTACTCCCCGTTGTACGCGGCCTCGGGCCAGCCGGGCTCGCCGGGCTTCAGCCCGCGTGCGCGCGCCTGAACTGAGAGCGCGAGGTTATGGATCTGCACGCCGGCGTCGTTGTAGTAGAACTCGCGGCTCACCTCGTAGCCCTGAGAATGCAGCAACGCCGCCAGCGCGTCGCCCAACGCCGCTTGTCGCCCGTGCCCTACGTGCAATGGACCGGTCGGATTCGCCGAAACGAACTCGACGACCGTGCGCTCGCCGCCGCCGCGTGTGCTGTAGCCGTACGTCGGACCGAGGTCGTAGATGCGCGTCAGCTCTTGCTGATACGCCCGCGGAGAAAGATGGAAATTGATGAACCCCGGGCCGGCGATCTCGGTGCGTGCGACGAACTCGCTTTCGGGCAGCGCATCCACGATCGCCTGCGCGAGCTGTCGCGGGCTGCGGCGCGCAGGCTTCGCGAGCTGTAGCGCGATGTTGCTTGCGAAATCGCCATGAGCGCTGTCGCGCGTGCGTTCCACGGCGGCTGTAGGTTGGATGTCCGCAGGCAAGACGTCGGGCGACAGCGTGGTCAGCGCTGCCTGCAGGAGGCGTTCGAGCTGTGATTTCACTGGGGCGAGGGCGGCGGAAAAGATGGTAAGTCTAGTATGAAAGAAGCGGATAGCGGATAGCGGATAGCGGATTGTCAGAGACGTTGCGACGCTTTCATCGTTCGTGAGCGGCCGAGTGAGCCGGAGAACGAGTCACGTCTCAGAACAATTCGGCCGCATCCACATCCACCGACCAGCGCACTCGCCTGGCCGGATCGAGGGCTTCGATACGAGGGAGCCAGGCGCCGAGGAACCTCTGCAAGGGAGCGTGCGAGTCGGCTTGTAGGAGAAGCTGGGCCCGATGCAGTCCGGCGCGGCGCTCCATCGGCGCCGGCGCCGGTCCGAGCAGGCGCACGCCGCCTCGGTCGCAGTCGTCCGCAAGGCGGTGCGCGGCCTTCAGGAAACTCATCGCGGCGCCGGGACGACTCGCCTCGGCGCGCAATAACGCGATGCGCGCATAGGGCGGCCAGCCGCTCTGGCGCCGCTCGTTCAGCGCCCCCTCGGCGAAGGCCTCGTAACCGCCCGTGAGCAGGAGTGAAAGCAGGGGATGGTCTGGATACTCGGTCTGGATCAGCACTTCTCCGGGACGTTCGGCGCGCCCAGCGCGCCCGGCTACTTGCACGATCGTCTGAGCAAGCCGCTCGCTCGCTCGGAAGTCGGCGCTGAACAAGCCTTGGTCGGCGTTCAGTACGACTACCAGTGTGACGTTCGGAAAATCGTGCCCCTTGGTCAGCATCTGTGTGCCGACGAGAATGCGGACTTCGTTGTTCCTGACGCGCTCGAGCAGCGATTCGAGCTCGCCCTTGCGCCGGATGCTGTCGCGGTCGATGCGCGCGAGCGGCGCGTCGGGGAACTGCTGGCGCAGCGTCTCTTCGATGCGCTGCGTACCCTGGCCGACCGGTTTTGCGGCGGCTTGGCAGTTCGGACACTGAGCGATGGGCGCCTGCTCGACGCCGCAGTGATGACATATCAGGCGCCCGCCGCCGCTGTGCACGGTAAGGTGCGCATCACAGCGCCGGCACTGGGCCGCCCAGCCGCACGCCGGGCAGAAGAGCACCGGGGCGTACCCGCGCCGGTTCAAGAACAACATCACCTGACCTTCCGCGTCCAGATGGCGGCGGATCGCGAGCAGGGCGGGTGTGGCGAGGCCATGCGTCTGGGCGCTCTTGCGCAGATCGATGAGAACGACGCGCGGCGGCCGTGCGCGGCCGGCGCGCTGTGGGAGGCGGGACAGCCATTGCGGTTGGCGCTGCGCCCTCTCGAGCGCCTCGAGCGACGGGGTCGCCGAGCCGAGGACGATGGGAATGCCGAGGCGCTGTGCGCGCACGATCGCGAGATCGCGCGCCGAGTAGCGGAACCCGTCCTGTTGCTTGAAGGAGGGATCGTGCTCCTCGTCGACGATAATGAGCCCCGGTTGCGTGAGCGGCATGAACACGGCCGAGCGCGTGCCGATCACGATGCGCGCCTGACCGCTGCGCGCCGCGCGCCACGCGGCGAGACGCTCGTGATCCGACAGGCCGGAATGCGCTACCGCGAGCGGCGCCGTGAAGCGCGCCTTGAAACGGGCGATGAGCTGGGGAGTCAGCGCAATCTCCGGGGCCAGCACCAGGGCCTGCGCGCCGCGCGCCAGCACGCGTGCAATCGCGTTCAGGTAGACCTCGGTCTTGCCGCTGCCGGTCACACCATGCAGCAGGTGACAGGCGAAGCCGTTCAGTGAGCCGGATATGCGCTCGAGAGCCGCCTGTTGCGCGTCGTTGAGCGGCGGTCCGTCCTGCGGCGCGCACGGCCCGGCCGGGGCGGGCGGCGACGCGACGGCGCGCTGGCGCTCGACATAGCCGCGCGATTCCAGTGTGCGCAGCGCAGCTGAGGCGTCTTTCACCGTCTGGGCGATCGTGTCCGTCCCGAGCGAGCCTTGTTCTGCAGACGCAAGCAACTCCACGATGCGGCGCAGGCGCACTGCGCGAGCGGCCAGCTGGCCCAGAGCCGCTTCACGCCCCAGAGGTGTGAGCGCCCAGCGAAGCTCCGTGGCTTCGACCGATCTTCCGGCCCGCAGCGCAGCCGGCAGTGCGCCGGCGATGACTTCGCCGATCGGACTTCGGTAATACTCGGCCGCCCACACCAGCAGGCTCAACAGCGCGGGATCGAGAACCGGGTGGGCGTCGAGAACGTCCAACGCCTGGCGAAGCTGCGCGGCAGGCACATCGCTGCGCTCGGCGCACGACACGACCACCCCGACGGTCCGGCGGCGGCCGAACGGCACGAGCACCCGCATGCCCGGGGCGGCCGCCCCTGAATCCGGGGCGCGGTAGTCGAACAGCCGCCTGAGCGGCGCATCGACCGCCACTTTGATGATCATGCGGCTGCGCCCCCCGGACGGCGCGTCAACCCGCCCGCCGGCCGCGCGTTATGCAAATACTTGTGTAGTCCTGGATTGACGCCGCAGAACGCATGCATTCGTCTGATACTCTCGCCGCGCTTTGTCGACCCATGATGCAACGCTGGGACGCCGACTCTCCGGCGTCCCTGGAGGACGTCACTCTGGATCAGGCTCGCGCGCTGGATCGCTTTCTGTCGGGGGTGGAGAAGCGCGCCTATCGCATCGCCCGCATCGCCGTGCGCAACGACGATGATGCGCTGGATATCGTACAGGACGCGATGCTGCAGCTCGCGCGGCATTACAGCGCCCGCCCGAGCGAGCAGTGGCGTCCGCTCTTCTATCGGATTCTGCAGAACCGGATCGGGGATTGGCGGCGGCGCAGCAAGTTCCGCTCGCGCTTCCTCGCCTGGCTGCCGGCGTCCGGCGAGGCCGGAGAGCGTGATCCGGTCAGGGACCTGGTGGAATCGGCGCCCGATGGCGCGCCGACGCCGGCGCAGCACATCGTGGTCGATGAGGCCATGCGCACGCTCGAGGAAGCGCTGGCCGCGCTGCCGCACCGTCAGCAGCAGGCTTTCATGCTGCGCAATTTCGAGGGGCTGAACGTCGCGCAGACCGCCAGCGCAATGGGCTGCAGCGAAGGCAGCGTCAAGACGCACTACTCGCGCGCGGTCCACGCGTTGCGCGCCAGGTTGGGAGAAGTGTGGTGAACGAGTACGACGCACAAGACTGCGGCGCTCTCGAAGAGCGCACGCGCGCGCTGTTCGAACACAGCGTCGCGGACCTCGATGCGCGCACGCGCTCGCGTCTGACACAGGCGCGTTACGCCGCTCTGGAGGAGTTGCGCTGGCGGCGTCCACGCCCGGCGCGCTGGTTGCTCGCGCCGAGCGGCGGCCTGCTGGCGGCCGCGATCCTGGCGGTGTTCCTGGGCGGGCGGCCGGGCTCGGACCCGGCTGTATTCGAGGATCTGGACGTGGTGACCGGCCCCGAGGACATCGAGCTGCTGCAGGACGTCGAGTTCTATGCCTGGCTGGCGCAGCACCCGACCGCAGCTCAGCCGGGCGGCGGCTGAAACCGGAGACGGGACCCACATGAGTCGCCTCATGGCCGCTTTCCTGACAGCGTTGACCCTGTTGCTCGGCGCGCCGGCGCTCGCCTGGGCGCACGACGATCACCAGGGCGTGCGCTGGGAGGAGCTTTCGCCGGAACAGCGCGAGTTGCTGAAGGAGCTCGCGCCGCGTTGGAACGAGCTTCCCAAGGGCCGCCAGGAGGCGATAGCGCGCAGCTCGAAGCGTTGGCTGTCCACGCCGCCTGAGCAGCGTGCGTCGCTGCAACGACGCATGGAGCGTTGGCGATCGCTCGACAGCGAGGAGCGCCGGCAGGTCCGCCGCCGCATGCAGCAGTTCCACCAGTTGCAGCCCGAGGAGCAGGAGCGCATCCGCCGTACTTACAAGCGCTTTCAGCAGCTCGAGCCGCACGAGCGCAAGCGTCTGCGCCGCGAGTTCAGGGATCTGCCGCCGGAAGAGCGCCGGCGCTGGCTGGAGCGCATGCTCGAGGAGTGCGAGCAATCCGGTCCGAAGACCGACGCCCACTGAGGTTACGTAAGCCGTACGCCTTCGATTTCGACCAACAGCTCCGCTCGGCAGACGTCGGCCGCAAATATCATCAACGGCGTGTGCGGCTGCGACTGTCGGATCCTGCGCTCGATCTCGGCGGCGTACTCCGGGCGACGCAAGTAGACCTTGAACAGCAGCCTCGATCCGTCGTCCGACGTCTGTGAGATCAGCGCCTCCAGATTGCGCAGCGTTTCCTCGAGTTGCGCGTCAGCGTTCTCCTCGTGCAGCGACGCATGGCCGACGATGCTGGCCGTGCCGGAGATCAGCATTGCGCCGTCCGCGGTGCGCGTCGCGCGCGAAAACGTCGGACTCGCCGGGCCGTACGTGCGCGGGTAACGCCAGGCGCTGACTTGCCTTGGGTTCTCGATGGGCGCCCCCGCCTCGAGCGCCGCCATCCAGAACACCTGCAGCTGGCCGGTGCGGCTTTGTCGGCCGATGGCCGTGGCTGCGGGGAATCCGCCTACGAAGGCGCCGTCGACGCCCAGCGTGCGACCCACGCAGAACTGCCGATATCGCTCCTGGTCGCCGTCGCCCTCGTTGATGGCGTCGAGGTAATTCCAGATGCGCAGCAGATGCGGGAACGAGCTGGTGCGCTGAAAACGCACCAGCTCCTGGTAGGCGCGCCTGGTCGCGTCGTGTACGCCGCCGTGCGCGTGTTCATCCAGCTCAATCGCCGCGAACAGGAAGCCGTCGTCGTGCGCGTAACGCACCAGACCATCGGTTCCGGTGCGCACCGCGCCGTTGGCGAGCCATGCTTCGATCGTAGGTGAGCCGTTCAACGGCGTCAGACGCACGTCTATCGTGAAAGGCGCCGGACTTGGGCGAGGGGCTTCCCCGAAGCGCACGGCGGCAAGCACGCCGTCGAGCTCGTCCGCCGTGCGCCGATACTCGATCCGGATGCGCGGCTGGGCGGCCGCCGGTCCGGGCGGGCTCGTCCGATTGGCTTTTTCGGCGCCGGAGGTGTGGCTCGGGAGCTGGTCGGTCGGCATCGTCTCGATCGTAGGGCAGGCGCCGCATGCTTGCGGCGCGAGCGGATGATACACGCCGCCATCCGCCCGATGGCGCCGCGCCGCCCGCGGCGCATGAGCCAGGAGGGTTTGGGCATGGGCGCGCGGTATTGGGCGTTGCCCGCGACGCGCCGGACATCCACAATGCGCGCCCCGGCGCAACAGCTCCGCCCATCGTGCATGGGCCCAGAAGCGGGCGGCCGCCGAGGATGTCATCGGGAGAGTTCATGCCAGTCCAGATCGCCGTGCTCAAAGAAACCCGGCCGCACGAGCGGCGGGTCGCCCTGGTTCCTGCCGTGGCGGACAAGCTCGTCAAGCTCGGTGCGCAGATTCGCATGCAGTCCGGGGCGGGCGAAGCGATCAAGCTTCCGGACAGCGCTTTCAAGAACGTGAGCTTCGAGCCGGACGCACAGGCGCTGGTGCGTGATGCGGACGTCGTGTTGAGCGTGCAGCCGCCGCCGCCGGCGGTCGTGCAGGCGATGAAGGAAGGCGCGATCCTGGTCTCCTTCGTTTACGCGCATCGCGAGATCGAGCTGACGAAGCTGCTGCGCGAGCGGAAGATCACATGCTTTGCGATGGAGCTCGTGCCGCGCATCACGCGTGCGCAGGCCATGGACGCGCTCTCGAGTCAGGCGACGCTGGCCGGCTATTACGCCGTGCTCCTCGGCGCGACGCACCTGGCGCGGATTCTGCCCATGATGACCACGGCGGTCGGCTCGATCCGGCCGGCGCGCGCGCTCGTGATGGGGCTCGGGGTCGCCGGGTTGCAGGCGCTGGCGACCGCGCGGCGTCTGGGCGCCATGACCGAGGGTTATGACGTGCGTCCCGAGACGCGCGAGCAGGCCGAATCGCTTGGCGCACGGTTCGTGGACACCGGCGTGGACGCACGCGGCGCGGGCGGCTATGCCCGCGAGCTCACAGAGGAAGAGAAGGAGAAGATCGCCAGCGTTGTGACGCGGCACATTCAGCAGGCCGATCTGATCATCACGACCGCCGCGGTGCCAGGCCGGCCTGCGCCGAAGCTCATCAGCAAGGCTCAGGTCGACGGGATGAAAGCCGGCAGCGTGATCGTCGATCTGGCCGCCGAAGGCGGCGGCAACTGCGAGTACACGCAGCCTGGTGAGACAGTGCAGGTGGGGCAAGTGACGATCGTTGGGCCGCTGAACGTCCCGAGCATGCTTGGCGAGCACGCGAGCGAGCTGTACGCCAAGAATCAGCTCAATCTGATCGAGCTGTTTCTGAAGGACCAGGCGATCACCCTGGATTTCAGCGACGAGGTCCTGGCGAAGACCGTGCTTACACATGCGGGCGAGATCAAGAACGAGGCCGCAAAGCAGGCCGTGGAAGCTGCAGGTTAGGGAAGCTCTGATTAACTACTGCTCTGACGGCTCAGCTGAAGACATGCCCGCAATGCAAGGCGTTTCGAGCGGCTCGAGATCACAGAAACAGAGTAAACCAGAGACTCCTTAACAAGCGCCTCATTCTTTCTCCCCGCAGCGGACGACTGGACGCACGATCCAAGGCATCGAGAGTAGATTCATGGAACCAGCGACGATTCTGACGGGCTTCGTGGCCCTGTACATTTTCATGCTCGCGGCCTTCACGGGCTACGAGATCATCGGCCGCGTGCCGGCGATCCTGCACACGCCGCTCATGTCGGGCTCCAATTTCGTGCACGGCATCGTCGTGGTCGGCGCGATTTACGCGCTGCTCAACGCTACGTCTACGGCCGAGCAGGTGATCGGTTTCCTGGGCGTGCTGCTCGGCGCAGGCAACGCGGCTGGCGGTTACGTCGTGACCGAGCGAATGCTCGAGATGTTCAAGCCGAGCGCCAAGCCGGCGGCGAAGGCCGCCGGCAGGCAGAAGAGTGAGACGGCGGCGGGCGGAGCGTGAGCGGCATGAACATCGATTTCCAGTTCGTCATCGACGCCAGCTATATCGCCGCGGCGTTCTTGTTCATCTTTGGTTTGAAGCGCATGTCCTCGCCGGTGACGGCGCGCTCGGGCATCCTGGTCGCGGGAGTGGGCATGCTGGTCGCCACGCTGGCGAGCTTCCTGTACGTGTTCGGCGTGAACGAGGCGGCGCAACCGCATCTGAATACGAACATCACACTCGCTGCGATTGCGCTGGCGGTCGGCGCCGGTTGGGCATGGTGGAGCGGCAAGCGCGTCGCGATGACCGCCATGCCGCAGATGGTCGCTCTGTACAACGGCATGGGCGGCGGCGCGGCTGCGGCGATCGCGGCGGTGGAGTTGCTGCGCACCGGCGCGGTGCACCAGTTCGTGCCGCTGACGCTCGCGGTGTTGGGTGCGCTGATCGGCTCGGTTGCATTGTCGGGATCGCTGATTGCGTGGGCGAAGCTCGACGGCCGCATCGAGAAGACCTGGCGCATTTCCGGCCAGCAGGCGTTCAACGGGCTGGTGTTCCTCATCACCCTGGCGCTCGGCGCGTACATCGTGTTCGTCGCGCACGGACATGCGCATCCGGTAGTCGTAGCGGCGTTCTTCGCCGGCGCGCTGGTGTTCGGGGTGCTCATGACCATGCCGATCGGCGGCGCCGACATGCCGGTGGTCATCTCCCTGTACAACGCGTTCACCGGCCTCGCCGTGGGCTTCGAAGGCTATGTGCTGCAGAATCCGGCGCTGATGATCGCCGGCATGGTGGTCGGCTCCGCCGGCGCCTTGCTTACGCTGCTGATGGCCAAGGCCATGAACCGCAGCGTCTCGAACGTGATCTTCAGCAACTTCGGCGCGACCGGCGCGGCCGGGGAAGGGGAGATCAAGGGCAGCATGAAGCCGGCCGAGCCGGGCGATGCGGCGATCAACATGCGTTACGCCTCCAAGGTCATCATCGCGCCGGGCTACGGCCTGGCCGTCGCCCAGGCGCAGCACAAGCTTTACGAATTCGTGAAGCTCCTGACCGACGCCGGGGTGGAAGTGAAGTTCGCCATTCACCCGGTCGCCGGGCGCATGCCAGGACACATGAACGTGCTGCTCGCCGAGGCGGGCGTACCGTACGACATGATCTTCGACCTGGAAGACATCAACGAGGAGTTCCGTGAGGCCGATGTGGCGGTGGTCATCGGCGCGAACGACACGGTGAACCCGGCGGCCCGCACCAACAAGTCGAGCCCGATCTATGGCATGCCGATCCTCAACGTGGATCAGGCCAAACAGGTCTACGTGATCAAGCGCGGCCAGGGCAAAGGCTATTCGGGCGTGGAGAACGAGCTGTTCTTCGCCGACAACACCAACATGGTGTACGGAGATGCGCAGAAAGTGCTGGTGGCGATGATTCAGGCGGTGAAGTCGTTGGAAAGCTAGTCAACGGCAAGCGCCATCCGATCAGAGCGGCCGCGTCGCAAGCCCTTGCCTTGCGGCCGCTTCATATCGCTCGGGCGGCAGCCTCCGCGCTTGATCAGCGTTCACCCGGGTGCGGCGGCGACTGGCGACTCCTGACTGGCCCGAGGCGCCGTGACGGTCGGGCGTCGAAGTCAGGGAATCGGGCGGACCAGCCCGCTGGGGTTAGCGCTGGCGACGAGCATCCTCCGACGAGTCACGAGCCAACCTGCTTATCGTCTCCAAAACGCCACACCTCGCCATTGAATATTTCCACACCCGTCGCGTATCTTACGGCTCGCCTGTACCGAAGGTCGGGTAGCGCTGCATCCGGCCAGCAGCCATCGAGTCGTGCATTTGTACAACTTGAGCCAAGAGATCCTGCGCACGGATGTGTCGGGAATGCCCCTGGAGTGGATCGACTACCGGGATGCGGTCAGGCTTTACCATACGGATCAGGTGGCTTACGCGTGCGGCTCGCGTCTATATCGGCTTTATGGCGGCACGAACGCGCGCTCGGGCCGTCGCACCGTGGTGGAAGTCAACTCGATCATCGCCACCGTCGGGCACACCCACAATCCGGGCAACCTGCGCCACGACTACACCCCGCCGCTCAACAATCAAACGCTGTTCAAGCGTGATGCGCATCTGTGCATGTATTGCGGGATGCGCTTCCCGAGCGGCCAGCTCTCGCGCGATCACATCCGCCCTCTCAGTCAGGGCGGGCGCGACAGCTGGATGAACGTCGTCACCGCCTGTAGACGCTGCAACAACGTAAAGGCGTCCAAGACGCCCGAGCAGGCCGGCTTGCAGCTTATCGCTGTGCCTTTTACTCCCACTTACGCCGAGTACATCTATCTCAAAGGTCGGCGAGTGCTGGCGGACCAGATGGAGTATCTGCTCGCGCACTTCCCGCGCTCCAGCCCGCTGCATGCGCGATTGAAGCTGCAATCATGAGGAGGAGAGGCGGTTAGCGGTTGGCGATTAGCGGTTAGTAGCTGCGCCAGGCTCGAGGGCGACGAACGTCCACGCCTCGCTTCAACTAACCGCTAACCGCCAACCGCCAACCGCTCCTCTCGTTCCCCATGCTCTACCTCGTCGACGCCTCCGTTTTCGTCTTCCGCGCCTACTACTCCGTTCCCATGGCGCTGGTGGATCGGGACGGGAATCCGGTGAATGCGTTGCACGGGTTCGCGCGTTTCATCGGCGACCTCATGGAGCGGGTGCGTCCCGAGCATATGGCGGTCGCCTTCGATGAAAGTCTCGTCAGCTCCTTCCGCAACCAGCTCTACCCTGCATACAAGGCGAATCGCGAGCCCGCGCCGGAGGACCTGAAGCGGCAGTTCGCGCTGTGCCGACGGCTGTGCGAGGCGCTCGGCGTAGCGACTTTCTCCAGCAACCGATACGAAGCGGACGACATCATCGGCACGCTTGCGGTGCGTATGCGCGCGCTAGGCAAGCGCGTGGTCCTGGTGACGCGCGACAAGGACCTCGCTCAGCTCGTGCGGCCCGGCGACGCCTACTGGGACTACATCGGCGATGCGCGGTTCGCCTACGAAGACATCACCGAGCGCTTCGGCGTGCTGCCTGAGCGCATGCCGTGTTTCCTGGCGTTGATGGGCGATGCTGTGGACAACATCCCTGGCGTGCCGGGCGTAGGACGTAAGACCGCCTCCATGCTGTTTCGCCATTTCGAGTCGCTCTTCCACCTCTACGACGATCTGGAAAGCGTGCTGAAGCTCAAGCTGCGCAATGCGGGCTTCGTGGTCGGACAGTTGCGCGATTATCGCGAACGCGCCTTCCTCGCACGCAAGCTCACCGAGATCGCCTGCGACATGCCTCTGGATGTGGAACTGGCTCATCTTGCCCGACGCCCTCCGGACCTGAGGGCTGTGTGCGATTTCTACGATTCCGTAGGCTTCGGGCGGTTGCTGCGCAACCAGGCGGAGCGGCTCGCCGCCTCGTGATCGGCGTTTCTCGGCGCCTTGGCTCGCAATGGGTCGGGCGCTCGCCCACCACGGCGTTCATGCTTGCCCGCATCGCTCAAGGACGTATGAGGTGGACCGATGGATTGGCTTCGCCTGGCGCTGACGAGCATTCCTTTCGCCTGCTTGTTCCACCCATGCGAACTCCTGGCGGACTCCACGATTTATCGCTGCGTAGTGGCCGGCGTCTCGACCTTTTCCGATCGCCCCTGCGGCGATCGATCGACCATTCATCAGCCGGGCGCCGCTGCGGTAAGTACGTATCAGCCGCCCGCAGCCACGCCGACCGATGACGCCGGTCGTTCCTCAGCGTCGCGCCGCCGCGCTCGCGAGCGTGCGTCTGGAGCTCGCGCCGACATTGAGTCCGCGGCTCGCGCCCGGAAGCTCGAGGAGTGCCGCCGTATCGAGGCGTCTTTGCGGGAGATCCGCTCCAGGATGCGCGCCGGTTACAGCGCCAGTGAGGGAGAGCGCTTGAGAACGCGGCAGAGCAAGCTGAACGGACAGCGACGCGAGAAGTGCGGCTCCGAATAGCCGCTGCGCGCATCCGCCAAGGAAGCTCCGATCGCCCTCCGCTGCGATCTGCGCACGCTCGAAACTCTGTGTTTCAGGCGCTTGCTTGGCCTGAACCGTCAGGGCGGTGGGTGAACAGAGCTTCCGTAACCCCTTCGCAAGGGACAAGCGCATAATGCTGCGTACGCGCCAAGAGTAGCGCAGCAACTTCAGGGGGTCAGCCATGTTCAGCTCAACGTTCAATCGGCTGCGATCGTCCCGGTTCGCAGCACTATGTGTTTCGCTGCTACTGCTGTCCTGCGCCTGGACGAACGGCTACGCACAGGAAAACACGGCCGTCGACGACATGTTGAGAGAGGCGCAAACGCAGATGTCGAAAGGACGGCCACGCGAGGCGGAGTCGATTCTGCGCAAGGCCATCAGCGCCGCGCCGGACCGCGCTGACCTTTATTTCCTGCGTTCGCGCGCACGCGACTCTTCTGGCAAGTTCGATGCGGCGTTGGAAGACGCCACGCGTTACATCGAGCTCGAGCCCGACGACTACTACGGGTATTTGAACCGCGCGCGCATCTATCTTTCGATAGACAAGACCGATTCCGCCCTCAAGGACGCGAACAAGGCGATCGAAGTCGCGCCGAACGAATCGGATGCGTACTACGGCCGCGCCGACATCTACAGCTACATGGGCAGGGATGCGCAAGCCCGAGCGGACGAGGCGAAGGCTGAAGAGCTGGATCGCCAGGCGCAGGCGCGCTAGGCCAGTCCTGCATATCGCGCGTCAGTGCGCGGCGGCGGATGCGGCATGCGTCGCCGACCTGGGCGACTGCATAGCCGATCGCATTCCTGATGGGCTTCTGAAGTCCGACGATGCGGCGGGCGTCGCGAGCTCGCCGGCCCGCCGCCCCCGCTCAAGCCGTGAGTTTCAATCCGAGGATTCCCACTACAATCAATCCTATGCACGCCAGGCGCAGCGGCGCGGCAGGCTCGTCGAACAGCAGGACGCCGAGCAGCGCCGTGCCGGTCGCTCCGACGCCGGTCCAGACCGCGTACGCCGTCCCCACCGGCAAGGCGCGCATCGCCCAGCCCAGCAGTACGACGCTCACCACCATCGACGCCACGGTCCAGACGCTGGGCCAGAATCGTGTGAACCCTTCGGTGAGCTTCAACCCGATCGCCCAGCCGACCTCGAGAAGGCCGGCGACGAGGAGGACGGTCCAGGCCATGCAGTGTGCTCCGGTGTTCTATGGTTTGCCTGCGCCTTACCGCGGCCGGAACAGGCGAGGTGAATGAGCCATGTATTGCGGACGGCTCGTGTTCGCCGTTGCTGTTGCATCCAGCCGGCGCTGCGCAACCAGACTAACCGCCGCTCTGGCGACTCTCCGCCGCTTCCGCCGCTATCAAAGTGATCTCCTTGCGCACTTCATCGACCAGCGCTTCGGCGGCGGGGCTGGCGCTGCGCTTCGCAGGGCTCGCGATCACCAATGGTATGTCGAACTCGAACTCCGGAAGCCGAAATTGCACCAGCGCTCCGCTGGCGACGTCGGCGGAAATCGCACGAGGCATTGCAGCCGCCAGCGCGTCGCTGTTCTGCACGACCTGCCGAATGATGGCGAAATCGGTGGTCAGCAGGTAAGCCGGCAGCCTGCGCCCTTCGCCGGGTTGCGTCGGCTGATACAACTTCTGCAGGCGATGCCGCAGCCACTGCGAAGCCTTGGGCGCCACAATCGGATGCTTGAACACGTCCGACGGCGTGACCCGCGGCAGGCTCATGATTTCGTGCCCCGCTCGCCCGAAAACGACGAACGGCGGCAGTACGTGATCTTCGGTCGTGATGCGAGCGTCCATCGGCTCATACGGAAACCCGATGTAAATGTCGAGGTCGCGAGCGATGAGCCTCTCCTGCAAGGATTCCCAGCCGCCGAGCTCCAGGGTGAATTCGAGCTTCGGATAGTCGTTCAGCAAACGGATCAGTGCGGGTGTGACGATCGGCTCGGCGAAGTACGGATCGCAGCCGATGAGCAGGCGTCCGGCGGCGAGCTTCTGCATGAGCCGGATCTGGCGGCGCGTGTTCTGCACCTTCGCAATCGTAAACCTCGCTGTCTCGATCACGATCTCTCCGTAGGCTGTCGGCGCGACGTCGCCGTGGCGCCGCTCGAACAGCGGCACGCCGTACGCTTCCTCGATCTTCTGAATGCTCTGCGTCAGCGCCGCCTGCGTGATCCCGACAGCGTCGGCGGCTCGACCGAAGTGTCGATGCTCGGCGAGTGCGGCGATGTGCCTGAACTGACGAATATCCAAGATAAGTCCTGCTAATCAAATCAGGGAAAAGAATCAATTGGACGAATGAGCATAAGCCAAGTTCAATGACCCCGCAGCACTTCATACACCGACGACGACAGTACAGGGGAATCGCCTATGCGCCGCATCGCAGTGGCAGTTGCGTTGTTCACGACGACAGCTGCAATCGCTCAGGACTCCAGCATCTTTCTGGAGGAAATCGTAGTCAGCGCCCGCAAGACGGGTGAGCTCGAGTCGATGCAGGATGTGTCGCTTGCAGTGACGGCGTTTGGCGCCGCACAACTCGAAGCAGCGTTCGTTCGCGACATCGAGGGGCTTTCATTTGCCGCGCCCAACGTCAGCCTCGACAGTGTTGGGGTGACCCCGGGCGTGCAGAACTTCGCCATTCGCGGGCTCGGCCTGAACAGCTCCATTCCATCCATCGATCCGACGGTCGGGCTGTTCGTGGATGAGGTGTACCTGGGGGTCACCTTCGGCGTGGTGCTCGACATGTTCGATCTCGAGGGCGTCGAGATACTGCGCGGGCCGCAAGGGTTGTTGTTCGGCAGGAACGTCACGGGCGGCGCGGTGCTGGTGCGCACCAAGCGGCCGACTCAAGAGTTCACCGCCGATTTCAAGGCGGCGGTCGAAACCGGACCCGAATACATTCTCGGCGGCAGCATAGGCGGGGCAATCACGCCTTCGCTCGCGGCGAAGCTGACGGCGTACTACAAGAACGACGATGGCTATTTCGATAATGTCGTCACGGGCGACAGCGACTATGGCGCGGAGCGGACAGTGTTCGTGCGCCCTTCCTTCCTGCTCACGCCGACCGACAACTCTGAGTTCTTGCTGCGCCTCGAGCACGGCGAGACGACCGGCGACGGCGGCGTCGTGCAGAACACGGACTTCTACAAGGATTTCGATACGGGCGTGGGCTCGCAGGGTTCCGTCGACATCCAATGGGACCAGGTGTTTCTCGAGGCGAACTGGGACGTCGCATTCGGTAATGGCAAGATCACGAACATTTTCGGCTGGCGCGACCTCGAGCACTCGGGCTACACAGACGTCGACGGTCAGCAAGCACTGCTGTTCCATGGAGGGATAAGAACCCTGCAGGAGCAGTTCAGCAACGAGCTGCGTTATTCGGGTTCGCCGCTCCAGGCTGTCGACCTGACGACCGGACTGTTCTACTTCACACAGGACATTCTTTATCGCGAGGAGCGCACGCTGGCGAACGGTGCGCTGCAATCCACGCTCGGCGGCGATCAGGATCACTGGACCTGGGCGGCGTTCGCGGCGGCCGACGTCGCCGTCTCCGACGCGCTGACGCTGAACCTGGGCGTTCGCTATACCAAAGAGCACAAGGAGGCGCAGGTTGCGACCTTCAACGCGCTCCAGTCGCCGTGCAGCTTCGCGACCAACGAATGCACATTCGACTTTCGTGATGAGCAAAGCTGGGAGAACTGGATCCCTAAAGTCGGGTTCGAGTGGCGGCCTCTCGACGACGTTCTGCTGTACTCGTTCTGGACCAAGGGAGTGAGGAGCGGCGGTTACAATTTCCGAAACGTCAATCCCTTGGTGGCCGCCGGACCCACGAAGGAAGAGAAACAGGATTCGTTCGAGTTCGGAATCAAATCCGACCTGGCGGACCACCGCCTGCGGCTCAATGTCGCAGCGTTCTACAACGACATCGCGGACCTGCAGCGCGAGGTCGTGACGGTCGACCCGGTAGCAGGCGTCGCCCAGGTCATTCGCAATTCGGCCGACGCGAGAATCCGCGGAGTCGAGGTCGAGGCCACATTCGCGCCGATCGATGCGCTCGCCTTCAGCGCCGCAGTCGGATACACGGACGCCGAGTACACGCGCATACACATGGATCTGACCGCCGACGGCGTCATCGATGCGGCTGACAAAGCACTCGAGCTGCCGCGCGTTTCTCCATGGACATACAATGCAGCAGTCACGTACGCACTCGACTTGGGCTCCCTTGGCGCAACCGCGTGGCGGGTCCAGTATTCGCACCGGGACGAGTCCCCATTCACGGATTCGAACTCGACGTTTCTTTCGGAAGTCGACTTGCTGGATGCGAGTGTGTCCTATACGCCTCCGGGCGGGCGCTTCAAGATCTCGCTGTACGGTCGCAATCTCACGGACGAGGACTATGAAGGCGCGGTCACGCCGCTGCCGTTCGGTACGGTGCGCTATCTGAGCAAAGGGCGCCGCTACGGCGTGGAGACCAGCTTCAGCTTCTGAGCGGCTGTGGAGCGCAGTACATGATCGAAGGCAACGCAGTTCACCCGACTCTGTGCGAGTACCTGGACCTGAACGGCAAGTGGCGCGCGGAACGCACGGCGGTGGTGTTTGAGGACCAGCGCCTGACGTGGGGCGAGCTGCGCGCGCGCATCAATCAGACGGCCAACGGACTGAACGAGCACGGCGTCGGCGTGGGTCAGCGCGTGGCGGCTCTGATCGACAATCGCCTGGAGACCGTTGAGGCGATGATCGGCGCAATGCGCAGCGGCGCTGCGATAGCGCCGATCAATCTCACGATCAGCGACGACGCCATTCGACGCCAGCTGCTCGATTGTCAGCCCGCTGTGATCATGGCGAGCCCTGCGGAGGCGCTGCGCATAGACGGCCTCGGAGGACTGTCGCAGCTTGCCGGCTGTTTGCGACTGGTCGTCGGTGGGCAGGCGCCGGGGTGGACCGAATTCTCGGCGTGGCGCGCGAGCCAGTCAGCCGCGCAGCCGCGCACAACGCCCCGACACGACGATCTGTGCACGATCATCTACAGCTCCGGAACGACGGGCGTGCCGAAGGGCATCGCGCACAACCATCGCGGACGTTTGGCGTTCACGCTGCAAGGCGCACAGGCGATGCGCCTGCACGATGACTGCGTAACGATCTGCAGTCTCGGCTTCTACTCGAACGCGACCTGGCTCTCGCTGTTGAGCGCGTTGGTCGTGGGTGGGACGGTCGTCGTGCTTGCGGCGTTCAAACCAGAGGAGTTTCTGGCGACCATGGAGCGTGAGCGCGCCACGCATCTGTTTCTCGTCCCGCTGCAGTATCGCCTGCTGGTCGAGCATCCCGGGCGCGACGCCTTCGACGTGTCTTCGATGCAAGTGTTCGTCGCCGCCGGCGCCGTCATGCCCACGGCGCTCAAACGGCGCGTCGCCGAGTGGGTCGACTGCGCATTCATCGAGGCGTACGGCCTCACCGAAGGCTTCGCAACGATTCTTTCGGACCAGGATGGTCGCCGCAAGCCAGCGTCGGTCGGCAAACCGATGTTGGGCTCGGATCTCCTGATTCTCAAAGACAATGACGAAGAGGCGCAGGTCGGCGAGCCAGGCGAAATTGTCGGCCGCTCGCCGCTCACCATGGAGGGTTACTTCCGGCGCCCGGCGGACACTGAAGCGGCGTTCTGGACGGATGCGCACGGCCGGCGCTGGCTGAGGACGGGCGACGTCGGTTACCTGGACGAGGAGGGCTTTCTCTACCTGCTCGATCGCAAGAAGGACATGATCGTCTCCGGCGGGCAGAACATCTTCCCCGTCGATATCGAAACCGTCGCGTCCGGTCATCCCGATGTGGCGCAAGTGGCGGTCATCGGCGTGGCCCATGAGAAATGGGGCGAGACGCCGCTTGCCGTCATCGTCCCGCGCAACGGCGCCGATCCGGATCCGGAGGCGTTGCTCTCCTGGATCAATGCGCGGGTGGGCAAACGTCAGCGCGTCAGTTCGGTCACTTTCCGGCAGTCGCTGCCGGTCAATGCGCTCGGCAAGGTTCTCAAGCGCGAACTGCGCGCGCAGCTCGGCAAATCGTCGAGCAGTGATTCTCTAGATACAAACAATGGAGTTCGATGATGCGCAAGATCTGTGTCGCCGGCGTCGGCATGATTCCCTTCACCAAGCCGGGCGCGAGCGACCCCTATCACATCATGGGGCTCAACGCTGCGCAGCTCGCGCTTGCTGACGCCGGCGTCTCCTACAAGGACATTCAGCAGGCGTACGCAGGATACGTGCACGGCCATTCCACGTGCGGGCAGCGCGCGCTGTACGGCGTTGGCATGACGGGCATTCCGATCATCAACGTCAACAATAACTGTTCGAGCGGTTCGACGGCGCTGTTCCTCGCGCGACAGGCGGTGGCGAGCGGCGCGGCCGAGTGTGTGCTGGCGCTCGGGTTCGAGGAGATGAAGCCCGGTGCGCTCGACGTCGGTGAGAGCGACGGCCCGACCCCTTTCGACAAGTTCAATGAGCTGGCGATCGATCTCGTGGGGATGCCGGACATGCCGATGGCCTTGCGCTACTTCGGAGGCGCAGGTCTCACTCACATGCAGAAGTACGGCACATCCATCAACGCCTTTGCTCGAATCCGCGCCAAGGCTTCGCGGCACGCGCGCAATAATCCTTTCGCCGTATTCCGCACCGAGGTTACGGAAGAGCAGGTTCTGCAGGACAAGGTGATCTGGCCCGGCGTGATGACGCGTCTGATGGCCTGCCCGCCGACCTGCGGCGCCGCCGCGGCGGTGCTGGCGTCGGAGGAGTTTGCGAAGTCCCGCGGACTGCGCAGCGACGTCGTAATCGCCGCGCAGGAGATGGTGACGGATTATCCGTCCACGTTCGAGGCGCGCGACATGATCAAGCTCGTCGGTTTCGACATGGCGCGCGAAGCGGCGTCCAGGGTCTATGAAACGGCCGGCGTCGGTCCGGACGATATCGATGTGGTCGAGCTCCACGACTGCTTCGCGCAGAACGAGCTGCTCTGCTATGAATCGCTCGGTTTCTGTTCCGAGGGGGGCGGCGAGAAATTCGTCAACGACGGCGACAACACTTACGGCGGGCGCGTCGTGACGAATCCCTCGGGCGGGTTGCTTTCGAAAGGCCATCCTCTCGGCGCGACAGGTCTCGCTCAGTGCTATGAGCTCACGCAGCAGCTGCGCGGAGCCGCGGACAAGCGGCAGGTTGAAGGCGCGCGCCACGCGCTCCAGCACAACCTCGGCATGGGCGGCGCGTGCGTAGTGACGCTCTATCAGAAGGCGTGAATGTATGGCTGACGCATCTCACGTCGGGTTTCGCTCGCCCGAGCATCAGGTGGACGTAGAGCGCGGACGGCTCAGATTCTTCGCCAAGGCGATCGGCGAGACTAACCCAGTGTATCTGGACGAGGAGGCGGCGCGAGCCGCGGGGTTTGCGGCGTTGCCGGCGCCGCCGACCTACCCATTCTCGCTCGAGCTCGATCAACCGCGACCGTTCGCGATGCTCGAGGCGCTCGGTGTGCGCCTCGAGCGGGTGCTCCATGGGACGCAGCGTTTCAAGTACCACAAGCCGATCTGCGCGGGCGACCGGATCACGCTGCAGGCGGAGGTGCAGGAAATATTCGAGAAAAAAGGCATGCAGTTCATAGTCATCAGAACGAACGCGGTCAATCAGCACGGCGAGACGGCAGTGGAAATGACCAAGACGGTCGTCGTGCGCCAGGGGAGGACCCGAAAGTGAGCGGCGCAACCCGCACGCGTCGCTATGCGCCAGGGGATCGCATCGCGCTGCTCAAGACTGCGCCGATCAGTCGTACGACGCTCGCGCTGTTCGCTGGCGCGTCGAACGATCACAACCCCATGCACATCGATCTGGATGTGGCGCGGGCGGCTGGCATGGATGATGTGTTTGCGCAGGGCATGCTGCCGATGGCCTATCTTGGCAGGGCGCTCACGAATGAGTTCGGGCCGAAGGCGTTGCGCGAGTTCGGTGTGCGCTTTGCGGCGATAACGCACGTGTACGACCGTCTCGAATGCGTCGGAGTCGTTACCGCGGCCGAAGAGTGCGGCGCGGGGCAGCGGCTGACGCTGCAGCTTACGGTTGTCAATCCGCGCGGGGACGCCGCGCTCCTCGGCGACGCGGTCGTCGAGACTGAATAAAGGAGTTGAATAGATGACGAGACTCGCCGGAAAGGTTGCGCTCGTGACGGGCGGCGGACGGGGCATCGGGCGCGCGCTGGCGCTCAAGTTCGCCCGTGAAGGCGCTCGAGTGGTGCTCAATGATCTCGATGAGGCGCCGGTCGCCGAAACGGTCAAACTGGTCCGTGACATGGGCGCAGAGATCGAACCGTTCGTGGGCAGCGTCACCGCGCCTGGTTTCGCCGAAGGCTTCGTCGAGGCGGCGCTGCGCGCCTATGGCGATATTCACATCATCGTGAACAACGCCGGTTATACCTGGGATAATGTGATTCAGAAGACCGGAGACGAGCAGTTTCAGGCGATGCTCGACGTCCACCTGGTCGCTCCGTTCCGGATTCTGCGCGCTGCGGCTGCGCACATACGCGAAGCGGCGAAGCGCGAGGAGGAGCGACACGAGCACGTCTATCGAAAGGTCGTCAATGTGTCGTCGCTCGCTGGCTTGTATGGCAACGCCGGCCAGGCGGGTTATTCGGTGGGTAAGGCGGGGATCGTCGGACTGACGCGCACGCTATGCAAGGAATGGGGCCGCTATCGCGTCAACGTCAACTGCGTGGCGTTCGGCCTCATAGAGACGCGCTTGACGCAGCCGCTCACCAGCGGCGAAGCGCACATCAACGTCGCCGGCAAGGAGTTGCCCGTAGGGGTGCAGCCGCGATTGCTGCAGACGATCGCCTCGTTGGCCCCCCTGGGGCGCAGCGGCACGCCCAAGGAGGCCGCCGACTCGATCTACCTGTTGTGCTCGCCGGAGTCCGACTACATAAGTGGGCAAGTGCTGGTCTGCGGCGGCGGCCTGTTGATGTGACATGAAGACCTTTCCGCGGAAACTGTTCGATCCGGAGCACGAGCTGATCCGCGCGACTGCGCGGCAGTTCTGCGAACGGGAGATCGCAGCGCATCACGCCGAGTGGGAGAAGGCAGGAGTCGTGCCGCGCTCGGCGTGGCGACAGGCGGGCGACCTCGGGTTGTTGTGCATGACCATGCCTCCCGAGTATGGCGGCGCGGGGCTCGACTTTCGCGCCTGCGCGATCCTCATCGAGGAACTCTGGCGCATCGGCGCGTCGGGTCCCGGCTTCGTGCTGCACTCGGACATCGTCGCGAACTACCTGCTGCATCACGGCTCGGAGGCGCTGAAGCGCAGTTGGCTGCCGAGGATGGCGCGCGGCGAGGTCATCGGCGCGATCGCCATGACGGAGCCGGGGACCGGCAGTGACCTGCGTTCGGTGGCTACGCGCGCAGTGCGCGACGGCGACGATTACATCGTCAGCGGCGCCAAGACGTTCATAACCAATGGTCAGAGCGCGGACTTCGTCATCGTGGTCGCCAAGACCAACGGCCCAGGCGAAGCCGGCCTGAGTCTGGTGCTCGTCGAGGCGGACCGGCCAGGGTTCAGGCGTGGGCGCAAACTCGAGAAGATCGGCATGAAGGCGCAGGACACCTCGGAGCTTTTCTTCGATGAAGTTCGCGTGCCTCGCGAAAATCTGGTCGGGCAAGAGCACCGCGGCCTGCATCACTTGATGAGCGAGCTTCCGCAGGAGCGGTTGATCATCGCCCTGCAGGCGGTCGCTTCGACTGCGGCGACGATCGAGCAGACCATAGAGTTCACGAGCAACCGTCGTTTGTTCGGTAAGACCACCATGGATTTCCAGAACACGCGCTTCGTGTTGGCGCGTGCGCTGGCGCAGTTGAACGTGATGCAGGTGTTCGTCGACAGATGCACCGAGTTGCATGTCGCCGGACAGCTTGACGCCACCATGGCGGCCACCGCGAAGCTGACGGCGACCGAGATGCAGAACCGGGTGATAGACGATTGTCTGCAGCTGTACGGCGGCTACGGATACATGTGGGAGTACCCCGTGGCGCGCGCGTGGGCGGATGCGCGTGCGCAGAGAATCTACGGGGGCGCCAACGAGATCATGACCGAGCTCATCGCCCGTACGCTGCAGGAAGGAAGTGAATAGCGGATAGTCGGAGGCGTGCAATGCGCCTCGGGCGTTCTATCGACCCTGATCTCGGAAAGTGAGTCGCCATGGGACCACTGCGTGGCTTCAAAGTGATCGAGCTCGCCGGCATCGGCCCGTGTCCGATGGCGGGCATGATGCTGGCCGATCTCGGCGCGGAAGTAATCCGCATCGAGCGCTCGGTGCACACGCAGCCTGAGCTGCGTCGGGACGTGAGCTTTCGCGGCAAGAAGTCCGTGGCGATCGATCTGAAGAAGCCGGCGGGCGTGCAGGTGCTGCTGCGCCTCATCGAGGGCGCGGAGGCGCTGATCGAAGGCTATCGGCCAGGTGTGATGGAGCGGTTGGGTCTGGGTCCGGACGTTTGTCTCGAACGCAACCCGAAACTCGTCTACGGCCGCATGACGGGTTGGGGTCAGGACGGACCGTTGGCTCAGGCGCCTGGCCACGACATCAACTACATCGCACTCACGGGCGCTTTGCACGCGATGGGTCCGCGCGATCAGGCGCCGGTCCCTCCTCTGAACCTGGTGGGCGACATGGGCGGCGGCGGCATGCTGCTTGCTTATGGTGTGGTCTGCGCATTGCTGGAGGCGCAGCGATCAGGACTGGGTCAGGTGGTTGATGCAGCGATGGTCGATGGCGCTGCTCAGCTGATGTGGATGATCCATGGCTTTCATGCGGGCGGCTTGTGGAATGCAGAGCAGCGGGGCGGCAATCTGCTGGACGGCGGGGCGCATTTCTATGGCGTCTACGAAACCGCCGACGGCAAGTATGTCTGCGTGGGCGCCATCGAACCGCAGTTTTACGCCAAGCTGCTCGAGGCGACCGGCGTGGACAGAAGCCGGTTCGCCGATCCGACAGATCCAGCCAAATGGCCGAGCTGCAAGGCCGAGCTCGCAGCGGTGTTCAAATCGAAGACGCGCGCGCAGTGGTGCGAAATCATGGAGGGCTCGGATGCGTGCTTTGCGCCGGTGCTCTCGCTGACTGAAGCGCCCGAGCATCCGCACAACCAGGCTCGTGGGACCTACATGGTCGTGGACGATATCGTGCAGCCAGCGCCAGCGCCGCGCTTTTCTCGCACTCCGGCGCAGGTCCGGGACGGTCGACGACCCGCTGGCGCGGACGGCGAAGCAGTACTCAGGGCTGCAGGCTATACCGACGAGGAGATCGCGCGTCTGGGACGCGAGGGTGTGCTGATGTGCGCCTGATGCAGGCGGCGTCTGCGATGACTGCAGCCCGACGCCAGTCCCGATCTCGACGAGGATCGATCGCAGATGTATTTTGACTCGGCTGTGACATTCCAGCCGGAGTGAAGAACATCATCATGCGATACGCCATGCTGCTCCCTGTCGCCCTCGTGGGCCTCGCAGGTTGCGAACAGCGTGCGCCTTCCGTCTATGTGCTCGAGTCGCCGCAATCGGTCGAGCTTATTGCGGCTGCCTCCGCCTCACATGTACGACAGGGCGAAACCGTCGTCCTGCACGTGGAGCGACGAACGTCAGGCGAGTGGAAAGCCATTTCTCGCGACCAGCTGCGTTCCGGACAATGCTGGGTCTATCGGCCGCCCCCGCAAGTCGAGCCGGAAGTCGCGCACAGCCTCCAGTGGGAAGTGGATCCGGAGGGTGCGGTCGAATTCCACACGGATTACCAGCTCGATCAATCCCGAGTCGCCACCATGCTCGCCAAGGGTACGGTCAGACTGACGCCGATCAGCACCGTCAAATGCGAGGACGATCGCCTCGTCGTGGGTCCCACCATCGAGATCGAGGTGTCCTGAGGCTGCACGCCCGCGCCATGATCGCCGCCTATGCGAGGCTCGATCCGCACCCACGCCGCCGATCGAGCCGCGGCGGGCGCGCCGTCGCCCAACGCTGCGAGCCAGTTCGCAGAGATCGTCGAATCCGTGGAGCCGCGACTCCGATGCGCTCAGGATCTCTGGGCCAACCACATCCTCCTGGCGTCCGCTTCTTGACGGCCGCCGCCCGAACCCCGCTACTCTGTAAGCACTTCGAACCCGGCCGCCGAGAAGATCGCGCGGGCCTGCGGCCCTTGCAGGAACGCGATGTACTCCTTCGCAGCAACTTGCGCCGCGCTGGTCGCCGCGATCGGGTAAGTGATCGCGGGGTGCGAGCCTTCCGGAAAAACATCCACGATGCGGACTCGAGGCTCCACCGCGGCGTCCGTCGTGTAAACGACCCCGAGCGGCGCTTCCCCCCGAGCTACGTAACTCAAGGCCACTCGCACGTTCTCAGTCCGCGCAAGTCGCGGCTCGAGCTGTTTCCACAGTCCGAGCGACTCGAGCGCCGCTCTTGCGTATCGACCAGCCGGGACTGACTCCGGATCGCCGGTCGCGAGACGTCCTCTTGCGCCAAGAGCGGCCAGGAGAGGCGCGCCGGCGGTGAGCTGCAACGCGACGTCGCTGTCGCGGGGCGCAATGAGCGCCAGCCGGCCGCCCAGAAGTTCGACGCGGCTGTTCGCGTCGATCAGCGACCGCTGCTGCAGGTAATCCATCCACTGCAGGTCGGCGGACAAGAAAACGTCTGCGCGTGCGCCGGCTTCGATCTGACGAGCCAGCGTTGAGCTGGCTGCGAAAGAGTGCCTCACGGGCCTGTGCGTCTGTCTCGTAAAAGCGTCGCTTGCCTTCTGCAGCGAATCGGTCAGCGAGGCGGCGGCGAAAACCGTGAGCACATCGGCGCTTCGCTCAGCCAGCGCCGCGCCCGAATGCAGGGCGACGAAGATCGTCAGGAACAGGCGGATCATCAGCGGCATGAGGCGAGGCTACCAGTCGCTGCGCTCGACCCGATACACCGGATAGAGGTTCAAGCGCTCATCCCAGGAAGGATGGCGGCGATAGAAGAACTCCAGTCGCGCCGCCGGGCTCTTGGCGAATTCACCGTCTTCCGCCAGGCGCTGCGCGAACTGCCGTGCGAGCTGCGGATCCTTCTCCAGCATTTCGACGGCGACTTCCTCGGCGACGTACGCCTCCATGTATTCCTTGGGCTCGAAGGCGGCGGCGAAGAAGCCCCAGCTCGCGAGCGAGTCCGGATCGCGAGGCTCGAACAGCGTCAGCACGATGTGCGCTGCGGGCTGCGCGATGGGAACGAACAGTGAGCCGGCGGGCGCGTCTCGCTGCTCGGGACGCCATTCGCCTTCCAACGTCATGACAGGACGGCCCTCGAACGTCGCCGGCGCCAGGTTCACCGCGGTGGCGCGGAAGGTTTCCGTCTGAGCGTCGTGTACGGGCGTTTCAAGCTTCCTGTACTGGATTCCGTGCAGCGACAGTTTTTCAGCGACTCGTTCCGCGTACGCCGCAGGCACGATGTAGCCGCCGCGCGGCGCGGCGACCGTGATTCCGGGCCGCACCGCGTACCGCAGGGGAACGCGCCAGATCTGTGGCTTGCGATCGTCGTAGCGGGTGACCAGCGCGCCGGAGATCGCCGAGGGCTCGCGGACATACTGATAGCCGCGGAAATCGATCGTGCGTACGTCATCGGTGTTTTCGTATGTGAGCGCCGCAATCGAACCGCCGATTTCTGCGGCGCGTGCATCTGCGCCGCGCGCCGCCTGCATCCACTTGCCGCCATCGCGCGCCGCCATCTCCAGCAAGGCGATGATCGTGTTGCGTGTGATGCGCACGCGGGTCGGATAGTTCTTCCACGAATGCGTCTCGACGAGCACGCCGATGCGATTGCGCGCGGCCCAGTACTCGTGCGAGAACCGCTTCGGACCGACGTCCGCAGCGAAGCCCGAACTCGGATCGTCCTCACGGACGAACGAAGGATAGAAGTCGAGCGGCAGCGATCCCCATTTCTCGGCGCGATCCATCAGCTCTTCGAGCACTGCTGCGGCGCTGGCGCGCAGCGCTGGGTCGCCGGCCAACGTGGGCGCGATGTTGTAAGAAATGTCGTGCTCGAACTTCGCGCCGTTCGTTACGTGCAGATCCACATACATCACCGGGTCCCATTCATTCAGCAGCCGCAGCATCGCCTGCATCTCGGGCGCCTCGGCTTTGACGTAGTCGCGATTCAGGTTGTAGTTCTGCGCCGTCGTGCGCCAGCCCATCTCCTCGGGGCCGGTCTGATTGGGACGATTCCAGGGACCGAAGCGCTCGTGGCCGTCCACGTTCAGCGCCGGCGCGAACACAAGCGTGGCGCCGCGCAGCGCCTCGGCGGCAACCGGGCCCTGGAGCATTTCGCGCAGCGCCCGCATGCCGGCGTCCTTGCCGTCCGGCTCGCCGGCGTGAATGCCGCCTTGCATGAGCACCACCGGACGCTCTCGACGCCGCGCTTGCGCGGCCTCGAGCACGCCGTCGGCGGACGCAACCAGCGCGAGCATCGGCCGGCCTTCGGGCGTGCGGCCGAATTCGACGCAGCGGACCTGATCGGGCCATTGCCGCTGATAGGCTGGGCACAGGCGCTGGATCTCTTCGTACCGGCCGGTGCGCAGATCGTGCGAGCGGTCGGCGACCGTGGCGAGCGATGTCGGACGCTCGGCCAGGGCAGGCTGAGCGATCAGCAAGGTGACAACGGCGGCTCGAACGAAAGTCATGAGGCGCGGCTCCGAGATTTCCTTCTGGAGGCGGTCAGATTAACCGACAAACGCTCCGAGCGGGCGCGCCAGCTTCGCGGCTTCTATCAGGCGCAGCTCGATTGCTGTCGACGCAGAAGCCGCGGCGTCTGTCCGTCGCGTGGGCGTCCACAGGTATGCGCCGGTAAACTTTCGCACGCACGGTCCGTCCCCATTTTCTCGGCGACGCGCGCGTGATCCACGAAACGACTCCGATCCTGAGCGACGGTGAGCGCTCAGTACGCGATACACTCGTGACTTTCCGTGAACACGGCTTCCAGTCGCCCGATTCCGAGGAATGAACGCCCGTATGACCGCTTTCGCCGTCCGTCTCGCCGCAAAAATCAGGGAACACAGCCCCTTGTGCGTCGGCGTCGATCCATCAGCGGCCGTGCTCGCCGCGTGCAAGCTGCCCGACAGCGCTGAGGGCGCCGCCGAGTTCGGCAAGCGCGTGCTGCAGGCCGCAGATTTCCGCATCGGCTGCCTCAAGCCGCAGTCCGCGTTTTTCGAGCGTTTCGGCTCGAGCGGCTTGCGCGCCTTGGAGGAGGTGACCGCGCTTGCGCGCAGCCGCGACGTGCCTGTGTTGCTGGACGGCAAACGCGGCGACATCGATTCGACGGGCGCCGCCTACGGGGAGGCGTATTTCTCCGATCGCTCGACCTTGCGCGTGGACGCGGCGACCAGCCACGCTTACCTGGGATTCGCAGCCCTGGAATCGTTCCTGGAGGTCGCCCTGCGCGGCGACGGCGGCGTGTTCGTCGTGGTGCGTTCATCGAATCCGGAAGGGCGGGAGCTGCAGCTGGCGAAGCTTCCCAGCGGGGAAAGCGTTGCACTGAGCCTCTGCCGGCAAATCACCGCACGCAACCGTCGCATGGGCGAGGGGCTCGGGCCGATCGGCGCCGTGGTCGGCGCAACGTGCGAGGACGCTGCGGAGATCGTGGCCGCTTTGCCGCAATCGTTCATTCTCGCCCCCGGCGTAGGCGCGCAAGGCGCAACGATCGCCGACGTGGCGCGGCGCATGCCTGCTGCACGGGGGCGCGTCCTGCCGAACGTCTCGCGAGCCATCCTCGCCAACGGAGGCGCGCCGGATCAGATCGGCGCCGCCATACGCGCGCTCCAGGAACAGGCGCGGGAACTGTTGTGAGTGCGTGACGCGAGGACGGCAAGGCTCGGGGACGAAAGGTCTGCACGTCGCTGCGTACTCGATCCCGCCCTCACCCCATGATTGATTCGGATTTCGACGCCGCCCTGAGCCGCGCACTAGGTACGGCGGTGCGCGCTTGTCGCCGCGTGGGCGGAGGCTCGATCAGCGATACGCGGCGTTACGAGACTGACGGCGGCCCCATATTCGTCAAAGTCGCGGACGCTGGCGCCTGCGACATGCTGGAGGCCGAAGCTGCAGGCCTGGACGCGCTGGCCCAGACGCACAGCATACGAACGCCGCGCGTACTGGCCGCAGGCCTCGCCGCAGGGCGCGCGTTCCTCGCGCTGGAGTGGATCGAGCTGAGATCCGCCGACCGGGCGGCCGAGGCTACATTCGGTGAACAGCTCGCCCGACTGCACCACGCCACCGAGGCGTGGTTCGGCTGGTTTCGCGACAACACGATAGGCTCGACGCCGCAGCTCAATACGCCGATGGACGATTGGGTTGCATTCTTTCGGGAGCGGCGCTTGCGCTTTCAGCTGCGTCTTGCCGCGGCGTCAGGCGGCGCTTCGCTGCTCGCGCGCGGCGAGCGGCTGTGTGAGTCGTTGCACTGTTTCTTCGTAGGCTATCGTCCGGTCCCGGCCTTGTTGCATGGAGATCTGTGGAGCGGCAACTGGGGAGTCGATACGCAGGGCGCCCCGGTCGTATTCGATCCTGCCGTGTATTACGGCGACCGCGAGGCGGACATCGCCATGACTCATTTGTTCGGAGGATTCGGACCGGCGTTCCATGCCGCTTACCAGGACGCCTGGCCGCTGGCGGCCGGCGCGGATGTGCGCATGACGCTGTACAACCTGTATCACGTGCTGAATCACTACAATCTGTTCGGCGGCGGCTATTTCGAGCAGGCGGGCGCCATGATCGATCGGCTGTTGGCGGAAGTCCGATCGTAGCGAGCAGCGAGTCCTGTCTTGCGACTCGCCCGGCCGCGCTTTCAATCCATTCAGCTCGCGATCATGATCCCACTCACCGAGGGGGGCGCGACGGACGCAAACGGACGCGAAAACAAGAATGATCGAGAACCCTGTATACATCGTCGGCACGATGGTCCTCTACATGAGCGTGTGCCTCGGGCTCGGTTGGCTCGCGTGGCGGCGCACGCATTCTCTGGCGGATTTCATCCTGGGCGGTCGCTCGCTCGGAAGTTGGGTCACGGCGCTGAGCGCGCAGGCGACGGACATGAGCGGCTGGCTGCTCATGGGTTTGCCGGGACTCGCATACGCTTCGGGACTGGACGCCGCGTGGATGGCGGGCGGACTGGTGATCGGCACATGGGCCAATTGGCGATTCGTCGCCGCGCCGCTTCGGGCGCGGACCGAAGCCCTGCAGAACTCGCTGACGCTGCCCGACTATTTCGAGCACCGCTTCGGCGATGCGAGCCGCATGCTGCGGACGCTGACGGCGCTGCTCATCCTGGTGTTCTTCATCTTCTACACCAGCTCCGGCTTCGTCGCCGCGGGCAAGTTGTTCCAGACGCTCTTCGACATCGAGTACGCCTGGGCGATGTTCTGGGGCAGCATCGTGATGCTGGCCTACACATTCTTCGGGGGATTCCTCGCAGTCAGCTGGTCCGATGTGCTGCAGGGAACGCTGATGTTCGTGGCGCTGGTGCTGGTGGCGCTGCTCGGCCTCGCGCTGACCGGCGGCGTCGAGGAGACGCTCAACGGCGTCGCCGCCCGGAATGCGGCCCTGCTCGACCCTGGCGCCGGGGACGCTGCGCTGGGCGCGATCGGCGTCATTTCGCTGCTCGCATGGGGGCTCGGTTACCCCGGGCAACCGCACGTGTTGGCGCGCTTCATGGCGGTCAAGTCGCCGGAACACTTGAAGGTTGCGAGAAGGGTCGCGATGAGCTGGGTGGTGGTCGTGCTGCTTGCGGCGATCATCGTCGGGCTCACCGGCGTGCTCGCGCTGCGCGAGCCTCTCACGGGCGGCGATGTGGAGAAGGTGTTCATTCTGATGGCCACGACATTCCTGCATCCAGTGTTGGCGGGCGTGTGTCTGTCGGGCATTCTCGCCGCTGTGATGAGCACGGCGGCCGCACAGTTGCTGGTGGCTTCGTCGGCCTTCGCGCAGGATCTCTACAAGGGGTTGTTGCGGCCGACCTCGGCGGGTAAGGAGCTTCTGTGGGTCGGGCGTGCGGCGGTGCTCGCGGTCGCGGTCATTGCATTCATGATCGCGCTGGATCCAGAGAGCAAGGTGCTCGATCTGGTGGCCTGGGCGTGGGCGGGATTCGGCTCGGCGTTCGGCCCGGCGATCGTGCTGTCGCTGTACTGGCCGCGTATGACCCGCAACGGCGCACTTGCGGGCATGCTGGTCGGCGGTCTGACGGTGATGCTATGGCGGCGCGGCGAGGGGGAGATCTTCCAGCTCTATGAGATGGCGCCGGGCGTGTTGTTCGCCACGCTTGCAATCTGGGTGGTCAGCGCGCTCGAGAACCGCAGGACGCAACAGGCTGCGGCGCGCAGCGGCGCAGCCTCATAGCGAAACCAGCAGGCGGTTAGGGAAGCTCTGGTCAATTTACTACCCTGACGGTTCAGCTCGAAGAAATACTCGCAATGCATGCTGTTTCGAGCGCCTCGAGATTGTGCAAACAAAGTAAATCAGAGGCTCCTCAGCGACCCGCGCCGGCGAGTTTCAGAGAGAAGCGCACTTCCACCTCGTCGCCGACCCACTCGGTGTCCCGCCATTCTCCCTGGCCGACGCCGAAGTCGAGTCGCTTCAGGCGCGCCCCGCCCACCAGCCAGGCGACGTCGCCGTCGCGCTTGAACGTGAACTCGATGGGCGTCTCGCGGGTCACGTTGCGCAGCGTGAGCCGCCCCGCACCGCGATACTTGCCGCCGCCGATCGCAGTGAAACCTTGCACAACGTAGCGCGCCGTCGGCCACTGCGCAGCGTCCAACATATCCGGCCCCGCGATCACTTCATCACGCTCGCGGTCGCGCGAGTTCACGGAGTTGAGGTCGATGACGACGTCGAAGCGGCCCGCTCCCGGATCGTCGGGATCAAAGTGGATGTCTGCCGAGAATTGCTCGAACGCGCCCTCGAACTTCGCGCCGGCCTGTGTTGCGACGAAAGTCAACTTGCTTTGGCCCGGCTGCATGCTCCACTGAGCGGCTGAATAGGCGACGCCAAAAACGAGCAGCACGGCGGGCGCGAGCAGCCGGCGGGCGGACGATGCGTTCGGCATGACGGCGAGACGATCTGTCTGGGACGAGCGAGTGAGGGTGGCAGGTCCGAGTGAGGGTGGCAGGTCGGCGCGGCCTGACGCGTCGCACATCGTCATTCGACGGACGGCGGCCTGCGAAGTTTCACCGGCAGCATGCGTCGCAGCACGTCGTCCCGATCGATGAAATGATGCTTGAGGGCCGCGGCTGCGTGGATCAGCGCCACGACGAGCAGCGTGGCGGCCGAGACCCCGTGCGCTTCCCGGAAGAACTCGAACGCCGCCTCGCTCGGTTCGATGAAGTCCGGCAGCGTCGCGAAGCCGAACCAGCTCACCGGAAAATTGCGCGCCGAGGACATCAGCCAACCTAGCAGCGGTGTGACCAAGAGCAGCGCGTACAGGAGGAAATGCGAGATGCTGGCGGCGCGGCGCCGCCAGGGCGCCATGCCGGACGGCGCTGACGGGATTGGGCCGAGAGCGCGCCAGATGAGACGCAGCACGGTGAGCGCAAGAATGGTGACGCCGACGGACTTGTGCTGCGCCAGGGTCGCGAGCTTCGCGGCGCCGAGCGGCAGCGAGCCCGCCTTGTTGGCCAGCACGACTTGCGTCACGATGAGCGCGACTACGATCCAGTGCAGGAACTGCGCTACGGCGCCGTAGCGGTAGGAGTTGTTCTTGATCTGCATCGTTCGACGCTCGCGCCAGTCGGATGATGAGAACGCAATCTGGAGCCGGCATGGTGTATCGCAAAGCACGCCGGATGCGCAAGCTCGCGGCCATGGGCGCGGCGGCGTTCTGCACCGTTGCGCTGACGGCGTGTCCGCGGCCCGTACGCGCGCCCGAGACGGCGCCGACGCCCGCTGCTCTTCCAGGTCCGTCAGACCTGCGGGGCGCTGCGCCGTATCAGCTCGATGCTGACGCCTCGGAAGTGCATATCCTCGTTTATCGCGCCGGACCGCTCGCGCGGCTGGGCCACAATCATGTCATGACTCCGCGCACGCTGACCGGGCGCGCCTGGCTGCATGAAGATTTCACTCGCTCCGGCTTCGAGCTTTCATTTCCGGTCGCGGATCTCGTGGTCGATGATCCGGCGGCGCGGATTGCGGCGGGAGCGGACTTCGACTCGGAGATTACGCAAGCTGACCGACAGGCCACGCAAGCCAATATGCTGCGCTCGAACGTGCTCGATGCGCAGCATCATCCTGTGATCACGCTGCGTTCCGTACGCGTGTCCGGCTCGAAGGAGGATGCGCAGTTGACCACGCTCGTCACGATCCGCGACGCCTCACGCGAGATCGTGATTCCCGCGAAGCTCACGGTCCAGAATGATCGGATCACTGCGAGCGGCGCGTTCGATGTACTGCAGACGCAGTTCGGTATCGAGCCTTTCAGTGTGGCGCTGGGTGCGCTTGCGGTGCAGGACCGACTGCACGTGCGGTTCCGCGTGAGCGCCGTGCGCCTGGAGTAGCGCGCAAGCTCATGGCGGATTCATCCCGCTGCACGGATCGCTAACTCGCAGCGACGGGTTGCTCGCCGCCGGCGCTGTGACCGCGCCGTTTCCAGCGCTATCTCTCCAGCTCATCCGCCAGCGCGCCGACGCCATACACCTCGCGCAAGGCGGTCAGGATGATCGCTGGATGCACGGCGACTGCACGGTTCATCTGCGGGTCGTACCAATACGAGCCGGCGATCGAGTGAATATTGCCGTCGAACGCCAGTCCGACGATGCGACCCTGAGCGTCGAGCAGCGGGCTGCCGGAGTTTCCGCCGACGATGTCGTTGGTGGTTACGAAGTTGAAAGGCGTGCGCATGTCGAGCCGCTCATGCGCATCGAGCCAGATCTGCGGCAGCCTGAAGGGCGCCTTGCCGGTCGCTCGCTCGTAGAGCCGCTCAAGATACGTGAACGGCTCGATCTGCTCGCCTTTCTCGGTCCAGCCCTGTACCGCGCCATAGCTCACGCGCAGGGTGAACGTGGCGTCCGGGTAGGTGTTCGAGCCGAGCACGGCGAAGCGGGCGGCCGCGATCTTCTCCTGCGCCGCGGCGACCGGTCCTTGCACCTCGTCCTCATAGATCTTGCGCAGCTCGCGCGCTGTTGGGTCGATCTCGCGCGCCAGTGCGATCATGGGGTCCGAAGAAGCGGCCAGTGCATCGGCGCCGCCCTCCCAGAGCGCCTTGCGCACCGCAGGATCGCTCAGTTTCGTCGCAGTGACCAACTGTGCGGCGAGGGTGTCGGGTGATTCCTGGCCCAGAAGCTTGCGCACTATTGGATCGTCCGGTCCGAGCGCTTCGCGCAGCTTGTCGAGCGAGAAGGACAGCGTCGTCTGCTCGAACTGCGGATAGATCGGCGTGGCGGCGAGCAGGTTGGCGGCCACCTTCGGCAGGTTCGATTCCGCGTACTCGCGCAGCCGCTGTTCGTTGGGTTTGCTGCGCTCGGCTGCGCCGCGCACCAAGGTTCGCGCATAGCCGAACAGCTTGCTGTTGAAGCCGACGCCGCCCTCCAGGTAGAGGCGCCTGTCGTAGATGTCCCGAGAGCGCGCCTGCGCCGCTGCGATGTCGCTCCACGCATCGCCGACTTCGCGAGCCAGCCCGGGGTCGGCCGCAATGCGTTCGCGCAGCATCTCTTCCTGCCGCGCCTTATGCTCGAACAGCTCGGGCGTCAGCAGGGCGCGCTGCAGTCCGCGGTACACCTTCAGCGAGTTCTCGACTGATTGCAGGCTGTCCTGCACGATGCGCTGCGGCTCCTCGCCGGTCTTTCCCCATTGAATCAGGCGGCCGCGCAACTCGGAGTTGCGGATCAGGTGCTCGGGAATGGAGGTGTCGCGCTGGAACTGGAGCTGTTCAAGCGTCATCAGGCGATTCGTGCGTCCTGGGTGCCCGGCGACGAACACCGGTTCGCCGTTTTCCGGGCCCTCGCTGCGCCAGGTCAGGTGCTCGGGCGTGCGCGCCGGCTCGCCGTTCTCGTACACGCGCAAAAGGCTGAAATCCAGGCACCAACGCGGGAAATTGAAGTTATCCGGATCGCCGCCGAACGCCGCGATCGCCTGCTGCGGCGCGAAGGCCATGCGCACGTCCGTGTAGCGCTTGTACTTGTAAAGGAAGTACTGCCCGCCCTGGTAGAGCGACACCGATTCGCATGCCAGCGGCTCGCTCGCCAAATCCTTTCGGGAAGCCTCGGCGCACTGTGCTTCCAAACGGCTGAGCGTCTGTTTGCGCACTTCGTTGGCGCGCGCAGCGGACAGCGAGGCGGTCGCGGCGTTCACCTGGTCCGTGACTTCCTCGATCTCCATGAGCACCGAAATCATTTCGGTGGGGCAACGGCGCTCCTCACGGCGGTGCGCGGCGCTGAAGCCGTTTTCCACGTAGTCATTCTGTTCGCTGGACAGCTCGGCGAGGCAGTCCATCACGCAGTGATGGTTGGTCAGCACCAGACCGTCCGGAGAAACGAATGACCCGGTGCAGCCGCTCTCGTGACGGGTGACCGAGCGCTGCAGGCGCTGCAGCCACTGCTGGTTCACATCGACGCCGTACTGGCGCTTTACCGCCTCGTGCGGGAAGTTGTCGAGCGTCCACATTCCTTCATCGCACAGCGCCGGCGCGGCGATCAGCGTCAGGCAAAAGGCGAGTTTGCGCATATCCACCCCTGTCGGCAGTCCGCCGCTCAATTTTCGTCGTAGGCCGCGCCTGAACGGTGCAAAAGCCGAGACTGTAGCCGGAACGCCGACGGGTCGGCCCGGTCGGTCCGCGAAAAGCAACGAATGAACCTTCTCGCTCGGTCGGCGCCGGCGCTCATTGGTCCGCTTCCAGCAGCAGAAGCCTGCTGCCCTCTGGGGCAATCAGCACGGCGTTCGCCGTTTCGTCCAAGCCGTCGGGCATCTCGTCCGTCAGCGTCAACCCGAGTTCTCGCAGCCGTGCGATGCGCTCGCGCATGGCCGGATCCTCGAAAGTGAGCAGCGGCGTGCGGAATGCACGGGTGCGATAGAAGGCCAAATTCAGGTGGTCGCTGGTCAGCGAGGTGCGCGGGAACGGCTGCTGCTCCTCTTCGAGCGCGACAAAGCCGAGGGGCTCCCAGAAAGCCCTGACCGACGCCACATCGCGCACCGGGATGGCGAACTCGGTGAAGTAGCCGCATGCCGTGAGGACCGCGCCGGGCGGGGGCGGGGAGAATGTGCGTGCTTCAAGGAGCGCGACGCGCAGGCCGGTGGGATCGCGAAAACTCGCGTGGTTGAAGACGTCGTCGCCCAGCACACGCTCCTCGAAGCTCACGCCCAAGGCTTCGAGGCGTTCGATGCGCCGGGTGAGCTGCGGCGACGCGAACGTCAACACCGCGCCGCTTTCGGGACGCGCATGCAGTCCAAGGAACAGCCGCCCGTCCGTGACGACCGCGTATGGATGAGGCCAGCTTTCGCCTACCGGCGCCTGGATGAAGCCGAGCGACTCGTAGAAAGCCAGCGACGCCTGGATGTCCGGCGCATGCACGCCGATCTCGAGGAATCGACCGAGCATCAGTCCGCCGCGCCCATCTGCAGCGCGCGCCGGCGCGATTCGGCGAGCGCCTCGGAAGCGGCGGGCGCCGTGGTCCAGCCAGCAGCGTGTCGGCGAACGAGTGCGGCGAGCAACGCGATCTGCGAAGAGCCGGCGTTGAGCGCGGGCACGTAGTGGTATGTCTCGCCGCCGTTCTTCAGAAATGCGTCCCGGTTGCGCAGGGCGATCTCCTCGAGCGTCTCCAGGCAGTCGGTCGCGAATCCGGGGCACACGACGCTGACGTGCTTGCCGCCCCTGCGAGCCCACTCGATGAGCCACTCGTCCGTGTACGGGCGCAGCCACTCTTCGCGGCCGACCTGAGATTGGAAGCTGACGCTCCATTCGTCATCGCGCAAGCCCAGGCGCGCGGCGACCAGCCGCGCCGTCTTCTGGCAGAAACAGTGGTATGGGTCGCCCGCGAGCAGGTAGCGCCGCGGAACGCCATGGAACGAGAACAGCAGCCGCCCACGCGGCTGCAGCCGGCAGGCGCGCCAATACTCCTCGATCGCGGCGCTCAGCGCCTCGATGTACGCGGGTTCGTCGTGCCAGCCGTGGATGAAGCGCAGCTCTGGAACCCAGCGCCAGCGCTGCAGCTCGCGCGTCACGCGATCGAACACACAGGCCGTGGTGGTGGCGGAATACTGCGGATAAAGCGGCAGCACGATGATGCGGCGGACGTTCGCTTCCCGCAGTTGCGCGAGCGCAGTCGGAAGCGAGGGCGCGCCATAGGTCATGCCGAGGGCGACCACGGGATCGAGATCCCGCGCGAGCTCCTGCTCGAGGGCGGACGCAATCGCTCGGCTATGCAACATGAGCGGCGACCCCTCGGGGGTCCAGATCTGACGGTACGCGTGAGCGCTCCTGGCTGGCCGGACCCGCAGGATCAACCCGTGCAGCGCCAGCCACCACAGCCAGCGCGGCGCCTCGACGATGCGCGGGTCCCACAAGAACTCGGCGAGGAACCGCCGTACGGCCGGAGCGGTCGGCGCCTCGGGCGTACCGAGATTTGCGACCAATACTCCCACCCGGTTCGGTCGGCGGTCAGGGCCGCCGTGCCGGAAGTTTGCATCGCCAACGAATCGGGGCATGTGAGACGGCGGAGCGAAAGCAGCGCGTAGCATAGCCGGAGTTCTGGACACGCGGAGTTCAGACTAGTTCTGCACGATGGCTGCGGCCGCCGAACTGCATCGCAGCGCAATCGCGCCGTGGAAGCCGGAGATTTGTCGCCAATCGACGACGGCTAGAAAAAAGTCGCCGCCGGCCATTCATTGTCGTGAGGGAATCCGGATCGGTTTGTCGCTTAGTCATATGGGAGTGGCATGCTGTGGTCAGGGAGGCCACAGGGATCGAATGGGCTCCGGGCATGCACAGGGCAAGGACGCCCCAACTGAACTCCTCTGGATCCTGCACTCTCGCGTCCTGACGGACGCACGTCGACTGCATCGGGATGACGCGATCCGTTACTGCCCCCTCCCCGGGATCGCTGCGTTCCGAGACAGCGGGTGGTCGCCCGGCCCTCCTATCGGGCGGCTCGCCTGAACGGTGGCCGGCAGCCGCTGCATCGTCGCACGGAGCGACCTTGCGGATGCTGCCGGCCGCCTCTTTTTATCCGTCTCTTTCCAGAATGGCTGTCACGCCCATTCCGCCCGCAGTGCAGATGGAAATCAGGCCGCGCCCACGACCGCGTTGAGCCAGCAGCTTGGCGAGGGTCGCTACGATGCGGGCGCCCGTGGCGGCGAAGGGATGGCCTATCGCGACGCTGCCGCCTTTCACGTTCAGCTTGCTGCGATCGATCGAGCCGAGCGGCTCGTCGAGGCCCAGCCGCTCGCGGCAGAACTGGGCGGATTCCCACGCCTTGAGCGTGCACAGCACCTGCGCTTCGAACGCCTCGTGGATTTCGTAGAAGTCGAAGTCCTGCAGCTTCAATCCTGCGTCAGCGAGCATGCGAGGCACGGTGTAGGCGGGCGCCATCAGCAATCCCTCCTTGTTCACGTAATCGACCGCGCCGTACTTGCCGTAGCTCAGGTACGCGAGCACTGGCGCCCCGCGTTCCTGCGCCCATTTTTCGCTGGCCAGCAGAACGCAGGAGGCGCCGTCGGTCATCGGCGTGGAGTTGCCCGCCGTGAGCACGCCGTTCGCAGCGAAAGCTGGTTTCAAGGCAGCGAGTTTTTCCAGCGTCGTGTCGCGGCGAATGTTGTCGTCCTGCTTCAGCCCGGCGAAGTCGACCACCAAGTCGTCGTAGAAGCCCTCGTCCCAGGCTGCGGCCGCCTTGCGATGGCTTTCGAGCGCGAGCTGGTCCTGATCGGCGCGCGCAATTCCCCAGTCCTTCGCCATCTGTTCGCAGCTCTGACCCATGGACAGACCCGTGCGCGGTTCGATCACTGCGGGAAGTTGCGGCTTGAAGTGCCGCGGCCGCAGCCCGAACCAGGGAGCGATTCGAGTTCCCAGCGACTTGCCCCGCGCGCTGCGCAGAAGGAGCTGCTGGTAGGACTTCGGATAGACGATCGGCACGTCGCTCGCAGTATCGACTCCCGCGGCGACGCCGCTGTCGATCTGACCCGTAGCGATCTTCAAACCGATCAGAATTGCAGTGTCCAGGCTGGTGCCGCACGCTCGCTGCAGATCGAATGCGGGCGTCTCCGGCGCCAGACCGCTGTCGAACACCGCCTCACGTGTGAGGTTGAAGTCCTGCGAATGCTTGAGCACGGCGCCTGCGCCGACATCCCCCAGGCGCTGGCCCCGCAGGTCGTATCGTTCGACCAGCGCTCGCAGCGTCGCGGTCAGCATCTGCTGGTTGCTTGCATGCGCGTAGGCGCCCATCGAGCGTGCGAATGGGATGCGCACGCCGCCGACCACGGCGACGCGGCGTACGGTGGATCCGACCAGCATGACCGCTCCCGTGCGAGAGGTGGAAGGGAAGGATGCCAGCGGGCGACGCCTGGGAAAAGTCAGTGACGCACGCAGCGCCGCTTGGAGTTCCGCCTCATCGCAGGTACGCTGTGCGCGCACGGCGCACCGCCGCTGCTCCCGCCCGCCAGGTTGCCTCATGATTGCATCCACCCGCGCCCGAGTGGCTGCGGACGCACGAGCTATTGCGTCGCTCGGCGGCCCGCTCCTCGGCAATAACCTGTCCATCACCGGCATGTCGTTCGCCGACACGGTCATGGCTGGGCAGCTGGGCGCACGCGACCTGGGCGGGCTCGCCATCGGCGCGGCGTACTACAATTTGTTCGTGTTCATAGGGATTGGCCTCTTCCTGGCCGTCTCGCCTACGGTCGCGCACGCCTACGGCGCAGACGATCCCGCCGGGGTGCGGCGCTATGCGCGCCAGTCGTGGTGGCTGGTGCTCGCCGCCGCCGTGTTCATGGTCGCTGGATTGCTGCAGGTCGGCCGGGTGTTGCCTGCGATCGGGATTGCCCAGGACGTCCTGCCGATCGCGATCGGTTACGTACATGCGGTCGCTTTCGGCATGCCTGGACTGCTGGCGTTCCTGTCGCTGCGCTACGCGAGTGAAGGGCTCGGGCGCACGAAGCCGATCATGTACATCGGCTTCCTGGGTCTCGTGGCGAACGTGTTCGGCAACTGGGTGTTCATGTATGGCAAGTTGGGCATGCCGGTCATGGGCGCAGTGGGCTGTGGTGTGTCGACGGCGATCACCATGTGGCTCATGCTGCTCGCGATGTGGCTGCACATGCGCGCACACCGCGCCTATCGCCGCTTCGATCTGTTCGCGCGATTCGACCGGCCGGATTCGCGCACGCTGATCGAGCTGATGCGTATCGGCGCGCCGATCGCCGGCAGTGTGCTCGCGGAGGGCGGTCTGTTCGTGGCGGCGGCGCTGATGATGGGCGCCATGGGCGCGGCGATCACCAGCGGACACCAGATTGCGCTCAATTTCGCGTCATTCATGTTCATGGTTCCGCTCGCGATCAGTTCGGCGACGACCATCCATGTCGGGCATACGCTCGGGCGCGGAGATCGCCAGGGGGCGCGCGCGGCGGGTCTGCTCGGGATCGCGATGTGCGCGACCGTCATGTGCGCGTCGGCGCTCGGCATCGTTCTTCTGAAAGACCACATTGCGGCGCTGTATACGCGCGACGCAGAAGTGCGGACGCTGGCTTCGATGTTGCTGTTGATGGCTGCGCTGTTTCAGTTGTCCGACGGCGTGCAGGTCGGTGCGGCGGGCGCATTGCGCGGCTTCAAGGACACGGCCGTGCCTATGGCGTTGTGTGTGGTTTCGTACTGGCTGATCGGCTTTACGCTCGCCTACATGTTGGGAGTGCGGCGAGGCGGCGGCCCGGTGCACGTCTGGATCGGCTTGATCATCGGACTGAGCGTCAGCGCCGTTCTGCTCGTGTGGCGGTATCTGTCGGTCTCGCGAGGCGGGGCGGCGCAGCCGCCGCACTGCGCGCCAGAGGCATGAGGCCGCCGGTGCGGCGCGCCGCGGGCGCATTGCCTGCTCGCGTCCCCTACGCGGGTTCGCGGTAGCCGTAACCGAGCGTTTCGATCTCCTCGACGAGTCCGTCGACGAACTTCACCCGGCGCATCAGGCGGTAAGGGCCAAAGTTATAGGTCCAGATCTCGACCGGAATCTCGATCAGGCCGTCGCCGTAGTACACGAGCCTGCCGTGGAAATCGTAATACGGCCGCCGCAGGATCGAGCGCCGCTGCACGTCGCTTGGCTCGCCGCAGAGGCTGCGCACCTGGCCGCGCGTGTCGCCGTCGCTCACGAGACGACCGCTGCAGCGCAGCGCGTCCGCCGCTGCGGGGGCGGACATGCCGATCAGGCAGAGCAGAACAGCTGAGGCGGCTAGACGCATGACTGAACTATGGGCGGACGGAGCTGAATCGGCAATGAGCGGGCGGGAGAGGATGGGAGGACGGGACGCGCCCTCACGCTCGCCTTCCTCAAGATCCACTATCTCCCGGCTCAAGCGGCGCAGACAGCGGAACAACGTCCGGACCCGCGCTTGACGCTTCGAAACGGCTTACGGAAACTGACGGCTGTCGGTGAACAAGTGCTGCCTGATGAGAGGCGCGGCTGCGCAAATCGCTGGCTTACGAACACCGCCATTCTGCCGGATCAGCAGCCTGCGTGCTCGATCGGCGCCATCTGCATCAAAGGCTTTCACAAGACGCGTCCGATGCGACCGCACACCGATCCTCCCGCATCGCACGGCCGCTACGCGAGCTTCCGCGAGTTCTATCCATTTTATCTGGCTGAGCACCGCGACCGCACCTGCCGGCGGCTGCATGTGCTCGGCACGGCGTTGGCGCTGGCCGTGATCGTTGCGGCGGCGCTGGTGCGCAATCCCTGGCTTCTGCTGCTCGCCCCGCCCGCTGGGTATGGGTTCGCCTGGGTCGGTCATTTCGTCTTCGAGAGGAACCGGCCCGCCACCTTCAAGCATCCCCTCTACAGCCTGGTCGGCGATTTCGCGCTGTTCCGCGACATCCTGATTGGCCGCATCCGGTTCTGACATCTCATGCGCAGCGGAGTGGATCGCGCCTTTGAGCGGCGCCTGTCGACCATCGTGAATCTGCGCGAGCCGGCGGCGCTGAAGGGCGGGCTGAAAGGGGTCGAGAAGGAATCACTGCGCGTCTCGCCCGATGGGCGTCTGGAACAGAGCGCGCATCCCGCTGCGCTCGGCTCGGCGCTCACCCACGAGCACATCACCACGGATTACTCCGAGGCGCTGATCGAGCTGGTCACGCCGGCGTTCGGCCAGTCGTGGGAGCTGCTCCAGTACCTGTGCGATCTACACCAGTTCGTGTACCGGCGCCTGGGCGATCAACTGTTGTGGGCCACAAGCATGCCCTGCATCCTGGAGGGCGAGGACGCCATTCCGGTCGCGCGATACGGACGTTCGAACATCGGGCGCATGAAAGAGGTATACCGGCTCGGTCTCGGTTACCGCTACGGACGGATGATGCAGGCCATCTCCGGCGTGCACTTCAATTACTCCTTTCCCGCGCACTTCTGGCCCGTACTCGCCGAAGCATTGCAACAGTCGCGCTGCGATCAGCACTTCATCTCGGAACAGTACTTCGCACTGCTGCGCAACTATCGGCGCTATGGTTGGGTGATCCTTTACCTGTTCGGCAACTCCCCGGCGCTGTGCGCCTCGTTCATGCAAGGCCGTGAGCACTCGCTGAGCGAGCTGACGCCCGGCACGTTGTACGAGCCGTACGCCACCTCGCTGCGCATGAGCGATCTGGGCTACCGCAACAAGAGCCAGGCGGGCCTGTACATCTCAGTGAACAGCCTGGAGGAGTACGTGCGCGATCTGGCTGCGGCGGTCAGCACCCCGCATCCGGAGTACCAGAAGATCGGCGTACAGGTGGGCGGTGAGTATCGCCAGCTCAACGCCAACGTCCTGCAGATCGAAAACGAGTACTACAGCTATATACGGCCGAAGCGCACCACGCGCACGGGGGAGAAACCCACCAGCGCATTGCGCCGCGCCGGAGTGGAGTACGTGGAATTTCGCGCGCTCGACGTGAGCGCCTACGACCCGGTCGGCGTCAACCAGAACAAGCTGCGCTTCCTCGAAGCGTTCGCCGCCCTGTGCATCCTGAAGCCGAGCGATCCGATCGGACGCAGCGAGCAGGACCGGTTGGACGACAACCACGCGTTGGTTGCGCACCGCGGTCGTCAGCCCGGACTGCAACTCGACCGTAACGGGCGTCCGGCCGGCTTGCGCGCATGGGCGGCCGAGCTGATCGATTCGATGCGGGGGATTTGCGAACTGCTCGACCATGGCGAGGAGTCCAAGCCGTATGCCGCCGCGCTCGACCTGCAGGCGGCCAAGCTCGAGGAGCCGAGTCTCACGCCGTCGGCGCGGACCCTCGAGGAGCTGCAAACCACCGGCGAATCCTTCTCGCAGTTTGCGCTGCGCATGTCGCGACTGCACAAAGCCTATTTTCTGGATCTGTATCCGCCGAACGAGCAGCGGCTGGCCGAATTCGCACGCGAAGCGGAGGAATCGCTCGAGAAGCAGGCCGCCATTGAAGCCGCCGATAACGTGACCTTCGACCAATTCCTGGCCGATTACTTCGGCGCCTAAGGAAGCTCTGATCTACCTACTACCCTGACCGTTCAGCCCAAAGAAACGCCCGCAATGCGGCGTGTTTCGAGCGGCTCCAGATCACAGAACAGAATCAATCAGAGATTCCGTAAGGAAGCTCTGATCTACCTACTACCTGATCGTGCAAGTCGAAGAAATGCCGGTAATGCAAGGCTTCGAGTCCATCGATATCACGGAAGCAAGAACCTTCTGATTTACCGTCTCTGCGACCGCCAGGCCGCAACGCCGTGTGCATTTCAGGCATCCCTTGGCTCGAACCGTCAGAGCTTGCAGGTTTCCGCAGGATATTTCGTTTCGCGCGACTGGTGTTGCACGGAGGTGCGCGCTACTCTCCTGCGCCCTGGCCGGCGCGACCGCGCATCGCTCGAACATGAGGTCGGCGATATGCACGATCACACTCGTCAGTCCAGCATCCATAGGCGGCGAGTCCACTCGGGAAGCGACTGAGAATCATCGAACGGTGCGCTAGTCGCCGACTGTCATGGATATCGTTTACTTCGTTTCACCCGATTCGCCCCCAGGGAGGCCCTTCGACTGCATGAATACCGCCTCGAAGACCACGCGCGCTCATTTGCTCACCGCCGCATCGGCCGCCAACGCCGATCGACTGGACGATGGGTGTGCGGTCGATGACCGCAGAGGCGACGCTCAGCGCAGGCAGGGCGATAGGCCGCATGCGGCGCTGCGTTCAGAGTCGCAGAGCGCCGGCGGCTGGGACGCGTACGACGTGTGGCGACGCTTCATCAAGGAAGCTCGCGACCGTCGCCGCAACGGAGGCGAGTAGACGCTCCAGGGAGGCTCCCTGGTTGTCATCCTGCGGCGCTCGTTGCTCACCACGCTGCGTCGAGCGCCGCATCGCTCGTTTTGAATTGAAGTCATAGTCCGTCGCCCTGGGATCCTGACTGGACGCCAGCCCGTGAGCCCGGTTCCTGCGCGCATCACATCAAGTCCATGTCGCGCCGAATCAAGACCCTGTTGATCGCCAACCGCGGCGAGATCGCCATTCGGGTCATGCGCGCCGCCACCGAGCTGGGCGTGCGCACCGTCGCCATCTATTCCCGCGAGGACCGCTTCTCGCTGCACCGGATGAAGGCGGATGAGAGCTACCTGGTGGGTGAAGGAAAACCGCCGGTCGAAGCTTATCTCGACATTCCCGACATCATCCGTATCGCGCGGGCCGCCCACGTTGATGCAGTGCACCCCGGATACGGGTTCCTTTCCGAGAATCCGCAGTTCGCCGAAAGCTGCGCACAGGCAGGGCTCATCTTCGTCGGCCCCACCCCGCAGATCATGCGGCGCCTGGGGAACAAGGTGCTGGCGCGCGAGCTGGCGATCAGCGTCGGGGCGCCAGTGACGCCGGCTACGCCCGCACTGCCGCGAGATGACTCGCAGGTGCTGCGGTTCGCCCGCGAGATCGGCTACCCCGTGATGCTCAAGGCGAGCTGGGGCGGCGGCGGCCGCGGCATGCGCGTCGTGGAGCAGGAGGCCGACCTGCTGGAGATGGTCGCCGCCGCGCGCCGCGAAGCGAAGGCGGCCTTCGGCGCCGACGAGGTGTACATGGAGAAGCTGGTGCGCCGCGCCCGCCACGTCGAAGTGCAGTTGCTCGGCGATTCGCATGGCAATCTCGTGCATCTGTTTGAGCGCGATTGCACTGTGCAGCGGCGCAACCAGAAGGTCATCGAGCGCGCGCCGGCCACGTTCCTCACCGACGAGCAGCGTCGCGCGTTGTGCGAGGAGGCGCTCAAGATCGGTCGCGCCGTCGGCTACGTCAACGCCGGTACGGTCGAGTTCCTGCAGGACGCGGACGACGAACGCTTCTACTTCATTGAAGTCAATCCGCGCGTGCAGGTCGAGCACACGGTGACCGAGGAGGTGACCGGCGTCGACATCGTCCAGGCGCAGATCCGTATCGCGGAAGGCGCTCGCATCGGCGACCCGGACAGCGGCGTGCCGAGGCAGGAGGACATCCGCCTGAGCGGCTACGCAATGCAGTGCCGTGTGACCACCGAGGATCCGGAGAACAACTTCCTGCCCGACTACGGGCGCATCAGTGCGTATCGCAGCCCGGCCGGCTACGGCGTGCGCCTGGACGCGAGCACGGCCTATGCCGGGGCGATCATCACGCGCTGGTACGACTCGTTGCTGGTCAAAGTGACCGTCTGGTCGCCCACGCCCGAGCAGACCATCGCGCGCATGCATCGCGCTCTGTGGGAATTTCGCGTGCGAGGCGTGGCGACCAACCTGCGCTTCCTCGATCAGATCGTCATGCACCCGAGATTCGCGACAGCCGAGTACACGACGCGCTTCATCGACGAAACGCCGGAGCTGTTCCGCTTCCCACGCAAACGCGACCGTGCGAGCCGCCTGCTGACGTTCATCGGCGACGTCGTCGTCAACGGCAATCGCGAGGTCAAGGGGCGCGCGCGTCCCGCACGACTGGTCGCGCCCAAACCGCCGAACATGGACCTGCCGGACCCGCCGCCCGGAACGAAGCACAAGCTGGAGGAGCTGGGTCCAGAGCGCTTCGCCGCATGGATGCTGGAGCAGCCGCGTGTGCTGCTCACCGACACGACCATGCGCGACGCACACCAGTCGCTGCTCGCGACCCGCGTTCGTACGTACGACATGGCGGCGATCGCGCCGTACTACGCGAGTCTGGTTCCGCAGCTCTTCTCCGTCGAATGCTGGGGCGGCGCCACGTTCGATGTGTCGATGCGCTTTCTCAACGAATGCCCGTGGGAGCGCCTGCATGCGTTGCGCGAAGCAATGCCCAACCTGCTGCTGCAAATGCTGCTGCGGTCGGCGAACGCCGTGGGCTACACGAACTATCCGGATAACGTGGTGCGCTGCTTCATCCGACAGGCCGCGCAGTCGGGCGTGGACCTGTTCCGCGTCTTCGACTCGCTCAACTGGGTGGAGAACATGCGCGTCTCGATCGACGCGGTGCGCGAGTCCGGCAAGCTCTGCGAGGCTGCGATCTGTTACACGGGCAATCTTTGCAATCCGCGCGAGAGCAAGTACGACCTCGGCTACTACGTGCGTATCGCGCGCGATCTCCAAGCCGCCGGCGCGCACATCCTGGGCGTGAAGGACATGGCGGGGCTGTGCCTGCCGCGGGCCGCGTACACGCTGATCAAGGCGCTCAAGGAAGAGACTGGGGCGCCGGTGCATTTCCATACGCACGATACGAGCGGCGTGGCCGCCGCGAGCGTTCTGGCTGCAGTGGAGGCAGGCGCGGATGCGGTGGATGGCGCAGTCGATGCGATGAGTGGGCTCACTTCTCAGCCCAATCTCGGCTCGATCGTCGAGGCGTTGCGCTATGGACCGCGCGATTCGGGCGTGGATCCGGACAATCTTCGCATCCTTTCGAGCTACTGGGAGCAGGTGCGGCGCTGCTACACCGCTTTCGAAAGCGACCTGCGTTCCGGCGCCTCGGAGGTGTATGTGCACGGCATGCCGGGAGGACAGTTCACCAATTTGCGCGAGCAGGCGCGCTCGCTGGGGATCGACGATGCGCGCTGGCCTGAGGTGGCGCGCGCCTATGCGCAGGTCAACGAAATGCTCGGAGACATCATCAAGGTGACTCCCACGTCCAAAGCCGTAGGCGATATGGCGTTGATGATGGTTACCACCGGGCTCAGCCCACAGCAGGTGCTCGACCCGAACGTCGAGATCGCCTTCCCAGAATCGATGGTCGCCCTGTTGCGCGGTGAGCTCGGCCAGCCGCACGGCGGCTTCCCGCCGGCGCTGCAGAAGAAAGCGCTGCAGGGCGCCGAGCCGCTGACGGTGCGTCCCGGCGAGGTGCTGCCGAGCATCGATCTGCAGAAGGCTCGCGCGGAACTCGACGCCAAGAGCTGGCGTGCGGTGACGGACGAGGAGTTCGCTTCCTGGCTCATGTATCCCAGGGTCTTCGCAGACTATTTCGATCAGCGTCGCGAGTACGGCCGGGTGAGCGTGCTGCCGACCCCGGTGTTCTTCTATGGGATGGAGAACGGCGAGGAAGTGAGCGTCGACATCGAGCGCGGCAAGACGTTGATCGTGCGCCTGCTCGCCGTCGGCGATCCCCACGAGGACGGCGCGCGCACCGTATTCTTCGAGCTCAATGGTCAGCCTCGCTCAGTGCGTACGCCGGACCGCAGCCAGGCGGCGCTGAAGCCGCCGCGGCGTAAGGCAGATCCCGCCAATCCGAACCACGTCGCCGCCCCGATGCCGGGCACGGTGGGTGCGATCGCCGCCCGTGCGGGCGGCCGCGTGGCCCGCGGGGACGTGCTGCTGACGCTCGAGGCGATGAAGATGGAGACTTCGATCCGCGCGGATCGGAACGCAGTCGTGGCGGAGTTGCTGGTGGCGCCCGGCGAAGCGGTCGAGGCCAAGGACTTGCTGCTGGTCCTGGCGCAAAGAAGCGGCCGGCGGCGTGAGAAGCGGTCAACGGTTGGCGGTTCGGCGGGCGGCCCGAGCCAGCCCGCCGGGGGCGCTCTTCCGAACTAGCCGCTCACCGCTTCTTCCCCTTATGTCGTGTTCGGCTAGAATCATCGAATGACCCTCCTGCGTGTCGCCGAGCCTCAGGAAGAGCGCGCACATCGGCTCGAACGGGAGTTCCAGGCCGTCCTGGACGCCGCCGTCGATGCTGTCGTGCTGTTCGATCACGAGGGTCGCATCGAGCTGCTGAACCATGCCGGCGAGCGCATGTTCGGCTACAACGAGCAGGAAGTGATCGGCCTGAAGGTCAATATCCTGCTGCCCGAGCCCTACCGTTCCCAGCACGAAGACTACCTGCGCCGCTACATCGACGCCGGCGAGCCGCGCATCATCGGCAGCGGTCGCGAGTTGCTCGCCAAGCGCCGCGACGGCAGTGAATTTTCCGCGGAGCTGGCCGTCGGCCGGGTGCGCGGCGTCGAGCCGCCGCGTTTCGTCGGTTTCGTCCGCGACATCACTGTCCGCCGCAACGCCGAGGAGGCGCTCCGGCGCAGCGAAGCTCAGCTCACGATCGCGCAGGAGATCGCCAATCTCGGCAATTACGTCGTGCACTTCGACGGCAAATACGAGGATTATTGGTCGCCGCAACTCTATCGCGTGCTGGGGCGGCGCTACGGGGAGCCGTACATCGGCGTATACGACTACTTGGAGCCGATGGTGCATCCGGCCGACCATGCGCGCTGGCGGCAGGCGCGCCTCGAGCTGGACAGCGGGGCGCGCTCCATGGACATCGAATACCGGGTGATTCATCCGGACGGCTCGCTGCGGTACGTACATCATATTGCTCATACGACGCGCGGCCCGGATGGGCGCATTCTGCGGCAGGTCGGCACGCTGCACGACATCACTGATAGACGCCGCGCTGAGGACGAGGCGCGCCAGATGCAGGACCGCATCGCGCACTTCGGACGCATATCGACCATGGGAGAGATGGCCGCCGGCATTGCGCACGAGGTCAATCAGCCGCTCACTGCGATCGCCACGTACGCTCAGGCGTGCCAGCGGCTGATAGCCTCGAGTCAGTTCTCGCAGGAAGAGCTGGCCGCGGCGCTCGAGCACATCGGCGCACAGGCGCTGCGCGCCGGCGAGGTCATCCGCCGGCTGCGCACATTCGTGAAGAACAGAGAGGTGCGCCGCGAGCTGGTGGAGGCGAACAGGTTGTTGGAGGACGTGCTGACGCTGGCGCAGACCGACGCGGCCCATCACGACGTGCGCATCGTGCTGCAGCCCTCGCCGCTCGCTCCTCAGGTGCAGGCCGATGCGGTGCAAATCCAGCAAGTCATCCTCAATCTCATGCGCAACAGCATCGACGCGATGCGGGCGACGCCCGAGGGGCGCCGTGAGATCGTGCTGCGCACGCACGTGGACGCCGAAGGCGACGTGGAGTTCATGGTGGCGGACCGTGGTCCGGGCGTGGACGCGACCGTAATGGCGGAACTCTTCAATCCGTTTTTCACGACCAAGCCCGGCGGCACAGGCCTCGGTCTGTCGATCAGTCGTTCGATCGTGCGCGCACACGGCGGCAAGTTGTGGTGCGGAGCGAATCCTGGCGGGGGAGCGCGATTCTTCTTCACATTGCCGGCGGCCGCCGGCGCGGGGAGCTAATGGTCATGCGGTCAAATTCGAATAATCCACGTCCGACCATCTTCATCGTCGACGACGACGCTGCAGTTCGCGATGCGCTCAAGCTACTGCTGCGCTCGGTGGGACAGGCAGTGGAGACCTTCGGATCGGCGCAGGAATTCCTCGATGCTTACAGCGAAGACCGCCCTGGTTGTCTGGTGCTGGACATCCGCATGCCGGGCATGTCGGGACTCGAGTTGCAGCAGCGCCTCAACGAGAAACATTCGATCCTGCCGATCATCTTCATCACCGGTCATGGCGATGTGCCGATGGCCGTGGAGGCGATGCAGGCAGGCGCGGTCGACTTCATTCAGAAGCCGTTCCGCGATCAGGACCTGATCGATCGCATCAACCAGGCCCTGGAGAAGGACAGCAGCAATCGCGCCGCGCTGGGCGAGCGAAACGACATCCGCCGACGCCTGGAGACGCTGACCCCGCGCGAGCGCGAGGTGCTCGACCTCGTGGTGCACGGCAAGGCGAACAAGGTGATCGCTGGCGATCTCAAGCTGAGCCAGCGCACGGTCGAGATCCACCGGGCGCGGGTCATGGAGAAAATGCAGGCTTCCTCGCTGGCGCACCTGGTGCGTATGGTGCTGGAGGTCGGGCAGGTGTGATCAAGAGTAAGCGGATGTGAGAGGGCTTCGCCTCTTCGGCGACACGCCCGCTCAGGGCGTCGCCTCTGAACTATCCGCTATCCCTTATCCGCTATCCGCTTCAATGTCTTTTCGTCATTGCGGTGAACGGCGGCTGCGTCGCGGAGCGCCTGTGCAATCTTAGGTACAAGTGCGACTTCTCGGGTTCGGCCGCCCGTCCAAATATGCGCGCCATGCGACCACGGCCCGAAGGTCAGTCCACCGCCCCCAATCCTCCCTGCGGCTTGGGCTCCCTTACCAAGTGGCCGTGGCCGCTTTTTTTAGATGTTGTCCGCCTCCGTGCCATCCGCCCGCCCCGTCATAGCAGTCATCGAAGCTGACGCGACAGACCGCAACACGCTTCGCACACTGCTCAGTTCGCTGGACGCTGAAGTTCAAGATTACGACAGCGCTGAAAGCTATCTTGCCGCCGATCCGGATGCGCTCGGCTGCCTGATTACCGACGTGACGCTGCCCGGAATGTCCGGCATCGATCTGCTGCGATTGTTGCGCTCGGCGCAGCTCGCTCCGCCCGTGATCCTGCTCGGCGAGGAGGCGGACGTGCGCGCCGCGGTTGCCGCGATCCAGGAGGGCGCGGTGGATTTCATCGAGAAGCCGCACATGGACGTGGCGATTCTGCGCCGCGTTGCGTACCTGCTGGATCATCAGCAGGAAGTGGTTCACTGAGCAGACAGAAGCGGATAGCGGATAGCGGATGGTCAGCAGGGGTTCTTCTGGACTATCCGCTTTTGTAAAGCTCGGCTCGCGGATCGAACCCAAGCTCCTCCTGCATCTGGCGGTACAGCGCCCGCGCTCGCGGCGAGTCGCTGGGCGGCAGCACGATCGTCAGCACCACGTACTGATCTCCGGGCGTCGAGCCGGGCAGCCCGCGCCCTTTCAGGCGAAGCTTCTGGCCGGCCTTCGCGTTGGCGGGGATGCGCAGCTCCACCGGGCCCGCCAGCGTGGGCGTCTGGACGACGGCGCCCAACGCCGCTTCCCAGGGCGCTACTGGCAAGGTGAGCGTCACGTCGCGTCCTTCGACCTGAAAGAGCCGGTGTGGGCGGAAGCCGATCTCGAGGTACAGATCGCCCGGCGGACCTCCGCCGATCCCGGCGCTGCCCTGGCCGGCGAGCCGAATGCGCTGACCTTCGATCACGCCGGGAGGAATGTTCACTTTGAGCGTGCGCGGCTTGAGCACCACGCGTCCGTCCTCGCTCACCTGCGGCGACTTCAGCTCGATCGTCTGCACGCCGCCGCGAAAGGCGTCCTCGAGGTCGATCTGGATCTTCGCGACATGGTCCTCCCCGGCCGCTGCAAAGCCGCGTGCACGCCCGCCGCGCGCCCGCCCGAACGGGCTGCGCGAGCCGAACAGCGAGGCGAAGAAGTCGCTGAAGCCCGAGTCGTCCTCGGCGCCGAAGCCGCCGGTGAACTCGAAACCGCGGCCCCAGTCCGGCGGCGGGCGGAATTCCTGGCCGGCGCGCCAGTTCGAGCCGAGCTGATCGTAGGCGGCGCGCTTCTCGGGATCCTTCAGCACTTCGTACGCTTCCTGGACTTCTTTGAAGCGCTCCTCAGCGTTGGCTTCCTTGCTGACGTCAGGGTGGTACTTGCGCGCGAGCTTGCGATAGGCGCGCTTGATCTCGTCCTGGCTGGCGTCGCGAGCGACGCCCATGATCTTGTAGTAGTCCTTGTAGTTCATACGCGGGTCAGCGCTGATCGGCGCGCAGGCCCCGTGGTCCGGCGGAATGGCCAGCGCCATGCAAGTCGGGGCAAGAGAGGGTCTGCGAAGCTGCCGTACTCATCGTTAAAACTCGTTCAGCGGTTTACCCGGGAAGCGCCGCACGGCGGGCGTGCGGGGCGGGAGCATACGCCGGGCGTCGCCTGCAGGCTCGCCTCGAACTTGATGGCGCGCCGCGAGGAAATCAAGCCGGCGGCGCGGCCGGGACGACTCGTTCAGGTCACAAGAGGTTCGCGGCGCGCTGCTGCGCGGCGCGCCAGCCGAGTCCGCCCAGCAACGCCAGAATCAGCGGCCAGGATACAGCGCCGCCTCCGCCTTTCGAACTCGCCGCTTCCGCGTCCTGTGCGGACGCTTGGGGCGCGGCGTCGACGCGGACCACGTGTTCGACCGAGTTGTTGGCCGGCGAAGGATCGTAGTAGGACCCGGCGACGTGAGCATGGATGCTGTGGATTCCCGCAGTCGTTGGCAGCAGCGACACGGTTCCGGAGGCGGCCGCGCCGGAATCGAGCAACGATATGGAGCAGCGTATGTGGTCGGACTGTGTGCTGCTGCACTCGCCGCCCTGCAGGCTCGCGCCGCGCACCGTAAAGCTCGGCGGCGGCTCGATCGTGACGATCACCGCGTCGGCTTGCTGGCCGGCGGAGTTCCTGATCTCGAAATTCAACTCCAGCTCGGCGCCGGTCGCCGCGGATTGCGGCGCGTCCAGCATGAGTGCGACATCGGCCTCGTAGCCGATCAGCAGCGAGCCTTCGCCCGCATTGTTGTCGGGCGCTACGTCGTTGTCCGCATCGATGCGCGCCGCGATCGAGCTCGCACCGAGCACGTCGCTGCGCAAGGTCAGATTGATCGTGCGCGTCGCGCCGCCCGGCACGGAGCCCAGCTCGCAGGAGATGCGGCCGGCTCCGCTGGTGCACGATCCTCCGATCACGTAGGCGTCCTCCACGAGCACGTCCGGGGGGATCAAGATCTGTGCGCGCACCCGCTGCGCAGTGAGGCCGCCGATGTTCGTGGTCTGCAGCCGCCACTCGAATGCACGCGACCCCGGCTGGCGTATCTCGCCCAGTTGCTGCGCAATCTCCATGTCCGCGCCGGACAGCATCGAAACGCAGCTCGCGCGGTGAATCCGCGAGCGGATCGTATCGAGACTGCACTGCGAGAACTGGTCGGCGCCGCTGACGCTCGCGGCCATCAGGTACGCGTCGCCGGGAACGTTCGGACAAGAGCCGCCCGGCTCGCCATCGTGGCTCGCGCCGAAGTTGTGGCCGATCTCATGCGCGGCGACCAGCGAGTCGCGCCATGCGCCGCCGTTGCGCACTTCGGTCAGGCTGGCGCCGTACTTACGATCGCAAACGTGATCGAGATAGGCGATGCCGACGGTCGAGTCGTTCAGATCACGGCCGGTGAACAGATGCGTGAGGCCGGCCGAATGCAGCTCGGGGGTGCGCTCACGCAGCCAGCCGAGCTCGGCGAGCAGATCGTTGGCCTTGGAGGCGCCCGACAGTGCGCCCGCCACCGGTCCGTCGACCAGGATAGTGGACGGCTGGATACGCATGCCGAGCTGCGAGCTGAAGATTCCGTCCACGTTGTTGAGCCGCACGAGGATGGCGTCGCGCGCCTGCTGCGCGCCGCCGTGGCGCTCGAAGAAGAGAGCGTCGGACAGCGTCGAGACCTTCAGGCCCATGCTGACGTCGGCCGAGTCGAGCAGCGCAGCGCCGCCAAGCTCTTGCGAAAGCGATTCGTACGCCTGCGCGCCGGTCTGCGGCGCGTCGCCCTTCACGGCGGCGCACGAGGCTTCGCTCGCATCGATGCGTACATCGGCGAGCTTGAAAATGACGCTCTGCGCCGCACCGACGTCCAGACCCGGGGCGAACGAAGCGCGCACGCGCTCGGTCGGCTCGATCGCGTACAGGTGGACGCCGTCCCACAGCATTCCTTCCAGCACGCCATCCTTGATCGCGAGCCGCACCCATGTCCCCGCAACGCCTTCGATATCGCCGCGATACAGCTGCAGCGACGATGGCTGCGCCTTCGCATGCGTGGCTTGGGCGGCGCCCAGCAGCTCCCGGTTTGCATCGAGCGACAGATCGAAGCGCCGCCCGTAGGCCTCGAATCGCAGCGCCTTCAGGCCTGACGGTCCGGACTTGCGCAGCGCCACGTCGCGATCCGGCGTGATCGAGCGCACGGGCTCGGCGCGCAGGATGTGCGTATCCGCCGCGCTCGCCTCTGCCGGCGTGATGCAAGCGGCCGCGAATGCGAGCATCCAGCCGATCCGCTTGCCGGCGGTGTGTCCCCTGCGGTTCCTCATGGCTCCCCACCCGTTCAGTGCGCGCTTTGTCGCATACGCCTGCGGCGCGAACAACCAATGCGGCCCGCGGGATTTCCGGGTCGCGACGCGAGTCACGCAGTGTCGGGAATCTTTCCAGGCGTCGCGCGACCGAGCGGCCGGCCTGCTGCGCACCAAAGCTGCGCGCGCCTCGCGGATGAGCGCGCTAAACTGGTGCGAGCAGACGTGACGGCGCCATTGCGTCACGCCGATCCCAGGCCGAACATGCGCTCACGACAGCGCTCGGCGGACGCTGAACCTGCGGCACAGAACGTGCATTGTCACGCTCGCCGCGTCGAGGCGCTCGTTGGCTATTTCGCCGCACGCTCCGCGCAAGGCAGACTCGCAACATGAATAGTCCCGCACTCGAGACAGGAGCCCAAGGGGAATGAAACTCATCAGCGCAATCATCAAACCCTTCAAACTCGACGACGTGCGCGCCGCGCTCTCGGAGATAGGCGTCTCGGGCATGACGGTGACCGAGGTGAAGGGATTCGGACGCCAGCGCGGGCATACCGAGCTGTATCGCGGCGCCGAGTACGTAGTGGACTTCGTGCCGAAGACGCGCATCGAAGTGGCGGTGAAGGATGCGCTCGTCGATCAAGTGGTCGAGGCCATCATCGGCGCCGCGAAGACCGGCAAAGTGGGAGACGGCAAGATCTTCATCACCGAGCTGGAGCGCGTACTGCGCATTCGCACCGGCGAGGCCGACGATCAGGCGCTCTGAGGTCATGAGCGTCGCCGATGCACGCGATACGAATACGTGAATACGGCGGCCCGGAGGTTCTGCGCTGGGAGCCGCTCGAGGTGGGCGAGCCCGGGCGCGGCGAGGTGCGGGTGCGGCACACGGCGGTCGGCCTGAACTTCATCGACGTTTATGAGCGCACCGGGCTGTACCGGGGCGAGCTGCCGCTGATTCCGGGCCATGAGGCCGCCGGTGTGATCGAGGCAGTCGGGCCGGGAGTGTCGCAAGTGCGCGTGGGCGATCGGGTCGCCTACGCCTCGCAGTCGGCGGGCGCGTATTGCGAGGCGCGCGTCATGTCGACGCAGCAACTCGTTCCCATTCCGGATGGCGTCGACGATCGGCAGGCCGCTGCGATCATGTTGAAGGGGCTCACGGCGCAGGCGCTGCTGCGCCAGGTGCATCGGCTGCGCAAGGGCGAAGCCATTCTCATCCACGCTGCGGCCGGCGGCGTCGGCTCCATCCTCGTGCAGTGGGCCCGCCGCCTGGGCGCGCAGGTCATCGCCGTCGTGGGTTCAGAAGAAAAGGCGCAACTCGCTCGCGAGCTGGGCGCCGACCACGTGTTGCTGGAAGCCGAGGACTGGGCGGCGCAGGCGAAAGCGGTGATGGGCGGACGCGGCGTACACGTGGTCTACGATTCCGTGGGGCGTGAGACTTTCTTCGGCTCGCTCGATTGCTTGCGGCCGCGCGGCCTGATGGTTTCGTATGGCAATGCTTCAGGGCCGGTGCAGCCGTTCGCGCCGCTCGAGCTCAGTAAACGCGGCTCGCTCTTCCTGACGCGTCCGACGGTGTTCGATTATGTCCCCACGCGGGCGGCGTTGCTGCGTGCAGCTCGGGAGCTCTTCGATCTGATCGCGTCCGGCGCGATCAGGATCCGCATCGGACAGACTTATCCGCTGCACGAGGCGGAGCACGCACATCGCGAGCTCGCAGCGCGGCGTACTACGGGCTCGACGGTGCTGCTGCCGTCCACGGCCGCGTGATCGGCGCTCAGGCCGGCTGAGCCGCAAGTCGTCAGGCGCGAATCGCGGGATCATGGCGCGCGGTTGAATTCACCTTCATGCGCCAGGCGCCGGTCTTTATCCGCTCGAAAGCGCCATGCATTCCCGGCGTTTTCTTGGCGAAACCAAGGGCAGTACGTTAATCAGAGCACCCCGAGTCGCGCAGAGTGATCGCTCCGCGCAGCATCGCCAGCGCCCCACTGCGCACCACCTCCAGGACTTCTCCGTATATTCCCGTTTCGGCGATGAACCTGTTGATCTGCGATTCGCTGTCGGTCAGCTCGACCGTAAAGCTTTCTGCATCGTCCGACAGGACCCGCGCGTCGGCGCGCTGCACGACCGAACGGAACTCGTCGAGCGCGTCGGGCGCCAAGCGCACCTTGAGCAGCAGCAGTTCGCGCTCGACGTGCTGGTCGCGCGTGACGTCGTCGACGTTGACGACGTCGATGAGCTTGAGCGACTGGTGGACGATCTGTTCGATCACCTCGTCGGTGCCGGTCGTGACGACCGTCAAGCGCGAGACGGTCGGATCGTCCGTGGGCGCCACGTTCAGCGACTCGATGTTGTAGCCGCGCGTGGAAAAGAGGCTGGCGACGCGGGTCAGGGCGCCGACCTCGTTCTGCAGGAGCAGCGAGATGATATGGCGCTTGCGGGTGGACGCCGAGCGCCCCCGACCGGTGGTCGTGCGGGCGAGGGACGCCGGTGAGGCTGCTTGGGACATGGCTGGGGGCGGTGAGCAGGATCAGTGGCGAGGAATTGCAGTAGGATACGACGCGAGCGGGGTGGTCGGAAGCACGGCGGCTTCCTCGCTCCCGTCCGAAGCTGCTAGTCTGCTGTATTGTCGATCGCCGGGCGTACGCCGCGCCCAAGCCGGAACATTGTGACCGTGAAAGAGAGCCAAGCCGCGCTCGCCCCGAGCGCGCATCCCCGCGCCGGCGCTTCCATGTCGGGCGCCGAAATCATCGTCCAGGTGCTAGCGGAGGAGGGCGTCGAGGCCGTTTTCGGCTACAGCGGCGGCGCCATTCTCCCTACATACGACGCCATTTTCGTTCACAACGCGGCCAGTGAGCGGCCGTCCATGCCGCTGATCGTGCCCGCCAACGAGCAGGGCGCGGGCTTCATGGCGGCGGGCTACGCGCGCGCCACCGGCAAGGTGGGCGTGTGCCTGGTCACCTCCGGGCCCGGCGCCACGAACATGGTCACCCCAGTGCGCGACTGCATGGCCGACTCGATTCCGATCGTGGTGATCTGCGGCCAGGTGCCCACCGCCGCGATCGGCAGCGACGCCTTCCAGGAAGCTCCGGTGGCCAGCGTCATGGGCTCGGTGGCCAAGCACGTGTTCCTGGTCACCGATCCGGCGCGACTCGAGGCCACTGTGCGCACCGCGTTCGAGATCGCCCGCACCGGCCGGCCCGGGCCCGTGGTGATCGATGTGCCCAAGGACGTGCAGAACTGGCGCGGCGTTTTCCAGGGCGCCGGACGGCTGCCGGTCCCGGGTTATCGGCGTCGCATCAATCGTCTGATGCGCAGCGCGCTCAGCGACGCCCAGTGCGCCGAGCTTTTCGAGCGGTTGGGACAGTCGCAGCGTCCGCTGATTTACGCCGGCGGCGGCGTCGTTCAGTCCGCAGGCGCGCAGGCGCTGCGCGAGTTCGCGCTGGAGTTCCAGATCCCGGTGGTTACGACGCTCATGGGATTGGGCGCGTTCGACACTGCGCACCCGCTGTCCATGAGCATGCTGGGCATGCACGGTGCGGCGTTCGCCAACTACGCGGTGGACGATTGCGATTTCCTGTTCGCGCTCGGGGCCCGCTTCGACGATCGGGTGGCGGGAAACCCATCGAAGTTCGCGGCCAAAGCGAGCATCGCGCAGATCGACATCGACGCGTCGGAGATCGATAAGGTCAAGCCTGTGCAATGGCGGCATGTGGGGTTGCTGCCCGAAGCGCTGCGGGCGCTGCGCGACTACGGTCGTCGCATCGGTTTCCAGCGCGACTGGTCGGCCTGGCGTGAGCACTGCGCGCAGCTCAAGCGCGACTATGCGATGAACTACGATCGCGACAGCGCGCTGATTCAGCCCTACTACGTGATCGAGGAAATCAACAAGCTCACCAAGGGTGAGGCCATCATCACCACCGGCGTGGGCCAGCATCAGATGTGGGCCGCGCAGTACTTCGATTTCGCCGCGCCGCGCTTGTGGTTGACCTCGGGCAGCATGGGCACGATGGGGTTCGGGCTGCCGGCCGCCATCGGCGCGCAGATCGGGAATCGCGGGCGGCTGGTGATCGATGTCGACGGCGACGCGAGCATCCGCATGAATCTGGGCGAACTCGAGACCGTCACGACTTACGACCTCCCGGTGAAGGTCGTCGTGCTGAACAACTGCGGCGACGGCATGGTGAAGCAGTGGCAGAAGCTGTTCTTCAAGGGCCGCCTGTCCGCCTCGGATAAATCATTGCACAAGAAGGATTTCATCAAGGCGGCGCAGGCCGACGGCTTCGCCTGGGCCGTACGGCTCGAGCGCAAGGAAGACGTGCCGCGTGTGGTGCGCGAGTTCATCGAGTTTCCGGGACCGGCGTTCCTGGAAGTGATGATCGATCCGGATGCGGGCGTCTATCCGATGGTCGGTCCGGGCCAAGCGTACGATGAGATGATCACCGGCGATCACATCCGCTCGCGCAGCCAGCACGAGATTCACGCGCCGGACGCTTCGGAGATGTTCTGAGGGGCGATAAGGCGTAGAGGCGGGAAGGCGAAAGAACGTCCGACGCCTTCCCTTGGTCCTTCCCGCCCTTACTCCTCAAAAGATCTCGAACAGCCCCGCGGCTCCCATGCCGCCGCCGACGCACATGGTGACCACGCCGTACTTCGCGCCGCGCCGCTTGCCCTCGATCAAGATGTGACCGGTCATGCGCGCGCCGGACATGCCGTACGGGTGGCCGATGGCGATCGCGCCGCCCGAGACGTTCAGCAGGTCGTTGGGGATGCCGAGCTTGTCGCGAATGTAGAGCACCTGGCTGGCGAAAGCCTCGTTGAGCTCCCAGATGCCGATGTCGTCCATTTTCAAGCCGTGCTGTTTCAGCAGTTTGGGCACTGCGAACACCGGCCCGATGCCCATCTCGTCCGGATCGCAGCCTGCGACCATCATGCCGCGATAAGCGCCGAGCGGCTTGAGATTGCGTTTCTCGGCCTCCTTCGCCTCCATCAGCACCAGCGCGGCGGCGCCGTCCGAGAGCTGCGAGGCGTTGCCGGCGGTGATGAAGCGGCCTTCCTTGATGCGTTGGCCGTCCTTGAACACCGGCTTCAGGTTCTGCAGATCCTCGAGCGTGGTCTTGGGGCGCGGACCTTCGTCGAGCTTGAGCGTCACCTCCTTCTCGGACGTGGCGCCGGTCGCCTTATCGACTACGAGCATCGTCGAGGTAAGAGGCGCGATCTCCGCGTCGTAGCGTCCCTCGGCCTGCGCTTGCGCAGTGCGCTGCTGAGACTGCAGGGCGTACTCGTCCTGCGCCTCGCGGCTCACGTTGTAGCGCTCGGCGACCACCTCCGCCGTTTCGATCATGGTCATGTAGATCTGTGGGATGTTCTTCACCAGCCACGGATCCTCCGCGCGATAGCGGTTCATCTTGTCGTTCTGCACGAGCGAGATGGACTCGACGCCGCCGCCCACCGCGATCTGCATGCCGTCTTGCACGATCTGCTTGGCGGCGGTTGCGATCGCCATGAGTCCGGAGGAGCAGAGCCGGTCGATGGTCATTCCCGGCACCGTGACCGGAAGGCCCGCGCGCAGCAGCGATTGCCGCGCTGTATTGCTGCCGGTGGAGCCCTGCTGCAGGGCGCATCCGAGAATCACGTCTTCGACCTGCGCCGGATCGACGCCCGCGCGCTTGATCGCCTGGGCGATAGCGTGGCCTGCGAGCTCCTGGCCTTGCGTGTTGTTGAAAGCGCCGCGATAGGCTTTGCCGATCGGCGTACGTGCGGTGGAAACGATGACTGCTTCGCGCATGGGTTGCCTCGATGAGTTCTTCGGTCGTGCTTACTTCAGGTCCTGGAAACGCCCGCCCTGCATGGCGAGTTTCTCGAGGAGCGGGGAAATCGTGAAATCTAGTCCGAGCTTCGGCGCGTGCTCTTTGAGCTTCTCCACCACCGTCTTCAGCCCCACAGTGTCGGCGTAGAACATCGGACCGCCGCGATACACCGGCCAGCCGTAGCCGTTGATCCACACGACGTCGATGTCGCTCGCGCGTATTGCGATCTTCTCCTCGAGGATCTTCGCGCCCTCGTTGATCATCGGGTACACGCAGCGTTCGAGAATTTCCTGCTCGGGGATCGGGCGTGCGCTTGCGCCGATCTTCGCCATGAATTGCTTGATGACCTGCTCGGTCACGGGAGAGGGCTTGGCCCGACGCTCGGCGTCGTAGTCATAGAAGCCAGCGCCAGTCTTCTGGCCGCGGCGATCCATCTCGCACAGCACTTCCCGAACCGTGGAGCTGCTGGAAGTCTCGCGACGCCAGCCGATGTCGAGGCCGGCGAGGTCGGCCATCGCGAACGGGCCCATCGGCATGCCGAAATCGTACAGCACCTGGTCGACGTCCCAGGGCATCGCGCCTTCCAGGATCATCGCGTCGGCCTGCGCGTGGCGCGCGGCCAACATGCGGTTGCCGACGAAACCGTGACACACACCGACCAGCACCGCGACCTTGCCGATGCGCCTGGCGAGCTGCATCGCCGTGGCGATCACCTGTCTGGAGGTCTGCTCGCCGCGCACCACCTCGAGCAGGCGCATGACATTTGCGGGCGAGAAGAAGTGCAGGCCGATGACCGATTGCGGGCGTCGGGTGGCGCCGGCGATCTCGTTGATGTTCAGGTACGAGGTGTTGCTCGCGAGAATCGCCTCTGGCTTTGCGATTCTGTCCAGTTTGCCGAACACGTCCTTCTTCACATCCATGTCCTCGAAGACCGCTTCGATGATCAGATCGCAGTCGGCCAGCGCCTCGAGTTCGAGTACGCCGCGCAGCAGGCTCATGCGCTGCTCGACGTCCTCCATTTTCAGCTTGCCGCGTTTTGCCGTTTGCTCGTAGTTCTTGCGGATGACGCCCAGACCGCGCTCCAGCGCTTCCTGCTGCGCCTCCACGATCGTCACGGGGACGCCCACGTTCGCAAAATTCATCGCGATGCCGCCGCCCATGGTGCCCGCGCCGACTACGCCCACTTTCTTGACGGGAAGCGTCGGCGTGTCTTCGGGCAGGTCCGGGATCTTCCACACCTGCCGTTCGGCGAAGAACACGTGGCGCTGCGCGGCGGACTGGGTTCCCTGCAACAGTTCGACGAACAGCTTGCGCTCCACCGCCAGGCCTTCCTCGAACGGCAGGTTCACGGCTGCTTCGATGCAGCGAATGTTGTACTCGGGCGCCAGAAAGCCGCGGAACTTGCGCGCGTTGGCTTTGCGGAAATCCTCGAAGATGTGCGGTTTGCCGCGCGCGGCGAGGACCTTGTCGTTCAGATCGCGCACCTTCCTGAGTGGGCGCCGCTCCGCAATGATCTTCTTGGCGAGCGCGACGGCGGCCGAGCGCAGCTCGCCTTCGGGCGCGAGCTCATCGATGAGTCCGGCGGCAAGCGCCGCTTTGGCGCCGATGTGTGCGCCCGAGGTCACCATCTCCAGCGCCTGCTCGGGGCCGACGATGCGCGGCAGCCTTTGTGTGCCGCCCGCGCCTGGCAGCAGGCCCAGTTTCACCTCCGGCAGTCCGCACTTGGCTGAAGGAACGGCGATCCGGTAATGGCAGCACAGCGCCACTTCCAATCCGCCGCCGAGCGCCGTCCCGTGAATCGCGGCGATCACCGGCTTCGGTGACGTCTCAATCGCATCCTCGACGTCGAGCACGCTCGGCGCCTGCATCGGCTTGCCGAACTCGGTGATGTCGGCGCCGGCGATGAAGGTCTTGCCCTCGCAGATCAGCACCACGGCTTTCACCGCGCTGTTCTCCACCGCCTGCTTCATGCCCTGCACGATGCCGTCGCGCACCGTCTGGGACAGCGCATTGACCGGCGGTGAGTTCAGCGTGAGTACTGCGACGTCGCCTTCGACGGTGAGGTTTGCGACGGCGTTTATGTCCCCCATCTGTGCGTCTCCTTCTCGCGATCCCGACTTGAACGTTCTGCGGCCCCGCGATTCGCACGAGCGGCCGACCCCGCATTATGGACCACTCGGCGCCGGTTTACTGCGCTGCAAAGATTTCCGCAGTGCAGACGGGTGGTCGGGTAGACAAGATCAACGGCGCGAAAAGGAGCCGAAACGCGCAGTCGCGCGTGAGTCCATGAGGCCTGCAATGCGGATGGAGCCTGTGATACGGGTGAATCATTGCGCGCCGCAGCGCCAGAGCGGCTGCGCCGGTTCAGCGCGTTTCGGATCAGCGTCAGCGAAACGCCAGCCGATCTGCATTCGAGCGGGTTTGAGCGCGGCGCCGCGCGCTCAATTTCTTACGAGCCGACAGCCGTATGTTCGCGGCTCGTGCGCGCAGACGTCGGGCGCGCCCTGCTCCTGCCAGTATGAAGCGATCTCTGCGGCGTCCAGGATGGCGGCGAAGCCCGGATGTCGGCGCAGGAAGTCCGCCTGCGGAATCCAGAAGATCCTGAGCGGAACATGCGCGCGCTCGCGTTGCAGGCGCGCCATGCGGTTGAAAACGAACTGCTCCTGGCGAAGCGCAGCGCCGCACAGGATTTCGCTCGCTGCGCTGATGCGGCCCTCGTTGGCCGCACGTGTAATAGCCCTCAGCGCGGCCGGTGTATGGCGCGCATCCTTGGCCGCCTGCAGCATGGGCGCAGCGTAGCTGCGGCGCTGGGCAGGATCGAGCGCGTTGCGCAGCAAGCGCTCGGCTGTCGACAAGTCTCCGGCAAGGATCGCGCCGAGTGCGTGCACCTGCGCCGCCATGACGTTCCGTGTCGCCAAGTCCTCCTGCGCAGGGCTTTCATCCGAGCGCGCGGCCTCGGCCGTGTGCAGGTAAGCGGCGCATTCACCCGCGCCGATGTTGGCCGGCTGAAGCGCGAGCGCGCGTCGTGCGACCGGGCGCGCCCGCTCGTAATGTCCGACATCGGCCAGCAGGCAGGCGAGCGCTTCCAGCGCCGCCGGATTGTCCGGCTCCAGGCGCAGCGCGGTCCTCAGTTGTTCATGCGCCTGCATCCATTGATTGCGGCGCAGAGCGACGATTCCGAGCGCCGCGTGCGCGTCGGCGATATCGGCGTCGGCTTGCAGCGCCCGCGCCGCGCTCGACTCCGCGAGCTGCGTCAGCGAAGGCTCGTCCTCTCCGCCCAGACTGAGATAACTCAATGCAAGCAGCGCCCGTGCTCGCACGAAACGAGGCTCCGCGCGGATCGCGTACTCCAGTCGCTCGACGGTGCGCGAGCGCGCCGCGGCCGGAGGGCGGGTGAAACCATGTGAGGATGAACCGATGAGGGCTGCGAGTGCGCGTGTGTAGGCGTCGTACGCCGCTGCGTTCCGGGCGCCGGTGAACGACGTCCAATCGGACTGCGTCCCGAGAAAGCGCGGAAGCTGCCGCATCAGCCCCTGCATCATCCCGAGCCTCGTGGGGGCGGGAAGCTCGATGTCGCGCTCGCGTTCGAGCACGTAATCCGGCGCAACGATAGCCAGCAGCGCTCGCTCGCCGCTAGCCGCTACGGCGACCCGCAGGGTGTAGGTCGGGTGTTCTGCGTCGGACGCGAGCGGCTCACCGGCGCGCGCCAGTGCACGGCGCAATTCGATCTCGAGCCAGCCGAGATCGGCTCGTTCGTTGTGAGCGTCCAGCCCGGAGATCAGCTCGAGGCGCAACGGCTGCGAGCCGTCGTAGACCGGGCGCGCTTCGACGGGCGCCGTTGCGAGCGACCCGCGAGTGGGTGCAGCGAGCCGCATCGCCAGCACGATTGCGGCGGCGATCAACACAATGAGCAGGAAGAATGCGGCGATACGCTGCGGTCGGTTCACGCAGCGAAGGTTGCCGACCGACGGCCGCAGGCGCAAGCGCAGTGGGCGCCGGTTGCGCTCCGCGACGGCGCCATGAAGTCCTCAGCGCCAGCGATTGCCGCCTTGATCGTGCACCAGTGCGAGCCTGTCGCGGCGCGGGACGCCTTCGAACGTGGAGTCGCGCACGTACATTCGCGAAGCCGCGTCCGCATCGAACGAGCCCGCCTGACCTTCGACGTGGCTGTTGGAGACGTGAACGACGCCGTTACGCACGACCACGCCCGTACCGGTGGCGACCACACGGCTGTTCGTGAGGAACAGCTCGCAACCGTCCCGGACGGTGATTGCGTCGCCATCGACGTACAGAGTGCGGTTGTCGAGATGCAGCATGCGACGCCCTTCGCATATGAGCGGCTCGTCGTTACGCTGAGTCGTCGCGGCGCTCGCCGCGCCGCTTTGCTGAGCGTTCGCGCTCACGATGCTGACGCCGGGTCCACTGACGCGAAGCTGCCCGTCGCTGCGCTCGATCGTGTAGCTGGGCTGTGCAGCTGGTGAGCCTGCGGCCCCGGTCATGGGGCGCTCGCCCGATTCCTGCGCTGCGTCTTGCCGTGCGGCGGCCGCCTGGGCGCTGGCTTCTTCTCCGGACGTGCGCGGCGAGGTCTGGACTGTGCGCCGTTCGGGTTCGCGCTCGACCGCCCGGGCTTGCCCGGGCGCCGCCAATTGGCTCGGCGGCGCAGCGGCGATCTCATCGAGCTTCACCGCGAGGACTTCATCGCTCTGCTTGACGCGCACGGTGAACACACCGGCGCGCTCATCGCTCGCCAGCAGCTCCAGATGCGGATTGCGAAGGAGAGCAGCCTGAGCCCAGGCGAACTCTCCCTGGGGTTGCGTTTCTTTCTCCACGGCGGGAACGGCGTCCGCGGGAACGGCGCCGCGCTCGCAGGCGCTCAGCGCCATGACCGCTGCAGCGGCGAGCGCAGCCTTCGGCGCGATCGGTAATGACAGTGTCGCTCGTGAGGTGGGGGACTTCATTGTCGGCTCCGCTGCGGTCTGGCTTGCCATCTATGCTCCCGCTCTCTCAGCTTCGCGTCCATACGGGGAGGGCGTCAGGAGAGCACGCGCAAAGTGCGAGGACGTGAGCAGCTAGAGAGCGTCTTCTCGCCTTCCCTCCTCACGTCCGCCCGTCCTCTTCTGCCTCTGACTGCGCCGGCGCACTCGGCCCGGGCGCAACGTACTGCTCGAGCCAGTTGCGCTTGGTTTCGTACCAGAACAGCGAGTTCTGCGGCTTGAGCACCCAGTGGTTCTCGTCGGGGAAATAGACGAGCTTGCTCGGCACGCCCCGATTCTGCAGCGTGTTGAACAGCTCCAGGGCGTGATTGACCGGCACACGCATATCGAGTTGTCCGTGGATCACCAGAGTCGGGGTGTCGAAACTGGCCGCATTCATGTGGGGGGAGTTGCGATGAAAGCGCTCCAGATCCTCCCAGAACTCTCCGTGCCGCTTCTTGCTCGCGCCATAGTCGCTCGCATACTGGCTGTAGTTGTTGTACACGGCCGCATGCGCAACGAGCGTCTTGAACGGATGCGGCTTGCCGAGCAGCAGCGACGCGAGGTAACCGCCGTAGCTGCCGCCGCCGGCGGCCATCCGGTCGGGGTCGATCCACGGTTGCGCGGCGAACCACTCGGCCGCGGCGATGGTGTCGCGATAGGGCAGGTCGGCCCAGTCGCGCGTGATCGAGTCGGTCCATTCCTGGCCGAATCCGCTCGAGCCGTGAAAATTGTGCCAGGCGGTTACGTAACCCCAGTTGGCGAACACCTGGGCGTTCCAGCGCCAGTGATAGCCGTCGACGATGGCGTTGTGTGGACCGCCGTGCAGCAGCAAGTAGAGCGGCCACTTGCGATCGGGCGTGAAGTTCGGCGGGTAGACGACCCACATCTGCACGTCGCGGCCGTCGGCGCCTTGATACGTCACGCTCTCGTAGCGGCCCTGCGTAAGCTTCGCCAGCGCTGCATCGTTGAAGTCCGACAGCTTCGTCGCGGCGCCAGTGCGCGCGATGACGCTTACCAGCGTCGGCGGCTCCACGAAGCTCTGTCGCAAGGCGACGATCACCGGGCCGTTGCCGGCGATGGCGAGCGAGCTGAAGCTCGCTTGGCGCGTGACTGGCTGCGGTTCGCGGCCCGAGAGCTCGAATCGGTAAATGCGTCGTGCGCCGGCGTCGTCGATCGAGCCGAACAGCGAGCGGCCATCCGGCGCCCACACCAGCCCTGTGGCCGAGCGGTCCCAGCTCTCGGTGAGATTGCGCGTTTCATGGCTGCGTCGGTCATGAATCATCAGGCGCCAGCGATCCGCGTAGAAACCCTTGATGCGCTGCTGTGTAAATGCGAGCAGCCGCCCATCGGGGCTGTACTTGGGGGCTGCATCGTCGGCCGGATTGTCGGCCGTGATGTTCACTGCCTCGCCGCCTTCGAGCGGCAGCAGGAATATGTCGAAGTTCGGCTCGACGCCGCTCGGATCGATGTCCGAGGCGAACGCGATTTCGGAGCCGTCGGGCGAGATGTCGTAGGAGTGCTGATCGGCGTCGCCCGCGTCGAGCGCACGCCCTACGCGGCGTGTCAGCGGCTGCGGCTCGCCGCCATCGCGGCTCACGGCGTAGATATGGGTCTCGCGGTCATCAAGGTAGCGGTCCCAGTAGGCGACCGGCGCCTTGTCCCACACCCGCGCGCTCATCTTGCTTTCCTCGCGCTCCTTCATGCGCTGCGCGACGGCGTCCCAGTCATCGAGATCCGGCCACACACGCGTGAGGAATGCGATGCGCCGCGAATCCGGGAACCATTTCGGCGCGCTGACGCCGGTCGGAACGTTGGTCACGCGGCGCGCTTCGCCGCCATCCACACGAATGACGTAGAGCTGCGGCTGCTTGTCATCGCCGCGCTTCGAGACGAACGCGATCCATTCGCCGTCGGGACTCCACGCAGGGGCGGAGTCCGGGCCCGCATCGGCGGTGAGCTGGCGCGCCTTGCCGGGCTTGGTGGGAATCAGCCAGAGGTCGCTGTTCGCCTCATTCTTCTCGATGTCGTAGCTCGTGACAGGCGCAATTGCGAGACGCCCGTCGGGCGAGATCGCCGGATCGCCGATGCGGCGCAGTCCCCACATCGCCTCGGCGGTGAACGGCTCGGCGCGCGCGGTCAGGAACGCTGTGCACATCAGCATCAGCGCCGCCAACCTGTGCAGCGATTGCTTATGACAACCCATGGGCGAATTGCTCCTTCATCGGCTCGGCGCAATGGCGCGTTGAGGCTTCGGTTGCAGGGAACGGCTTCATCGATCGCGCGACGCAGTCGACGGAATTTGCGCGTCGATGCGTGGACGACGCGGTGCGAAGTCGAGCATGTCGCACGGGCTTGCGCAAGCTGAGAAGTGCATCCAACTATTAGCGCATCGCGCTGCGTAGACTTTCATCATCGTCCACCTGCACGCTTTGTCTGCGCCGCTAAGTTCATCGATGCGCGCCGTGCGCTCCGAACGAGCGCCGTCAACGAAGCGTCGCCCAGAGGAACCTCAGTGATTCACGCCCGACACCGAAACCGTCTGCCCCTGCCGCAGCCCGCCGTCGCACATCTGCGTCGCTCGTATTCCGAAAGCCGTTTCGGCCAGATGCACCTGTGGACAGCGTATCCGTCGGGCGGCGGTTTCGATGAGCGCACGACGCTCATCTGCCTGCATCACGCCGGCGGCTCGGGCCGCTGGTTCGCGCCCATGCTGCTCGAACTTGGCCAGGACCGCAGCATCTATGCGCCCGATCTGCCGGGTCACGGCTCCTCGGAGGCTGCCCACAAGGCCGGCGTGGCTGAATACGCCGCGGCCGTCGGAGATTTCCTCGACAGCATGAGGCTGCGCTCCGTGGACCTGTTCGGTCACCAGTTCGGCGCCCAGGTCGCCGTTGAGCTCGCCATCACGCGACCGCAGCAGGTGCGCCGCGTGATGCTGTGGGGCGTCCCCACGTCGGCGCAACAGGATCGCAGAGCCACGCCGCTCACGCCGGCGAACGGTCCCGGCGCCGGCGATGACGGCTCCGCCGTCATCGAGGAATGGCGTCGCTTGCTCGAGCGGCGCGGCCCGGGCGAGCCTCTCGCCGCACTCACAGAGGATTTCGGCGACCGGCTGCGCGCGGGCGCGAATGGGCTGCGCGCCTGCGCCGCCATGTATGACTATCCCTCGCTTGAACGATTGCCGTTGGTCCGCCAGCAGACGCTCGTGCTGCGGCTGCGCGATGAATTCTGGGAGCAGGCGCCGCGCACCCGCACGCTCCTGCCCAACGGGTCGATGCTCGACCTGCCCGATTACGGCGCGGGCTTCTTGAGCGCCGCGCCGCAACGGTTTGCAGCTGTCGCGCGGGAGTTTTTGGATCGATAGTTGGAGAGGGGAAGCGGTTAGCGGTTAGATGGGAAAGAAGCGGTTAGCGGTTAGCGGTTAGTGAAGAAGCGCGGCGCCACACGGAAAGCCCAACAGCCTCCCGTTAGCGATTAGCGCAAGCCGCGGCGTTACACGCAGTCTCCTGGCCAACCGCGGTTGGCGCTTGGCGTGAAGGTGCGTTTCCTACTAACCGCTAACCGCTAACCGCTAACCGCTTCTTTCCCATCTAACCGCCAACCACTTTTGGCCGCTTCTCCTCCTACAGCATCCTCGCCCAGCTCCAAGCGCAGGCCAGGCCGGCGATCATGCAGGTCGTCGCCCAGCGCGACGCCGCCAGCACCGCCGTCGGGCGCGTGATTCGCTTGGCGAGGAGCTGATCCGCGATGAT
>JAVEVD010000001.1:0-108108 GCA_034005205.1 Steroidobacteraceae bacterium | reverse complement strand
ACAGCATCCTCGCCCAGCTCCAAGCGCAGGCCAGGCCGGCGATCATGCAGGTCGTCGCCCAGCGCGACGCCGCCAGCACCGCCGTCGGGCGCGTGATTCGCTTGGCGAGGAGCTGATCCGCGATGATGGGCGCGGCGAGCGCGAGCCAACACAGGCTGGCGAACGAGGCGCCGCGCAGCCACCACGGAACCGCCACTACTGCAGCCAGCCCCCAGCTCAACCAGAACAGCAACCCGAGTCCGGCGCCGCACAGCATGTGGAGCAGCGCCCCGCGCGCCTCGACCGAACTCGAAGGCGGCGGCGCCGCGGGCGCGTCGGCGGCCGGGCTTCCCCTGATGAGCTCCATGCCCGCACAAAGTACGGAATGGATCAGCACGCTGAGCAGGCCGCTCAGGCTGCCGGTCAACATCAAGTAAGAAAGCTCCAGTCTCACCTGGCCCCCTTCCTCGCCGATCCGGCGCGGCGCGATGACAGCCGCCGGGCGTCGCCCGTTGTTCTCATCGCGCTCATCGGATCAGCAATATGCCTACAGCGCAGCCGCGAGTCGCAGCACGCGTTCCAGTCCCCGGGCCAGACGCTCGATGTCGTCGTGTGTGTTGAAGACATGCAGCGACGTGCGCAAGGCGCCTCCCGGACCGGCGCCTGCGTCAGCGTCGGGCCACACAAGCTCGCGCAGGTACACGCGCTCGCCGCGCGCGAGCGAAGTCGCCGCGTCACTCGCGGCGACTTTCGGGAAACGAAAAGTGAGGATGCCGCCCCACAAGCCGGGGCGCGCCGGCGTGAGGAACTCGACGCCGGGCAACTGCTGCAGCCGCAGGCGAGCATAGATGGCCAGCTCGCGGATGCGGGCCTCGATGCGACTGCGGCCGATCTGTCCATGCAACTCCATGGCCGCCTGCATGCCGCGCAGCGCCGGCCAGGCGTGCGGCACGATGTTGCCGAGCTTGCGGATCGCGGCGGGCGCTTCGGCTTGCGCCGGCCACTGGGTCGGGGTGAGGACGGGTTGCGAGGCCTCCATGCCCCGCGGCGCGGTCGGCCACAGCCGATCGAGCATGTCGCGACGTACGTAGAGCATGCCGGAGCCGCGGCTGCCGCCGAGCCACTTGTGGAAGCAGGCGGCGTAAAAGTCGCAGTTCAGATCGCGCAGCTGGAAGTCGAGCATGCCGAGCGCTTGCGCGCCGTCGACGATGCTGACGGCCCCGCGCGCTCTGGCGAGCTCCGACAGCTCACGCACCGGCGACACGGCGCCGTCGGCGTAGTTCACGTGCGAGAACATGATGGCGCGCGTGCGGCTTGTCATTGCGCCGGCGAACGCTTCCAGCGCCTCATCCGCTCCCCCCAGCGGCGCCGCGAGGGCGATCTGCTTGACGACCACGCCGCGACGCCGCGCCAGCATCATCAGCGGGCTCAGGGCCGCAGGATGCTCGCGGTCGGTGGTGACGATTTCGTCGCCCTCGGCGAGGTCTAGTCCGAGGACCACCTGCGCGAGCGCCTCGCCCGCGCCGTGCGTGAACCTGACCTCGTCCGCATCGCAGCCGGCGAAGGCGGCCGCATGGGCCGCCAGCTGTTTCGTCTCACTCAGCCAGCGTTCGGCGTCGAATCCGGCGATGGCGAAACTTTGCGCATCGCGAGCGCGGTACTCGGACGCCATGGCTGCACGCAGGGTCGGTCCGCTTGCGGCGGCGTCGAGCCAGACAGTCTGCGCGTCGAGCACCGGTTGCGTGCGCACCCATTGCCAAAGCTCGCGGGAGGAGGTGGGCAGGTCGAGCGTGCGCCGCCCCTGCGCAGGCGCGGCTGAGCCGATCGCGAGCAGGACGCCGGCGCCGGCCAGCACGTCCCGCCGGGAGCAAGTGGGGTTGGATTCGGCCATGCCTGGTTCAGATCGGGTAAGCGCTGGGCGCCGAAAATTATCGCAGGAAAGCGCGGCGCGTCGATGAGTCGAACGATGAGCGCGCCGCGCCGTATCTGCTCGCCCGTGCGGCGCGCAATCCTGCTACCGTAGCGACGTTCGCCGCGTCGAATCATCCGCCCTGGCCATCGCATGCTGCACGACTATCTGGAACGCATTCTCAAGGCGCGCGTCTACGACGTCGCCATCGAGACTCCCCTGGAGCCGGCGCCCCGGCTCAGCCGCCGCCTCGCCAACCAAGTGTTGTTCAAGCGCGAGGATCTGCAGCCGGTGTTCTCTTTCAAGATCCGCGGCGCCTACAACAAGATTGCGCACCTGCCGCCGACAGCGGCTGCGAACGGAGTCATCTGCGCCTCGGCCGGCAACCACGCGCAGGGCGTGGCGCTGGCGTCGCGGCGTCGCGGCGTGCAGGCGGTGATCGTCATGCCGCGGACCACGCCGCAGATCAAGGTGCAGTCGGTGATCGATCTCGGCGGGGAGGTCGTGCTGCACGGGGACGACTATGACCAGGCGTACGAGCACGCCATGCTGCTCATGCGCGAGCGCGAGCTCGCCTTTATCCATCCATTCGACGACCCGGATGTGATCGCCGGCCAAGGAACGATCGCCATGGAGATCCTGCGCCAGAAGCCGGGCGAGGAGATCGATGCGGTGTTCGTCCCGGTGGGCGGCGGCGGTCTGATCGCCGGCGTGGCTGCATATATCAAATATCTCAATCCCAATATCCGCATCATCGGCGTCGAGCCCGAGGACGCCGATTCCATGTTCCGCTCGCTTCAGGCCGGTGAGCGGGTGGCGCTGGACCGCGTCGGCATCTTCGCCGACGGCGTCGCAGTGCGCCGTGTCGGCGAGGAGACCTTCCGACTGGCGCGCCAATACGTGGACGAGATCATTACCGTGAGCACCGACGAGATCTGTTCGGCCATTCAGGACATCTTCGAGGACAATCGCACAGTGGTCGAGCCGTCTGGCGCTCTCGCAACCGCCGGTGTGAAGCGTTACGTCGCTCGCGAGCAGTGTCGTGACCGCACGTTCGTGGCCATCAACTCCGGCGCCAACGTGAACTTCGACCGGCTGCGACACATCGCCGAGCGTGCGGATATCGGCGGTCAACGCGAGGCGCTGGTCGCCGTGGAGATTCCCGAGCGCAAAGGCAGCTTCCTGAAGTTCTGTGAAACGCTCGGCCGCCGCAGCGTCACGGAGTTCAACTACCGTTGCAACGACGGCGCAACCGCGCAGCTGTTCGTCGGCCTGGCGCTTGCGGACGGAGCCAGGGAGAAGGAAGCGGCGCTGCAGTTGCTGCGCGACGCAGGTTATCCGGTCACGGACATGACCGATAACGAAATGGCCAAGCTGCACGTGCGCTACATGGTCGGCGGCCGCGCGCGCGGCATCGCGCACGAGCGGCTGTTCCGCTTCGAGTTCCCGGAGCGTCCCGGCGCGCTGCTCAAATTCCTGAGGTCCATCGGCTCGCAGTGGAACATCACGTTGTTCCACTACCGCAATCATGGATCCGATTACGGCCGCGTGCTGGTAGCCGTGCAGATTCCTCCTCAGGAGAAGGCGGAGTTCGAACTGCACGTGCGCGAGCTGAAATATCCGTACTCGGAGGAGACGGACAATCCCGCCTATCGGATGTTTCTTGGCAGTGAATAGAGCGGGGAAGAAGCGGACAGCGGATAGTCAGAAGGCGGCGCAAGTCCTCTGAACTATCTGCTATCCGCTATCCGCTTCTGCAATCCATCGAGCGCTGCGCGCGTTTGCCGCGTGATGGCGGCGGATTCTCCCTGCGTGCGCACCAGCGCCGGGTAGCTCGCGCGCAGCAGCGGCTCGGCCTCGGCGGCCCGGCCCGACGAGAGCAGCAGACGCCCGAGGGCGCTTTGAGCCGCGGCGAGGGTCGGGCTGTCGGCGGCGAAGGATTTCTCGGCTATGCCGAGCGCCTTGCGCAACGCCGGCTCGACGCGATCGAGATCAGCGCCGCGATCGAGTTGCGCACGGGCCAGCCCGGTCAGCGCGGATGCGACGTACGGGTGCTCTGGAGGGAGGCTGTGGGCGTAGATGTCGAGAGCGTCGCGCAGATCGCGCTCGGCCTCGGCGATCTGGCCCAGATCGAGCCGCAGCAGGCCGAGATTCACGAGATCATGCCCGACGTATGCGTGCTGCGCGCCGCGCGCCTGACGATTTCGCTCCAGCACGACGCTGAAAATCCGCCCGGCGCGCTCCAGGTCGCCCTTGCGATGCAGGAAGCGTCCGTAATTGGACATTGCATCGAGCGTCTGCGGATGGCGCTCGCCGAGCACCTTTTCGAGGATCTGCGCGCCCTCGGCGTACAGCGGCTCGGCCGCCTCGAGATCGCCCTGTGCGTGCAGCGCGAACGCCAGGTTGTGCAGATGCATCCCCACGTGGGGGTGGTCGGCGCCAAGGATCTGGCGATCTATGTCGAGCGCCGTGCGGTACAGCGCGGCGGCTTGCTGATGGTCGCCTCGGTAGCTGCGCAGCCCGGCGAGGTCGCTGATCACCGATGCGGCGGGCGGCGTGCGCTGGGCGTTGTGCTGCACGTAGATCTCGAGAGCATCGCCGTACAGGCGCTCTGCTTCGTCGAGCGAGCCGCGCAGCTGGGCCAGCTGCGCGCGATACGCCAGCAGCGGGGCCGTGTCGATCGCGCTTTCGCCGAGCAACTGCTGCTGCATGTCCAGCGCCTGCGCGAGTCGCTCGTCGCAGGCGTCCAGGTCGCCTCGCTCGCACAGCGCGGCCCCGAGTTCGCCGAGCGCCTTCGCGACCTCGGGATGGCGCGGCCCGTGCAGCGCAATCTGCGAGCGCAGCGCTTCCTCCAGCAGCGGTATGGAGTCGGAATACAGGCCGAGGCTGTTGTACACGCGTCCGATCGTGCCGAGCAGCGTTGCGCGCGTTTCCGGTTGGTCGGTCAGGCCGAGGCTTACACGCCGGGCGCCGATGTCGAGCAATTCGCGCGCCGTCACCTGAGCGCCGCGACTGTGCGAGGGGTCGGACAGCTGGAACAGCTCGACCAGGAACGACGAGACCTGTTCGGCGCGCGTGCGCTCGGCATTGGCCACATCGCGTTCGTATGCGATCCGTTGCGACTGGATGAATGTCAGTGCGGTGAACGCGGCGAGCGCGGCGGCGGCGGCGGCCGTCGCCGCCGCTGCGATCGTGTGTCGCGCGAGAAACTTGCGTAGGCGATAGGTGAGCGTGTCGCGCGTGGCGAGCACCGGCTGCCCAGCCAACCATCGGTCGATGTCCGCTCCGAGCTGCTCGGCGGAGCTGTAGCGCCGCTCCGGCTCCTTGCGCATCGCCATGCTCACGATGTCGTCGAGGTCGCCGCACAGGTCGCGTTGCAGACGCGCGGCGGTCGTCGAGCGCGCGGCGGCGATTTGCGCCATCCGTTCTGGCGATTGCTGCGCCATGCGCGCCGTCGCTGCGCTCGGTGTGGGCGCGTCCTGCTCGCAGATGATGCGTTCCATATCGCTCAGGGTTGCGCCAACGAGCTGAAAAGGGCGCTGTCCGCACAGCAGCTCGTAAAGCAGCACTCCGAGGACGTAGACGTCGCTCCCGGTGGTGATCGTCTCACCGCGAACCTGCTCAGGACTCGCATGCGACGGCGTGAGTACACGGTAGTCCATGTGCGTGACGGCCACGGTCTGCGCGTCGTAGCGCGTCTCGAGCAGTTTGGCGATGCCGAAATCGAGCAGTTTGGGCGCGCCGTCCGGCGTGATCAGAATGTTGTTGGGCTTCAGATCGCGGTGGACGATAAGGTTCTGGTGGGCGTAATGCACGGCGGAGCAGATCACGCGCACCAGCTGCAGACGCTCTTGCAACGTGAGGCGGCGACGGTCGCACCAGGCGTCGATGGGCTCGCCGTCGATGTACTCCATGACGAGATACGGCGTGCCGTCGGGGGCGCGGCCGCCGTCGAGCAGTCGCGCGATGTTGGGATGCTGGAGCGAAGCGAGGATCTGCCGCTCCATGCGCAGCCGCGCGTGCACCTGCTGCGAGAATGCGCCGCTGCGCACCAGCTTGATCGCGACGCGCTGCTGATACTCCTGGTCGTCGCGCTCGGCGAGGTAGACCTCGCCCATGCCCCCTGAGCCGATGCGACTGACGATGCGGTACTTACCGAGCCGCTGGCCCTCGAACTGCAGCGGCGCTTCGCGCTCGCAAGTCTCCGCAGTCGACGTTCCCCAGTCCTCGGCCCACGATTCCTCCTCGCCGAGCGCGCTCAGCACCTGTGACAGCAGCGTTTCGTCGCCGCCGCAAGCGCGGCGCACGTATTCGACGCGCTCGAGCGGTCCGAGCGCCCGCGCGCGTTCCACGATGGTCGTGACTTGCTCGTGACGTGCGCTCATTGAAACGTAATGATGCATCAGCAGCGCCGCGCCGTGTAATAATGCAAAGCGGCGCACGTCGCCGAATAATGGAACCCTCATTGTTGGGGACTAACCCGGAGGACATATGGCAACACGTAAAAAGAAAACTGCAGCGAAGAAGAAGGCCGGTCGGAAGAAGGTCGCCAAGACCACGGTCGCGAAAAAGAAGACCGGTCGCGGCAAGGTCGCCGTAAAGAAGGCCGCCAAGAAGGCCGCCAAGAAGACCGCCAAGAAGAAGGCTGCCAAGAAGAAGGCTGCCAAGAAGAAGGCCGCTAAGCGCGGCCGCCGCGTTGTAGCGGCGAGCATCGTGCGCACTCCCCAGGTGTAAGCGCACGTTCGGCGCCGGCCGCGCCTGTCCAGGGCTGGCCGGCGCCTTACCGCTCACTGACTCGTCCACTCCTCGATTCATTCCTCCCGTCCACCGCGAGCCTCTCATCCACCGCGAGCGTCCGCGCCTCAGCAGCCGAGCTCATGTCTTACCAAGTGCGTCGACCCGCGCAGCGAGAAACGCTCCGCCTGCGTGGGCTGGATTTTCAGCTCTATCGTTGGCAGGGCGCGCGGCCGGATCCTTTGATTCTGGTTCACGGTTGGGGCGACACTGGAGAGACATGGCAGTTCGTCGTCGACCACCTTTGCTCACAGCGCACGTGCCTCGCGCTCGACCTGCGCGGCTTCGGCCGCACTCAGCGGCCTGTCGAGGGCTACTGGTTCCCCGATTACCTCGCTGATCTGGAAGCGCTGCTGGACCATGTGGCGCCGGGCGCGGCGGTGGATCTCGCCGGGCACAGCATGGGCGGCGCCATTGCGCTCCTCTACGCGGGAGTCCGTCCGAAGCGCGTGCGGCGCGTGGCGAGCTTCGAAGGCTTCGGGCTGGAGCGCACCACACCCGATCAGGCGCCCATGCGCTACGCTCAATGGCTGGATGAAATCCGCGATCCGCCGCGATTCGCCGTCTATGACGATTACGCGCAGCTGATCAAGGTGCTCGCGCGGCGCAATCCTCGCACGTCCCCCGATCGCATCGAGTTCATCGCCCGCGCCTGGGGCAGGACGCGCGAGGACGGGCGCGTCGAGTTATGGGCTGATCCGCGCCACAAGCGGGTGAACCCGGTGCTGTACCAGCGCGATCAGGCCGAGGCTTGCTGGCGAGCCGTGCAGGCGCCCGTGCTGTTCGTCACCGGAGGCGCATCGGAGCTCGCGCACCGCATGGCGGAGGAAATTTCGGAAAGCAGATTGACCGGTCTGTTTTCGCAGCTCTCGTACGTGACGCTCGCGGGCGCTGGTCACATGCTCCATCATGAGCAGCCCGAGGAGGTCGCCGGCCTCATCGAGCGCTTCTTCACGTAATACCCAAGACGGCCTGGCCGTAAGTCGCTAACCCACGGCAGGCCCAGCGCTGGCCGAGCTGCTGCAACCTGCCGCCCGCCGCTATTCTTCTGTCAGCTCATCGACGGCGTCCCGCGCTTCGTCCATTGCATCGTCCACGCGCGCGCCGGGCGACTCTTCGCCGCCGCGCTTCATGGCGTCGACCGCCTCGTCCACTTCCTCGCCCGCCTGCTCGAGCGGTCCCTGCCGTTCGCATGCGGCCAACGCCAGGCTTGCTGCGCCAGCCAGCGCCAGCGCCATGATTTTCGCATTCATCGGTCAGCTCCGAGACAAGATGACCGTAAGCAAAGCATTGACGTGCGGGCCGGGTTCCTGCGCGGGCGCCGATCGTGCTTGTTGCGGGGCGGAACTCGACTCAGCTTGGAGAGTTCTTCGCCTGACGCTGCAGGGAACGATGCAGCAAGCCGCTTTCGGCCAGCGCGAAGGAGGTTGCCGATATGCTGTCGTGGGCTCTGACGTTCTTCGTGGTGGCGATCATCGCGGCGGTGCTGGGCTTCACCAGCATCGCAGGCGCCGCCGCCGGCATCGCTAAAATCCTGTTCTTCATCTTCCTCGTCCTCACGCTGGTGGCGCTGATCGCCGGGGCTTTGCGGGGACGGGAGCAATTGTGAGGAGAAGTGACTGCCGGCTCGGCCGTTTACCGCCGCGTCGCGCGAACGTATGGGACCAAACGACGCCGCCGGGCGCGCTGCGACCAATCGCCGTTCATTGGTAGCCGGCGGCTGCTCGCCATTCTTACGTGAACAACAGCGCCTGGCTCACAGCGACCCGCACCGTTTCCGGTACGAACGGTTTGGTGACCAGGAATGTCGGCTCGGGCCGCTCGCCGGTCAGCAGCCTTTCCGGGTAAGCGGTAATGAATACGATCGGCACCTGCAGCTCGCTCAGAATCTCCCGCACCGCGTCGATGCCGGAGCTGCCGTCGGCCAGCTTGATGTCGGCCAGCACCAAGCCCGGCTCGGTGCGCCGCGCGGCGCTCACTGCTTCATCGCGCGTCGTGGCGATCGCAGTCACGCTATGACCCATCTCGCGCACGATGCTTTGCAGGTCGAGCGAGATGATCGGCTCGTCCTCGATGATCAGCACGCGCGTCGAAGGCTGGCTGGAGATCTCGCGCACCGCCTGCGCGACCATCTGCTTCACGTCCTCTTGCGGCAGGCTCAGGATGCGCGCCGTATCTGGAATGCTGAATCCCTCCATGGCGGTCAACAGCAGGGCCTGGCGGCGCGCCGGCGTGAGCTCGCCAAGCCTCTTCTCCACTGCCGTGGATGTGTCGGCGTGCGCGCTGCGGGCGCCGAGATTGGCGCTGCTCCAGATGGTGTGGAACAGTCGGTAGAGCCCGACGCGCGGCGAGGCGGTCGGATCCAGCACCGAGGGGTCGGCCACGATCGCCTCCAGGCAGGCGCGCACGTAGGCGTCGCCGCTCTTCTGAGCGCCGCACAACGCGCGCGCATAGCGCCGCAAGTAGGGCAGATGCTCGGCGATCGCGTGGGCCAGGGCCATACCAGACTCCTCGAATTTCTTTATGGGCGCTGCATTGCGCGCGCAAAGAATGGCGGTAGTACTATGTGCGAAAGGGGGGGAAGGTTCCCGAAGTATTGGAACTTTTTCAATTCAGGGGGCGTTCGGATCGCACCAAAAGGGGGATTCCCAAAGTGGCCCGGGCGCGCGTGGCGATCGAATACATTCCCATGATCATGAGCGAAAAAACCAAGCCAAGCGAGCCGCCGACGAGCGCGACTGCCGGTCCGCCAGAGCAGGTGCCCGATTGGCTCAGCAACCGGCTGCGCCGCATGTTCACCGAGGTGATGGACGAGCCCGTACCAGATGAGTTCAAGGCGCTGCTCAGGCAGCTCGAGGAGAAGGAGCGCAGCGCTTGAGTGTGCGTCCTGGCTCCCCGAACGCGATTTCCTCAGCCCAGGGCAGTACATGACCGGCCAGGACAGATTTCTGGATCAAGTGACCGCGCTGCTGCCGGCGCTGCGCGCCTTCGGGCGCTCGCTGTGCGGCGACCCGGCGCGCGCCGATGATCTGGTGCAGGACACAGTGCTCAAGGCGTGGACCAACCGTGAGCAGTTCCAGTCCGGCAGCAATCTGAAAGCGTGGCTTTTCACGATCCTGCGCAATTGCTACTACTCGGAGCTGCGCCACCGCAAGTTCGAGATCGAGGATCCTGAAGGCGTCTGCGCCTCGCAGGTGGCCATCGCACCGGACCACGACGCCAAGCTTCATCTGCGCGATCTGAGCCGCGCGCTGCAGCAACTGCCCGTCGACCAGCGCGAAGCGCTGATCCTGGTATGCGCGACGGGACTATCCTACGAAGAGGCGGCGGACGTCTGCCAGGTCGCCGTGGGGACCATCAAGAGCCGCATCGCGCGCGCGCGCGACCGGCTCGTGGAGCTCCTCGGCGATGACGCTGCGCATGTCGCGACCGCCCTGCCTGTTTCAGGCTCGCTCAACGATTCCAACGACGGTGTGGGCGCGCGGCGCAGCGGCGCGCAATGATGCGCTGAGGGCCGCCGCCCGGACCGGGCGCGCACGCCGCGCCGCAGGGAGAGAGTTCGAGATTGAAAGGCGCCAGGATCCCAGCTCAGTCGCGCGTCGGAGCGCGGGCGTGGTTCGGCCGCAATGCGGGCTTGCGGCCGCGTCTGGTGCTGATCGTGGGGGTGGCGATGCTGGCGCCAGGGGCGCTCGCGGTGCTGCAAGCCATCGCCGGCTACAACAGCAGCATGCGCAGTCTCGAAAAAAACCTTGCGCAGGAGGCGCAGCTCTCTGCGAGCGAAAAGGTCAGCACGATTGCGGCTTCCCGCGAGATCCTCATCAGCCTCGCTGGTCATCCGGATGTGCGCAGCGGCGCAAGCGGCGCGTGCCGTCGCACGCTGCAGCGCGCTATCGGTAGTCTCGAGCAATACGAAGGCGCCGCCGTTGTGGATGCGTCCGGAGATTTCATCTGCACTTCGCAGCCCATGCGCGAGAGCGTCAACGTGAGCGACCGCCCTTGGTTCAACGAAATCATGACCGGCTCGAGCTTCACGATCAGCGATCTCACGGTGGGCCGCTGGCTGGGCCGCTGGGGCATCGTCGCGGCGGCGCCGATGGTGGACGAAGCGGGTGTGATCCGCGGGGCGGTCGCGCTGTTCATCGGGCTGGAGTGGCTGACCGATCGCGATCAGTGGCGAGGCGCACGCGATGACGACGCCTTCGTGCTGCTCGATACGCAAGGCGAGATCATCACCGGTGAAGGAGTCCGCTCGCCGGCGCGCTCGCCGCTTCCGCCCCGCAGCGTCGTAGAGGAACACCTGCCGCTGGCGGTCGCCGGAGCCACGGCGTTCCGCGCGCGCGGGCATGACGGAGTATGGCGCCTCTACACCATTGGCCCGTTGATCGAAGGGCGCATCTTCGCACTTCTCGGCACGCCCGTGCGGACCGCCATTGGCCCGCTTGCGCTGCAGGTTGCATGGGGCGTGCTCACGCCGCTGCTGATGTGGGTGCTCGCGATTGCGGTAGTGTGGTTTGGCATCGAGCACATGGTGGTGCGCTGGATTACGTACTTGGAACGCATCACGTCGGCTTATGCGTCTGGGCGCCACAGCGTGCGGCCGGAGCGCGTGAGCGCCGCGCCGGCGGAGATCCGCAGCCTGGGCGAGACGTTCTCGCGAATGGCCGATCTGCTATCGGCGCGCGAAGCGGAGCTGCGCGATTCTCTGCAGCAGAAGGAAGTGCTGGTGCGCGAGGTTCATCATCGCGTGAAGAACAACCTGCAGCTGGTGATGAGCCTGCTCAACCTGCATGCGCGACGCATTCGCGATCCACAGGCGGAAGTCGCCTTCGCCGAGGCGCGCAGCCGCATCAATGCGCTCGCCACCCTGCATCGCCGACTGTACGAATCAGAGAGTCTGCAGGAGATCGATCTGAAGTGGTTCCTCGAAGACCTCGCCGCGGAACTGCGCCGCAGCGGCATGCCTCGCGGGCGGCACGTCGATCTGCTGGTCGAATGCCCAAGCGAGGTCATCGGACCGAGCGCAGCGGCGCCGCTCGGCTTGTTGGTCACGGAGGCGATCACCAACGCCTACAAGCACGCGTTCAATGGTCGCGAGGGCGGGCGCGTATGGGTGAAAGTCGAACGCGATTCGCCCGGCACGCTCACGCTCACCGTGCAGGACGACGGCGTCGGCCTGGACGCTTCCGAGCCGAACCACGAAAGCGCCGGACTCGGCCACTCCCTCATCGAGGCTTTCGCGCGGCAGTTGCGCGGCGAGTTACGCATCAGCTCCTCGGAGCAGGGCACGACGGTGCAGGTGCGGTTTCCGGCGCAGGCGAGAAGCGATTAGCGGTTGGTCAGGAGACGCCGAGCTTCCGTACGTGATCGGCCGGCTTTCACCAGCAGCTGATTTTTAATACAGTGGTCAGGCGCGACTACGGCGCCTTGCGAACCGCCAACCGCCGCTCCATGCACCGTCCCATCCAATCAGGCCGCGGCGCCTTGTCGAATCCGCCAGGCCGTTTTGAATCCACCCGCACCGAACGGGTGGACGACGGCTGGGGATCCGCCGACGAGGAACTGCCGCCGTTCGAGACCGTGGTGCTCCCCGAGCCGGCGCGTTCGATCATCTCCCGCAACCAGTCGCCCGACATTCCATTTTCGCAGTCCATCAATCCTTATCGCGGCTGCGAGCACGGCTGCATCTACTGCTATGCACGCCCGTCGCACGCTTACGTGAATCTGTCTCCTGGCCTGGATTTCGAGACCAGGCTCTTCTACAAGAAGGATGCGGCTCGATTGCTCGAGCAGGAGCTCGCCGCGCCGGGCTATCGCTGCGAGCCGATCGCGATTGGCGCCAACACCGATCCCTATCAGCCCATCGAGCGCGAATACCGGATCACCCGCAGCATCATCGAAGTGCTGGCGCGCTGCCGGCATCCGTTCTCCATCATCACCAAGAGCGCGCTCATCGAGCGTGATCTCGATCTGCTTGCGCCGCTCGCGCGCGACAGTCTGGTGCATGCTTTCGTGAGCGTGACGACGCTGTCGAACGAGCTGAAGCGCACGCTCGAGCCGCGCACCGCATCGCCTGCGGCGCGACTGCGAACCATCCGCAGGCTGGCCGAGGCCGGCGTGTGCGTCGGCGTCATGGCGGCCCCGGTGATCCCGGTGCTCACCGATTCGGAGCTGGAAAACATTCTCCAGGCCGCCGCGCAAGCCGGCGCCAGCAGCGCAGGCTACGTGTTGCTGCGCCTGCCGTACGAAGTGAAAGACCTGTTTCGCGAGTGGTTGGAGCTGAATGAGCCTCTCAAGGCGAAGCACGTCATGTCGCGCATGACCGCAATGCGCGGCGGGCGTGATTACGACTCGCGGTGGAAGAGCCGGCAGCGCGGCGAAGGCGAATACGCGCAGCTGCTCGCGCAGCGCTTCAAGACGGCGTGCACGCGCTACGGCCTGAGTCGACGCGAACGGTTCGAGTACAACTGCGCGGCGTTCACTGCGCCGGTCAACGGCCCGCAGCAGCTGGCACTTGTTTGAGCGAGCGGCCGACCGCCGCCGTCGCGCGGCGTCGCAACCCGTGATCCTTGTGCGCGTTTTCCGGCGTTTGCGGGCCGAGCGCTGGCGTATACTCGATTGCAGTTCGCCTCGACCGACGTTCTCCCGAGATGCTCTCAGGAAGAAAATGCGGTAGAGCTCGAACCCGTCGACCGCGCCGAGCGTACACAGATGCACCGGAAGTGAGTGACCGTGCGCCCGCCGCGATTCGGCGGACGGCGTAGCGCGACGGCCGGGTCGGGATCGCGATCCCGGCGGCGCATTCCGGGAGACGCTCATGCATCAGGCGGCAGGCTGCGGCGCGATGTCGGCGAAACAAACCTCTATTGCACATTCATTGCAGCGGACCGTCGCCAGGTCGCTGCGCGTTGCGGCGCTCGGCTCGCTGGCGCTCGGCGTTAGCGGCTGTATGACCGCCAAGATAGAAGAGGTGCGTGAGGCGCCGACGCAAATCCGATCAGACGAGGCGATCGTGCTGCTCGCCAAGCCGCATCTGGAAGGCACGGGCACAGAAGACAAATTCCTCGATTGCCTGGAGCGCGAACTGGTCGGTGAAGCAGTCTCCGCAACCGTTGCCGACAGGCAACGCACGGGCAAGGACGTCGCCCCGCGCAGCAGCCTGCGCAATCGTCCGTTCCAGATCTACGCTGATCACCATTTCATCGACGCGCTGTACCCGTGGCTCGAGCCGAGCACCGCTCCGGCCAACGCGCAAGGGTTTAGCGCGTTTCTCGCCCGACCCGGCGTGAGCGAGCGGGTGACCGAGATGGGCGTGCGCTACATCGTCTGGGTGGACGGCGTCACGGAGAAGACCGACGGCGGCGGCAGCATCGCCTGCGCCGCCGGGCCGGGCGGGGCGGGATGCCTGGGGCTCGGCTGGTGGGAGAAGACCTCCGACTACGAAGCGACGATCTGGGACCTGCGCACCGGATTGAGCGCCGGCAGTCTGACTACAGGCGTGAAGGGCACGTCGGTGATGATCGGCGCGATTGCGCCAATTCCGTTGATCGCGCCGGTGCAGAGCACGGCCTGCGATCGTCTGGCCGGGCAACTCAAGTCGTTTCTGCTCGGCTCGGGTCAGGAGGACGCGGCGGCGCGGGTCGACTGAGCCGCCCGCGCGGGGCACAGCGTCTGCGCGGACAGAACGCGCGTGCGCGGATCGAATGACGCTCAGCCGTCGTTCAGGTGGTGGATCGCACAGTTTTCGCGGCGGCAGCCGCGCAAGCATCCGATCGCGACCAGACGATCGCAGGAGACACGATGAACGCTCAGCACAGGTCGCAACGCACACGCCCCTCGCGGTTGCGGAGGGTGTGCGTGATTGCAGCGCACGTCACGGCAGTGAGCGCCGTATCGGCGCTGCTCATGGGCGGTTGCGCGAGCCAGTCCTCCACCTCGACGCCGTCTTCCACGCCGCCTTCGCCAAGCGGCGGCTCGCCCGGCTCCACCGGCGGCTCCAGCTCGCCGAGCGGCGGCGGATCTTCGTCGAGCATGCCCTCGCCCGGCGGGCAGTCCGGCTCGGGTGCGTCGCTTCCCTCGGGAATGCCGTCGAGCTCGGGCGGCAGCCAGGGTCAATCGGGTGGTTCGCAAAGCGGCGGGCGATCCGGCGCTAGTTCCGGAGGCGTGCAGGGCGGCCAGAGCGGCGGCGCGCAGGGCGGCGGAACTTCCCAGGGCGGAGGCGCTCAGGGCCAGGGCGGCCAGGCGGGCGCGCCGGGCGGCGGTGCGACTGGTCAAACCGGCGGCGGTTCGGGTTCCGGCGGCGCCGGGAGCGTGGGACTTCCAAGCGTCGGCGGTTCGCCGGCTGTGGGCGTTCCTTCTCCGAACGGCGGCGCCGCAGGCGGCGCGGGATCATCAGCCGGCGGCGCCGCGCCCGAGGCGGGCGGCGCAATGGGCGGCGGCGCCGCGAATGAGAGCATTTTCAGAGGTTCTAGCGGCGGCGGATCTTCCGGCGCTTCCGGGGGGTCCGGCGGCGGCGCTGCAGAGGGCGGCTCGCCGGGCATGGGCGGCGGTGCGCAGGGCGGTCCGGGTGGAGCTGCGGGCTCGGGCGCAGTCGCGGGTTCGGCTGGCGGCCAGGGCGGCGAGGGCGGTCAGGGCGGCGCGTATGGCGCAGGCCACGGCGCGGCCGGTTCAGGCGGCGCATCTGGGGCCCATGGCGAATCTGGCGGCGGACCTGGCGGCGGCCCGATGACGAGCGGCGAGCGGGTGGCCCAGATCGATCGTGAGTTGGACGCTTCGTTCGGCGTCTTCGATGGGCGGATTCGCCAGGAGCAGGCGGTGATCGCCGGCCAGCGCGGCGGCCGCGGCTCAGGTTGGAGCGGCGCAGGCGCCGGATCCACGATGGATGAGGAAGGCGTCGGCGGAGGTTCGGACGCGCAAGGCGCCGGCGGCGACGGTCAGGGAGCGGGCGGTCAGGGCGGCGCGGGCGATCAGGCTGGCCAGGGCGGCGCGAGCGGTCAGGGCGAAGGCGGAGATGAGGGCCAGGGTCAGGGTCAGGGTCAGGGCGGCCAGCGCAGCGGCGGAGGAGGCGGCGTCGGCGGCGGGGCCGGCGGCGGCAGCGGTCCGAGCACTGTCCCGGCGGATATCCCCGATGGCAGCGACGATGACATCGTAGCGCGCCAGCTTCGCGAGGCCGCGATGAACGAGACGGATCCGGAGCTGCGCGAGAAGCTCTGGCAGGAGTATCGCAACTACAAGAAGGCGACGAGTTGACGGGACGTTTCGTGAGGACAGATCAACGGTTGCCGGACACATGCTTATGAACCGCTCGAATCGCCCGATTGGCGCGGCGCTGGCCGCGCTGGCCGCGCTCGCAGCCGCGGGCTGCGTCACTCACGAGATCCGCCCGCTGCCATACGTCAAAGCAATCCAGGCCACTCACGAGATCCCGGCCGAGCAACTGCTCGACGTGAGCGTGCGGCTGTTCGATGAGAACGTGCCCGAGGATGAAGAGAAGCTAGCGCGCGAGCACATCTTCCCGGAGGTGCGGCGGGCCGAAGCGCGCTACCTGCCGATGCAGATCCGCAATACGCTCGAGGGCGCCGGCCACTGGGGCCAAGTGCGCGTGATACCGGCCGACGCCGAGGCGCTCGATGTATACGTTTCGGGCAAGATCCTCGAGTCGAATGGTCAGGAGCTCAGGCTGCACGTCACGGTGGAGGACGCGACCGGTCGACAGTGGTTCAGCAAGGAATACCAGCAGATCGCCGATACTCGCTCCTACAAGGACTCGAGCGGTCGGCCGCGCGATCCATTTCAGAACCTGTACAGCAACCTGGCGAACGACATGCTGGCCTACCGTCAGCAGCTCACGCCGCAGGACCTGGAGAACGTGCGCCGCGTATCGGAGCTGCGATTTGCGGCGGAGCTCGCGCCTTACGCTTTCGAGTCGTATGTGCAAGTCGATCGCAAGAGCGGTCAGCGTCAGATCGTGCGCCTGCCCGCCGAGAGTGATCCGCTGATGGTGCGCATGGATCGCATCCGCGAGCGCGACTATGCGCTGCTCGACACCATAAATGAGCATTACGCGCTGTTCGCCGACAACATGTCTGAGCCCTACACGAACTGGCGCCGCTACAGCTATGCGGAGCATGAAGCCGAGGACGAAGCGCGTCGTTCGGCGCTTACCAGAAAGCTGCTCGGCGCGGCCGCCATCGTCGGCGGCTTGGTGGTCGGCAGCGAAGCGAACACGTACGCCGGGCAGGCGGCCGCCACCGGCGCCGTCTTCGGCGGCGCTTACGCGGTGAAAAGCGGCTTCGACAAGGGCGCCGAGGTGAAGATGCATTCCGACTCCCTGCAGCAGTTGGGCGAGTCGTTCCAGGCGGAAGTACAACCGATGGTGGTCGAGGTGGAGGGGCGCACTCTGCAGCTCAAAGGCACGGCGGAAGAGCAGTTCCAGGAATGGCGCCGACTGCTGAAGGAGCTGTACGAGAACGAGACTGGTTTGCCTGCGCAGGCGCCGGCGGCGTCCGCCGACGCGGCAGCGTCGTCGAGCGGCGGCGAATAACGTCGCACGATGCGCGCTGACCGCCCGCCGCGGCGGCGGGGCGGTGCGCTGACGAAAACGAATGAACTTCGAAAGCGGGCAGGCGCTGTCTGCCGGATTCACGTTGCTGCGCCGCCTCGGGGCGGGCGGCGGGGCGGAGGTATGGCTGGTGCAGGATCGACTGCGCGGCCGTCCCGCTGCGGTGAAGCTGTTCGCGCCCGAGTTGGCGCGGAATCCGGACGCGCTGCGGATGCTCGAGCGTGAGTACGCCCTGGTCCGCAGGCTTCATCATCCCAACATCCTGCGCGTGCACGGTCTCTACCGCTCGGGCGAGCGCGCCTGGCTCGTCATGGACTACGCCCCAGGAGGCGACCTGACCCGCCTGCGCGGGGGCGAAGTCGAGGCGATCATACGCGCAGCTCGTCAGGTTGCTGCGGCGCTTGCGTATGCGCACCGCGCCGGGCTGGTGCATCGTGACGTCAAGTCGTCGAACGTATTGCTGTCGCACGAAGGCGCCGCGTTGCTCGCGGACTTCGGTACGGCGACGGCGCTCACGATCGGCGACGGCCCGGCCGCCGTGGGCGGCGGCTCGCCGTACAGCATGAGTCCGCAGCAACTCGACGGGCGGCCCGCGAGTCCCGCGGACGATGTGTACGGCCTCGGGGCGATGTTGTATGAACTGTTGACCGGGTATCCGCCGTTTTATCCGCATGCAACGCCTGACCGCATCCGCCGCGAACCGCCTGCGCCGCCCGCCTCGGCTCCGCCGGCGCTCGCCGCGCTGGTCTGCAGGATGCTGGCGAAGCGTGCGACTGAACGGCCGGATATCCAGACTGTCGAACGGGAACTCGAAGCGGCGCTCGGCGCGTCGCTTGGTACGGGCATGTCGTCGTCCCTGACGTCATCGATCATGAGCAGCGAACAGACTCACCAAGCCGTGCGCATCGAACCCCCCGCCCTGCGGCCGCCGCCGGGCCACGGCGAGCCGTTGAAGGGTGAATGGCGCCGCACGTCCGCCGCGGGCGCGAGCGCCGCCGAGATCCGTCGCGGTCAGGACCGCCGTCGGCGCGTGGCCGCTGCGGCGATCGCTGTGGGACTGGCCGGCGTGTTGTTCGTGTTCGTCGGGCTGCCGCGCTGGGTCGGCCAGGATGACGCGGGTGCGCGCCACCGCCAGGCGACGAGCGCACAGGATGTCGCAGCAGCCGCCCAACCCGACAACGAGCGCAAGAATGTCGAGGAGATCGATTTCGCGGCGCTGGCGCGCGCCAAACAGCGCGTCGACGAAATCCGGGCGCCGCTCGAAAATCGGCTGCAACAGCTCGTCGAGCGCGCCGCCGAGCGTTGGGGCGCCGCCGATTTCCGCCAGGCCAGCGCCCAGCTCGCAGCCGCCGACGCCGCCTATCAGCAGCGCGAGTATCAAACATCCTTGCAGCACTTCGAGCGCATGGCGCCATTGCTGGATGCGCTGGAAAAGCGGGCCGGCGAGGTGCTGCGCGAGCAGCTCGCGACGGGCGATACGGCCTTGCAGGAGGGCCGTTCCGAGGATGCGGCTGCGGCTTTCGCGCTGGCGCTGAACATCGAGCCGCAGAACGCGCACGCCGAGCAGGGTTTGAAGCGCGCCGGCGTGCTCGACGAAGTGCTGCGCCTGCTCGCCGAAGCCGAGCGTTTGGAGAACGCTGGCCAGATGGAGCCGGCGCTCGCGGGTTTCCGCAAGGCGCTCGCGCTAGACGCACAAACGTCGCGCGCCGCCGAAGGCGTCGCGCGTATCGAAGGTAAACAGGCCGCGGACGCGTTCGCGAGCGCCATGGCGCGCGGCTACGCGGCGATGGCGAATGCGGATTATGCCAGCGCGCGCAGCGCGTTCGAGGCGGCGCGCGGCCTTCGCCCGCAAGCGCCGGAGATCGCGCAGGCGCTGGCGCAGATCGAGCAGGAGCAGCGCACCGAAACGATCGCCGCCAAGCTGCGGGAGGCTCAGGAGTTGGAAGGGCGGGAGCGCTGGGTCGAAGCGCTGCGCGAGTACCGCGCGGTGCTCGAGCTGGATTCGACGATCGTCGCGGCGAACCAAGGGGTGCAGCGCGCCTCGCCGCGCGCGGCCTTGCACGAGGAGATCGAGCTCTACCTCACGCAGCCTGAGCGGCTGTTCAGCAAACCGGTGCGGGCCGCAGCTGCCGAGACCATCGAGCGCGCCAGGAGCGTTCCCGATCGCGGACCGGTGCTGCAGCGGCAAATCGCGAAACTGGAGGAATGGGTCGCCCGAGCCGGGCAGCCGGTGCAGGTGGCGCTACGGTCCGACAACCTCACTCACGTCACCGTTTATCGCGTCGGCGAGCTGGGCGCGTTCGGCGAACGCTCGCTGACGCTGGAGCCGGGCAGATACACGATCGTGGGCACGCGTCCCGGTTATCGCGACGTGCGGCGGCAGATCGACGTCGCCCCCGGCGCCGCGCTCGAGCCCGTGGTGATTCGTTGCGAGGATCGCATTTGAGCGGGCTGCTGTTGCGCGAGGCGCTGGGCGAACGTCGCTTCACGGCCGAGGACTTTCCCATCGCGGTCGGCGGCGAAGGCGCCGCCGTGGTGATGGCGGGTCGTCCGCCCGGCGCGCAGGCTTACGTGGGGCTGCACGAGGAGCAGCTCTTCGTACAGCCGGCCGAGGGCGCCGAGGTGCTGCACAACGGCGAGCCAGTCACGCGCTCCACATGGCTGCGTCCCGGCGACGTAGTGAACTTCGGCGCCGCGCGGCTGCGACTCACGGCCAACGAGGATGGCCCGGTGATCGAGGTCGAAGACGGGGCCGCGGACAACATCACTGTCCCGCCCGTCATCGAGCCCGGCGCGCGGTTGCGTGGGGCCGGCGACGCGGAGGCCGAGCGCATAGATGCGGCGCAGTTCCGCCCGACTCAGCCGACGCGCGCCCGACGCTCGTTCAGCCTCAGTCCGATGCGGCTGGCGCTGGGCGCACTGGCGGTCGCGGCGGCTTTCGTACTGTGGTTCGTGTTCACGGCGACCTCGATCAGCGTGCGCACCGAACCGGCCGAGGCGAGGGTGACTGTGGAAGGTTCGACGTTTTCCGTACGGCTGGGCGAGAGGGTGCTGTTGCGCCCGGGCGAGTATCGCTTTCGTGCGCAGCTTCCGGGCTACGAGCCCGCGCAGCTCGAGGCCCGCGTCACGGCGGAGCCCAATCAGCGGTTCGAGCTCAAACTGGCGAAGCTTCCAGGACGGCTGCGCATCGATGCGCCCGAGGGCGCGGTCGTGAGCGTCGACGGAGAGACGCTCGGCGCGACGCCGGGCGAGTTCGAGCTTCCTGCCGGGCGTCATACGGTGTCGATCGCCGCGCAACGCTACCAGCCGTTCAGCGCCCAGGTGGAAGTGGAGGGCGGCGGCAAGGTGCAGACCCTCACGCCTCAGCTCACGCCCAACTGGGCGGACGTGAGCATCACCTCGCAGCCCACGGGCGCCGAGCTGCTCGTGAACGGCGAGCGGCGCGGCGTCACGCCGCTCACTACGCAGATCGTCGCCGGCAATCATCCGATCGAACTGCGGCTGGAGGGCTTCAAGCCCTGGAGCACGGACATCCAGGTCAAGGCGAATGAGCCACAGACCATCGGACCGGTGCAGCTCGGGTTGCCGGACGCGCAGCTCACGCTGCGTTCGGAGCCTGCGGACGCCAACGTCTCGGTGGCGGGCGTGTATCGCGGACGCACCCCGCTAACGCTGGAGCTGAAGCCCGATATGACGCACGCCGTCGTGCTCACACGGCCCGGGTACGAAGCCGCGACGCGCGAGCTCAAGCTTGCGCCCGGCGAGCAGCGCTCACTGTCCGTGCCGCTGACCGGCGTCTACGGGGAGGTCACCGTGCGCGCGCAGCCCGCGGACGCTCAGGTGTTCGTGAACGGCAAGGCGAGCGGCGCGGCGAACCAGACGCTGCGGCTCGTCGCGACGACGCACGAGATCACCGTTCGCAAATCCGGCTACGTCGACTATACGGCCACAGTCACGCCGCGCCCCGGCGTGCCGCAAGTGGTCGAAGCTACGCTGCTGACGCCGGCGCAAGCCAGGCTCGCGCAGACGCCCGCGACGATCCGCACCAAGGCGGATCAAGAGCTGCGCCTGATGCCGCTCGGGCGATTCGTCATGGGCAGCCCGCGGCGCGAACCCGGACGCCGCGCGAATGAAGCGCAGCGTGAAGTGGAGTTGAGGCGGCCGTTCTATATCGGCGTGACCGAAGTGACCAACGCCCAGTTCCGCCGGTTCCGTCCGCAACATCGTTCCGGCATTGCAGGACAGCACACGCTCGATCTCGACAATCAGCCGGTGGTCGGCGTGAGCTGGCAGGACGCCGCCGCGTTCTGTAACTGGCTTTCGGAACAGGAAGGGCTCGAGCCTGCCTACGAGAAGAAGGGCGATGCGCTGGTTGCGGTGAATCCGCTGACCAACGGCTATCGTCTGCCGACCGATGCAGAATGGGAGTGGGTTGCGCGGCGCGAACGTTCCGGAGCGCTGCGCCGCTATCCATGGGGCGATACGCTGCCGGTCGCCGCCGCCTCGGGCAATTACGCAGATGCGAGCGCACGACTGCTCGTGACGAATGTCGTTCCGGATTACGACGACGGCTTCGCGGCGGCCGCGCCCGTAGCCAAGTTTCCGCCCAGCGCGCTCGGACTGCACGATCTGGGCGGCAACGTCGCTGAGTGGGTGCACGATCTCTACACTGTGAGTATGGATGCTCGGGAGGTTGCAGTGGATCCGACTGGCCCCGCCGAGGGACGTCAGCACGTGATTCGCGGCTCGAGCTGGCGCAGCTCCAGCGTCACGGATCTGCGGCTCGCGGCCCGCGATTTCGGCGACAGCGCGCGTGACGACGTCGGGTTTCGCATTGCGCGCTACGCACATTGAGGCGATGCGCGTATGAGAGGGTGGACATGAATCGTTCAACGGATCGATCGCGGCGCCGGCGGGGTTCGAACCCGCAGATGCGAATGACGGTGATGCTTGCCGCGGTGGCGACCTCGGGCTCCATCTTGTTCGCGACGGAAGCTTTGCAGCCGCGCAGCGTGAGCGCGGCGTCGGCCAAGCCTGCAGCGGCGGCGCCGATGCCGGCGCTCACCGCAGAGGCGCCCGCAGGCGCCGCGGCGCAGCCAGGCGAAAGCGCCGCGTCCGCCGAGAATGCGCCTGGACGGCAGGTCTCGGAGGACGAAGTGCACGCCGCCAAGGACGCCGCCGGCGCCCAGGACGAAGCGCAGCCGTCTGCGCCGACCGCCGAGGAAGACCAGCGAGACGCGCCGCCGCCGGCTTCGAACGCTTCCGGCCGCGCCTCGCCGCAGCGCTTTACGCCGTCGGAGCAGGTGCGCGCCGATTTCGACGTTTCGTTCCCCATCGACATCTGATCCGCCGGTCGCGAGGACTGCGCCGTCCGAGCGGACCCAAGCAGAGACTCAAATTCATGGTCACGACAACAGCCTCGGACGCCGCAACGCCTCGCCGGTTTCACTATCCGAGCGAGTTCTTCGTCACGCTGTTCGCTCTCATCGTCACGGTGCTGGCGGTGCATGCGGCTTACGTGGCGTGGATTCGGCCGGCCGGCGCGGAAGTCATCGCCGCCGAGCAGGCGCGCATGCGCGCCGATCCGGACTATGTGCCTGATCGCTCGGTGTTCCTGGTCATCAAGGACTACGAACAGGAAGCGGCGATCATTCATTTCATATGGGCGCTGCTGATACTCGGCTACAAGGGGCTGCTCGTGCGCCGCGAGCGCAAGCTGCTCGAGCGCGAGCTGATCCATGTGCCGGAGGGCATCAAGGTGTTGCCCGAAGATGCGAAGGATTACGCACGCCAGCTCGAGGAGCTGCCCGAGGAAGACAAGCCCATGCTGGTCGTGCGCGCCTTGAAGCGCACGCTGGATCGCTTCGCAGCCACGCGCAGCATCCGCGATTCCGCCGAGACTGCGCGCGCCGTCTGCGATTCCGAGGCGGACCGGCTTGACTCAGGCCTGGCGATGATCCGCTACATCTCCTGGGCGATCCCGGCGATCGGCTTCATCGGCACGGTGCGCCACATCGGCGATGCGCTGCTGCAGGCTCACAAGGCGGTGACCGGCGACATCACCGGCGTCACTTCCGACCTGGGCATCGCTTTCAACGCCACATTCGTCGCCCTGCTGCTCACCATCATTCTGATGTTCTTCCTGCACCAGGTGCAGCAGGCGCAGGAACAGTTCGTCCACGACACCGACCACTGGATCGATCAGAACCTTATCAGGCACATGCAAGTGAGATGAAGATGAGTGACCGGCGACCCGTGGCTTGTAGGGGCAGCGGTCGGGAGACTGGCCGGCCGCTGAGCAACCGCTAATCACGAGTCGCCAGGCGCCCGTCACGCGAATTATCGATCAATGCTTTCGTTGTCGCTCATCGATTCGGGTCTCGTGCTTGCGCGTCGCAACGGCGAGGAGCCTGCGCAAGTCGTCGCGGAAGCGCCCGGTATGGCGATTCTCGACGAGCAGGGGATCGTGACCGGCGCCGAGGCGGCGGCCCGCGTGCGCCTCAAGCCGCTGCTCGCGCAGACCGGTTTCTGGCGTGGACTGAGCACTGCGCCGCTCACGCGAGCCTCGCGGTTCGCGCGTACGCCGGCCGACATCGCGTTCGCGCAAGCGCGCAGTCTGCTCGGTTCTTACAAGTCGCAGGAGGAGGGCGTGCTTCTGGCGGCGCCCGCCGGGTACACGCGCGAACAGCTCAGCTTGCTGCTCGGCGTGGTGAACGAAACCGGACTCCCAGTTGCAGGGCTGGTGGACGCCGCACTCGCCGCCTGCAGCCTCGAGCCTGCGCCCGAGCGCGTGCTGCATCTCGAGCTGGAGCTGCACCAGGCCATCCTCACGGTGCTGGAGCAGACCGGCGGTTCTCCGGGAGGCCTGCGACGCAGCCGCTATGAGATTGCGCTGGGCCACGGCGTGCTGGCGCTGCAGCAGGCGTGGATGAAATTTATCGCCGAGCAGTTCGTTCGCCGCACGCGCTTCGATCCGCTGCATGAGGCGAGCAGCGAGCAGCGCCTGCTCGATGAGCTGCCGGGCTGGCTGGCCGCGCTGCGCGAAGCCGAGCGCATCAGCCTGCCGATGCAGTTCGCCGGCCGCGCCCTGGAGATCGAACTGGAGCGCGAGCAGTTCATCGAGGCGGTTCAGTCACATTACCTCGAGCTCGTGCGCCTCGTGCAGGGTGCGCGTGTAGCTGGCATGCCGATCGAGCTGCGCGTCTCGGCGCGAGTCGCGGCGCTCCCGGGACTTCTGGAGGAGCTGCACAAGCTGCGCGATTGCACGATCCAGGTCCTGCCCAGCGGCGCTGCTGCGCTCGGCGCCCTGCAGTACGAAGCTGCGATCCGCAGGCCGGCCGACGCACTCGCGCTGGTGTATCAACTGCCGACGCCCCGCGCCGAAGGGAGCCTGACCGCCTCGGACCCGCAGGCGACGCCCGCACCGTTGCGTCCGACGCACGTGCTTTTCCAAGGGCGCGCGTGGCGCATCACGGAGCAGCCGCTGGTCGTCGGCTGGTCCGTGCCGCCCGAGCGCCGCGCCCTGGCGCTGCCCGGCGCCGCGCCCGGCGTGTCGCGCGCGCACTGCTCGCTCGTACGACGCAACGGCGCTGTGCTGGTCGAAGACCACAGCACTTACGGCTCGTACGTGAATGAGGAACGCGTTTCCGGGCGCACCGTGCTCACGGTGGGCGATCGTCTGCGCCTCGGAGCGCCTGGCGTCACGCTCGAGCTCATTCAGCTGGTGAACGACGATGGCGCGCCGCAAGACTGAAGTCTTCAGCATGTCGTTCCTCGACTGCATCACCTGCGCGTTCGGGTCGGTGGTGCTCGTCTATACGCTGATCAACGCGCAGGGCGGTCTGCGCCTCGCGACCGAGTCGCGGGAGCTGAGCGCGCAGGTCGAGAAAATGGAAGAGCAGGTGCTCGAGGGCTATCAGCGCCTGGTCGTGTTGCGCAATTCGATCATCGAATCCGATCAAGAGCGCGTGCGCACCGAGGGTCTGGGCGCGCGCATCATCGAAGACACCAAGCGTCTGAGCGAGCAACTCGCGGATGCGGAGAAGGAAACACTGTCTCGGCGCGAGGCGATCGAGCGGCTGAAAGCCGATCTGAAGTCGCTCGAGGAAGGTGCGCGGCGCCTGGAGGGCGCGGCGCGGGAGGTGAGCGCCCCCGGGACGCGCGTGCGCGGTTTCGTGGGCTCCGGGGACCGCCAGTACCTCACGGGGTTGCGCATCTCCGGCCAGCGAATCGTGCTGCTGGTGGACGTTTCGGCGAGCATGCTCGATGAGACGGTGGTCAACATCCTGCGCATGCGCAACATGCCGGAGTCACGCAAGCTCCTGTCGGAGAAGTGGCGCCGCACGGTCTCCACGGTCGAGTGGCTTGCGGCGCAGATGCCGATGGAAAGCCAGTTTCAGATCTACGCGTTCAACACCAAGGCATGGGCGCTGGCGCCCGACACGGACGGCAAGTGGCTGAAAGTCAGCGATCCGAACGCCATGAGCGAGGCGCTCGCGGCGCTCGGCAAGACGATTCCGCAGGACGGCACCAGCGTCGAGAACGCGTTCGCCGCGATGAATGCGCTCAATCCGCGTCCGGACAACGTAATCATGATCACCGACGGGTTGCCGACCCAGGGCGCCGGCGCGCCGATGATCCGCAAGACCATCGACGGCGATGCGCGGCTGAAGCTGTTCGAGCGCGCGTTCGCCAAGTATCCCCAGGGCGTGCCGTTCAATGTGATCCTCATGCCCATGGAGGGGGATCCGATGGCGCCGAGCGCGTTCTGGCTCGCTGCGCGGCGCACCGGCGGCTCCTTCCTGAGCCCGTCGAAGGATTGGCCATGAAGCGGCGGCTCATGAGGCGCTCGACCATGCATCCTACGACGGCCGCGGGTATGGCTGCGCCGCGCAGCAGGAGGGTGTAGTGGCTCGCCGCATGATCCGCCGCGAGACGGAGATCTTCAGCATCTCGTTCCTGGACTGCATCACCTGTGGTCTGGGTTCAGTCGTGCTGCTGCTGGTGCTGAGCAACATCCGCTCGCCGGAAATCGAGCAGGCGCAAGAGGATCTTCAGGCGCAGCTTCTGAAGCTGCAGGACGAACTGGTCGACATCGAAGGACAGAGCGAGATCCTAAATCGGGATCTCGCCGCGCGGCAGGAACAGCTTTCGGATGTGAAAGCGCGTATTGCGCGCCTGCAGGGCGATCTGAGCGATGTGCGCGGCCGTCACCGCGCCTCCCGGCAGGAAGCCGACGTCGCCAACCAGCTCGAAGGGCAGCTCGCCGCCGCGCAGCAGACGCTGACGGAGGAGATGAAACGCCTGCTCGGTGAAGGTTTCCGCCGCAAGAAGGACGATGCGATCGGCGGCATACCCGTAGACAGCGAGTACATCATTTTCATCATCGACACCTCGGGCAGCATGTTCAATTACGCCTGGCCGCTGATGCTGCAGAAGGTGGAGGAGACCCTGAACATCTACCCGCGCGTGAAGGGCTTTCAGGTGATGAATGACGAAGGCGCCTACATGTTCACGAGTTATCGCGGCAAGTGGATTCCCGACACTCCTTCGCAGCGCCGCACGGTCATCGAGCGGCTGCGCACCTGGAACGCGTTCTCCAACTCCAGCCCGATCGAAGGCATCGTCGAGGCGATCCGCACGTATTACTCGAAGGACAAGAGAATCAGCCTGTACGTGTTCGGCGACGAGTTCACGGGGCCGTCGATCGACTCCGTGCTCAAGGGCGTGGACATCATCAATCGCGAGGACGAGACCGGCGAGCGGCGCGTGCGCATCCATGCGATCGGCTTCCCGGTGCGCCCGGACGCCCCGCAATACACCAGCATCCGCTTCGCCACCCTGATGCGCATCATGTGCCAGCGCAACGGCGGCACGTTCGTGGGGCTGGACGATCCGGAACGCCGCGGCCCGCAGTTTCGTATAGGTGATGCGGCGGCTGCTCCGACGCGCAGCGCCGAACCCCCGCGACCGAGGTCCTCGTGAAGTCCCGCCAATTCATCGTCTCGGTGCTCGCCGCCTGCGCCGTCGCGCTCGCGGGATGTGGTCCGGTCCATCTCGTGGCCAGCGCCAATATCCCCCCGCCCCTGGTCGTGAAGATCCCGATCGGCGTGGCGCTGTTCCTGCCCCCGGATTTCTCGCAGTACGTTCACCAGGAGGAGCGCTGGAGCACCAAGTGGCAGGTCGAGCTGGGCGCCGCCCAGACCGAAGGCGTGAAGCGGTTGATCACGGCCATGTTCGAGCACGTCGTCACCGTCGACAGCGTCAACGCCGGGACGCAAATCGACGGGATCGCCGCGATCTTGGAGCCGAGCATCGAGGAGTACGCGTTCGTAACCCCGCGCGACGCCGGCTCGTCCTTCTACGCCGTCAGCATCAAGTATCGCGTGAACGTATATCTGCCCGACGGCAAGCTCGCCGACTCGTGGGGCTTCACCGGCTACGGGTCAGCGCCGGCGGCGGGACTGTCGAGCGCGCCGCCGCTGGCCGCCGCCACGGCGGTCGCGATGCGTGATGCAGGCGCGAAGCTCGCAGTGGAGTTTCGCGAGCAGGCGGTCGTGCGGGGGCTGCTGCCGCAGGAGCCCACCGCCGATGATGGTCCTGCGCCGCCGGCGCCGAGCGATCAGTCCGCAGGCGAAGCAGAGTCCGAAGAAGCAGAGTCCGGCGAAGCGGTGCAGCTGGAGCCGCAGTCCGATTCCGAGTCATCGGCCACATCCGAGGCGCCGACGGGCGACGCGCAGTCGGAGTCGGCGACCGAGACGCAGCGCGACGAGCAGCCGGCGCTCGAAGACGAACCGGCGCTCGAAGATGAAGCGGCGGATGACGGCAAGGAAGCGGCCGGCGCGCACCCTGGCGATTTTTGAGGAACCCCGATGAGACGGCTCTTGCGAGCCATCAACTGCCGACTTCTTGATCGCTCTGTGGAGTCGAGCGGCGAGTCCTGAACACCTCGCGGTGGGTGACCGCGGGGGTGTCGACCGGCTCGCCGTTCTCGAATCTCGGCCGGTAGCGCGCCGCGCGGATCGCTTCGAGTGATTGAGCGATCTGCCGATTGCTGCCGTCGCTGTCGACCACCTTCGCATCAGCCACCGACCCGTCGCTGGTCACCGTAAACTCGAGCTGCACGTAGCGCTCGTCCACGGCTTCTGGCGAAGCCGTCAGGTTGCGGGTGGCGAGCCAGGGCGCCGGATACCAGACGCGCGTCGGAAAACTGAACGGCCCCTCCGGCGGTTCACCGCGCTCGCCGGACTGCGTCTGCGCCGCGCGCTGCTCTATCAATTGCGCAGCATGCCGATACAGCGGCAGGGCGTCCTCCGGCTGGTGCTTGGTCTGCATCCAGTCCCCGAGCTGAATGAGCGTGTCGATATGCTGATCGAGGGAAGGTTCAGGCTGCGCCTCGATGATGTCGAGCGCGCGTTGCAGCGCCTTCTCGCCTGCGGAGCTCAGATAGCGGGGATCGAGCGGCTGCCGATCGTTGCTCGAGCCGTCGGCGTCGGACGGAATGCGACCGCTGCGTACGCGTACGCCCAGAGTGGAGTAGTAGACCTCCAGAGTGTATGAGCGCGCCAGCCCGCGCAACGCCGGTACGGCCGCCAGATCCATGGGGCCTTTTTTCTTCTCGACGATCTGCAGGGCGCGATGGAACGTTTCGCGGGCGGCGCCGAACTGCGCGACGTCCGAGTACCAGCCGCCTACGATGCACAAGGTGGGAACGAGGTCTGGATCGTCCTTGCCGTGTGCCCGCTCGGCGACCTGCAATAGATACGCCATGCGGCGCCCGGCTTCTTCCAGCCGTCCCGCGCGAGTCAGGCTCGCCGCGAGCTGTCGCAGAATTCCCTGCTGCCCTGGATCGAACAGGCCGTAATTGCGGTGCGCCACCAGCAGCGCGCGCTCGAGGACGCCGGCGGCTTCCTCGTGCTTGCCGCTGGCCGCCAGCGTGTAGCCGAGGCCGCGCATCGGATCGAGCAGCTTCGCGCTCATCGCGCGGGCGTGTCGCTGCGCGAGCTGGAGCGCTTCCCTGAAGGAGCTTTCGGCGCTCACGAAGTCGCCCGAGGCGAGCTGCGCGTTGCCGAGCAGCGCAAGGGCTTCTGAGAGCGCCAGCGGTTGGCGTACGGCGTCGGCGCGCGCCGCGGCCACGAGGCGTTCGGCCGTTTCGGTGGCGCCCCGCCAGTCTCGATGATCGAACTCGGCCCAGTATTCCTGCTCGGAAGGCGCCGTCCCGGCCGCGGTGACGCCGGCCGCTGCGGCGGCGAGCGTGAGCCACAGGAGGGCGATGGCTCGTGGACGGGCGTGCATGAGGGTTGTTTGCTCTGCTGAGCGAGGGCTGCAAGGCTAAGCAAGAGGGATGCGAGCGTCCACCCCAAGTTTTCCGGAAAAGCGGTCAAAGGTCGGCTGTTGGTTTGGGGGCGGCTCTTTCATCCTTCGGACTCGCGCGAAGCGCGGTGGGCGACTAGTCTATTGGACTGCAACGGTTGATTCGATCGCTTGCGCCCACCGCTAACCGCTTGTCCCTTCTTTGATTGGCCGCAGCCCGGAACCCTCACGCGCGCCGCGCGCGTTACCGCGACACAGTGTCAAGAAAAAACCCGCACGACATGACCGAGGTTTCCACCGACATTCCGCGCGCAGCCGATGCTGGCGCGCAGAGCGAAGCCGCCAAGCCCGAGGGCGTCGAAGCCTCAGAGGAGCGGCAGGCGCTGCAGCCGACGAACGATCCGCTCTGGTACAAGGACGCCGTCATCTACCAGATGCACGTAAAGGCGTTCTACGACTCCAGCGGCGATGGCGTGGGCGACTTCGCGGGCCTCACACAGAAGCTCGACTACATACAGGAGTTGGGCGTCAACGCGATCTGGCTGCTGCCTTTCTATCCTTCGCCGCTGCGCGACGACGGCTACGACATCGCTGATTACTGCAACGTGCATCCGGACTACGGCTCGCTCGACGATTTTCGCCGGTTGATCGACGAGGCGCATCGTCGCGGGCTGAAAGTCATCACCGAGCTGGTGATCAACCACACATCGGATCAGCACCCGTGGTTCCAGGCGGCGCGCCGCGCGCCGCGCGGCTCGCCCGAACGCGAATTCTACGTGTGGAGCGACGACGACAAGAAGTTCGCCGGCACGCGCATCATCTTTACCGATACCGAGAGCTCCAACTGGGCGTGGGATCCGATCGCCGGACAGTACTATTGGCATCGCTTCTTCTCGCATCAGCCTGACCTCAATCACAACAATCCGCGCGTGGTGGAGGCGGTCATCGAGGTGATGCGCTTCTGGATGGACATGGGCGTGGACGGGATGCGTCTCGATGCGATCCCGTACCTGTGCGTACGCGAAGGCACCAACAACGAAAACCTTCCTGAGACGCACGCGGTGCTCAAGCGCATGCGCGCGGCGATGGACGCCAACTACACCGGGCGAATGTTCCTCGCCGAAGCGAACCAATGGCCGGAGGACGTGCGCGAGTACTTCGGCGACGGCGATGAATGTCACATGGCGTATCACTTCCCGCTGATGCCGCGCATTTTCATGGCGGTGGCGCTGGAGGATCGTTATCCCATCGCGGAAATCATGCGCCAGACGCCCGAAATCCCCGAGAACTGTCAGTGGGCGATCTTCCTGCGCAATCACGACGAGCTGACGCTCGAGATGGTGACCGATGCGGAACGCGACTACATGTACCGCATGTATGCGAAGGAGCCGCGCATGCGCGTCAACGTGGGCATCCGGCGGCGTCTGGCGCCGCTGCTGGACAACGACATCGATCGCATCAAGCTGATGAACAGCCTGCTGTTGTCCATGCCCGGTTCGCCGATCATCTATTACGGCGATGAGATCGGCATGGGAGACAACATCTACATCGGCGACCGCAATGGCGTACGCACGCCGATGCAGTGGAGCATCGACCGCAACGCCGGCTTCTCGCGCGCCGATCCGCAACAACTTTATCTGCCGGTGATCATGGACCCGATCTACGGCTATCAGGCGGTCAACGTCGAGGCGCAGAGCCGCGACCCGTCGTCGCTGCTGAACTGGACGCGGCGCATCCTGGCGGTGCGCCGCCAGCACCATTGCTTCGGCCGCGGCGAGCTCGAGTTCGTACGTCCGCAGAACCGCAAGGTGATTGCATACGTGCGCACCTGCGAGGACGAGATCGTGCTTTGCGTGGCGAATCTCGCGCAAACGGCGCAGGCCGTGGAGCTGGATCTATCGAAGTACAAGGGTCGCGTGCCGGTGGAGATGCTCGGCCGTAACGCGTTTCCTCCGGTCGGCGAGCTGCCTTACTTCCTGACGCTGCCGGCGCACGGCTTTTTCTGGCTGCTGCTCAGCGAGGACGCCGAACCGCCGGCCTGGCACATCGAGCGCACGCCCGCCACCGAGCTGCCCGTGCTGGTGCTGACCAACGGCCTCGCCACGCTGCTGCCGGATGACGGCGCGAGCCAGATCGTCGCGCGCCGCACGCTGCAGCATCTCGAACAGGAGGTGTTGCCCGAGTTCCTTCGTCCGCGCAGTTGGATCACTCGGCACATGGGAGCGCTGCAGTCGGCGCGGCTGGGACGACGCTCCCTGTGGCGGCGCGAGCAGAAGTCATATCTGCTGTGCTACATAGAGGCTCGCTCCGAGTCGGGTGAGGAACTCGATTACTTCCTGCCGTTCACGCTCGTCTGGGAAGACTCGGACGACGGCGCGCTGCGCACCGCCGAGTGGACGCTCGCCAAAGTGCGCGAACACGCGCGCGTCGGCTTATTGATCGACGCCTTTGCGGACCCCGCCTTCTGCATCGCGCTGACGCGCTGCGCGAGCAATGAGGAAAGCATCCCGTTCGCCGGCGGCGAGCTGCAATTCCAGCGCACGGACGCCTTTCCCGAGTTGCCGGACCTGCAGCCGCACGATCTGGAATACATCACGCCCGAGCCGACGAACACCAGCGTCATTCTGAACGATGTGCTGTTCCTCAAGGCGTACAGGCTGCTGACCCGCGGGCCGCATCCGGACATCGAAATGACGGATTTCCTCACGCGCGCCGGCTTCAAGCAGATCGCAGCGCTCGCCGCCGCAATTACCCACGTTGCCGCGCAGCCGACCGTCATCGCCGCCTTCTTCGCGCGCGTCGGACACCAGGGCGACGTGCTGAACTATGCGCTCAATCACCTGGAGCGCTTCGCCGTAGGAGTTTATTCCCAGGCGGGGCCTGGTGAATCTCCGCACGAGCTGTTCGCCGCTCAGATGCACACGATGGGACGACGCGTCGGCGAGATGCACGCCTTGCTGGCCGCGCCCACCAGCGATGCGAATTTCGCGGCGGAGCCGATCGAGTCGACGGATCTGGAGCGCTGGCGCCGCACGGCGCAGCACCTGGCCACGTCGGTCCTCGCGGCGCTCGAGCGCGATTTCCTGTCGCTGCCCGAGCAGGCGCGCGCTTGCGCTCACCGTCTCGACGTCGGGCGCGAGAAACTGCTGGCGCGCATCGGCGAGTTGTGCGAGGGCCCGGTTGCGCACCTCAAAACGCGCATCCACACCAACCTGCACATCGGCAAGGCGCTCCTGTCCGCCGACGATGTGGTGATCACCGGCTTCGAGGGTGATTTGTCCCTGAGCGTGGACGAGCGCCGAGCGAAGCATTCGCCTCTGTACGACGTCGCGTGCGTCCTGCGCTCGTTCGACTATGCGCGGGCGGTCGCGTTGGAGCACGCATCTCTCGCCGGCTCGGACATGCGCGAGCGACTCGAGCCCGCGCTCGGCGGCTGGCAGCGCACGTCGCGCGAGGCGTTCCTGCAAGGCTATCGAACGGGCGTCGCCGGCTCCCGGCAAGTGTTCGAGGAAGCGGAGATGAATCGGCTGCTCACGCTTTTCGAGATCACGCGGGCGCTGCGCGAATTGCGCGCTGAGCTCGCGGGGCGCCCTGCCTGGATCACTGTGCCGGGGACCGCGCTGCTGAACCTGATCGGCGACGGCAGGCGCGGCGCCCGGCGGCGGAAGTCGTGACAGGCTCTCGGCGCTCGAGCTGCATCCACGGCTGCCGCTGCGCTCTGGGAAGCTCGGATTGGCAACTACCTCTCAGACCACGGACGCCTGAAATGCACGGCGGTTCGATCCCAGCCACGGAGTAAGTCGGAGGTTCTCAGAACCGCCAGGCCGCCGACAGCCAGATCGAATCCAGATCGTCGATCACGTCCGTGTCGATGCGCTCGTATTCAAGCCTCGCGTGCAGGCGCTCGAAGAAAGTCATGCCGACGCCGCCGCCGTAAGACCATGCCTCCTCGCTCGTGTCCGAAGTGAATACATCCTCGGTGATATCGTCCAGGTCGATGGACAGATCGATGTCGTAGAAGTAGTAGCCTAGCTTGGCGAACAGCTCGACCGGTCCGAGCGGGAATGTTCCCAGGATCGCAGGCTGGACGCCGCTCAGCTCCAGCCGGTAATCGCCGCTCGAGCCCGATGCTTCCAGCCGATCGTCGGGATCGCCGAAGTCCACGTAGTTCAGCTCGAGCGCGAAGTACGGATTGAACCGCCAGCCGGCGAACACCTTCCAGGCGTTGTCGTCGTCATCGATGCGCTCGATCGCATCGTCGGTCTCGTCGATGTCGTCCAGCTGCACGTTGTAAGCGCCGAATCCGAGGCCGAGGTACAGCCCTGCGTCGTTCTCTGACGACTGTGCGTGAGCGGCGCCGGCGCAGGCTGACATTAGCGCGCCCGCAACAATGGCTTTGTTCATAAAAGCTCCTTGCATGGCCTGAATTTCACGGTTGCATGAAGTACACGCACCCGCTGTTGCGTCGCGGACGCAAGACTCACGCAGCCAAAACGCACCGCAGCGAAGGGGGTTCCGCTGTGCAAGGAAAGAAGCGGATTTCGGATAGCGGATAGCGGATAGCGGAGAGTTCAGAGGGCTTCGCAAGAAATCCACGTCCCCTCTGCGCTATCCGTTTGCTACTTGGCGAACACCCACTTCACGAGCTCGGATTGAATCGCTTCGCCCACGCCGAGGTGAGCGCCGGGATGGTTGATGAGGATCACCACGACGTACGTCGCTCCGGAGGAGGCGTGGATGTAGCCGGCCAGCCCGCTTACATCGTCGATGCGGCCGGTCTTCAGGCGAATGCGTCCCTGCATGCCCGGGCCGTTGAAGCGCTCGCGCAGCGTACCGTCGACCGCCGAGAGCGGCAGGGAGGCTGCAAACTCGGGCATGAACGGGCTGCGCCAGGCAGCATCGAGCAACTCGCCCATGCCGCGCGCAGTGACCCGCTCGGTGCGCGACAGCCCTGAGCCGTTGTCGAGCACGAAGCCCGGCATCGGGATGTTGCGTTCGGCAAGCCAGGCGCGAACGGCCGTGCGGCCGTTTTCGATCGTGCCGGGGGCGCCGTATCGCTCAGCGCCCAGCGTGAGCAGCAAGTGCCGCGCCATGACGTTGTTGGAGTGCTTGTTCACGAGCCGGATGATTTCCGGAAGCAGGAGCGATTCGTGCTCGTAGAGCATGCGCAACTTCCCGTCCGCGGCGTTCAGGCGCATGCGGCCATCGATCCTGCCGCCCGCCTCGCTCCACAGTGAACGGAATGTGCCGTATGCGTAGCTCGGAGCAGAGCCGACCGCCCGCGAGATCGAATAACTGCCGCACGAAGCAGGGAACACGCCGCTCACCGCGACCGTGTCCGGGTCCTGCGGATCCGGCATGTGGAAACTCACGCCGCGGTTGTAGCCGCGGCACTCGCCCGGTCCGAGCCGCAGCCGATTCTGCACCTTGAGGTTCTCGGGCTGTGGAAACAGTACGATCTGCGGCCGCTCCTCGAGCGGCGCCGCCAGAATCGTGAAACGCGTGGTCTGGAAATTGACCATCAGCGCGTCCGGCAGAACGTTGTAGCTGCGGAAGATCTGTCCGTCGAACGCTCCGCGGTCCGTTTCGTCCGGCGCGAAGAAAGTATTGTCGAGAACGACATCGCCGGTGATGTGCTCGACGCCGCGCGCACGCAGATTGCGCACGAAGGTCCACCAGCGCTCGGTGGTCATGTACGGATCGCCGCCGCCGACCAGCACCAGATCGCCCTCGAGCACGCCTTTCCGCAACTCGCCGTTGGCGAAGGCGCGGGTCTTCCAGGTGTAGCCGGGTCCGAGCATGTCCAGGGCGGCGAACGTCGTGAGCACCTTGATCGTGGATGCAGGACTGCGCGGCTGCTCGGGGTGCAGTTCGACGAGCGTCTGACGGGCGGCCACGTCGCGCACGAATATGCTCACTGACGAAGAGGGTACGCCATGGCGCTGCATCGCCCGCAGCACGGACGAGGGCGGCTGCGCCGCGGGCGCATCCGCATGGACGAGTTGGGAGAACAGCGCTGCAAGCGCCGTGATGAGCAACAAGCGACGGAGCATATCGACGAGGAACCAGGCGGCCGGCGCAAGTGTAGCAGCGCGCATCGCAGAAACGTTGCGACGTTTCGCATCGATGCGGGAAGATCTCATGGTGCATACAGCGCACGTCTCAGTCGGCGCTGATCGTCAGCGCCTTTCGGCGGAGCATCCATGCGGCGATTGTGGAACACATTTCTGAAGGGCCTGGCGGCCGTGGCGCCAGTGACGTTGACCGTCTGGGTCGTGTATTGGCTGGCGATCACGGCCGAGACGATCCTGAGCGGCCCGCTGCGCACATGGCTGCCCTCGGACCGCTACTGGCCCGGGCTCGGGCTGCTTGCCGCCTTTGGGCTGGTGCTGGCGGTCGGCGTGCTGGTCGATGCATACGTGGTGCGCCGGCTGATCCGGTTCGGCGAATCGCTGCTGGCGCGCATCCCGATCGTCAAATCGATCTTCGGTGCGCTCAAGGACTTCACGCGCTTTCTGCCGGCGGGCGATCGTTCGCGCGATCTCAAGCGCGTGGTCCTATGGCGCATGAACGGCGCCCAGATCATCGGCTTCGTCACCGAAGAGAACGTCAGCCCGCGGCTGTTCGGCGACGCGGCCGGCGAACTGGCGGCCGTGTATTTCCCCATGAGCTACCAGATCGGCGGTTATACGCTGTACCTGCCGCGACACGAGCTGCGCGAGACGGATCTGTCGGTCGAGGAGGCCATGCGCCTGGTGTTGATAGGCGGCGTGAGCGGCAGCGGGTGAGGCGGGAGGATGTGCGCATGCGTGAATGCGTGAGGGCGAATGGAATGCGCTCTCTCTGACGCTCCCGCTTTTGACCTTCACGCCTTCCCTTCTTTCCGTCCTCCCGCTCCCGTATCCCCGCTAAACTCCTCTCACCGCTGACTCTTCACTGTCCACGCACTCATGCAAACCCTCATCATCCCCGTCACCGCTTTCCAGCAAAACTGCTCCCTCATCTGGGACGATGCGAAGCGCGCCGCTGTGGTCGACCCAGGCGGCGATCTCGACCAGGTGCTCGCGGCGCTCGACGAGCACGACCTGGCGCTGGAAAAAATCCTGTTGACGCATGCGCATCTCGATCACGCAGCCGGGACCGCCGAGCTGGCGGCGCTGAAGAAGGTTCCGATCGAGGGGCCGCAGCGCGGGGACAAGTTCTGGATCGATGGTCTGCCGGAGGCGACGCGCAGCCTAGGTTTTCCGACTGCTCGATCATTCGAGCCGGATCGCTGGCTCGAGCACGGCGATCTCGTGAGCGTCGGCTCGGAAACGCTCGAAGTGCTGCATTGTCCGGGCCACACGCCCGGGCATGTGGTGTTCTTTCACAGACCGGGACGCTTTGCGTGGGTGGGCGATGTGATCTTCGCCGGCTCGATCGGGCGCACCGATTTGCCGGGCGGCGATCATGCAACGCTGATTCGCTCGATCCGCGAGCGGTTGTTTACTCTAGGGGACGACGTCCGTTTCCTGCCCGGCCATGGTCCGATGTCCACATTCGGCCAGGAGCGGAACTGCAATCCGTATGTGAGCGATCGCGCGCTCGGCGTCCGTGCAGGCCCGCTTTCGTGACCTGCGTCTCCACCTGCCAATTTCCGTCACCCTGCATTGTGTGGCCGGATTAACAGATCCGTCCAACGCGCGGGCGTCAGCGATCAGACTACATTACGATGCCGCCCAGTGAGTTATTGATGGGCGAGCGAAGTGTCCGGAGAGCCTCATCGACAGCTGCGCGTGCTGCACATCGTGAGCGCAGGCGGAGCTGAATCCGTCCAGCAAACGCTTTTCATGCCGCTTCTGACGCGCATGCCCAAGGAGCGGGTGCAAGCAGAGATCGTCTGTCTTTCGCGCGGCGTGCTGCCCGCCGCCGTGCTCCGCCAGCATGGCGCGCCAGTGCACGAGATTTCGTTGTCGAGACAACGCTGCTCGCCCGCGGCGTACTTCGAGATCGTGAGCGCTGCGCGGCGTTTTCGGCCGGACGTGATTCAGGCCTGGGGCGTCACCGCGCAGATCGTCTCCTCGATCGTACGCGCGCGCTGCGACTGGAAGCCGCGGCTGGTTTGGAGCGTCGTCAACACTCAACCATTGCCGCACGGCGCTGGTCTGATCGATCGTTGGAAGCTGCGTATCGCTGCGAGGTGCGCGCCCGGCGTCGATCGGATCGTCTACACGTCCGAGACTGGCGCCGCACGCCACCGCCACGTGGGCTTTCCCGAAAGCGGTTGCCTGGTTGCGCCTCCGGGACTGGATGCAGCGCGTTTCAAGCCGGACGCGGAGCTGCGGCGGAAAGTCCGCGAGCAACTTCAGTTGTCGCCGCAATCGTTCGTGATCGGCATGCACGCACCGTTCCGGCCGGACCACGACCACGCCACCTTTCTCAAGGCAATGGCGGAGCTGGTCAAGACACACCCCGAGATCAACGTCGTGCTGGCCGGGCGCGGCGTGCAGAAGGGCAACGCCCAGCTCATGGCGCTGCTGGGCGGCGGCTCCCTGGGCGCCCGCGTACATCTGCTGGGCGAGTGGTCAGACGTCGCCTCGTTGTTCAACGCCTGCGACATGGTGTGCTCCAGCGCCCTCGACGACAGTGCGCGCATGACGCTGGCCATGGCGATGTTGTGCGGCGTTCCGTGTGTCGCAACCGGTATGGGCGCGCAGGGTGAACTGATAGGCAGCTACGGCGTCGCGCTCGAGCCGGGCAGCCCGGCCGCGTTCGTCAAGGGCGTCACCCGAGTGATGCAGCTTCCGCCCGAGCGGCGGGCGCAGCTCGTACAGGGCGCGCGCAAGCATGCGATGAAGGACTACGTCTATGTCCGCTCACTGCAGAAGTATCTGCAGTTGTATTTCGATCTGCTCGGCGAAAGCCGCCAGGCGGCCGATGCACTGCCGGCGCCGCCCGCGGACGCCGCCGTCGCGCAACTGCAGGCGCCGAAGCCTGTTGCAAAGGAGGCTCAGGCGCATTCGCGTGATGCAGCGCCTCAGGCGTCAGGCGAGCGCGCGCCCGCCGAGAGTTCTTCTCCTCCACGTTCAAATCCAGATGTAATCGAGCCGGATTTCGACATCGCTCCGGTCAGCAAAGGTCCTGCGACGCTCGACGCGGGTCGCGAGCATGCAGCGGAGTCGACGACGACCGGCGACGGGAGTGAGCGCGCCGTGCTGCGGTCGGGCGACGACGCGGCGCCGCAAGGCGCTGGCAAGCCCATCGGCGATGGAGACGTCTTGGAGCTGTTCGAGTTGAGCATCGCGTCCTCGGGCGAGCACCGCGGGCCGGCGCTGCAGCCGCGGACGGTGGACGACGCCGAGTTGGAAGACCTGCTGGCCCCCGAGGAGCTGACCTCGGAGGAGCGCATCGTGAAGCCCGTCTCCGCCCCGGCGCCAGCGAAACCGAGCCCGCAGCCCCGCGAAGATCGGATGACCGCCACGCAGCGCATGCGCGCAGTGGCGCGCGAAGAGCTGAAGCGCGCCGCTGCCGCGCTCGCAGGCAAAAAATCGACCGGCTCACGCAGCGAATCGCGCAAGAAGGCGGCCGGCTGAGGGAAACCCGCCGCGCTGAGGGTTCAGCCCAGGGAACTGCCTGCAATGCATGCTGTTCCGAGCTGCGTGTAAGAACTTTCGCACTGCGGCTTTCATGCATGCGCATGCGTGCATCGGTCCTGACCGGCCTGCGGCCCCTCTGTTAACTTAGCAGCGGGGTCCCACCCAGGCGCGTTCATGCAATCTTCGCCAACCTTTGATCTCGTTCTCTTCGGCGGTTCCGGCGACCTCGCCATGCGCAAGCTTCTGCCGGCGCTGTATCGCCGCACGGCCGCCGGCGCCGTCACGACGGACTCGCGAATCATCGCTGCGGCGCGCACGCAGCTTTCACGCGAGGAATACCTGGCGCAGGTTCACGAGAGCTGCGAAAAGCACGTAGGCGAGGCGTTCGATGCGGAGCGTTGGGCGCAGTTCGAGCAACTTGTCAGCTACCAGAAGATCGACGCGCATTCGGACGAGGATTTCGCCTCACTGGAGCGCGTGCTGCAAGGGCGTGAAGACAAGGTGCGTGTGTTCTTCATGTCCACGGGACCGGATTTGTTCGCGCCGGTCGCCGAGGCGGTGCAGCGCCACAACCTCGTCACGCCGAATTCGCGGATCGTGCTCGAGAAGCCGCTAGGTCACGACCGCGTTTCTGCCGCACGGATCAACGAGCGAGTGGGCGCCGTCTTCTCCGAGCAGCAGATCTTCCGCATCGATCATTATCTCGGCAAAGAGACCGTGCAGAACCTGTTGGTGCTGCGCTTCGGCAACACGCTGTTCGAACCTTTGTGGCGGCGGGGGCGCGTCCAGCATGTGCAGATCACCGTCGCAGAGGAGGTCGGGATCGGGCGCCGAGCAAAGTTCTACGATCAGACCGGCGCGTTGCGCGACATGATGCAGAACCATCTGCTGCAGCTTCTATGCATCATCGCGATGGAGCCGCCCGCCACGCGCGATCCGGACGCCATGCGCGATGAGAAGGTCAAAGTACTGCGCGCGCTGCGTCCGCTCAGCGGCCATGAAGTGCTGCAGCATACCGTGCGCGGACAGTACAAGGCGGGCGCGGTGGGCGGGGCGCCGGTGGTCGGCTATCTCGACGAGCCCGGCGTGGATCCGGACAGCGTGACCGAGACCTACGTCGCGCTCAAGGCGTACATCGATTCGTGGCGCTGGGCCGGCGTGCCGTTCTACCTGCGCACTGGCAAGCGCTTGCAGGAAAAGCAGGCTGAGATCGTCGTCACGTTCGAAGACGTGCCGCACATGATCTACGAGCAGCCGAACCATCAAGGGCTGAATCGCTTGCTGATCCAGCTGCAACCCGAGGAGGGAATAGCCCTCACCGTGCGCGCCAAGAAGCCGGGCGAGGGTATGGTCCTGAAGCCCGTCGATCTGAGTCTCGATTTCTGCGAGACCTTCAAGGGCCGAAGGCTTGACGCCTATGAGCGCCTGCTGACCGATGTCATCAACGGTCTGTTGACGCTCTTCCTGCGACGCGACGAACTGGACGCCGCCTGGGCGTGGATCGATCCGATCCACGAAGCCTGGCGGCAGTTCGACGAGCGACCCAAGGCTTACACGGCCGGCAGTTGGGGCCCAGCCGCGGCCAGCACGCTGATCGGGCGGGACGGGTTTGCCTGGAGGAACGAGTTGTAAGGAGGAGGCGGCGGCAAGGAAATGCGAGTGCACACGATGGGACGCACCCACATAAATGGCCTAAGCTGACGTCGAGTCTGAAGCCGCCGCCAAGTCGCCAACCGCCAACTGCTTCCGCCCCATGCGCCGCCACGAACATCGCTTCCCCGACTCCCTGGCGCTGGCGCACGCACTCTCCGGGGAGATTCAGGTCGATCTGGACGAAGCGATCGCGGCGCGCGGCGCCGCCAGCCTGGTCGTGTCCGGTGGGCGCACGCCTCGGCTGCTTTTCCAGCAGCTGCGTCGCGAGCGGCTCGACTGGTCGAAGGTCTGGATTACGCTCGCGGACGAACGCTGGGTCGATGTCACGTCAGCGGACAGCAATGAGCGCATGGTTCGCGAGCTGCTATTGCAGGATGCAGCGGCCGCCGCGCACTTCATCGGACTGAAGAACCCGGCGCCCACCCCAGAAGCCGGAGCCGAATGGGCCGCTCGCGCGTTGACCCGCGCGCCGCGGCCGTTCGATGTGGTGCTGCTCGGCATGGGTGAGGATGGTCACACGGCGTCGCTGTTTCCGGGCTCTATGGCCCTGTCGCGCGCCCTGGATCCTGCAGCCGCGCCAGGATGCGTGGCCGTGAATGCGTTGACTGCGCCGCACGCGCGCATGAGCCTCAATCTGGCCGCGCTGCTCGACGCCCGCCGCATCATTCTGCACTTCGAGGGCGAGGCTAAATGGCGCGTCTACCAGCGCGCCCGCGCCGCCGGCAGCGTCAGCGAGTTGCCGGTGCGCGCCATCCTCCAGCAGAAGGAGACGCCGTTCGATGTCTTCTGGGCCCCCTGAATCGGGACGCGAAGCGTCGCGCGCCGCTCGCCAGAGCACGCGGCTGATCGCTGACATCGGCGGCACCAACGCTCGTTTCGCCTTGCTCGAGCAAGATGCGCCGCGCGATATTCAGGTGCTGGCGTGCGCAGCCTATCCGGACCTGATTTCCGCCGTCGAGCAGTATCTGAGCTCGGTCGGAGCGATCACCGGCGCGCGCCGGCCGGTCGAAGCGGCGATCGCGATCGCCGGGCCGGTCACCGGCGATCTGATCAGAATGACGTATCATGTGTGGCAGTTCTCAGCTTCGCAGACGCGCCAGCGACTCGGACTGCGCCGACTCATCGTGATCAACGACTTCACGGCGCTCGCGATGGCGACGCGCCATTTGCCGCAGGACGAGCTCGAGCAGATCGGCGGCGGACGTCCGACGCCGAATGCGCCGCTCGCGGTGATCGGGCCCGGTACGGGCCTCGGCGTCTCCGGCGTGATTCCGGCCAACGACCATTGGGTGGCGCTGCAGGGGGAGGGCGGCCACTCGACCTTGTCGGTGATGACCGAGCGCGAGATGTCCGTGCTGCGCCAGCTTCACCAGCGGTTCTCGCACGTTTCCGCCGAGCGCGTGCTCTCCGGCCCCGGTCTGGTGAATCTCTACGAGGCGCTGTGCGCGCTCGACGGCGTGGTCGCCGAGCCGCTCGATCCGCCGGCGGTCACGCGTCGGGCGCAGCAGGCTTCATGCCGCGTCTGCATGGAGGCCGTGAGCATGTTCTGCGCGCTCCTCGGGACCATGGCGGGCAACCTGGTGCTCACTCTGGGCGCATTGGGCGGCGTGTACATCGGTGGAGGCGTGGTCCCCGCCCTCGGCTCATTGTTCACCAACTCGCCGTTTCGCGATCGCTTCGAGGACAAAGGGCGCTACGCAGATTATCTCGCCGCCGTCCCGACCTACGTGATCCACTCGCCGCTGCCCGCATTCGTGGGCCTGCGGCAGGCTTTCGCCGAAGCGGGTCCCAGACACGAAGCGCTGTGATCGCCGCAGACCGGCCGACGGGTCCAGATCCGTTGAATGGTCGAAGATCCCTTCATGAGCGGACCCTCCGCCGCGCGTGTCGCGCAGCGGACTTATTCGGCGGCCACGCGCGCTAGCCAGCTGGCCACCCCGCCGCCGACGCCTGCGCCCAGCAAAGTCGTGAGCAGCAGATGCACCACGCCGAAACTACCGCCGGCGCCTGCGCCTTCGATCAGCTCCTGCGTCATCTGTGTGGAGAAGTCGGCGCTGAAGAAGTAGCCGGCGAGTGCGAACGCGAGCGCCACGCCTGCAATGACGCCGGGCGCCACGAACGCGAGCATGCGCCGCCAGCTCCGCGACAGGGCGAGCATGCTTTCCTGCATCTCCTGCTCGATGCGCGCGCGCGCCGCCGCGCGTTGCTGCTCGTCGATCGAATCGATTTGCGCGAACAGCCGCTCATCGAAGCTATGGTCGAGCGTCGCCGGCGCGACGGCGGCCCGCAAAGACTCATCCAGACTCTCGAACCTGGCGAGCTGCTCCTGGCAGAGCACGCAGTCCGCCAGATGCGCTTCTAAGCCAGCGGCCTCGGCGGGGTCGACGTCCCCGTCCAGCCAGTCCTGGAGCTGGTCGTTGTACTGCAGTGCGTGTTGCTGCTCGGGAGTCATGCCGGGATCGTCACGCCGTCTCGGTTTCGCGCGTCAGCTCGATGAGCCGCTTGCGCGCCCTGTGCAGCAGCGCCTTCACCGTGCCCAGGGGCAGATCGAGGCTGGCCGCGGTCTGCTCATACGACTTGTCTTCCATGTAGAAGAGAACTACCGCCTGCCGGTAACGTTCCGGGAGCTGGTCGAGCAGCTGGGTCACGCTCACGGTCGCCGAGTCGTCCGCGTCGGAGGTGGACAGATTGGCGATTTCCGGATGGCGCTCGTCGTCATCCAAGTCGATCGAGGTGTGCGGTCGGCGCTTGCGCAGCTCCGAAAGGCAGGCGTTGCGCGTGATGGCGTATATCCAGGTCGAGAGCTGCGACTGGCCGGCGAAGCCCGGCAGGGCGCGCCAGACCCTCAGGAGCACCTCCTGGGAAACGTCCTCAGCCTGCGCGTGATCCCTTAACATACTGATGCACAACCTGAAAATCTTGTCCCGAAAGCGTGGGACAAGGGCCGCGAACGCCTCGCGATACTGCCGGGCCTGCAGGCGCTCGAGAATGTCGGCGTCTGCATGGGGAACGGGCGATGGCGTCATTGCCGGTTGAGACGTAGGAGGGCGGAAGAAGGTTGCGCGGCCTTGTAGGCGTGCGCCACTGTAGCAAGCGGCCCCGATTCTTCGTGGTCGCCGAACCGCAATCGGCCGGCTGGCGCCGGCGGTTCACCGGCGCCGGTGAACCGGCCTGCAACCCTGCGTGCAGCCGCTGCGTCTGAAGCCCGTACACAATGCAACCGCACCCTGAGAGGCGCGCGCTATGCCTGAAGAGATCATTCCCCTGTTCGCGATCGTATTCGCGATCGGCCTGCCGCTGTGCATCCCGATCGTCTGGATCGTCCTGAACTACCGCAAGCGGCGCAGGCTGATGGAGCTGCACCATACCGAGCGTATGGCGGCGATCGAGCGCGGCATGGACATTCCGCCGCTGCCCCTGGAGCTGATCGACGCCCCGCGTCGGCGGCGGCGCAGCTCGCTGCTGCCGGGCCTGGTGTGGTTCTTCATTGGACTGGCCGTGGCGGGCGGCATGCTGCTCGGGGACGAGCGCGATGCGCCTTGGATGATCAGCCTGGTGCCGCTCGGCGTGGGTCTCGCTTATCTCATCTACTACTTCGTCGAAGGCCGCAAGCTCGAGTCCCGACTGTTCGAGCAGGAGCTGGCCGACCGCAGCCGCAACCGTCCGATTCAGGGGACGGGGCTGGTGTGAGCAGGGGAGGCGGGAGGCCGGAAGGCCGCAGACGGAAAGGCGTGAGGAGGACGGGACGCATCCTTTCGCCGTCCTCAGCTTCCCTTCTCCCTTTCTCGCCGCGGGATCACCGCGAACCGACCGTTCTGATAATCCTGAAACGCCTGTTCGACCTGCTCGCGCGTATTCATGACGAACGGGCCGTAGCGCGCCACCGGTTCATTGAGCGGCTTGCCCGACAGCAACAGCACGTGCGCAGGTTCCTGCGCGTCATCGTCTGCGCCGAGGGCGGTCCATTCCCCCGAGGAAAGCAGCGCCGCCTGGCCTTCTCGCACCTCGCGTGCGTCGGCGCCGATGCGCGCCGTTCCCTTGAATACGTAGAGCAGCGCGTTCTGCTCGGCGGGGATGGGCTGCTCGATTCGCCCGCCGGGCGCAATCGTGAAATGCAGCATCTGGATCGGCGCGCGCGTGTCGATGCGCGCGGACGCTCCGAGCGACGCGCCGGCGATCACCCGCACTTGCACGCGGCCGTCCGCCGATGCGCCCTTCGGGATCTGCTCGGCCCGCACTGTCTGGTAGCGCGGGGCCATCATCTTGTCGGCGGCCGGCAGGTTCACCCAGATCTGGAAGCCTTCCTGCACGCCGCCCTCGGCGTGGAATCGCGCGGTCGGGGTTTCGGAATGGATCACGCCGCCGCCGGCGGTCATCCACTGCACGTCTCCAGGCCCGAGAACTTCGACGGCGCCGGATGAGTCGCGATGCTCGTTTTCGCCCGCGAGCACATAGGTGACGGTTTCGAATCCACGATGCGGATGGTCCGGCGCTCCGAGCGCCTCGCCAGGGCGCCAGGTCACCGGCCCGAGGTGGTCGATCAGCAGAAACGGATCGAAGTGGCTGAATCCCGGAACCGGAAACGGGCGGCGGACCGGGAAACCGCCGCCTTCCAGCGTGCGCTCGGCGGGTGCGATCCGCGCGACGCGGCGGGATTGATCGGGGCTCATTGCGGACGGCGTATTCACGTCAGCTGCCTGTCGCTGCTCATGCGGCAAGCTTGCCACGGTGCGTCTCGGCGTTCTGCAGGGAAGGCCGCAAGACGATCCTCCCTACCTCTCGGCGCTTCCCGCCGTCGCGCGTCCCTTTCCGCCTTGCGCCGCGCCGGCTTCCCGTTCTCTCGCCGTCCGCACTTTGCGACTGCTGCCCTGCGCCGCTTGTCGCGATACTCTCACGTCGCCAGCGCCAGCGAGATTTGCGATGACCGCCACGTTGCTCATCAACATCGATGTCGACGACCTGAAGAAGGCTGCCGAGTTCTATTGCAATGCGTTCGGGTTGCGCATCGGGCGGCGCTTCGGCGGCGACGCCGTCGAGCTGCTCGGAGCGACTTCGCCGATCTATCTCCTGGTTAAGCCGAACGGCACCGTCGCCTCGCCGACCAGCCGCCATTTGCGTTCCTACGCGCGGCATTGGACGCCCATTCATCTGGACTTCGTGGTCGACGAGATCGAGGCCGCCCTCGACCGGGCGCGTAATGCCGGCGCGCGGCTCGAGGGCCCGGTGCGCACCAATAGCTGGGGCAGAATCGCGATGCTGGCCGATCCTTTCGGGCATGGCGTATGCCTGATCGAGTTCATCGGCAAGGGCTACGACGAGATTGCGACGGAGGCGGGCGAGTGAACCGATCGCCCGGAACCCGGATGAGCGACCAACTGATCTGCTGGAAGTGCGGCGCCTCTCTGGCTGATTACACGCTGCCGCTGCGCCGCCTGGAAGAGTGCCGCAAGTGCGGCGCCGAGCTGCATGTGTGCCGGATGTGCGAGTGGTACAGCACGGCCGTCGCCAAGCATTGCCGCGAGCCGATGGCGGAGGAAGTGAAGGACAAGGAGCGCGCCAATTTTTGCGATTACTTCAAGCCGCGCCCGGACGCATGGACCGGCGGGTCGCCGCAGGATTCGGCGGCGCGGGCGCGCTCCGAACTGGAAGCTCTGTTTGGCGGGCCGAGCGCCGAATCGGCGCCGTCTCCCGCCGATCGGGCCCGCGATGAGCTCGAGGCGCTGTTCGGGAAAAAAAAGAAGTAACGCCCGCCGCCGCTCGGGAGCGGCCGCGGGAGCGCCGACGACAGAGCAAGCGAAGGAGTTTCGGTTCGGGACACGGCGGCGTCCAGCTGGCTGCGGCGGCCTTGCAGTTCACGGCGCCGGCGGTGGATGCGCGTCGCTCGAGTTGGCCGCTTCGCGCATCAGCCACTCGAGCGCGCCGCTGACGAGCGGGTCGTTCAGTCGACGCGGCAGGCAGACCGCATAAATCGCGTACTCGGACGCGACCTCCTGTTCGAATACTTTCACCAGACGTCCGCTCGCCAGATCGTTGGCGGTGAACACGGCGGAAGCGATGCCGATTCCCTGACCTTCCAGCGCCGCCTGCAGCATCGAATTGCGATCGCCGCAGATGACGCCGCGTTTTGCATTGACCTCCTTTGCACCTACCGCATCGAGCCAACGTCGCCACGTGCGGTAGGAATCCTCGTGCAGCAGTGTGTGGCGCCTGAGATCAGCGAAGCTTTCGATCGGCGGGCCGCGTTGCAGCAACTGAGGCGCTGCGATAACGATCTCCCTGGGCTGGAATAGCGGCGCCACATGCAGTCCGGCGTAACGGCCGCTGCCGAAGCGGATGCCGATATCGACGTCCTCGCGGGCGAAGTCGACCAATCGGGTGTCCGTGACGACCTGCAGATCGGTGTCAGGAAACAGCGCGGCGAAATCGTGCACACGCGGCATGAGCCAGCGCGCCGCCAGCGAAGCGAACGTCGAGATCGTGAGCTTGCGCCGCACGGCCGGCATGGACACGTCTTCCAGCGCCGTCGCCAGCCGGTCGAACGCCTCACGCGCGCCCTCCGCGAGCAAGGCGCCGTGCGGCGTCAGCCTCAGGCCGCGTGGCAGTCGCTCGAAAAGCTTCACGCCGAGCCGCTGCTCGAGCTGCTTCACCTGCCGGCTGACGGCTGCATGCGTGACGTTCAACTCCTCCGCTGCGGCGGTCAGGTTGAGATTGCGCGCCGCCACGTCGAAGGCGCGCAGGGCGGCGACCGGAATGCGCTTCATGGGCGTCGGAACTGCTCGCTTCAGGTCACGAGTGACTTTCCAAAGCTATGACTTCAAGTCAGAGATTCGATAGCCGAAGTATCGCTTTTCGCGGCTTCAGATCGCGCTCTAGGCTACGCCTCCATGACCGAGATGCATATCTCGAAGGAGGCCCGATGGACGAATACACCCTGTCGATTGCGGCGAAGCTGGCGGCGGATCGGCGCCGCCTCGAGCGCCAGCAGCGTGCAACATCACCGCAACCTGAGCCTGCGGCGAGCCGCAACAAGTCGCCCGAATACTTCCGGGCCGTGCGCAATTTCCTGCGCGCGCATCAATGGCCTACGCGCAGCGTGCTGCGCGCCCGTACGTGGAGATCGCAGTCATGAATCGTCTTATCGCTTTTGCAGCGTCTCTGGCCGTCAACTTCGCCCTGCTGGGCGCCCTGGATCTGAGTGTGCTGATGGCGCAGCGCGCGCCGGAAGGCGTCGTATCCATCGTCCAGCTGCCGAGCGACGGGCAGCTTGCGGCTTACACGCACGTCCTCGCGTCGGCTGGACCGTGACTGTACCGCCGGCCAGTATGAGAGCAGAGTGGCGCCTCCAGCCGCTGCTCGTAAGGAGCCTGCGATGAATGTACTCGACAAGGACGCATCGGGAGGTGCGAGCGCCGGCCAACCGGCGCTCGTCGTCGTCGCATTCGACGATGGCTTGCAGATCGTCACGTTCGATCCGGCGCTGCGCGCTGAGTTCCGCCGCCTGAATGTCGCTTGGCTGGAGCGCTACTTTCGCGTCGAGCCGATCGACGAGCGCGTGCTCGGAGATCCGGAGAACGAGATCCTGGCGCACGGCGGCGAGGTGCTGTTCGCGTTGCTCGAAGGCGAGGTGGTCGGCACGGCGGCGTTGAAGCGCGAGCGAGACCATGAGTTCGAACTCACCAAGATGGCTGTCGAGGAGCGGATGCAAGGCCGCGGCTACGGTGCGCGGCTGCTTCAGGCGGCCTGCGCCGTCGCGCGCTCGCGCGGCGCCCGCCGCGTCATTCTCTACTCACAACGCGGACTCAAAGCCGCAATCGGCATGTACTTCAAGTACGGCTTCACGGAGCTGCCGGTGCAGGATGCGCGCTACTCGCGTTGCGATATCATGATGGAGAAGCGCCTCGATTGAGAGGCGTCGATCTGGCGGCGTAAAGCAATGCGCCGCAGAACGCCATAGCGGTGCGTGCGCCAGCGTCTGTGTGCAGCGCCGCGCGGAACCGTGTAGGGTGCAGCGCAGTTCCGCCAAGAGCGCTCTTCGCGCGAGGTGACCGTCATGCCGCTCAGCTCCGAACAGACAGTGCAGTTTGAGACCCAGCTGCGAGAGCGCGCCGACCAGCTGCGCAGCGAGATCCGGAGCACGCTCGAGCGCTCTTCGGACGAAACCCACGTGAGAATCGCCGAGCGCGCGCGCGACATCGAGGACGATTCTTTCTCGAACCTGATCGTCGATCTGAACTTCGCCGAAATCGAGCGCGATGCGGAGGAGCTGCGCCGGATCGACGAAGCGCTCCTGCGACTGAGGAGCGGCGCTTACGGCGACTGCATCAACTGCAGGCAGCCGATCTCGCTGGCGCGCTTGGAGGCCGAACCGACGGCTGCGCGTTGCATCGTCTGTCAAGAGCACTATGAGAAGACGCACGCCAGTGGGGTGACGCCCAGTCTGTGAGCGCCCTCGCCGGACGCGCGCCGGGACGGACAACGGCTTTGTGGGAGTCTTGCGCCGCGCGGCGCACGTCGTGCGCCCCAAGGACGGCTGAACCACCTGCTTGCGCGTCTGCAGGCGCTCGAAACGCGGCGCATTTCAGGCATTTCTCGGCCTGAAGCGGCAGGGTAGTGCGTTGGAGACAGCTTGCCTAGAATCGGGCGGTCGTCGTTCCATCAGCGCAGACGCCAGGCAAGCGCTGAACGATGCCGCCGTTCTATCGGACAGCGCTCGTTCAGCGTTCGCCCAGCGCAACCACAATTCCGATCATGACGCTGTTTTTCCCATCGTCGGAGGTCGCTGCACTGTCCCCTCTGGACCGGCTGCTTGCTCCGCAGATCGCAGAGCATCCCGGAAAAAGCGGTGCGCGGCTGTTGTCTCAGGGCGCCGAGGCGCTCGCGATCAGAGCGGCAAGCGCGCGGGCCGCGGTCCGCAGCATCGATCTGCAGTATTACATTTGGCGCAACGATTCCAGCGGCCGCCTGCTTGTTCAGGAGCTGCTGCATGCGGCTGATCGCGGCGTGCATGTGCGTCTGTTGCTCGACGACATGGATGCGCGCTCGCGCGACCAGCTCCTCGTGGCGTTCGACCGTCACAAGGAAATCGAGGTGCGAGTATTCAATCCGTTTCGCACGCGTCATGGCGTGCTGCGAACCGCACGCGAGCTGCTGGTGCGCGCCTCGCGCCTCAATCACCGCATGCACAACAAGAGCTGGATCGTCGACGGCCGGCTCGCCATCGTGGGCGGGCGCAACATCGGCGATGAGTACTTCGCCGCGAGCGACGATATGAACTTCATCGACATGGACGTCGCGGTGGTCGGCCGCGCCGTCGAAGATGCGATCGACGTGTTCGAGGAATACTGGAACAGCAAGACAGTCAGGCCCATTCGACGCTTTCGCCGACTGCGGCGCACTCAGCTCACTCTGGACGCGTTGCGCGCCCGGGTCGCCGCAGCGAACGCCGCGCAGCCGAGTGCGAGCGCGACGCCCGCGCCCGCGGACATACCGCCCGATGGGCTGGACGGTTTGCGGCGCCTCGAGTGGTCGGGGGTGCGCATCGTGGCCGACGACCCGCGCAAGGCGCAGCGCGGGCGGTCACGCCGTCCTGGCGTGCTGGAAGAAGTGGTCGCAGCGTTCGAAAGCGCACGGCGCGAGCTGCTCATCATATCGCCCTATCTGGTCCCCGGACCGGGCGGAACGGCGACGCTGCGCCAGATCGCCCGCCGGGGCGTACGCGTCGTCATTCTGACCAACTCGCTCGCCGCGACCGACGTAGCCGCCGTGCACAGCGGCTATTCACGTTACCGCAACGCCCTCATCGACGGCGGAATCGAGTTGTATGAGCTGAAAGCGTCCGCGGCGGGGCTGGACGAGCGGCGCATAGGCGTCGGCGCTTCGCGCGCCAGTCTGCATACGAAAGCGATCGTGGTGGATGATGCGCGCATCCTGGTCGGCTCGTTCAACCTGGATCCGCGTTCCGCGCAATTGAATTGCGAAATGGGTGTGTGGTTGGATGCTGCGCCGCTGGTGCGTGAGCTGCGCGATGCGTTCGCATCGGCCATCTCCCCGCGGCGCAGCTATCGGCTGTCGCTGGACGCGAGCGGAGGCACACGCTGGAGTGAGGAGTGCGACGGGCGCACCGTAGAGCACACGCGCGATCCCCATGCGAGCCTGGGACGACGTCTGCTCACCTGCGTGTTGAGCGGGCTGCCGATAGAGTCGCACTTGTGAGCCGTAATGTGAGTGAGCCGCAACGCGAGTGAGCCGCAATTGCGACCCGCAGCCTCGGGCGAAGCCAAGGCCCGGCGGGAGAGCCGGCGCTTGCTGCGCCAGGCGCCTGTGCGGATGACGCTCCGTTTTTTCCCTACGGGTTGCGGCCGGTGCGGAACCAGGTGGTCGAAAGCACGGTCTTCTGATACAGCCGCGGCGGGGTACACTGGGACGTCGCCGCCACGCTTCCCCATCGAGTCCTGCTCATGAGTCAGCACTCCGAAGATCGCATCGAGCAGTCAGCGCCGGAATCCTCCGATCATAGGTCGGCGCGCATCCTGCCGTTCGAGCGCCCGCAGTCTGACCTGCAGCGCGCCGTGCAGCTGCGCGCCCAGGAAACCATGGAGATCGAGCGCGATCGCGATCGACAAGCGAAGAAGCCGGCGCCGCTGCGCTGGGCCGTCATTCTGCTGATCGCCATGGCGCCTGTGGTGCTCATTTTCGGCGCGGTGGATGCATTCCTGCGCGTTTTTCAGAAGGTCAACTTGATTTACGCCTCGCCGCCGCAGCAGGAACAAACGCAGCCGCCGCCCGAGCGCATACAGCAGCAGCCTGGCGTAGTCATCCTGCAGCCGGTCGAGACCCGTCCCGCCGAGCCAAAGCCCGAAGCCGAAAGCCGCTGATATCGATCGATTTGGCTGGGATCGTTACGCCCGCGCAGTGGAGCGCCGCGGCGCACTTGGCGTGCAGGCGCCGTGCTGCGCGCTCGCGCGCCATCGACCGTCTACAGGCTGGCTCGCACGAATGCGAGGGCGCCTGACAAATCCAGGTCCACGAGCCCGGGCGTGTCCTCATCGCGCGAGTCGACTTCGGCGGCGAACGTGCGATAGCCGAGACCGAACACCAGGTAAGGATTCATGCGCCACGTGACGGCGAGGCGTGCATCGAAGATCTCGCCGTCAACTTGCTCGATGTCCGCGCTCAGATATTGCAGGCGAGCTTCGACGGACCAACGGGGCGTGAAATCGTATCGCCCCTCCATGCCCAGGAACGGCAACGGCGCCGCTGCGCTGTCCGCATCTCGCACCACGCGGCTGCGCACCACCGCGTTTGCTTCGACTTCGGTGATCTGTACGCCGAATGTCCCGGTCAGCTCGGCGCGTTCGCGAACGAGAAACCGGTAGCCGTACGCCAGGCCGAACATGGTCAGGTTGATTTCGCTGTCGACGCGCTCCCCGGCGAAGTACGCCTGGTCGTCGAAGTCGATCTGACGTGTGAGCGTCGCCTGGGCTGAGCGCCGTACGCCCAGGCCGCTCAGGCGCACGAGATGTCGTTCGCCCGGCAACAGGGTGAGCTCCACCATCGGCAGCCATTCCGTTCTTTCCAGACCCAGGTCGCGCTCCGCGTCGATCAGCGTGCCCGGCTGGTCGAGCGATTGATCGACGCGCAGCTTCGTGTCGAGTTCGGCGCCCAGCAGCAGCACCTCGGCGCGCAGGCGATCTTCCATGATTCTCGGGGGCGGCTGCGGCGCCCAGTCGGGCAGCGTTTCTGCGGCGAAAGCGCCAGGCGTCGCGAAGGACAGGAACGCCAGTATGTGCTTCGGTCTCGGCCGATCTGCGCCGCGCTTGGAAGAAATCGTGTTCGCCTTGGCCGTCACCGCGCCGCTCTCCCGATGCGAAGCGGCGATTATGCATCAGCGCCTATTCGCGTCGCGCTGACCAGCGTGTGAACGACTCCGAGCAGGGCCAAGCCTCGGCGCTTGTCGCGTCGCCGTCGACCGACGGTCGTTCCGAACGGCTGCGCCGGCTGCGCGCCCTGGCGGGCGATCCGACGGAAGGATTCGCGATTGCGCGCCGACGATCAGGTGCGCAGACGATGAGTCTCTACGCTGCGGCGGTGCTGCGCCGCGTGTCCTATTTTCTGGCGGCGGTGAACGATGGCGCGAAGCTCGTCGTCGTCGACGCCGAGCCGCTCGGCAGCCTTGCCGATCGACAGGCCTTCGCAGACGATCAGGCCGACGGCGCCCCAGTAGATCGCCGATTCGGTGCGGTTTACGTGATTCGGATGCATGAGCGTGCGGCGCGCAGCGTCATGCGATGTTGCGAGGGTCTCGGCGGCGCGGGAAGTTGGGCGATTACGTAGGTCAGCCGCCGAGACCCGCCCGAAGCGCGCTGCGGCGCTTCGGGCGGGCAGGCTTCACTTCTTCTCGGCCTCGACCAGGCGCTTGCCCACGAATTGCCAGTTCGCCAGATTCTCGATCACCGCTTTCACGAAGCGGGCCCGGTCCTGCTGATAGTCGAGATAGTAGGCGTGCTCCCAGACGTCGCACGTCCACAGCGCGTGCGCGCCCGAGGTCAGCGGATTGTCCGCATCGTGCGTGGTGACGATTTCGAGCTTGCCGTCCTTGAGCGTCAGCCACGCCCAGCCGCTGCCGAACTGGTTCACGGCGGCTTCGACGAACTTGTCGCGGAAGTTGTCGTGCGAGCCGAACGTCGCTTCGATGCGCTTGCGCACCGGCTCGGGCGCCTGGCCGCCGCCGTTCGGCGCGAGCGACTGCCAGAAGAAATCGTGGTTCCATACCTGCGCAGCGTTGTTGAAGATCTTGCGCTGCTTGCCCTCGCCGCCGGCGGTGGCGCGGATGACGGCTTCGAGGCTCTGACCTTCGAACTCGCTTCCGGCGACCAGCTCGTTGAGCTTGTTCACGTAGTTGGCGTGGTGCTTGTCGTGATGATGCTCCAGGGTGCGCGCCGACATCGTCGGACCCAGAGAGTCTTTGGGGAACGGCAACGGATTGAGCGTGAACGCCATGGCGGCTCCTGATCGTGTGTGTACCAAAGGAGTAGCTTCGCGAACGTACCGACGATCCGCGAAGTTCCTGGATGATAGCGGCTGTGGCGCCCTGCGCGGTCTACGTAGCGATACAGAATCGTTATGCGCACATGCGCCGGCCCGGCCCTGGTTCAGTCGTATGGGACTGCTCTGGTTCCGTCATACGGGATAGAAACAGGGACAGAATCAAGCCGCAGCCTGCGCGAGCGTTCGGCGGTCTGCTGCGGCGCAAGCTGCGGGCGTTTGTGACGCGCTTCACACGTCGGGGCCGGGTCAGGCGCGTCTGATCGTCTCCAAACTCGCCTCGGCGGAGGGGATAATTCCTGCAGTCGCCGCGCGCGAATGCGCGCAGCGTCACGCGCGCGCTGGCCAGAGAGTCTATATTTCGGCCATTGCGCGTCATGGGCGCGACTGCGCGCGGCGCAAGGCAGAGGCTGCTTGCGCCCGAGCCTGACAGCTTCGGGTTCGCGCAGCGTGATCGATGCGCGTACACAACGCGAAAGGGGTGGACCGTGAGCAAACCCGCATGTATCGCCGCAGCGCTGACGGCGTTGGCGGCGGCAGTCCCCGGGCTGCAAGCTTCCGAAGAGCCGGCGCCAGACACCTTCGTGTCCCTGAAGCTGGAAGGCGCCTGTGACGAGCAGAATCAGCGCCTGTGGCTCACTAACTCGCACACGTACAAGACGGTGGCGGCGACAGTGCGCTGGCGGGCGGCCGGCGGCAAGGATCTGACCGATCGCTTCTATTCGACGCCGAACTCCGTGCGGGAAATCGGTTGCGCGGCGGAAGGGGAGATTCTGGAGGCTTCGTTCGCCGAATTCTGAAGATGGGCGAGCAGCGGGGCGCTCTGAGCGGCGCCGTCCGGGTAAGCGCAAAACAGGAAGCGGAGGCGGAAAGCGAAGCAAAAAGGGCGCGACTGACGCCGCGCCCCTGATTGGATCTGCGCCGCCGGCTGCTGCGGGCGGCGCAGACGATCTGCAGCGGATCAGAACGTCATGCGCAGCCCGACGCCGACGACGTCGATGTCGCCGAAAGACAGCCGCAGTCCGCCTGACAGGTTGTCGAGGAAGAAGTAGCGGCCTTCGAGCGTCACGGCAGTGTCATCGCCGCTGTCCATGTCGACGTAATCGAAACCGCCCTTCACCTCCAGCTTCGGCAAGACTTCGCCGCGCAGATATGCGCCGATGGTGAAGCCGTCCTCGTCCTCGTCCAGGTTGAAGCGGCGCCATTCCAGGTCCGCCCGCACCACGCCCAAGCGGCCGACCAGATCCAGCTTGTCGTTCAGCGCGTAGCGTCCGCCTACGCCGACCTGCATGGTCGTGACGTCTGCGCCGCCGTCCAGGCCCAGGTCCTGATACTCGGCGAACGCGAAGAAGTTCGGATGGAAAGCGACTGAGCCGCGCAACTCGAAGCCGTCGCCATCCACGTCGAAGTCGTCCACTTCTGCGTCCACGTAGCCAAGCTCGACGAAGGTGTAATCCATCGTCCCGGCCTGGCTCGCCAGGGGCAGCGCGGCCGCGAGCGCAGCCAGCACGCTCAGTGTGCGTCGTTGCATTCAGAGTCTCCTAGTGATGAGAGTCAGCGCCGGTGACCGGCGCCGGCCAGCGCGTTGCCGGCGGGCCACATTCTAACGAAGTAAAACGCTGCATTGCGAGCCGTCTGTCGCGTTACAGCAACAGTTGACTCCAGCGCAAGGACCGGTTTTCCAGATTCGCAAATTCGGCCCCGAAAGCGGCGTCCTCGTTCGCCCCCTGAACCCGCGTTCCAATGCTTGATAGGCCGAAGCGCTGCGAGCAGGATCTGCGTCATCCGGCGGGAGGCAGCGTCATGAGGTATCAGGGCAAGTGCCATTGCGGGCGCATTACGTTCGAGGCGGACGGCGATCTCGAGCAGGTGATCGAATGCAACTGCTCGCATTGCAGCCGTAAGGGCTACTTGCTGTGGTTCCTGCCTCGTTCGAGCGTCACGTTGAACTGTCCGGAAGATGCGCTTGCCGTCTATACGTTCAACAAGCACGTCATCAGACATCACTTTTGTCCCACCTGCGGCTGCGCGCCCTTCGGCTTTGGCGCCGACAGCAGCGGCAAAGCGACCGCGGCGGTCAACGTGCGCTGTCTGGAGGGAGTCGATCTGTCGGCGCTGAAGCGCGTGGCGGTGGACGGTCGCTCTTTCTGATCGACCCGTTCACCGAGCTCATTCGCTCGAAGGCGCGTACCGCAGCGGCAGCTCGGTGGTGTGCTTGATGGTTTCCAGCGAGAAGCTCGCACTCACGTCGAGCAATTCGCAAGCGGCGATCAACGACTTGTACACGGCGTCGTAAGCGCCGATGTCCGGAACGATCACGCGCAGCAGGTAGTCGGCGTCGCCGCTCAGTCGATGGATCTCCGTCACCTCGGGCATGTCGCGCACCGCGCGAATGAACTTGTTCATCCACGCGGCGCTGTGATCGGCGGTCCTGATGGTCACGAAAACCGTGGTGCCCAGGTTAAGGCTTCTTGCATCGAGCAGCGCCACCGTGCGCGCGATCACGCCAGCTTCGCGCAAGCGCTGAATGCGCCGCCAGCACGGCGCCTTGGACAAGCCGATGCGATCGGCGATCTCCGTGGCCGTGAGCGAACCGTCCCGCTGCAGCAGCTCAAGTATGCGGCGATCCAGTCTGTCGAGATTGATGGCCACGGTGAAGCCTGCGTGCGGCGGATGCGTAAGATTGTTGCTTCATGCGCCAGCGGTGTCCACGGGCCGTCGGCTGCGTCCTCTCGGAGTAAGTGAGAGGTTCCTCAGAGTTCGCGCAGGCCCGCGGTGATCGGCAGGCGCGCCGCCCTGACGCTCGGCAGCAGCCCGCCTATCAGTCCGAGCGCGAGTGCGTAGATGAGACCCTGCGCCAGCACCTCGGGCGTGACCGCGAACGCGAAGGTCACTTGGCTGAAGGTGGCGAAGTTGATCGTCGAGGTGCGCAGACCGTCGAATGCGAGGTACGCGACCGCCATGCCGATGCAGCCGCCGATCAGCCCGATGAGCAATGCCTCGGCGAGCACCGAAATCACCACCGGGGCCGGCCCGAAACCGAGCGCGCGCAGGGTGGCGATCTCGCGATTGCGCGCGGCGACCGCGGAGTACATGGTGTTGAGCGCGGCGAATACCGCGCCCAGGCCCATGAGCAGGGCGATCGCCGTACCGATGGTGCGGATCAGCGTCACGAGGCTGCGGGAGAGCTCCTCGTAATATTCCTTTTCGGTGAAGATGCGCACGCTCAGTCGCGGGTCGGTGGTGAGCGCATCCTTGAACCCCCGCAGCGCATCGGGCGAGATCAACTTGGCGCGCACCGATTGGTACGTATTGCCGCGGTTGTAGGCGCCCTGCAGAACGACGGCGTCGGTCCAGATCTCCGATTCGGCGACCCCGCCGCGATCGCCGAAGATTCCGGTCACGATCCACTCGGTCGAGCCCCAGCGCAGACGACTGCCGAGACCGAGCCCTGCGAACTGCGCGGCTGCGCCGCGTCCGACCATGACCTCGAACTTGCCGGGCGTGAACGGGCGGCCCTCGATCATGCGAAACCCTTCGCGCAACTGCATCGCCTGCGGCCCGACGCCGCGCATCGGCACATTGGCGGGCGTGCCCGTGGACTTGAGCGGCACGTCGACCACGACGTACAGCTCTGGTGAGACGATCGGTCCTGCATCGTCCCGGGCGATCTGCGGCGCGTCGGCGATGATGCGCGTCTGCTCGTTGCTGAAGCTGCTGCCCATTTCCTCGGTGGCGCCGCTGCGCAGGACTATGGCGACATCCTCGGCGCCGGACTGTGCAAGTACGGTGCGGAATCCTTCGGCGATGGACAGCACGCCCGTGAGGACGGTGACCACGCCTGCGACGCCGACCAGCGCGACGATCGAGGAGGTTGCGCGCGCCGACATGTTGCGCACGTTCATGGACGTGATCGCCGCGATCTGTGCAAGCGCATTACCTGACATTGAGTCGTCTCCCGACCTCGATCAGAACTCTGCAGCGCCCTGCATCATGCATGAAGGCTGCAGGTCGGCCAGCGCGGTTCATGCATGACGCAGAAATTCATTTTCTCAGCGCCTCGACGATCTTCAACCGCCAGGCTTGGGCGCACGGCAGCGCGGCCGCCGCTGCGCCGAGGCCGATCGCCAGCGCTGCGCCAAGCGCATACGTCGAGTTCGGCAGCCCGAGCAGCGGGAAATACTGCTGCACCGCCTGCGCCAGGGCGTCGACGGCCAGACTCGCGAGGGTCAGGCCGATTGCGGCCCCGAGCAGCGTCACCAGCATCGCTTCGGCAAGCACCAGGGAGGTGACGTTGAACGCCGAGAAGCCCAACGTTTTCATCACGCCGATTTCACTGATGCGCTCGCGAATCGATTGACCCATCGTGTTGGCGGTGACCAGCAGCATGGTGAAGAAGACCGCCGCCGCGATCGCCGTCAGCAGCGCGCCGATATTACCCAGCTGATTGGCGAAGCCCTGAACGAAGGCTTTCTCGGTCGTGGTCTTCGTCTCGGTGGAGGAATTCGCGAACATTTCATCGATGCGCGCGGCGATCTGCGCGGCGCGATCGGGATCCTCGACGCGCAACGCCACCCAGCCGATGCGGTCTCGGTCGGCTGTGCGCGATTCGTTGAAATAGTCGTAGTGGAAGTACAAGCCCGAGTTGTCGCCGTTCTCGGCGGAATAGACGCCCGCAATGCGCAGGTCCCACACATTGCCGCCGTCCTGCTTTCGCCAGATGTTGGATCTGAGCGGGATCACATCGCCCACCTGCCAGCCGAAGCGCTCCATGAGCGCCTGCCCGACGATCGCCGCAGTGCGGTCCGACTCCCAGGCCGCCCGCTGCTCTGGCGGCAGCTGGTACTCCGGATACACGTCGAAAAAGGTCTCGACCTCCACGGGGAACGAGCCGATCTGGTTGCGATCGTCCTGGTAGATCCCGCCGAACCAGTCGAGCGAGGTCGCCACCTTCACGCCGTCGACTCCGCGAATACGGGTGAGGTAGCTCCGCGGCAGCGATTGGATGATCGAGACCTTGTGGATCGTGATCAGCCGGTCGACTCCGGCGAGCTCGGGCGTGCCGGTGAGCGCGAGCCGCAGCGCCTGCAGCAGCCCGAACAGCAGGAACGCGATGACGATCGATGCGAGCGTAAGGCTCGTGCGCAGGCGCTTGCGCATGAGATTCGCCCACAGCAGCGGCAGGTAGCGTGTGATCATGATCGTTTACGCAAACGCTGAACGACTGGTCGCGATGAATGCAGCGGCTTCGCAGCCATGGCTCACGACCGCCGACCATTTCGCCGGACTGGCGGCCTGTAGACTCCAGCGGCGCACCTCAGGCTGCGCGCTGTTCGAGCTGACCCTTGTCCAGGTGAAGCACGCGCCGCGCGCGCTCGGCTGCGTGCGGATCGTGCGTGACCATGACGATCGTCTTGCCCTGCTGTTCGTTCAGCGCCTGCAGCAGCTCGAGGATCTCATCGCCCGACTTGCGGTCCAGGTCGCCGGTCGGCTCGTCGCACAGCAGGATCGTCGGGTCGGAGACGATGGCGCGCGCGATGCCGACACGCTGCTCCTGGCCGCCGGACAGCTCGCGCGGCTTGTGCTTGGCGCGTTCGGTCAGTCCCACGAGGGCGAGCGCGGCTTGCACACGTTTGCGCCGCTCGCTCGCAGACAGCGACGTGAGCAGCAGCGGCAGCTCCACGTTGCGTTCCGCACTCAGCACCGGCAGCAGGTTGTACATCTGGAAGATGAACCCGACGTTGCGCGCGCGCCAGCGGCCGAGCTCGCCTTCGCTCATGGCGTCGATGCGCTTGCCGGCGATCTCGATCGAGCCGGCGCTCGGCCGATCCAGTCCGCCGATCAGATTGAGCAGCGTGGACTTGCCGGATCCCGAAGGCCCCATCAGCGCCAGGAAATCCCCGGAAGGAATGTCCAGGTCGAGCTTGCGCAGCACCTGCACCGTCTCGGCGCCGCGTCGGTAGTCTTTTGTCACCGCTCGCAGTCTCACCAGCACGCCCTTTCCTCCATCGACATCAGGTTTGCCAGGGAGCCTCTGATCTACTCTTGCTTCCGTGATGTCGATGCACTCGAAGCCCTTGCATCAAGGGCGCCTCTTCGACTTGCATGATCAGGGTAGTAAATAAATCAGAGCTTCCCCAGGTTGCATGTTGAATGCGCTCAGTCTGCTGGCGAGATTCGGTGGGTTGCGAACCCGACGCCCTTGAACCTTACCGGGGTCGCACCGCAGCGCCTTCGCTCAGGGCCTCGACCGCGCTGGCCGCCAGGACGTCTCCTGGGCTCACGCCGGACAACACCTCGATCTGCCCGTTGCGCTCCGCGCCGACGCGTACGGCCACGCGCTCGACTTTGTCGTTCACGACGCGCCACACGTAGCTCACCTCGCCCTCGCGCACCACCGCTGCGGCAGGCACGCGCACCGCCGGACGCGTCGCCGCGTCGCTCAGCTGCTCTGCTTCCTCGAAGAAGCTCACCTTGACGCCCATGTCCGGCAGGATACGCGGATCGAGCTCATCGAAGGCGATGCGCACGCGCACCGTGGCCTTCTGCCGGTCGGCAGTCGGCACGATGTTGATCACATGGCTTGGGATTCTCCACTCCGGATACGCATCGAGCACAGCCTCGGTGCGCTGGTTCGGCTGTACTCGATTGATGAACGCCTCGTTGACGTCTACTTCGATCTCGCGCGAGTCCATGTCCACGAGCGTGGCGATGCCGGTGCGAGTGAACCCGCCGCCGGCAGAGATCGGCGAGATCATCTCTCCCGGTTGCGCATCCTTGGAAATGACCACTCCGGCGAACGGCGCGCGCACCTCCAGATCCTCGAGCTCCTGCGCGCGCACGCGTACGCCGCCCTCGGCGACTTTCACCTCGCTGCGCAGCGCTTCCAGCCGGGCGGTCAGCGCGGCGAACTCCGCCTGCGCCTGGTCGAGCTGAGCGACGCTCACCAGATTGTCCTTGCGAAGCCGCTCCATGCGTTGCAGATTGCGCTCGGCTTCGGCGATGCGCACCTCGACTTCCTCGAGGTTCTTGCGGGCCGCATCAAGCTGGCGCTGCGCGAGCTCGTAAAGCGGCTGCTGCGTCTGATCGTCCAGCCGAGCGAGCAACTGACCCTCGCTGACCTCCATGCCTTCTTCGATCAGCACTTCCGCCACCTTGCCGGTGACTTTGGCCGAGACGGTCGCCTGCCGTCGGGCCACGACGTACCCGGAAGCATTGAGCACCGCGGCGCCTACGCCGCCCGAGCTGTCGGCCGCCGCCGCCTGCACGGTGATCGTGTCGACTGGCGCTGCGTCGTTGCGCAACATCGCATAGCCGGCGGCGATTGCGGCCAGCAACAGCGCCGCGAGGATGACCCACTTGTAGATCCGCCTCGACTCGGTCGGTTCGGCGTCGCTGTCGCGTTCGATGCGCAGACTGTCGAGAGCGTTCTGGTCGAGGGCCATGAGGTCCTGTGGGCCGCCGTCGCCATGGGAGCGGCGGATTCTAAACCCGGGATCGCACGCCCTGTAAGCCGCTGTGTTGGCCGGTCGCCGCCGCGGCTTCGCCGATCCACGCCCCACGATCACCGCCAGTCCGTTGGATGGTACTCTGCAGAATCGAGCAGCGCTCACGTGATCAGCCAAGTCAGTCGAGAGGGTGCGGCAAGCATCAACTACTTCATGCTCAAGCTAATCGAGTCGTCAGGTTTCGATTTGTCGGCCCCGGATTGCACGGTATGAAGCGCCGCACTTCCTTGATCATCGGCGGCGCGGTCGTCGTGCTGGCGGTCGGGGCGTTCCATGCGATGCGCCCGGAGGCGATCGCCGTGGAGGTCGCGCCGGTTGAGCGCGGCGTAGTGTCCGAAACCGTCACCAACACGCGCGCCGGGTCGATCGAAGCCTGCCTGCGAGCGCGTCTCGCGCCGCCGTCAGGCGGCCAGATCGCGCGCCTGCCGGTCGAGAAAGGCGACCGGGTGAAAGCAGGCGAGGTGCTGCTCGAGCTCTGGCGCGAAGACATCAAGGCGCAGCTCTTGCTGGCCGAGCGCGACGCGGCGGCCGCACAGGCCCGGGCCGAAGAGGTTTGCGTCGCCGCCAAGGTTGCGCGGCGCGAGGCCGATCGACTTCAAAAGCTGCTGGCCCGCAAACTCGTCGCGGAGGATGTGGTCGATCAGGCGCAGGGCGAAGCGGAGAGTCGGGAGGCGGCCTGCCGGGCCGCCACCGAGAACATCAAGGTGGCCGAGGCGCGGATCGCGCAGGCGCATGCGTCGATCGAGCGCATGCTGCTGCGCGCCCCGTTCGACGGCGTGGTTGCGGAGATCAACGGCGAGCTGGGCGAGTTCGTTACGCCTTCGCCGGTGGGCATCCCGACGCCGCCGGCCGTCGACGTGATCGACGCGAGCTGCATCTACGTGACGGCGCCGATCGATGAAGTGGATGCGCCGCGCATCCGCCAAGGCATGCGCGCGCGTGTGACGCTCGACGCCTTTCGCGACCGCACTTTCCCGGCGCACGTGCGACGCGTTGCGCCGTACGTGCTCGATCTGGAAAAGCAGGCCCGCACCGTGGAAGTCGAGGCCGAGCTGGAGCAGATCGAGGGCGTGCAGTTGCTGCCCGGCTACAGCGCGGACATCGAAGTCGTCCTGCAGGAGCGCGAGAATGCGCTGCGCATCCCTACGCGCGCGCTCCTCGAAGGGGATCGCGTGTACCTCTACGACGCCGATGCAGGCCGGGTGATCTTGCGGCAGATCGAAACCGGCCTGCGCAACTGGGAATACACCGAGGCGCTCGCCGGGCTCAACGAAGGTGATCGCGTCGTCGTCAGCATCGACCGCGAAGGCCTGGCGGACGGCGCCGCCGCGTACGCTCAGGAAAGCAGCCGAGCGGCCGCGCGATGATCGAGTTGCGCAGCGTGAGCCGCCATTTCGTCATGGGGGATCAGCAGGTGCGCGCGCTGGATGAGGTGGACCTGCGCATCGAGTCGGGCGAGTACCTGTCGATCATGGGTCCGTCCGGTTCCGGGAAATCCACGCTCCTCAACATCATCGGCCTGCTCGATCGGCCCACCAGCGGTGAGTACCTGCTGGATGGACGAGACACCATCTCTCTCAGCGACGACGAGCTGGCGCTGATGCGCGGCCGCAAGATCGGCTTCGTCTTCCAGTCCTTCCACCTTGTGCCGCGCATGACCGCGTTCGAAAACATCGAGCTGCCGATGGTGCTCGCCGGCGAGCCCGCAGCCCAGCGTCGGCGGCGCGTAACCGAGCTGCTCGACAGCCTCAGTCTCGCCGATCGAGCGCACCATCGTCCGAACGAGCTGTCGGGCGGTCAGCGTCAGCGCGTCGCGATCGCCCGCGCGATGGTGATGAAGCCCACTGTCCTGCTGGCCGACGAGCCTACCGGCAATCTCGATCACGCCTCGGGCGCCGAAGTGCTCAACGCCATCGAGTCGCTAAATGCAGCGGGCATCACGCTGCTCGTGGTGACCCACGATATCGAAGTCGGCGACCGCGCGCGCCGCCGCATCAGGATGCGGGACGGCAGGATCGTGGAGGATAGGGAGAAGGAAGCGGTTAGCGGTTAGCGGTTAGCGGACCGCTAACCACTATCCGCTATCCGCTTCAGACCCCACTCATAAATGTCATTCCGCGATCTGTTGCGTCTGTCCGCTCAATCCGCGCTGCGCGCGCGGCTGCGCAGCCTCATGCTGCTGCTCGCGATGAGCATCGGCGTGGCGTCGGTGGTGGTGCTCACGTCTCTGGGAGAAGCCGCGCGGAGGTATGTCACGGGCGAGTTCCAGGCCTTGGGCGCGCGCCTGATCATCGTGATTCCCGGCCGCTCAGAAACTGGCGGCGTGGCCCCGGGTTTGCTGAGCGGAGAGACGCCGCGCGATCTCACGCTCGGCGATGCTCAGGCGGTGCTTCGTATTACGGAAGTCGAACGCGTTGCGCCGCTGGTGGTCGGTTCGGCGCCCGTTTCAGTCGGAGCGCTCGAACGGGAGGCGCCGGTGCTGGGCGCGAACTCCGACTTCCTCGAGATCTACGCCTTCGAGCTGCAGCGCGGTCGCTTCCTGCCGGAGGGCGAGCTGGCGGCTGACCGGGCGGTGTGCGTCATCGGTGCGAACATCGCCCGCGAACTGTTTCCGGCGCGCGACGCGCTCGGCGCGAATCTGCGCATCGGCGACCGCCGTTTCCGCGTGATCGGCGTGTTGGGCGACGAGGGGCGTACGATCGGCCTCGACTCGCAGGAGCTGGTGATCGTTCCGGTGGGCGCGGCGCAAGCGCTGTTCAATACCGAATCGCTGTTCCGGCTGCTGATCCAGACACGCAGCCGTGAGGCCTTGCCGCGCGCGCAGCAAGCGGTGGTCGCTGCGATCCGTGAGCGCCATCAGGGCGAGGAGGACGTCACGGTCATCACGCAGGATGCGCTGCTCTCCACCTTCGACCGCATCTTCACCGCACTGACGCTCACCCTGGCCGGCATCGCTTCGATCAGCCTGGTGGTGGCGGGCGTGCTCATCATGAACGTGATGCTGGTGTCGGTCAGTCAGCGCACCGCCGAGGTCGGCCTGCTGAAGGCGATCGGCGCGACCCGACGCCAGATCACCGCGCTGTTTCTGACAGAGGCCGTGTTGCTGTCGATCGCCGGCGCGCTCGCCGGCCTTGCAGTCGGATTCGCGGCCAATTGGGCCGTGCGTGGTCTGTATCCGGCGTTGCCGCTCCATGCGCCGTTCTGGGCGATCGGGCTGGCGCTCGCGACCGCGCTCGTGAGCGGCGTATTGTTCGGCTGGACGCCGGCGCGCGGCGCTGCGCAACTCGATCCGGTCGCAGCGCTCGCAGGAAGGAAGTGAGCGTGGGTGCGGCGCCGCTCATCGAGCCGTCGAGCGCTGGGGCGCCGCGAGGCGGCGTTCCGAGCTCGCCAGGGATAGTGTCGAACGACCGCTCGGAGCGTGCGATCACTGTCAAGCGCTGCAGGCAGAGGCGGCTGTGATGCGCCTTGCCGATCTCGTCCGCCTGACCTCCGGCTCCATTCGCGCGCATCGCCTGCGGGCATCGCTGACGGCGCTGGGCGTCGGGATCGGCGTCGCCGCCGTCGTGCTGCTGACATCCATTGGCGAGGGCGTGCGCAGGTTCGTGCTTTCCGAGTTCACGCAGTTCGGCACGAACATCATCAGCGTGACGCCAGGGCGCACCCAAACGCTCGGCGGATCGATCGGCGCGTTCGGCAATGTGCGCCCGCTGACAGTGGATGACGCTCAGGCGCTCGCTCGCGCGCCGCACGTGCTCTCAACCAACGCGATGATGCAGGGCAACGCCGAAGTGGAAGCGTTGGGACGCAAGCGGCGCACCACGATTCTCGGCGTAGGCCCTTCATTCGCCGAAGCCTTCCGCTTCGAAGTCGCACAGGGGCGCTTCCTGCCCGAGGACGATCCGCGCGCGCCGCGCAATCTGGCCGTGCTCGGCGCCAAGATGAACGAGGAATTGTTCCGCGGCGAGCATCCGCTGGGGCGCAACGTGCGGGTGGGCGGTCAGCGCTATCGCGTCGTGGGCGTCATGCAGCCCAAGGGCACGACGCTGGGTTTCGATCTCGATGACACGGTGTTCGTGCCGACTGCGCGCGCGCTCGAGCTGTTCGATCGCCAGAGCGTGTTCGAGATCCAGGTCAGTCACGCCGAGGACGCGAGCGTGCAGGAAGTCGTCGAAGGCGTGCGGCGCATTCTCATCGCGCGTCATGGCGACGAGGACTTCACGATCACGACGCAGCAGCAGATGCTCGATACGCTGGGCTCCGTGCTGAGCGTGCTCACTTTCGCCGTCGGCGCGCTCGGCAGCATCTCGCTGCTGGTGGGTGGAGTGGGCATCTTCACGATCATGACGATCGGCGTGCGGGAGCGCACGACGGAAATCGGGTTGCTGCGCGCGCTCGGTGCGGCTCGCAGCCAGGTGCTGCGTGTGTTTCTGTCCGAGGCGGTGCTGCTGGCCGCTATCGGCGGCGGCGGCGGTCTGGTGGTCGGCCTTGCTGTCGCGGCCAGCCTGGATCTGGCGGTTCCCGCGTTGCCGGTCAGCTATTCATTGCCGTTCATTGTGATGTCCGAGGCGCTTGCGGTGGCGGTCGGGCTCGTTTCCGGCGTCTTGCCGGCGATGCGTGCGGCGCGGCTCGAGCCGGTGGAGGCGCTGCGAGCGGAGTAAGACGGAAGCGGTTAGCGGTTAGAAAAAACCAGCAGCGTCGCTTTGGCCGACGCTAGGCCGCCGGCGCGTCTCGATCGGCGCCGAGTGAGGGGGCAACGGCGCCGACGCCGCATGCTCACTAACCGCTAACCGCTAACCGCTTCAACCGCTGACTAGCAACCGCTTCTCACTCCGCCTCGCCAGGAACTCATCCGTGATCGGCGCCGTGGGCAGGGTGAAATAGAAGGTCGCCCCGGCGTTCGGTGCGCCGTCGGCCCAGATCCGACCGCCGTGCCGGTCCACGATGCGCGCCACCGTGGCGAGCCCGATGCCTGAGCCTTCGAACTCCGTCGGGCCGTGCAGGCGCTGGAAGGGCTTGAACAGCTTGCTCTCGTACTGCATGTCGAATCCCGCGCCGTTATCGCGTACGTACAGCGTCGCCATCTCGCTGCACTGCGACTGCCCAATCTCGATGCGCGCGTCCGGCGTCTTGGAGGTGAATTTCCAGGCGTTGGCGATCAGGTTCTGGAAAAGATCGGCGAGCAGACGGCGATCGCCGTGCGCGTGCATGTGAGGCTGCACCGTCACCTCGACGGCGCGGCCGGGATCCTTCTGCCGGTGCTCGAGCACGATGTCCTCCACCAGATCGCTGATGTTGACGTGCTCGCGGCGCAGGGTGTGGCGGGAGATGCGCGACAGGGCGAGCAGCGCCTCGATCAGCTCGGACATCTGACGCACGCTGCGCTGGATGCGATGCATGCGTCGGACCTGATCCTCGCTCGCATTGGGCATCGACAGTTCGAGCATGCCCGCCTGTCCGGCGATGGTCGTGAGCGGAGAGCGCAGATCGTGCGACACCGAAGCAGTGAACGCTTCGAGCTCGCGATTTGCGCGCGCGAGAGACTCGTTCGCGTCGCGCAGCTCCCGTCGGCTGGGCAGAGAGAGGATGTTGGGCAGCGAGCGCCACAGCAGAACGACGGTCGGGACCGAGGCGGCGGCGGTCACCATGCGAAGCGCGCTGTTCAACCATGCAGGGACGAGATAGCCGCCGAAAGCCCCGACGACGTGTGTGATGCTGCTCGTAGCGAGAAAGACGCCGAAGCACAAGACGAGCAAGTTGAAGCGCAGGTCGCGCCTGCGCCAAGTCATGTATACGAGAACGAAGAGGATGGCGAGATAAGCGAGCGCCAGCAGCACGTCCGAAGCCGCGAGTAGAGAGGCGGAGCTCGGCGAGATGATGTCCTTGGTGCTGGCCGCAGCTGTCTCGAAACCCTGCATGCATTCTCCCTGGGCCGGCTGTGCGACGTTGGCGCCGAGCCGTGTGTTCTGAGTACGCGTCTATACCGTACGCATTCGTGCGCGCGTCGAGCCGAGCCGGCTGCGTCGCTGGCTGGTTCACACAAAGCGAGCGGATAAGAGCGCGCCTCGCGTGCAGCACGTCATTCCATCATATCGGCGGCCGCATCGCACTCGCGCGTTGAGCGATTACCCGGATTCAGCGTAGCACTGCGCACCTCGATTCAAATGATCGGCCGCACACATGAAGCAATCGTCAGTCCGTTGTCCTTGCAGCGCGCCTCGGCGCATGCACTCGCCTTCGCCGGATCGCAGGGCGTCGGCGGTTGTGAGGGCGTCTCGCGAGACTCACGCGGCGTCTTCACTATGACTGACCAGCGGTTCAGCGCTTCGCATGGCCGCATGCTGGCAAGCAGTGGTCCGGCCGCTAAAATGCGTCCAAATCCCAGGTGGGTCGGCAGTCAATCCAGAGTCGGTTCTTAAGCGCAGCTTGAACGTCTCGTCGGAATTAGCGAGATACACGGGCGGCTTATTTGGTTCGCTTGAACAATCGCGATGCGCTTTCGAGATCTTGCTGGATAAAGTCTAGTTGGATGGGCTTGGATAAACAGCCAGCTGGATCGGACGGCGGTGAACACCGCCGAGCCGGTCATTGGACGACGGCCACGCCTCGATCGTGTGGCGGCCAATGGTTGACGCTACCTGGCCGTTCAAGCGTTCGCGCGCGGTCGCGTCAGAACGGGCTGACATGTTGTGCGATGAGGGTGTGACGAAATGTTATTGGCGACTGTACCGGCTGGACGGCACAATACCGTCCAGCCGGTACAGTCGCTGCAGCCCGAAGAAGCATCGTCCATGGTCGAAGTCACGCTCGCGCTCACCCCCGTACGCGATCGGATCCTGGAAGCCGCCGAGCGCGTGGTGAGTCAAGTGGGCGCCGCGCGGCTGACCCTGGACCTCGTGGCCCAGGCGGCGGGCGTGAGTAAGGGCGGTTTGCTCTATCACTTCCCGACCAAGGAATCGCTGCTGGGCGGCCTGGCGCAACGCTATGTGGACCACCAGCAGCAATGCGTCGACGCGGCGCGCTGCGAGTTGCACGAGCATGAATCGGGCAGGGAGCTGAAGGCTTGCATCCTCGGCTTGCTGGGCGACGACCCGCGATCGAAGACGATGGGCGCCGCCCTGCTGGCGGCCGCCGCCAACGACCCGGCGCTGCTGGAGGTGATCCGTGAAACCGTCGAGCGCTCTACGCAGCAGCTGGTGTGCCCGCAAATTCATTTCGCGCGCGCAGTCGTGGTGTTGCTTGCGGTCGAGGGGCTGAAAATACGCGAGTGGCTGCGCATCTCCTGTCTGAGCGATCAGCAGCGGGCGCAAGTCGTTGAGGAACTTCTGAAGATGGCAGAGGAAGCATTCGCAGGACGCGGTTGAGTCGTCGACTTGGCGCCTGTCGCGTCGTCCTTCACTACGCGCGTCGCCTTCGATCGAGGGCGGCGCGGCGTTTTCGTAATCATTCCAGGTGAATTCGCATGTTGCGCCCCACACTGCGCCCCAGTCGTCCGCCCGTAACGCTGCGCTCGCTGTTGCTGGTCGCATGCGCGGTCGCACTCGGCGCCTGCAGCCAGTCCGACCAGATGCACGCGCCGCCGCCGCCTGAAGTCGCCGTGCAGACGCTGCAGAAGACTCCGGCGCCGCTCGAGCTGACGTACACCGCGCGGACGGTGGGTTCGCGAGAAGTCGAGGTGCGGGCGCGCGTCAGCGGCATCCTCATCAAGCGGCGTTACGAAGAAGGCGGCTGGGTGCGTCAGGGTCAGCCGATGTTCCTGATCGACCCCGAGCCGGTCCGCGCGCGGCTCGCGGCGGCGCGCGCCGAAGTCGCCGTGGCCCGCGCGCGCCTCGACGAGGCGCGCCGGCAGCGCGACCGTGTGCTGCCGCTCTTCGAGCAGAACGCGGTGAGCCAGAGCCGGCGCGACGAGGTGGTCTCTGCATACGAAGTCGCGCAGGCGAACCTGCAGGCGGCGGAGTCGAGCCTGCGCATGGCGCAGCTCGATCTCGAATACACGGACGTGCGCGCGCCGATTTCCGGGCTCGCTAGCCGCGAGGTCATGTCCGAGGGCAGCCTGGTCTCGACCGACCAGGACTCGAGTCTGCTCACCCGCATCGTGCAGGTCGACCCGCTGTACGTGGAGTTCGCCGCGCCCGAGTCGGAGGCGGCGCTGCTGCGGGCCAGCGCGGACAGCGAGCCGCAAGCGCCGCTGGTCGTGAAGCTCGAGCTGCAGAACGGGATCGAGCACCCCGAGACCGCCAGGATCACTTTCATCGACAACGCAGTGGATCCGAACACCGGCACGGTGCGTGTCCGCGCGGTGCTGAGCAATCCGCATGGCAAGCTCATTCCGGGGCAGTTCGTGCGCGCCAGCATCGAGGGCGTGGCCCTGCCGAGCGCGGTTGCGATCCCGCGCAAGGCGGTCATGAGCAGCGCCCAGGGACCGTTCGTGTATGTCGTGGGCGAGGATGAGAAGGTCGAGGCGCGGCCCGTACAGGTCGGGCGCACCACGCGCAACAGCATTATCGTGACGGCCGGACTGTCCGAGGGCGAGCGCTTTATCGTCGAAGGCGTCCTCAAGGTGCGGCCTGGACTGCAGGTGAACGCCGTATCGGTGGATGCGGCCGCACGCCAAGCCGGCGCCGACGATCGCGCGAGCGCGCCAGGCGATGGCGCCCGCGCCGCAGGTGAGGAGGACGCATGATCTCCCGCTTCTTCATCACGCGCCCGATCTTCGCGTGCGTGATCTCCGCGTTCATTGTGATCGCGGGGCTGGGCGGAATGCGCGCGCTGCCGATCTCGGCGTATCCGGAAATCATCCCGCCCATGGTCACCGTCTCCGCCAACTACCCCGGAGCGACGGCCGAGACCATAGCCGAAACCGTCGCTGCGCCGCTCGAAGAGCAGATCAACGGCGTAGAAGACATGCTGTACATGAGCTCCGTCAGCTCCGGCGACGGCGCGCTCGCCATCAATGTCACGTTCGCCGTGGGCGCCGATCCGGACCTCGCCGCGATCAACGTCAACAACCGCATTCAGGCCGCTGTGCCCCGCCTGCCCGAGGAAGTGCGTCGTCAAGGCGTGGTGGTGCGCAAGGCGTCGGCGAGCTTGCTGCAGATCATCGCGCTCAGCTCGCCGGACGGCAGCCACGACATGCTTTCGCTGAGCAGCTATACGACGCTCAACATCCTCGATGAGGTGCGCCGCGTGCCAGGCGTAGGCGATGCGCATATGTGGGCGCACCCGTACGCGATCCGTATCTGGATGCAGCCCGACAAGCTGGCGCAGCTCGGCCTCACGCCTGCGGACGTGGTCGCGGCGGTCCGGCAGCAGAATTCACAGTTCGCGGCCGGCCGCATCGGCGTCGAGCCGATGGGCGAGCATGTCGACTTCACGTATTCGGTCACCGCGCAGGGTCGGCTGGCGACGCCCGAGGAGTTCGAGCAGATCGTGGTGCGCGCCACCGACGCGGGATCGGTCGTGCGCCTGCGCGACGTCGCGCGCGTCGAGCTCGGGGCGCAGACCTACAACTTCGAATCGTCCATCGACGGCAAGGAAGCCGCCATGATCGCCGTGTTCCTGCAGCCCGGTGCGAATGCGCTCCAGACGGGCGGCGCGGTCAAGGCGCGCCTGGAGGAGCTGTCGAGGGATTTCCCTCCGGGGATGGAGTACGCGATCCCGCACAACACCATCCAGTACGTCCAGGCGTCCATCAAGGAAGTGGTCAAGACGCTGCTCGAGGCGATGGTGCTGGTGTTCTTCGTCGTGCTGCTGTTCCTGCAGAACTGGCGCGCCACCATCATTCCGATGCTCGCCGTGCCCGTGTCTCTGGTGGGGACCTTCGCCGCCATGTACGCCTTCGGCTTCTCGATCAACATGCTGACGCTGTTCGGCATGGTGCTTGCGATCGGCATCGTCGTGGACGATGCGATCGTGGTGCTGGAAAACGTCGAACGCATCATGACGACGGAGAACCTGCCGGCGCCCGAGGCCACGATGAAGGCCATGGGCGAAGTGACGCGTCCGGTCATTGCGATCGTGCTGGTGCTGACCGCGGTGTTCCTGCCGGTCGCTTTCGTGGGCGGCCTGGTCGGCGAGATGTACCGGCAGTTCGCCGTGACCATCTCGGTCTCGGTGGCGATCTCCGGCTTCGTCGCGCTGACGCTCACCCCGGCGCTCTGCGCCCTGTTATTGCGGCGCGAGGACGTCGTGCACCACGGGTTCTTGCAAAAGTTCAACCAGTGGTTTCAGCGCATGACGGGTCGTTACGAGAGCGGCGTGCGGTTCTTCATGAAGCGCGGCGCGCTCGCGTTGGGCGTGTTCGCCGTCATGATCGTCGTGATGCTGAGTTTGTTTCGCGCCGTGCCGAGCTCGCTCGCGCCCGCCGAGGACCAGGGTTACGTGTTCGTGATCGGCGTGCTGCAGGACGCGGCTTCGCTGGATCGGACCGTCGCCGCCGTCGACGCCTTGGAAGGCCAGATGCTCGATCATCCGGCGGTGACCAACGCCGTGAGCGTCGCCGGCCTGGATGCGCTGACATTCGCGTTCAAGACCAACGCGTGGATCACCTGGCTGTCGATGAAGCATTGGAGCGAGCGCATCGGCGAGCAGAACATGACGCCGAAAGCGGTCGTCGATGCGGTCGCCGCGGCCGGAGCGCGAGTGAAGGACGCGTTCTTCTTCGCGGTGGAGCCGCCGCCGATCGAAGGCTTGTCGATGACCGGCGGATTCGAAGGGTTCATCCAGTCGCGCGGCCGCGGTTCGATGAAGGACTTGGAAGACGTCGCGCAGCGGTTCGTGCAGGCTGCTTCCCAGCGACCTGAGCTTGCGGGCGTAACGACCACGTTCAGCGCGAGCGTGCCGCAAATGCGCATCGACCTCGATCGCGAGAAGGCGATGAGCCTCGGCGTGCCGGTCAATGAGGTGTTCGACACGCTGCAGAGCACCTTCGGCGCGTTGTACGTAAACGATTTCAACCGCTCCGGACGTGTGTTCCAGGTGCAGCTGCAGTCCGAACCGCGCTTTCGCGCGTATCCCGACGACATCCGCAACGTGTACGTGCGTTCGCGCTCCGGAGACCTCGTGCCGCTGACCGCAATCGCCGCCATCCGCGAGGTCACCGGCCCCGAGATCGTGGAGCGCTTCAACGTATTCAATTCTGCGATGGTCATGGGCGGCGCGGCGCCCGGCTACAGCTCCGGCGATGCGATCCGGGTCGCGGAGGAGGTCGCCGAGGAGGTGCTGCCCGAGGGGTACGAGCTCGCCTGGACGGGCGTCGCCTATCAGGAGAAAGCGGCCGGGGGCGCCTCCAACAAGGTATATCTGCTCGGCGTGCTGATGGTGTTCCTGATTCTCGCTGCGCAGTTCGAGCGCTGGACGCTGCCCGTCGCGGTGATCCTAGCCGTGCCGTTCGCAGCATTCGGCGCGCTCGCCGCGGCGTTCCTGCGCGGCCTGGAGAACGATATCTACTTCCAGATCGGCATGCTGACGCTGATCGGTCTCGCGGCGAAAAACGCGATTCTGATAGTGGAGTTCGCGCTGATGAAGCATCACGAGGGCATGCCGCTGATGGACGCCGCGGTCGCCGGCGCGCGCTTGCGCTTCCGCCCGATTATCATGACCTCGTTGGCGCTGATGTTCGGCGTGCTGCCGCTCGCGATCAGCTCGGGCGCCGGGGCTGCGAGCCGGCACTCGCTCGGCACGAGCGTGATCGGCGGCATGCTCGCGGCCACCTTCATAGCGACGCTGTTCGTGCCGCTGTTCTTCCGCTGGATCGCGGGTTGGAGCGAACGACGCGCCGGACGCGCCGCCGAGATGCAACGGCCGGCGGTGAGCGGCTGACAGGATCGAACGAAGGACGAAGAATCGATATGCGTAGAGTCTGTGTACTGTTGTTGTCGATATCGCTCGCCGGCTGCATCGTCACGCGCGTGGATCCTGGTCCGCGGCCACAGTCTCTGCCTGACGAGCTGCCAGCTCAGTCGGCCGGCGCAGTCTCCTTGCCGGATCCGTGGTGGGAGCTGTTCGATGATGAGACGCTCGATGAGCTGATCGACGAAGCGCTTGCGCACAACCCGGATGTAGCGATCGCGGCGGCGCGCGTCGAGCAGGCGCGTTCGACGCTGCGTATCGCCAACGCCGACCGGCTGCCGCGGCTGGATGCGCAGGGCGACGCAACGCGCTCGAAGAACAGCGAAGCAGTGCTGCAACTGCCGGGCGTCGAGCGTCATCGCACGATGTACACGGTGCAAGGCGCCGTGAGTTTCGAGCTCGACTTGTGGGGCCGATATAAGCGCGCTTCGGAGTCCGCGCGCGCACAGCTCCTCAACAGCGAATTCGGACGCGAGGCGGTGAAATTGAGTCTGACCGGCGAGGTCGCGCGCGGCTACTTTTCACTGATTGCGGCCGCCGAGCAACTCGCCCGGAGCCGCGATACGCTCGCTTCCCGCGAGGAGTCCTTGCGCATCGAGCGGCTGCGCTACGATGCAGGTGAGAGCGACGAGTTCACGTTCCGCCGCGCGGAAGCGGAAGCCGCGGCGGCGCGCGTGTCGTTGCACACGCTGGAGCGCGAGCTCGTACTGCGCACCAATGCGCTGGGCGTGCTGCTCGGACGCTCGCCGCAGGAGCTGGTCGATCGCGCCATCGACCTGCCGGGAGCGGTGCTGCCGTCGCCGGCGGCCTTGCCGGCCGCTTTGCCGTCCGCCGTTCTCGAGCGGCGACCGGACATCGGCGCCGCCGAAGCGGCGTTGGCCGCCGCCGCGGCGGACGTCGGCGTAGCGCGGGCGGCGCTGTTTCCGACGATCAGTCTTACGGGGGCGTTCGGCTCGATCAGCACCGAGCTCAGCGATCTCTTCACCGAGCCCACGCAGGCTTGGACCGCGAGCGGCGGACTGCTGCAACCGCTTTTCCAGGGTGGACGCCTGCGGGCCAATGTCGCCCGCGCGCAAGCCGTGCGCGAGGAGCGCCACGGCCAATACGCACGCACCGTGCAGACGGCTTTCCGGGAAGTGCTCGATGCGATGCGGAGCCAGGAGCTGATCGCGGGCGTTCGCGAGGCGAACGTAGAACAGGTGACGGCGCTCGGTCGCGCCGCGCAGCTCGCAGAGCTGCGCTATGACCAGGGCGATATCGCCTACCTGGAGCTGCTGGACGTACGCCGTGGTCTGTTCCAGGCGCAGATCGATCTGGTCGCGGCGGAACGTGACGCACTACTCAACACCGTGGATCTGGCGCTGGCGCTGGGCGGCGGGCTGGGCCAACACGCCGGGCCGCTGACTGCGCACCGCTGAGAGAATGTCGTCAGCGTCGATGTGCACGTCGCTGGCCGAACGTGCATCCGGCAGGGACCGTAATAACGCGCATGGGCGCGCCTGCGAGCGCTGACCCATACTCTGGGACCCATGGCCTCGGTCCCGCTTTCGCCGGCGCGCGACGCTTCACTGCTCTACGGGGTTCCCGGCGCGCTGCTCACCGCGCTGGTGCTCATCGCGGGCGTCACGCTCACCTGGATTGCATGGCGCGCGACCGCGCAGGCGGAAGAGCGTGGCGTGCGCGACGCCTTGGCGGTGCATGCCGCGGATGTGCAGCTCACGTTGGAGAACCGCCTTCTCGCGCATGAGGGTCTGCTGCGCGCCGGAGCGGGAATGCTCGGCGCCGTGTGGCCGCTGACGGCGCAGCAGTGGCGCGTGTTCTGCAGTCAGTTGAGCCTCGCCGCCGTATACCCGGGGGTGCGCGGCGTCGGATTTGCGGCCCCGATCCGCAGCTCCGCCGACGTGGAGTACTGGAGTCGCGTCGCCGAACCGCTCGGGTTCGGCAAGCGCATCGCGACGGCCGCCGCCGACAAGCCTCTTCCCGAAACGCTGATCGTGTTGATCGAGCCGCTCGACGCGCGCAATCGGCGCGCCGTCGGCTACGACATGATGAGCGATCCGGTGCGCCGCGCCGCCATGGAGCGCGCCCGCGATCAGGGGAAGCCAGCGCTGTCGGCGAAGGTGCGCCTCGTGCAGGAGTTCGCGGGCGAGGACAATCCCGGCTTCATCCTGTATCTCCCGGTCTACGAGACGGTTGCGACGCCCGGCGGCGTCGAGGAGCGCCGCAGCGAGCTTCGCGGCTTCGTATACAGCCCGTTTCGCGCCATCGAATTCTTCTCCGACGTGCTCGATCTGGCGGCCGCCGACGCCGTGTTCGAGGTGTATGACGGCGCTCAGGTCGCGCCCGAGGCGCTGTTGTATCGCAGTGCGCGACGGCCGCAGGACGAGCGCGCTTCGCAAATCCGGTGGGTGAGCGTTGCGGGGCATACCTGGACGCTGCGGGTGTTGGCTGGAGAGAAGCTCGCAGGACCGCTGCCTTCGGCCGCACAGATCGTCGCGATCAGCGGCTCGGCGATCACCGTGCTGCTTGCGCTCGTCGTCTCGGTCCTGGCGCTGAGCCGGCAGCGGTTGCGCGAGCGCATCGACGCCGATCGGGCGCTCGCGCAACAGGAGCGAGTGCTCAAGCAGACGCTCGAGTTGCGCGTCGCCGAACGCACCGCGCAGCTCGAGGACGCCAATCGGGAGCTGTGCGCCGCCAATCGCGATCTCGAGGCGTTCGCCTACAGCGTTTCGCACGATCTGCGGGCGCCGCTGCGGGCGATCGACGGGCACGCCGCGCGGCTTGTCGAAGCCGTCGGTCCGCTCGATGAAAGGCAGCAGTATCACGCTGTCGCCGTGCGTCGAAACATCCGGCAAATGACGCAGCTCATCGACGACCTGCTCAGTTTCGCGCTGGTGAGCCGGCGGCCGATCGAGCGCCGGCGGGTCGACCTGTGGGCGTTGCTGCGTCCGATCCTCGAAGACATCCGCTTGGTCGAGCCGATCGAGATCGACGTCGATCCGCAGCAGCTCGGCGAGGTGTACGCCGATCCTGGCTTGCTGCGCCAGGCGCTGGTGAACTTGTTGGACAATGCGGCGAAGTTCTCGCGCGGGCGCAATCCGCCGCGCATCTCGATCGGCTGCCAACAGGGGCCGGGTGAGCGCGTCTACTTCGTGCGCGACAACGGCGTGGGCTTCGACATGCGTTACGCCGGCAAGCTCTTCGGTGTATTCGAGCGACTGCACCAGGCGGGCGAGTTCGAAGGCATGGGCGTGGGTCTCGCCATCGTCAAGCAGATCATCGAGCGGCACGGCGGACGCATCTGGGCGCAGGCCGAGCCCGGATGCGGAGCGACGTTCTATTTCACGTTGCCCGAGCGGGCGCAGCAGGAGCAGGCGGCATGAACGTCTCGCCGCAGGAGCGCTGGATCGGCGAAGTGCTCCGCTTCTGGTTCGAGGAGGTTGCGCCCGAACGGCGCTTCGCGCCTGATGAGCGGCCGGACGCGCAGAGCAGAGAGCGTTTCGCCGCTTTGCACGAGCGTCTGGCGCACGAGCCTATGGAGGACTTCGCCACTCCCGAAGCCTGCCTAGCCGGCGTGATCGTTCTCGATCAATTTCCGCGCAACATGCGCCGCGTCTCGGCGCGCGCCTTCGCGAGCGATTCGCGTGCGCTCGCCTTGGCGCAACGCGCGATCGAGCTCGGATTCGATCGCGAGCCGCCCGCGCAGCAGCGGATGTTCCTCTAGATGCCCTGGCGCCATGCGGAAGATGCTGCCGCGCAGGCGTGCTCCGTCGAGTTGTTCAGTCAAATCGGACTCGAGGAGCCTCTCGAATACTCGAACACCAGCGATCATCGATCTGTTCGGCCGCTTCCCTCATCGCAACGCGGCGCTCGGACGCCGCTCGACGCCCGAGGAGACGGTGGAGACTCATACCGGGTTCTGAATTGCGCGTTGCTGCACCGCGTCCTTGCAAGAAATGCAAGGCGCGTCGCGCGCGTCGTGTAACCGTGCGCCGGCGTGCACTTTCGGCCGAGTGAATTTTCTGACCGCAAGAGGATCTTTGTTGGAGCGAAGCGCGTTGATGTGCTCACAGCGCCAGGCGCGGCGCAGAGTTCGAGGAAAACATCAATGCTCACCTCAATACGGGAGCGGCTGGACTCCCGTGACGGACTGTTTCGGTCTGGCGTCTGGCCGATACTGAATGTGTGCGCGATGCTCGCTCTGGCGGCGTGCGGCGGGGGAGGCGGCGGCGGCTCGCCGAGCACTCCAAACGAAGAGCCTCCGCCTAGCAACGCAGCGCCGGCGGCGTCTGCAGGCGAGGATCAAACGATTCAACTGCCGACCAATTCCGTGGAGCTGCAAGGCGCGGCGACCGACGACGGCCCGAACAGCGCGCTCACCTATGCATGGACGAGCGACCCCGCTGAAGGGGTGAGCTTCGCGAACGCTGCTGCGGCTGTGACGACCGCGACGTTCGCCGCCGCAGGAACGTACACCCTGACGCTCACAGTAAGCGACGGCGCATTGAGCGGTGCGGATACTGTGGTCATCACGGTGCAGCCAGCCGCCGCCGCCAACCAGGCGCCGGTGGTCGCCGCGGGCGAGGATCAAACGATTCAACTGCCGACCAGCTCCGTGGAGCTGCAAGGTTCGGCGACCGACGACGACCCGAACAGCGCGCTCACCTATGCATGGACGAGCGAGCCCGCCGAAGGGGTGAGCTTCGCGAACGCGGCTGCGGCTGTGACGACCGCGACGTTCGCCGCCGCAGGAACGTACACCCTGACGCTCACAGTAAGCGACGGGGAATTGAGCGGCGCAGACTCGATCACGATCACGGTGCAGGCCGCCTCTTCGGGCGAGGACGTCTATCCGGCGCCGGATCTGGACGAGAACGATCCCGATCGCGGTTGGACGCGCATCACGCCTGCAGAGGCCGGCATGGATGTTGATCTACTCGCGCAAGCGCAAGCGTACGCCGAAGCGGCGGGCGGCTCCGGCATGATCGTGCGCGGCGGCCGGCTCGTTCACTCCTGGGGCAATATCGATGAGCGCTTCGCGTCGCAGTCCGCCACGAAGTCGATCGGCGGCATGGCGCTTGGTTTGGCTATCGACGACGGCCTGGTCGCACTGGAAGACCTGGCGAGCACGCATCTGCCGTCCATAGGAACTCCGCCGGCCAACGATCCTGCGCAGCTCGCCACGATTACGCTGCTGCAGCTCGCGACGCATACAGCCGGATTCGAGAAATCCGGAGGCTATGGCGCGCTGCTGTTCGAGCCGGGTACGACCTGGTCGTATTCCGACGGTGGTCTGAATTGGCTCGCGGATCTGCTCACCACGGTGTATGCACAGGATCTGCGGGATCTGCTGAGCACGCGCGTGTGGCATCGCCTCGGTCTCAACTACGGTGAGATCGCCAATACGGATGATGTCGCGTGGCGCGCCTCGACGTTCGGCCAGCGTCCGGATCCGCGTCCAGACGGCATCGAGCACCGTGAGCTGGCCTCGGGCATCGCGACCAACGCCAACGCCATGGCGCGCGTCGGCCTGCTGTTCCTGCGCAACGGCGTATGGTCCGATGGACGCATTCTCTCGGAGAGCTTCGTCGAGACGGTGCGCACGTCCCGCGCGGAGATTGCGCCGCTGACCATCGCCGATCCAGTGAACTTCCCCGGCGCGACCACGAACTACGGCGTGCTGTGGTGGACCAACGCCACCGGCCTGCTGCCGAACGTGCCGACCGACGCGTACTGGGCGTGGGGTCAGTACGACAGTCTGATCGTGGTGATACCCAGCCTCGATCTGGTGGTCTCGCGCATCGGCCCGGAGGGCGAGTACGGCCCGCCGCGCAGGTTCGGCGGCGGCGATTGGAACGCGGACTACTCGATCCTGGCGCCGTTCCTCGACCCGATTGTGCAGTCCATTCAGGAGTGAGCCGCCGCGGCCGCGAACCGACTTCGCGGCCGCGGTTTGCGGGCCCCCTGCGAGCTCGGCGCCCATAACCTTGCTGTGTTATCGCGCTGGGGAGCGACTTTGGCGACGCGCCGATTCGCGTGCGCATGGTCGCGCTCTTTGCTATGAATGGCGCCGCGACGCACGCCCTTGCGTTCAACCCGTACGCAGAGATCAGAGGCCCAGCCATCCATGAAATCCGCCTATCCGCTGTTGCTGATCGCCAGCTTCCTCATGCTCGGAGCATGCCGCGAAGACGACGAGTTGAGCGCTTCGAGCGCCGCACGCGCGGCGCCGGTCAAGGATGTCGCGGCGACCACCGGGCAGCCGCAGGTGACCGTGTACAAGACCGAGAGCTGCGGCTGCTGCAACGTGTGGATCGAACACATGCAGAGCCATGGCTTCCCCGTGAAAGCGCATAACGTCGACGACATGGGGCCGGTGAAGGAGAGACTGGGCGTGCCTTACGGCAAGGGCTCCTGCCACACGGCCGAAGTGGCCGGCTATTTCATCGAGGGTCACGTGCCGGCCGCAGATGTGCAGCGCCTGCTCGCCGAAAAACCCGATGCGAAGGGGCTGACTGTGCCCGGCATGCCGAGCGGTTCGCCTGGCATGGAGCAGGGCGATCGGGTCGATCCTTATCAAGTGCTCCTGGTGCATAACGACGGCGGCGTGTCGGTGTATTCGCAGTATCCGAAGTAACGGTCGAACGGCGCTTTCGCCAGCACGCGTCTCGCGCGTCCTCTGAGAGGCGTACGGGAACCAGGAAGCTGATCGCGTGATTAGGCCTGCGGAATCCCGACCGAGCCCGCAGACCGCCGAACCGTCTCGCAGCGGCGCCTGCGGTGTAAACCTTCGCAGGAGTAACCGCCATGGCGCAGTCAATTGGCTCCGAACGTCCTCATCGGCCCGACAATGTGGCGCCGATCGAGCGCTGGGCCTCGGCGCTCGCAGGTCTGGGCTTGATGGCGTCCGCTGCACGCGTACGCGGGGTGCTGGGACGATTGACGCTTGGCTACGCGGGGCTCAGCCTCATGGCGCGCGGCGCCACTGGCTACTGCCCTGTGAAGGCCGCGATGCAGGGCCAATCCACGATGCGCGAGGGCTTGCAGGAGCAGTGGAGCCGGCTGACGGACGGCGTCAGCGAATCAGCCGGCGCGGCGCGCCGTCGCGTACGTCATTTCCGTTCGCCGCGGATCGAAAGCATGGAGGACATGTACCGCGCGGAGCTGCAGGAGCTGCACAGCGCTGAGCAGCAGCTCATCGAGTTGACGCTTGAGCTGATGCGCGTCATCAGCGATTCGCCGCTGGCGTTTCGCGTGCAGGAATACGGCGCGGAGCTGCAATCGCGCAAGGAAGATCTCGAGAACATCATGACGCGGATCGGCGCCGAGCGCGGCCGTCATCCAGACGATGCGATGCAGGCGCTGATCCGTGAATCGCGCAAGATGGCGTCCGTGCGTGAGGGCGCAATGCGCGACGCCGCGCTGGCCTCATCGCTGCAGCGCATCATTCACTACAAGATCGCCGGGTACGGCACGATCGCCGCGTACGCAAAGGCGCTCGGACGCGGCGACGACGCCAGGCACTTCGCCCAACTTGCCGACCGCGACAAGACGATTGATGCGGAGATCAGCGATCTGGCCAAGCGCACGCTCAATCCCGAAGCGGCGATCGCTTCGCAGGAGGCCGCGCCCACGACATCGAGCGAGATGCGTACGCACTAAGAAGCGGTTAGCGGCTCGACTTAGCGCGCTGTTTGCCGACGCGACGTTCGTTGAGGCGCTCGACCATTTCGTCGAGTTGGGCCGCGACCTGTGAGCGGCTGCCGGCGCGCATGCCGGTGATCTGGTTCGTTCCCTGCGAGATGACGTAACAACACCACACGCCGTCCGAGCCGGCCGGTGCGGCGGTTTGCTCGATCGACTCCACGCGGAACGGCGTCTCGAGCACCGCTACGGAGGGATCGGCCTTGCTCATGATTGAGATGGCCTCCTGGTGGGGCGAGTCGGACGACGCCGCGTGCTCGCGACGCCGTCCTGAAAGAGCCCCGCACAGCGCGCGGGGCCCCGGTCGATGAAGCAAGCGGCTTGCGCCGCCGTGCTTACCAGCGGCGGGGGCCGCCGCTGCGAGGCTTGTCCTGCGCCTCGTTGACCTTGAGCGGCCTGCCGCCCATGTCCTGGCCGTTCAGATTCTGGATGGCGCGCGCCGCATCGGCGCGCGGCATCTCCACGAACCCGAAGCCGCGAGGACGGCCCGTCTCGCGATCCATGATCAGGGCGACGGACTCGACCGTGCCGTGCTGCGCAAACAGCGTGCGGACGGCTTCTTCATCGGCGGAAAAGGGCAGGTTGCCCACGTAGATCTTGCTCATTCAAAAGTACTCACTGACAGTGACGCCGGTCGGCCGCATCGCGGCTTGTGGGCGTCGGAAATATGACAGCCCCTAAGGCTGTCTCCATTTCGAGGCGCAAACGGTCACGTACGTAGGAACCAGTGTTGGCGGCGGTGCACGTGGAACCATAGGGTTACCCCGGTCCTCGAGCTTCGGGAACGATTCGGTTTAGCTGCAGTGGTCCCGATTGGAGGGTGCGCCGGGCGGCGCCGGGACCAGACAAAGATAAATAGAAAGGTCACGAAACGTCTCGGACTATACACGGGTGCAGCGCCGCGTGCTCGGTTATTTCGCCTTCCGCGGGAGTAATGGATCAGGAACCCGCGTGCGATTGCGGCGTTGTCCCAGCATCGATGACGAGTCGGCGGCCGCGCGGGAGATGGGCCGAGCGATGTTTCAGTATGAGCTGCATTATTGGCCCGACGTACAGGGACGCGGAGAATTCGTACGCCTGGCGCTCGAGTACGCCGGCGTCGAGTATCTGGATGTGGCGCGTCAGGATGAGGGCGGGAGAGGCGCAGCGGAGCTGCTCGAGCATATGGAGAGCGCCAATGAGCATCGGCCGCCGTTCGCGCCTCCCTATCTGAAAAGCGTCGATCTCACGATCGGTCAGACCGCCAACATCCTGCTGTATCTTGGCCATCGTCATGGACTCGCGCCGATCGACGAGGCGGGCTGGTTGTGGACTCACCAGATTCAGCTCACCATCGCCGACTTCCTGGTTGAAATTCACGATACACATCATCCGCTAGGCGTCGAACGGTATTACGAAGATCAGCGAGAAGCGGCCGCGCAACGCGCGCGCGAGTTCCGCGAGCTGCGGGCGCCGAAATTCCTGCGCTACTTCGAGCGCATCATCGAGCTCAACCCGGACAAGAGCGGACTGTTGGTCGGCGACGCCACAACCTACGCCGATCTGTCGATGTTCCAGGTGATCGCAGGGTTGCGTTACGCATTTCCGCGCTTGATGGCGCGTCTCGAGCCGCAGCTGCCCCGGCTCATCGCCTTGCACGATCGGATCGAGCGAGAGCCGCGCATAGCGGCGTACCTGGCCTCGCCGCGACGGATTGCATTCAATCGCGACGGCGTCTTCCGTCACTACCCCGAACTCGATCCGTAGCGGCCTCAGCGCCTCGAGAAGTCACATCGCCGCGCTCGCCCCAGCGCCGGCGCCGGGCGCAATCGCGCCTCGCGCATTGAGTGATCATTAGGCCTTTGATTCACCTGGCGTCTGCGATCGCCTCGCGCTCGAACCTCCCCATTTCGAGCTTGGCGGTTCCCGGGTTGCTGCTGGAGATCCAGGGTGTAGCCGTGATCGGCGAGAAGTAGAACCGACGGCCAGGCAAACGCTGATTACGGCCGCAGGCTGCCGAGCGATCAACCTGCTTCCACCGGCTCCGGACGCCGCCAGAGCCAGATCGCCACCGCGAGCAGACAGACGGGGATGGCGATACGCAGCCACAAGGGCGTGGGGGTGAGCTGCACGCCGGAGGCGCTCGTGATCATCATGAGCGAGGCGCCGATCTTCGCCTTGCGCGGCACGGCGCCTCGTTCTCGCCAGCGGCGAATATGGAGGCCGAACCTAGGATCCTCGAGCAATCGACGTTCCAGCTGCGGCCAGCCTTTACCGCCGGCCCATGCGGCGGCGATGAGGAATGGCACGGTGGGCAGGATCGGCGCCGCCAGACCGATGAGCCCAAGGGCGACGCAGACCAGCGCCACGGCGCGCCATATCAGGTTGACAGTCGAAGCCTGCATCCGAGTCAAAGTCCGCGCGTCGTTCGCTCATGCGCGACGCCTAGTTCGATGCGCCTCGCGCGCGATCGTTCAGAATCTCCACACGACCTGCGTCGCCACCACGTCGATATACGACTCCTGCTCACCGAGCAGCAATCCCGAGGCCGCCGGGTTGCCGGCGTCCTGGTCGAGCGGCACGTCGTCGCTGAACAGGTGAGCGTACCCGAAATCGACGGTCAATGAGTCCGAGGGGCGCCAGCTTGCACCGACAGCGAGCCAATAGCGCTCCGTATCCGGCAGGCGCGGCGTGCGCGTCGAGTCCGGCACGGCCGAGTCGTCGAACGCCACGCCGGCCCGCAAAGTCCAGCGATCCGACAGCTCGTAGGCGCCCCCAAGCGCGAAACGCCAGGCGTCATCCCATTCTTCGGGCGTCACGGAAGCGGTTACACCAGTGTCACGCACGATGCGCAGCTCCTGCACCGAGCTCCATTCCGTCCAGCCGATGTCGGCCAGCAGGACGAATCTGTCGCCGACCTCCTGCCTGAGCGAGAGCAAAGCGGAAGCGGGCAGCTCGATGTCCACGGAAACCGGACCGTTCGACAGGGCGCCTCCCGGCGCCGAGACGGCCGCCACCACGCCTTGACCGACGGGATGGGTCGGCGAAGGCGCCGCAAAGTTGATCGTGCCTTCGACGTCGTAGTCCACGGCGGAGCGGTAGGCCAAGCCGATGCGCGTCGTCGGCGTAACGTCGAACAACAGGCCGAGATTGAAGCCCCAAGCAGAGTCGTGTCCGCGCACACGAGCGCGCCCTTCCTGGCCCGCGTTGGCGGCTATGACGGCCGGCGCCGCGGCGGCGGGCAGTTCTCCGAGCTGCACGAGTTGCTGCACGCCTTGCGCAATCGCCGCGGAGTAGTTGACGGAGTTGGTCAGCTCCGCGTCGAGCCGTTGAAAGCTCACGCCGAGGCCCAGCGAAAAGCGCTCGTTTGCGCGCCAGGAGATCGAGGGATTGAAGTTCATGGTCTCGATCTCGGACCTGAGCGCCTGGAAGCGCCCCATCCAGCCCGCGTCGTAATCGGTCACCAGTCCGAAAGGCGCGTTGAAACCGATCCCGATCGCGAACTCATCGTTCACCGGCCAGGACAGATAAGCCGAAGGGATCAAATGCCAGTCGCCCGCATCGCCGCCCTCGCCGCCGAGCGGCTGGCCGAGCGCGGGCTGCGAGCCGCTGCTGCGAAACTCAGAATTGATGCCCACGCCGCTCGCCACGATGATCGCTTCACCACGCCCGAGATGGCTCAGGCCTGCGGGATTGAAGTAGATAGTGGTCGCATCGTCCGCCGCCGCCGCGGTGCCGGCGAACGCCGTTCCAAGTCGGCTCGCACTCTGTTCGAGCAGTGCGAATCCCGAAGCCTGGCAGACGGCGGGAACGACAACCGCCGTTGCAGCCATCGTCGTCCAGGCGATGCGGCGAGGGTATGCAAGGACGTGGGTGCGATGCATCGCGTGTGCTCCAGTTGCGATACTGATCCGAGCAAACGTCTCGGCGACCCGAAAGTGCCGGCGCAATGCATGCGCAGCTTCCGGGCGCCGTTGATTGCGCTCCGCGCACGAGGCGCCGCGTGACAACCGCCGGCGGCGCCATCGACCGTTGCGGATTTACAATACATCTCGGCGGCGCCGGTTCGGCGTCGTATTCTGTGCATGTACATGGTCGAACGCCCCGCTGCAAGCAAGAACGATGAATCCTCCCAATCCTCTCGACGGCTCCGCGCAAACTGCCTCGTCCAGCTACAAGCTCGCGGTGGAAGACACCGATTTCCTGCTGCGCGATGAGATGCGCGCGACGCGCTTCGCGCTGGAATACGCCAAAGCGGAGCTGGCGCTGCGTGACTGGGGCGTGCGCTCTACCATCATCGTCTTCGGCAGCGCGCGGACGCCGTCGCCTGAGAAGCTTCGCCAGCTTCCGCCGCCTCGGACGGACGCGGAGCGCGCGACGCTGGCGCGCATGCAGAGGCAGGTTCTGTGGTACGAGGCGGCGCGCCAGTTCGGCGCGATCGCTTCCGATCGCGGCGGCGCACGCGCGCCGCGCGACCGCTGGCGCGACAACGTGATCGCCACCGGCGGCGGCCCTGGACTCATGGAAGCGGCCAATCGCGGCGCCTGGGAGGTGGGCGCTCCGACCATCGGCTTCAACATCACGTTGCCGCATGAGCAGAAGCCGAACCCGTACACCACGCCTGAGTTGACGTTCCGCTTCCATTACTTCGCGATGCGCAAGATGCACCTGGCGATGCGCGCCAACGCCCTGGTCATCTTTCCCGGCGGTTTCGGCACCATGGACGAGTTGTTCGAGCTGTTGACCCTGCGCCAGACCGAAAAGGCGCCGCGCCTGCCGATAGTGCTGTTCGATCGTGCGTACTGGCGCCGTATCATCAATTTCGACGTGCTGGTGGAGGAGGCGATGATCTCCCCCGGGGATCTGAACCTGTTCGCGTTCGCCGATTCGGCCGAGGAGACCTGGGCCGAGCTGGTGAAATACGGTCTGCGGGCGCACAGCTCGGACTGAAGGAAGCGGATAGCGGATGGGCGGATAGTCAGAGGGGCGCCGCCGTCCTGCTTCGCAGGGAGGGGCCGCGGCCTCGCCGGGCTGGCCCGTTGCGTACTTCCGCAGTTTTTCCGGCGCGCGCGCCATGCTTACGATGCACGTCTCGTGTAAGGAGGCAGCGATGCAAGCGAGCAAGCATCCGGAGGAACTACCGCTGGCGGCGGAATCGGCGTCGGGCTATGCAGGCGAGGGCGTTGCGGTCGCCCAGAGCGCCTCGCTCGAAGGGCGCATGCTCAGACTCCTGTTGAGCGCCTTTGGCGATCCACGCGTGCGCATCGTGCTGTGGAACGGGGAGTCGATCTGCACATCCCCGGAGACGCCGGTCGCAACCGTGCGTCTCGCCAATCGCGCGACGCTGCTGCGACTGTGCGCCGATCCGGACGTGCAATTCGGGGAGGGCTACAGCGCCGGCGATATCGACGTGCAGGGCGACCTGGGTCTGCTGATCGAGGAGATCTACCGCGGCGCGGCCGCGCCGCGCGGCGGCGGCGCCGTCGCGCTCGCGCGGCGCATCGCCCATTCACTGCACCGCAGACCGGCGAACACGCTGCAGGGCTCGCAGCACAACATCCATCATCATTACGACATCGGCAACGAATTCTATTCGTTATGGCTGGGCGCCACGATGGCGTATACCTGCGCCTACTTTCCGACCGAATCCGCGACGCTCGACGAGGCTCAGGTCGCGAAGATGGATCACGTCTGCCGCAAGCTTCGCCTGCGGCCGGGACAGAAGGTGGTGGAAGCCGGATGCGGCTGGGGCAGTCTCGCGCTGCATATGGCGGAGCGCTACGGCGTCGAGGTGCGGGCGTTCAACATCTCGCGCGAGCAGATCGCGTATGCGCGCGATCGGGCGAAGGAGCGCGGCCTCGACGGCCGGGTCGAGTTCGTGCTCGACGACTACCGCAACATCAGCGGCCGCTACGACGCGTTCGCATCCGTCGGCATGCTGGAGCACGTGGGCGTGGAGAACTACGAAGAGCTGGGCCGCATCATCTACCGGTCGCTCGCGCCGCACGGACTGGGACTGATTCACACGATCGGCCGCAATCGCCCGAAGCCGATGCACCGCTGGATCGACAAGCGCATCTTCCCGGGCGCCAGCCCGCCTTCGCTCAAGCAGATGATGGACATCTTCGAGGGCGGCAATTTATCCGTGCTGGATGTGGAGAACATTCGCCTGCATTACGCGAAGACGCTGGCGTGTTGGATCAGGTTGTACGAGCGTTCGGCGCAGCGCGTCGCGCAGATGTTCGATGAGCGTTTCGTGCGCATGTGGCGGCTCTATCTGGAAGGCTCCGGCGCGGCGTTCAGGACCGGAGAGCTGCAGCTCTTTCAGGTCGTGTTCGCACATGGCGGCAACAACGCGATACCGTGGACGCGGGCGGATGTTTACGCGTCATGACCGCTGACACGGCGATGGCTTCTTCCTGCGACGTGCTGATCGTCGGCGGCGGGCCGGCGGGTTCGAGCTGCGCGCGCGCACTGGTGCGCGCCGGACTGGATGTGCTGGTGCTGGACAAGAGCGAATTCCCCCGCGACAAGGTGTGCGCGGGCTGGATTACGCCGCAAGTCGTCCAGGAACTCGGCGTCGATCTGGAGGATTATCGGCGCGAGCGCGTCCTGCAGCCGATCACGAGTTTCATCACCGGGCTCGGCGAGAGGGTGGCGCAGCCGGTGAGTTACGACAGGGTGGTGAGCTACGGCATACGACGTTGCGAGTTCGATCACTACCTGCTCGAGCGCTGCGGCGCGCGGCTCGCGCTCGGAGAAGCGCTGAAGTCCATGCGCCGCGACGGTGGGCGCTGGATCGTAAACGAACGCATCATCGCGCCGCTCATCGTCGGCGCCGGCGGGCATTTCTGCCCCGTGGCGCGCCAGCTCGGCGCCCAGTTCGGCAAGGATGAGCGGGCGGTATGCGCGCAGGAGATCGAGCTGCGGATGAGTCCGGAGCAGGCCGCGGCCTGCCGAGTCGAGGCAGACAGGCCGGAGCTCTACTTCTGCGAGGATCTGCAGGGATACGGCTGGTGCTTTCGCAAAGGGGAGTACATCAACGTGGGGCTCGGTCGCGAAGATTCCGAACGACTTTCCAGCCACGTGCAGGCCTTCCATCGCTGGCTGGTGGAGCAGGGCAGGATTCCCCCGGGGCTTGCGGAGCGCTTCAAGGGACATGCGTATCTGTTGTATTCGCATGCCAGCCGCGCCGTCTGCAAGGACGGCGTGCTGCTCATCGGCGACGCCGCCGGTCTCGCCTACACCCAGAGCGGCGAGGGCATCCGCCCCGCCGTCGAATCGGGAATGCTGGCGGCGGAGGCGATTCTCGCCGCGTGCGGCGACTACAGCAGCGAGCGCTTGGCGCCGTACGAGGCGGCGCTGCGAGCCCGGTTCGGCGAGCGACCGGCCGCGGGCGGACTGCGCAACACACTGCCGCGAGGACTACGCAAGGCGCTCGCGCGGGCGCTGATGCGCACCCGCTGGTTCAATCGAAACATCGTGCTCGATCGCTGGTTCCTGCACGCCGATCTGCCCGCATTGGCGCCAGCGGCTGAGGCGTAGCGCCAGCCGCCAGGAGAAACACACCATGATCAATCAGCCAGAAAATGTCGGAGCAATGGATCCGGAGCTGCGCAACTCGCCGGTCGCGGCCGAGTTCGACGAGGACTCCGACACCGTGCTGCAGCAGCATCCGGGTGCGCCAGTCTGCTATTTCAACGCTCGTGAGTACGCGAACGGCGAGTACGTGCGCAGCGGCAGTCGGCTTCTGAAATGTCGCTACGGCGTATGGGTGGAGGTCGGGTCGGCCGATCCACACAACCCGTGAAGACGCCCACAGCGGGCGAGTCGCCGAGGCGCGTTCGACGGCCGCGCACTCGACTACGGCCTGCAGTGGGAATTCATCAAACGGCGTGTACCTGACGGCGGCGCTCAGTTCGCCGACGCCTCACCTGATCTGCACCCGGGTCCCGCTGCGTCTGGGCTCCCGGTTGTAATGCCGGTAGAGGCGTTCCTCCTCCGTCTCGCTGATCATCAGGCGGCGATCATATTCGGGACTGCTGCGCACCTCTTCTCGCGAGAGTCCCACGTAAGCCTTGCGCTCGCTCCAGCTCACCTCGTCCACCCATTCGGTGGAGAGCAGCACCTGGCGGCCCGGCAGCCAGTTGCGTGTATCGACCACGAGGTAGCGCAACGCCCAGTCTTCATCGTCGAACAGGAAATCGTCTATGTGGCCTATGCCGCCGTCGGCCGCTTCGATTCCGTAGCCTGACACTTCGTTCGCGCTGCGCAAGTGAGGATCGTGCGACTCCTGTTCGCGGCGCGCGAGTCGTTCCGGCTCCACTGGCGGCGGAATCTGGCCGAGCGCCGCCTCCGTTCCGGCCGGAAACGAGGTCGGCCCCCACATGGCGGGTCCCGCCCAGTAGTACGGGTAGCCATAGTGATCGAAGAACTCCGATTCACGCTGCCGCGAGACTGGTTTGTCGGTGTCGATGTCGGGCGCGTTCTTCACCTGGTCGCGCGTCAGCCTGACATGCAGCACGCGGTTCTCCCAGTCCCCTTCGCCGACTGACAGCGGCGTAATCAGCACCTTGCGGCCGGAAAGCCAGCCGCCAGTGTCCACCACCAGGTAGCGCACCGCCCAATGATGATCGTCGAAGAAGGCGTCCCTCACCTTGCCGATCTCGCCGTCGGTGGCGCCGATCGTCATACGTTTCAGGTCCCTGAGCGTTCGAAGCATGGCGATCTCTCCCCGCATCAGAGGTTGCCGATTGCAACGACAACGCACACGCGCCGCGCCGGTTCAATCGCGACCAGGCAAGCCGTGCAGGCTGTGGTGAAGGCGCTGACGCGTCGTCGGCCGCGGCGTGCATAAACGAGCTCGCGATGCGCGAAGATCACGCCCGGGGCGCTCATCAGAAACCGAGCGTGATCTCCTCAGGCGATTCAAGCGCCAGAGGCGCATTCAGGTCGAGCGCTCTCCCGCATGCGTCGTTTCCGTGTCGGGTTTGATCGCGCTGTGTTCGGAGCGCTGTTCCGAGGGTTTGACGGCTTCGCACAGATTGAACGCCGCCGTGATCAGGGACAGATGCGAGAAGCCTTGGGGAAAGTTGCCGACCATCGTCGCGGCGGCCGGATCGTATTCCTCTGCGAGCAGCCCCACGTCATTCCTGAGCGCGAGCAGCCGTTCGAACAGCGCTTCGGCGTCACGCACGCGCCCGCAGATCGCGTAAGCGCTCACCAGCCAGAAGCTGCAAGCCAGAAACGCTCCTTCGCCCGGCGGTAAGCCGTCGTCGCTTTCGCCGGTGTCATAGCGCATGACCAGTCCATCGTGCAGCAGTCGCGTTTCGACGGCGCGGATGGTGCCCAGAAAGCGTGGGTCGTGCGGCGGCAGGAAGCCGAGCTCTCCGATCAACAGCAGGCTCGCATCGAGCTGACGGGAGCCATAGGCCTGCACGAACGAGCCGAGCCGCGCGTCGTAGCCGCGCTCGCACACCTGGCGATGGATGCGTTCGCGGATGGCGCGCCATTGCTCGAGCGGTCCTGGCCATTCGCGGCGCTCCGCGTCCTTGATCGCACGATCGAACGCCACCCAGGCCATGATCTTGGAGTGGGTGAAGTGCTGCGACGGACCGCGCATCTCCCATACGCCATAGTCGGGTTGTTCCCAGATCTCGGCGAGATGCTCGAGCAGTGCGCATTCCAGCGCCCAGCCGCTGTCGCTCTGCGGCAGGCCCAACTCGCGCGCCTGGTGCAGCGCGTCCATCAGCTCGCCGTACACGTCGAGCTGCAGCTGCACGTGGGCCTGGTTCCCGATGCGCACCGGACTGGAGTTGCAGTAGCCGGGCAGCCACGGCAGCTCGAGCTCAGTGAGCCGGCGTTCCCCGGCGACGCCGTACATGATCTGCATCTGCTGTGGGCTGCCGGCGACCGCTCGCACCAGCCAATCGCGCCACGCCGCGGCTTCTTCGCGGTGGCCGCCGTTCATGAGCGCAAGCAGCGTCAAGGTCGCATCGCGCAGCCAGCAGTAGCGGTAATCCCAGTTGCGCTCGCCGCCGATCTTCTCGGGCAGCGAAGTCGTCGGCGCCGCGATGATGCCGCCCGTCGGCCGGTAGATGAGCGCCCGCAGCGTGAGCAGCGAACGGGCGACTGCGGATGGCCAGCGAGCCGTGCGCCGGCTCGCCGCGGCCCAGGTGCGCCAGAACTCTATCGTCTCGCGTAGCTCTTGTTCGGGGTCGACAGGCGCGGGCAGCGGCAGATGGGACTGTGTATACGTGAGCGCGAAGCTCATGCGCTCGCCTGCTCGCAGCTTGAAATCCGCGACGCTCTTCAAGTCCTCGCCACGCACCGAAGCGGCCGTGCGCAGGATCGTCATGTCCGGTCCGGCGACCGCCCGCCAGGCATGCGGCTCTATATGAGTGATCCAGGGAACCAGCGCGCCGTAACCGAACCGCAGCACGAGCTCCATGTGCATGTCCACTTCTCCGCGCTCGCAGGTCGCCACGCGGATCAGATCGGAGGCCTCGTCGCGCGGCGGCATGAAGTCGAGCACGGTCACGACGCCCGTGTGCGTCTCGAAGCGCGTCTCCAGAATCAGCGTGTCCTCCAGATAGCGTCTGGTGATGCGCACGGCTGGATCGCGAGGCGCGAGCCGCCAACGCCCGTGGGACGGATCGCCCAGCAGCGCCGCGAAGCATGCGTCGCTGTCGAAGCGCGGCCAGCAAAGCCAGTCCACGGAGCCTTCGCGGCTCACCAGCGCCGCCGATTCGCAATCGCCTATCAGAGCGTAGCTTTCGATACGTTCAGCCATGCTGGACTCGGTTGTCTGCGGCCGGCGCGAGACCGCACAGCACTGTGCGCAGGGCCTCGCAAGCACAAGGAAGCGGATGCAGCATGGGTTCCCGTCGCTGTTGACGCGGCGCATCACTGCTCGCTACGTTTCGCGCTCCAGCGCGTCCGCAGCGACGCGGTCATTCGTGGAGCAACACGACATGCCAGATTTCGACGAATTGTCCCGCCTGACGCTCTTCGACAAGAACTCGCCATCGCAATGGCTGATCGCGCTGGCCGTGGCCATCGCCGTCTACATCATGCTCACTACTGCGCGCCGCCTGATTCGCGGCTATTACACGCGCATGCGGTCGACGGAGAACGTCGAGCTGCTGGAGATTCCGTTGGGCGTGCTCAGCAAGACCAGCGCGCTCTTTTTCCTGGTGCTGTCGCTGTACATCGGCTCCTTGGCGCTGGTCCTCGGCGCGTCGGTCACGCGCGTGCTCAATTCTGCGATCACGATCGCGCTGTTCTGGCAGGCTGGCGTGTGGGCGGGCGCGGCCGCCGCGGCATGGATCGACCGCAAGCGGCGCCAGAGCATGGGCGTGGACCGGGCGGCGGTCGGCTCGCTGGGCGTCATCGGCTTCATGATCAACGTCGTGATCTGGGCGCTGGTCGTCATGCTCACGCTCGACAATCTGGGCGTGGACATCACCGCGCTGATCGCGGGCCTCGGCATCGGCGGCATTGCGGTGGCGCTGGCGGTGCAGAACATCCTCGGCGACCTGTTCGCGTCGCTGTCGATCACGCTCGATCGTCCGTTCGTGGTGGGCGATTTCCTCAGCGTGGGCGAATTCCTGGGATCGGTCGAGTACATCGGCATCAAGAGCACGCGTCTGAGGAGCCTGAGCGGGGAGCAGATCGTGATCTCCAATGCGGATCTGCTGGCTTCGCGCGTGCGCAACTACGGGCGCATGTCCGAGCGGCGCGTGGTGTTCAATATCTCGGTGATGCTCGACACGCCTACCGAGTTGCTCGAGCGCATTCCCACGATCATCCGCGCCATTGTCGAGGCGCAGAAGGACGTGCGCTTCGACCGGAGCCACTTCGCCCGATACAACGCCGGCTCACTCGAGTTCGAGACCGTCTATTACGTGTTGAGCCCCGAGTACAATCGGTACATGGATACGCAGCAGCAGATCAATCTGCGGCTGCACCGGGAGCTGGCGCAGCTCGGGGCGAGATTCGCCTACCCGACGCAGAGGTTGTTCGTCGCGACCACCCACACTCACGAACAAGGTGCGCAGCCCATTCCCGCGCAGAGTTGATTCAGCTCTGCTCACCGTGTGTAATCTCCGCGGGCCGCGCAACAGCGCGGCCCGTGACGTTATGCCGATCCGGATCTGCGCCGATCGGTTCACAGCCTGCCGGAGGCGCCGCCCTTGAGCCGACGTACCGAAGACGCGCCGCGATTGCCGCAGGCGCAAGTGGTTGCAGAAAGGGTATTCAGCGCGCTCGAGCGGTTCCTGCACGTGGAGGCGGTCAGCGGCGTCGCGCTGTTGGCGGCGGCCGCCGCGGCGCTGGTCTGGGCGAATTCGCCCGCCGCGCATTCCTATCACGACCTGTGGGACGCGCAGCTCAGTTTCGGCCTTGGGCCTTACTCCGTCTCGCAATCGCTGCACTTCTGGATCAACGACGGGCTGATGACCGTGTTCTTCCTGGTCGTCGGCATGGAGATCCGCCGCGAGCTCCACGAGGGCGCCTTGTCCAACTTGCGACTCGCCATGCTGCCGCTCGCGGCGGCGCTCGGCGGCGTCATGGTCCCCGCTCTGATCTACTTCGGGCTCAACTCCGAGCCGGTGCTGCGCGAGGGCTGGGCCGTGCCGACGGCGACCGACATCGCTTTCGCCGTCGGCGTGCTGGCGCTGCTGGGTCGTTCGATTCCCGGCTCGGTTCGCGTGCTGCTGCTCGCGCTCGCGATCATCGACGACGTCGCGGCCGTGCTCATCATTGCGCTGTTTTATTCAGGGGGACTGCAGCTTTCTGGGCTGGTCATCGCCGCGATGGGCGTGCTGATGACCCTCGCCTTCCAGCAGATCGGGCTGCGTTCGGCGTGGGCCTATGTGTTTCCGGGCGCCGTGCTGTGGTTCGGCATGTTACGGACCGGTGCGCATCCGTCGCTGGCCGGCGTAGTGCTTGGCATGATGACGCCGGTGCTGCCGATGCTTCGACGCGAGCAGCCGATGACCGCGGCCACCCGCGCGCTCAACGACTTTGGTCAGCGCGCACAGGGTGGGAGCCAGGACCCGCGCGAGCTGATGGAGCCGCTCAAGCAGCTCAGTCGCGCGCAACGCGATCTGCTGGCCCCGGTGGTGCGCGTACAAATGACGCTGCACCCGTGGGTCGCCTACGGCGTGATGCCGCTGTTCGCGCTCGCAAATGCAGGCGTCGATCTCCAGGGCGTAGACTTTGCGGCGGCTGGCGCGGGCAGCGTCGTTCTGGGCGTGTTCGTAGGCCTGCTGATCGGCAAGCCGATCGGCATCTTCCTCGGGAGCTGGACCGCCGTGCGTCTGGGATGGTGCCGCTTGCCTGCAGGATTGACTTGGCCCGGCGTGATCCTCGTGGGTTGCCTCGGCGGCATCGGTTTCACCATGTCGATATTCATCGCCAATCTGGCGTTCGTCGACGGGCAGCTGCTTGCGGCCGCCAAGTCGGGGGTGCTGCTGGGTTCGCTCACCGCCGGCATCGTGGGCTTGATCGTGGGGCGGCTGTACACGAAAGCACGGCTGCGCAGCGGCGCGATCCCGGAATCTTCCGCAAGCGCCGCGGAAGAGCGGATGGCGGAGAGAAGAGGCGGTTAGCGGTTAGGTGAGAAGCGGTTAGCGGTTAGCGGTTAGTCAGAGTGTGGCGCAGTTCCTCTGAACTATCCGCTATCCGCTTCGAAACCGCTAACCGCTTCTCCTTCCCACCGTATCGGCCGAATACGCGCGCCGTTCTCCCATCGGCCGCTCCGGGCCCTCGGTCGTGTCGCGGCGCGTCTGGCGCTCCATTTCCGAATTGATCTCTGCGCCCAGGATCACGACATAGGCCGAGAAGAACAACCACAGCAGCATGATGACCACGCCGCCGAGCGCGCCGTACGTCTCGCCGTAGGATGCGCCGAACTTGCCGACGTACAGTGCGAACAGCAGGCTGCCCGCGAGCCACAGGGTGGCGGCGATCGCCGAGCCCCAGGTCACCCAGCGCCACTGCGCATCGCGCCGGTCGGGCGCGAATCGATAGACGACCGAAAGCGCCGACACGGCGATGAACCACAGCAGCGCCCAGCGAAACGCCAGCAGCACGCCTTGCGCTGCGTCGCCGAGCGGCAGGAAGCTCAGCAGCACCGGCACAGCGACGCCCAGGGCGATCAGCAGTATGAAGCCGAGCACGGCGCCGATCGTGAACGCGAGCGAGACGAACAGCCGGCGGAAGAAGCCGCGCTGCTCGCGCTCGTTGTAGGCGACGTTGGTCGCCGTCATGAGCGCCACCATGCCCTTACGCGCGCTCCACAACGCGACCAGCACGGCGGCCATGAGTCCCAGGCCGAGCGTGTGGCTGCTCTGGTTCGCGAGATTGGTGAGCTGACGCTGCAGGATGGTCACGCCTTCCGGCGGAAGCAGTCCTTCGAACGCACGCAACTGCTCGGTGATCTGCTCCGGCGAAGAAAACAAACCGTAAAGCAGCACCACGGCCGCGAGCGCCGGAAAAATCGCGAGCAGCGAATACAACGCCAAGCCGGCGGCGACGATCGACGCGTTGTCCTGCGTGAGCTGCCGCTGGACGCGTTTGAGGATGTCAAGCCAGCCCCGCGCGGGGATTTCTTGCGGTTTCCCGGCTTCCCTGCCGCGGCCGGCTTCGCGTCCGGCCATGGAGTCCGGCGCGTAATCGGAATCGGCTGGGACGCTGCGCGGCATCGTGGCGCCTCGAGATGGCCAAGCTTCTGTGAGCGAAAACGCGGCGCGTCAAGTGTAAGTTTCGAACTGAGCCAGGCGGCCGCGGGCGCGCTTGCAGGCGGCGCGCAGCGCATCTCGTTCCGACTCGATTGGTTGTTTGTGTGCGACTTCCTCCACCAGATCGATTTGCTGCAGCACGGCCTTGCGCCTCTGGTCGTGCGGGGCGGCCGCGGCGATCCATTCGAGCGCATCGAGCAGTCGGAGCTGAATGCGCGCGTTCTCGGAGGCGCTGCGCCGGATCTCGTCGAACGCTTCGTGCAGCAGTTCGTCGAACTGCACGCCCAGTGCGACGACGCGCAGCTCGCCGTCGACCTCGCGATAGGGACTAGGGATTCTCCGGGCGGCCAGGCTGCTGAGCACGCCGGTCAGATAGTGGATGCAGCTCACCGCCGTGGTCGGATCGTTGACGCCGGGAGACAGCGCTTTCAGCGCGACATCGACCATCTGGCGCACGCCGAAGCCGACGTCCTGATGCACGGTGCGATATGAATCCACAACGTAGTGGCGTCCGATCTCACGCGCGAGGTCATCTTCATCCGCGCTCGCGTCCGCGCTGCTGAAAGATGCGAGCGCGGCGCCGTGGGTCACGAACTGACCCACGGCGCGCTCCATGCGCACGACGGCGTCGTGCTCGCGCGCGAACTCCAGCAGCCCGTCCTCGTCGATGTACTGTATGTATCCCGTCCTGCGCGACCCTAGAGTGCGCCAAGTGCGCTGATCGAGGCGATACGATGCCTTCGCGACGCTGGCCGCCGGCGCGCGTGCGCCGAGCGTCTGGGGAAAGAGCTTGTCGATCGCCTCCACAGTCTCGTCGTGCACTGACGCCAGTATCCTGCCCGGATCGAGCGTACTGGCGATGTGGTGTATGAAATACACGAGAAAGCCGACGCCGATGATCGCCAGCAGCAGAGCGACCGTGACCGCGGGCCCCGGCACGAATTGTTGCTCGCCCTCGCCGCGAATGGTGCGCAGCACGATGAGTGCGTACACGAACACGCCTGCGAGCACTCCGAGTGCAACTTGACTATGACGGTCGCGCATGAAATTACGCAGCACGCGCGGGGTGAACTGCGCGGAGGCCTGAGCGACCGCCACGACCATCACTGAAAACGTCACGCCTGCAACAGTCACGATCGAGCCGGCGATCGTAGCCAGCATGCTGCGGGAGCCCTCGGCCGCCCAGCCCAGCGCAGTACGCGGAAAGGCCTTGGCCAACTCAGTTCCGGGCGGCTCGGACAGCTCGAGCATCACGAGGGCCAGCACGGCGGCGCCGCCGGCGATGCAGCCAGGTACGAACCACAAGCTGCCGTTCAGGCGACGCCAGCCTGCATTGAGGCGATTGCGGAGCGATCTGACGGCGCCGCCGCTCATCGAGGTCGACAGGCGTTGCACGGTATCCGCCTCGTTGCAGACTTTGCACGTAGAATCGCGCGCGCTCGCGCGAGTTCCTGGCGATTGCACCGACTGGCGCGCTGCGGGAACAAGCGCTCCGCGAGGACGTCCATGCTGGGTGATGACGCACGCCGCTTCGACACGATGAGCCATGCGCCCAGCAGCGCAGGCCTGCGCCCGCATGTCTTCACAATTGCGTTTCTCGCGCTCGGCGCGTTGCTGCGCCCCGAGTGCTCGTACGCTGATCGCGTGCAGGTGCGCATCGAGGGGCTCGACGGTGAGATGCTGGAATCTGCGCGCGGCAATCTCGAATTGCGCCAGTACGAAGACAGAGAGGTGTCCGGCGCCCAGGTGCGCAGGCTTTTTGCGCGCGCCGAGGAGCAGATCCAGGCGGCGCTGGAGCCTTTCGGCTACTACGAAGCAAGCGTTCGCGGACGCTTGGAGCGGCCGGAAGACTCTGCATACCTGGCCGTATTCGAGGTGACGCCAGGCGAAGCGGTGATCGTGCGCGAGTCGCGTGTGGGTGTGAGCGACGCCGCAGCCGAGCTCGAAACCATCGAACAGGCGATCACGGAATTCGAGCCCAGAGTGGGCGAGCGTCTCGATCACGGCGCCTACGAGCGCAGCAAGCAGCGCATCGCCACTGCGCTCGCCAATGAGGGATTTCTCGATGCGAAGCCGACGCGGCGTCGCGTGGAGGTGGTGAAGTCGGCGCGCTCGGCGGAGATCGATCTGTTCTACGAGGCGGGCGAGCGTCATCGCTTCGGCCGGACGACGTACTCGGATTCGCAGTTCCCTCACGAATTCATGCAGCGCTTCACGCCGTGGAAGGAAGGCGAGTACTACTCCGTCGACAAGCTGCTCGAGCTGCAGCAGGCGCTCGTGGACGCCGATTACTTCTCGAGCGTCGCGGTCACGCCGAACCTGGAACAGAGGGACGAGCAGGTCGTGCCAGTCGATGTGCTGCTCGTCCCCGCCAAGCGGACGGTCTATACGGCTCAGGTCTACGTGAGCACCGACTCAGGACCCGGCGCACGGGTAGGTTTCGAGCGACGCTGGATCAACAAGCGCGGCCACAAGGCCGGCGCGGAAGTCGAGTACTCCTCGCGCCTGCAGGACATCAGCGCCTTCTACCGTATTCCACGACCGGGTCCGCGCAGCCGGACGTTCAATTTCGGCGTGGGTTATCGCGATGAGGAGACGGACACGAGCCGGTCCAGAATGGCGCGGGCGGCGGCCACCGAGGTGACCGCCCGCTGGAAGGGCTTTACACGCACGCTGGGACTGCAGTACCTGAACGGCGACTTCGAGGTCGCCGATGAGCGGCGCTCGACGAGCCTGTTGTACGCGGACGCTCTGCTGACCCGCCGCAAGGCGGATGACTTGTATTTCCCCATGAGCGGCTACTCGCTGCTGTACGGTTTGAGATTCGCGCCCGAATCTCCGTTTTCCGACACGACCTTCGTGCAGGCGCGCGCCGAAGGGAAATGGCTGCGGCAGATCGGGCGGAACGGCCGCTTCATCGCGCGGCTGTCGCTCGGCGCGATGGCGGTGGATGATTTCGATTCGCTGCCGCCGGAGCTGCGCTTCTTCGCAGGCGGCGACCGCTCCATCCGCGGCTTCGATTACCAGGAGATCGGCGAGACCAACGCTCAGGGCGGGGTCATCGGCGGCGAGTACCTCGCCGTCGGCGGCGTCGAGTACGAGCACTACTTCCTGGAGAATTGGGGATTGGCGGCCTTCGTGGATGCAGGCGATGCGTTCAAGTCGAGCTTCGAGACCAACGCCGGCGCCGGCCTGGGGCTGCGCTGGAAGTCTCCCGTCGGTCTTCTGCGACTCGATGTGGCGCGCCCAGTGGTCACCGACTTCGATTCTTCCTGGCGCATTCACCTGGTGATCGGGCCCGACTTGTGAACGCGCTGCGCGATACACGCGGAGGACGGCGATGAGGTGGTTGAAATGGACGGCCATCAGTCTCGCCGCCGTGCTGATGGCGGCGATCCTGTTCGTGCTCTGGGTGCTGAACGCCGAGTCCGGCGCCCGGTGGGCGACGCGCACGGCCAGCGCCGTCACGGACGGCAAGCTGACGGTCGGCTCCGTCGAGGGCAGCGTGGCCGGGCCGCTGACGCTGGCCGAAGTGCGTTACGGCGATCCGCAAGCTGGTCTCGATCTGCGCGCGCAGCGCATCGTCGCCGACGTCGCGCTGCTCGATCTGATTCGCATGTTGGTGCGCGTCGAGAACCTGGAGCTGCACGGCGTCGACGTCCTGCTCTCTGAGAGCACGAGACCGGAGCCGCAGCCCGAGGAACCGCAGCAGCCGTTCACCCTCGAGCCGCCGATCGATCTGATCGTGGAAAGCTTGAGCGCCTCCAACGTCGCCGTGCGCCGAGGCGAGGAGGCGCTGGTCGAGATCTCCAGCGCAGCGTTCGCAGGACATTGGACCGAGGAAGGCCTGGCGGTCGAGCGTCTCGAGATGCGCTCGCCGCAGGGACAGGTGCAGTTCGCCGGGCGGGTCGCACAGCGCGACGTATATGTGGGAGAAGGCGCGGGGCGTTTCCGCTGGACCGTCGGCGAGCGCACCTACGCCGGTCGACTCAGCACTGAAGCACGGGACGAGCATGCGACTCTGAGCGTGATGCTCACCAATCCGCTCGCAGCGAAGCTCGACGTCGCGCTTGCGCAGACCGATCAATGGCCATGGCGGTTCTCGCTGCAAGTTCCGCGCTTCGATCCACGCGAAGAGCTGCTTCCCGATTCCGGGTTCCACAGCTTGGCGGCGTCGCTGAGCGGCGAAGGCTCGCTTCAGGCGGGACTGATGCGCGGCGAGGTCGTCATCGATGATGAGCCGCTGCAATTCGATGCGCTTCGATTCGAGCGCGATGAGCAAGCCATATCGATCGACGCCCTGCTGCGCGTGGCGCAGACCGCCGGTGAATTTCACGCCGACGCCCGCATCGATCTGACGCACGAGCCATGGTCGACGCAAGCCGATGCCAACTGGAGCGAGGTGATCGTCCCTGCGGTGTGGGCCGGACAGGAGCTGCATACGCGCGGCCGCCTTACCTTCAGCGGGAGCCCGCAGCAGTTCAGCGCTCGAGGCGCAGTCTCGCTGGGCCCGCCCGGTCGCATCGCGGATCTCGAGCTGGATTTGAGCGGCTCGCCCGAACGGCTGCAGCTCACGCAATTCGACATCGTGCAGAAGGAAGGTCGGCTCGCCGCCAACGGGCGGCTCGATCTGCAGCCGCGCGTGCGCTGGGATGTACAGGCGCACGCAACCCGCTTCGACCCGGGCGCGTTCGCTGCGGCGTGGCGCGGCGATCTGGACTTCCAGATCGCCTCCCAAGGAGAACTGACCGAGGACGGCCCGGCCGCGAAGCTCGAGCTGACCGATCTGCGCGGCCGTTTGCGCGGTCGGCCGGTTTCCGGCGTCGGCGACCTCGCGCTGTCGCCGGCGCTCACGCCGTCCGGAACGCTGACCCTGCGCTCGGGCGTCAGCAGCGTAAGGTTCGAAGGCGAGCCCGGCGAGTCCATGGATGCGACGTTGACCTTCGATATCGGGGCGCTGAACGATTTCGTTCCCGACGTGAACGGTGCGGCGAACGGACGCTTCGTCGCTCGGGGCCGCTGGCCTGAGTTGTCGATCTCGGGCGGTGCGCGTGCTCGCGAGCTCGAAGCGGCCGAGATGCGTCTGCAGTCGCTGACATTGGAAGCGGACGTACGGGATCTGAGCAATCCGAGCGGTCGTCTCGAGTTGAATGTTGCGGAGTTCACCGGCGCCGGGCTCGAGTTCGAATCCATCCTCGTAAACGCATCCGGCGCGCCTGAGCAGCATCGGTTGACGCTGCGCGCGGCCGGCCAGCCGCTCGCCGCCGTCAATCTGGACGTCGAAGGATCGCGCACTGCAGATGGCTGGAGCGGGTCCGTGCAGCAGCTGCTGCTGGACGTGCAGGATGTTGCGCGGCTTGCATTGCGCGAGCCGGTGAGCATTGCGGCCGTCAAGGGCGATGTGCAGATTTCGCGCGCCTGCTTGGCCGACGGCGACATCGAGCTGTGCGCGCAGGCGGACATGCGCGCCGACGGATCGCTGCAGGCGAGCTACTCGCTGGTCAACGTTCCGCTGTCGCTCGCAGACGCCTTTGCGGCCGGAGACCCGCCAATGCAGTTCGAGGGCGAGCTCGGCGGCGGCGGGAACGTGCGTCGCACTGCTGAAGGAGAGCTCTACGGCGAAGCCGTCGTCGAGTCGCCCTCGGGCCGGATCGCACGTGGTTTCATCGAGAAGGACAGCGAGGACGTCGAGGAGCCGCAGACGCTGCTCACCTACGACGACTTGCGCCTGGCCGTGCATCTCGCCGGCGCAGACGCTCGCGCTACGCTTCAGGCCGGCGTGGCGCAGAGCGGATCCTTGCGCGCCGAGGGCGCGGTGAGTGGATTGGGACAGACGGACGCTTCGATCGACGCCCGCCTGGACGCCGAATTTCCGGATCTCTCGCCGTTCGGGGTGCTGGCGCCGCAATTGGCGAACCTGCAAGGCCGCGCCATGGCGCAATTGAGTGCAAGCGGCGCGCTGGAGGCGCCGTCCATCGATGGCCGAGTCACCGGCGTCGAACTCGCCGTGGACATTCCTGCGATCGGTCTGCGGCTGCGGAACGGCCGCGTCGACGTGCGACCGATCTCACCGGGTCAGTTCGAGCTGTCGGGCGGGCTGGAATCCGGCGACGGCCGCCTCGCGTTCTCGGGCGTTGCAGAAACTTCCGGCGCCGTGGATGTGAGCATCGAGGGCGAGCGGTTTCTCGCGGCGGACATTCCCGCAGCTCACGTGCTCATCACCCCGAATCTCAAGTTTGCGAGGAGCGGCGAGCGAATGCAGTTGACGGGCGAGGTGCTCATTCCCGAGGCTACGATCAATCTGCAGAAGTTGCCGCGCGGCGCAGATAAGGTGCAGGCCGCCTCCGCGGACGTCGTCGTGATCGATGCGACTACGCAGCAGGAAGAGGCGGCCGCGCAGATCCCGCTCACGGCGGATGTGGTCGTGACGCTGGGCGAGAAAGTCCAGCTCATCGGGTTCGGACTCGAGTCGCAGGTAGCAGGGCGAATCGAAGTCCGGGAGAGGCCCGGCGAGCCGACGACAGGCTCGGGCGAAGTCAGTGTGGCCGGCGCGTACAAGGCCTATGGCCAGGATCTGACCATCCAGGACGGCCGGCTGCTCTTTGCGGGAACGCCGCTCGATAATCCACGCGTGAACATCGAGGCGACGCGCAAGGTCGACGAGGTCACCGTCGGACTGCGGGTGCGCGGCCCGGCGCAGACTCCGGAGCTCACGGTGTTTTCCGATCCGCCGATGGGTCAGGCGGACGCGCTGTCGTACCTGGTGGCCGGCAAGCCGCTCGACGACATCGGATCAGGCGAGGGCGAAGGCGACGCCATGCAGACCGCGGCGCGCTCGCTCGGCGTCGCCGCGGGCGGATTGCTCGCCAAGAACATCGGTCGGCGCCTGGGCGTCGATGAATTCGCCGTGAAAGACAGCGAAGCGATCGGCGGCGCCGCGCTCACCGTCGGCCAGTATCTTTCGCCGCGGTTGTTCGTGAGCTACGGAGTCGGGCTGTTCGATCCCGGCGATGTGGTGACGCTCAGCTACGAGCTGTCCGAAGGGTTGGCGCTGGAAGCGCAGAACGGTCCGATCGATACGCGCGCCGGGCTCAAGTACAGGATCGAACGCTGAAGATGGGCGTGCTTCGACCTGCGCAGCAGCGGTTTACCCGATCGCGCGCAGGTCCTCCATCCGCGGCGGCGGCGCCTTTTCCAGCCACCGGTGAACTTCGAGCACGCTGTGCAGCGCGTACCTCGCCGCGGTAGGCGCCGGCTTTCCCACCCGCACCGAGATCCCGCCGAGCGCATTTGCTGCAGCGAACGCCGATTCATCGGTGACGTCGTCGCCGACATACACCGGCTGACGTCCGCGGAACGGCGCTTCCTGCATGAACGCGCTCACCGCCGCGCCCTTGTTCCAGTTCGCGGGCCGAAGCTCGTAGACGCACTTGCCCGCCTGCAGCTCGAATCCGGGACCGAGACGCTCCAGCAGGCTGGTCATGCGCCTGAGGACTTCTTCTTGCATGTGCGGCGCGAGTCGGTAGTGCAACGCTACGCCGTAGCCCTTGTCTTCCAGCAGCAAACCTTCATGACCGCGAATAAATTCGGCGAGCTCAGCTCGCGCCAGCGCAACGCCGACTTCATCCACCTCGGGTTGCAGCAGTGCTCCGCTCGCGGTGCGGCGCTCGCAGCCGTGCACGCCGGCGGCGCAGAAACGAGCCGGGGAGAACAAGGCGTCCAGGTCGCTCACGCTGCGTCCGCTCACCAGCGCCAGGGCGCCCTGCAGACGCACGCTCAACTCGTTCAGCAGCGTTTTCAGACGCTCCGAAACATGAACGGCCTGGGGCGTCGCCGCGATCTCGAGCAGCGTACCGTCCACGTCGAGAAAAAAGGCGTAATCGGCAACGGCATTGTTCGAAAGCATGAAAACGACGTTACTAGCGCCGGGCGCGAGGAATCAAGCGCGAAGTCGCGCCGCAGCCTCACTGAATCGTCCTCGGCTCGAGGAGCTGCACACTGAAGAGCCGCTCCGAATCCGTCCAGACACGCGACACCGAGAGATCCGCTGCAGCGGCGAGATTGGCGAAACTCTCGAGTGTGTACTTGTGGCAGGACTCGGTATGCAGGCGCTCGCCGCGCGCGAAGCGGATCTCCTGCCCGCCCAGATGCACGATCTGGTCGCGCTTGCTGACCAGATGCAGCTCGATGCGGCTGTGCTCGTCGACCCACACGGCGCGATGCTCGAAGCCCTCCAGATCGAAGTCGGCGCCGAGCTCGCGGTTCAGATGACGCAGTGCGTTGATGTTGAACTCCGCCGTGACGCCGGCCGAATCGTCGTACGCACGAATGAGCGTGCGCGGGTCCTTGCGTAGATCGACGCCGATCAACACCGCCCCCGCAGCGCCGATGAGGCGTCGAATCTGCGAGAGCAGCGCGATCGCGTGCGGCTGCTCGAAGTTGCCGATGGTCGAGCCGGGGAAGTAGACCACCCGTCGTTCAGCTGCGGCGAGCAGGGCGGGCGGCAGATCGAACGGCTGCGTGAAATCCGCGCACACCGGCAACACGCGCAATTGTGGGTAGTCGCGTGCGAGCGCCGCGGCCGCATCCATCAGATGCTCGCGCGATATATCCACAGGTATGTACGTGGCCGGCATTTCCATGTGATCGAGCAGCGTGCGCGTCTTCAGGCTCGTGCCGCTGCCCAGTTCGATGATCGCCGGATTGCGCCCTATGTGCTGCGCCATCTCGGCCGCATGCGCGCGCATGATCTCGAGCTCTGTACGAGTGATGTAGTACTCGGGCAGCTCGCAGATGCTGTCGAACAGGAACGAGCCGAGCCGGTCGTAGAACCAAACCGGCGAGAGCTCCTTCGGAGATTTCCTCAGCCCGGCAAGCACTGAGCCGGTGAGATCGTCGTGTTCGGACGCGCTGCGCGCCGCGCCAGGTGGTTTCGCCATGTAGAGTTCTCGTCGATGATGCGTTACAGGTCACGCGCCAGCCGCACGCCCGTGAATTGCCAGCGCGCCGGGGCGTAGAAGAAGTTGCGATAGCTGCCGCGGATGTGGTCCGGCGGCGTCACGCATGAGCCGCCGCGCAGTACGAACTGGTTGCACATGAATTTGCCGTTGTACTCGCCGAGCGCGCCGGCAGTCGGGCGATATCCCGGGTAAGCGCCATAAGGCGACGCTGTCCACTCCCAGAGATCGCCGAACACCTGTCGCAACCCCGGTTGGTCTTCATGGCGCTGCGGATGCAGCGCGCCACGATCCAGCATGTTGCCGGCGATGGGCTCAGCTTCAGCGGCCAGCTCCCACTCGGCTTCGGTCGGCAGACGGGCGCCAGCCCAGCGTGCAAGCGCATCCGCTTCGTAGTAGCTCAGATGCGCGACCGGCGCTGCGGAGTTCAGAGGTCGCACCCCAGCGAGCGTGAATTCGCAATCGAGCGCCGGCGTCCAGTACAGCGGCCGACTCCATTGCTCCCTCTGCACGAGGTCCCATCCATCCGACAGCCAGAACTCATGCCTGCGATAGCCGCCGTCGCGGATGAATTCCTGGTATTCGCCGTTGGTGATCAGGCGATCCGCAAAGGCGTAAGGCTCGACGTACACGCGATGTCGCGGCGTCTCGTTGTCGAAGCAGAAGTGCTTGCCGGTGGCGCCGATCTCGCGCACGCCGCCGTCAAACGGGATGAAGCGCATCGGTTCGGCTGGAGGGGAATCTTCGATCGCGCGCTCGCGGTAGGCGGGCTGCAGCGGGTTGCAGGAGAACAGGTGCTTGATGTCAGTGAACATCAGCTCCTGGTGCTGCTGCTCGTGATTCAGACCGAGCGTGACGAGCGCCGCGAGCGCCTCATCCTCCGCGCGCGCTTCCAGAAGCTCGCGCATGTGGATGTCCACGTGCCTGCGGTACTTCAGCACCTCGTCCAGCGTCGGCCTGGTCAGCAAACCCCGCCGCGGACGCTCGTGCATTCGCCCGACGCTCTGATAGTACGAGTTGAAGAGATACTCGAAACGCGGATGGAAGATCCGATACCCGGGCGCCGTCTTGCGCAGGATGAACTGTTCAAAGAACCAGCTCGTGTGCGCAAGGTGCCACTTGATCGGGCTGGCTTCCGTCATGCTCTGCGCCACACAGTCCTCGGGGGCGAGCGGCTCGCAAATGGCGAGCGTCGCAGCCCGGATGCGCAGGAACGCCGCGGCGGGCGGCTCAGGCCCCCTCCGTTGCGATGAAGGCGTCGTCGTGTGGATCGCCGCCATTTCACGCTCCTTGGTATATGTGGCTTGGCACACCATGTGCGGGCCGTGCGACTGAACGCCTCGGGATGCGAAAAAGTTGCAATCCCGGCCGCCAGGCGGATGTGGGTCGCGGCGAGGGCGTTCGGGGACGAGGGTGTTTGGGGACTCGGAGGGCGCCCTTGGCGCTTCGTGACTGGTTCCCGGGGAGGGCGCGCCGCTGGGCGGCCCGTTTGCCGTCGATTGCAGTGCTACGGGCCGTCGGCCCGCCGCGCAGCCGCAGCTTTCCTTGACGCTTCCTGGGCCCGCCGCTTTAATACGCGCCTCCTACCGCCCGGGTCCGCCCCGGGCAGCGGGCCCAACGGCCCGACGCCTCATCTGGCCAGGTAGCTCAGTTGGTAGAGCAGCGGACTGAAAATCCGCGTGTCGGTGGTTCGATTCCGCCCCTGGCCACCATTAAATCAAGAACTTGCATGGCGCTGCCGGTCGCCGCGGAACGCAACCTCACGTCCCGTTGCAGTAACGTTGCAGTAACGGGTGCTCTGCAAGTTCCGATTGATGGTGTGCCACCCGGGATCGCCTTCGATACCACTACGCGCGGTATCGGAGGCTCTATGGCTGAGATCACAACCAACCAACTGCGCGCCAAATGGACGGGCAAGGATCGCTGGCTCTCTGACGGAGGTTCGCGAGGGGCCGGACGATTGGTCGCGCGTCTGACGCGCACCGGCACGCATTTCTTCTTCCAGTACTTCTCGCCGCACGGAGACAAGCGGCTATTTCCACTCGGACCATTCGACATCCAAGGCGAGCGTGGACTGTCGCTAGTCGCGGCGCGCGCACGCGCGGCCGAACTGGCGGCGCTTTATCGAAGCGGCACGACGGATCTGCACGCGCACTTTGAACTACAGCGACTCGCGGCCGAACGCGCGCTGCAGGCCGCGCAAGAAATGCAAGCGCATGCGCAGCGCGAGGAGCAACAGGCGCTCGTCGATGCGGAGCGCTTCTCATTGCGGAAGTTCCTCACCGCCTATACCGATCACTTGAAGAGTGCAGGCAAACCCTCTGCTCGGGACGCGGCGAACATCTTCAAGAACCACGTCTTCAACGACCCAGCGCTGGCCGCGCGCCACGCGTCACTCGTGACCACGGACGAGTTCGTCGATGTCATCAGTAAGGTTGTGGCCGCGGGTCACGGGCGGACGGCCGCCAAACTGCGCAGCTACGCGCACGCCGCTTATGCACTGGGGATTCGCGCGAAAACGAACCCTGCGGCTCCGCCCGCCATCCGCGCGTTCGGCATCAAGGTGAATCCGCTCGCGAGCATTGACGCATTGGCGCAATTCAATAGGGCGGGAGATAGGAACCTGACAGCGGCGGAACTGACCTCTTTCATGAAGCGTGTCGAAGCAGCACCGATCGATGTGAGGCGTGACGCACTGGAGCTGTGCGTTTATACGGGAGGACAGCGACCGACGCAGTTGTTGAGACTGCGCCGCAGAGACGTCGACCTGGATGCCGCCGTCATCACGCTCTATGACTTGAAAGGCCGGCGTCAGCAGCCCCGGACGCATGTAGTGCCGCTCACCCAGCTCGCCGCAGACATCCTCAAGCGGCGGATGGCTGGCCTTACCGGCAATGCGCCGGTGTTCAGCACCGATGGTTCGTCATTTATGGATCGCGGAACGCTTACCAATTTCGTGACGGCGATCTCGGCTGACATGATGAAGGCCAACGAAGTGCATGAACCGTTCACATTGCGCGACATCCGGCGGACGCTGGAGACGCTGATGGCGAGCTGGGGCATTTCAAGCGACACGCGAAAGCACGTTCAGTCGCATGGTCTGGGTGGAGTCCAACAGCGGCACTATGATCGATATGAGTACCTGCGTGAAAAGCGTGCTGCTCTGAAGCTGTTGGCGACGCGGCTTGATCGGTTGCGCGAAGCGCGGGGTTCGTCGCGACTGCGCCGCATCCGACGCGCGGCGTCCGCACCCGCTCTCCCCAACGCAAGATCGGCGAAGGCGATGGCGAGCTGATAGAGGCGATACTCGTGGCAGGAGTGACTCCTGCCACGAGTGGTCGCGAGCGTCATCGTGTTCCCGTCCCCCTGTGGTTGCAGCTGTGCTCGGCGCGCTCGCGGATCCATGCCTCAACCTCGCTCTCGATCCAGCCGATAGCGCGTATGCCGAGCTTGATTCGGCGCGGGAAGCGGCCTTCGGACTCCAATCTATAGATCATTGAGCGGCAGAGACCGACCTTATGGCAGACCTGTGGGAGCCGGAGGAC
>JAVEVD010000085.1:0-12808 GCA_034005205.1 Steroidobacteraceae bacterium | reverse complement strand
GGGCGCTACTGACCCTGAGCGCTACTCCGCGCTCGTCGGACGCACACATGATCAGGTGCGCATGAACACTTGAAAGGCCGGCGTTCCCCGAGCGATGAGCACAAGTTCGACGGCGTAGCTGCGTCAGCCACGGCTTGGCGGGCGCGCGCCGGAACACTCGCCCATCTGCTTCGAAGTCTGCGGATTCGAGTCCTGTCCGCTCAGCCCGTGCAGAACACTTCGTACAGCACGGCCAGCACTCGCCTTGCCGGACCCTCCGGCAGCGAGTAGTAGATCGTCTGCGCTTCACGCTCGGTTCGCACCAGCTTTCTCTCACGCAACACCGCAAGGTGCTGCGACAGGGCGGACTGACTCAGATCGACGCGCTCGTTGATCTCACCCACTGAGCGCCTGCCCTCCAGCAGAGAACACAGGATCAGCAGGCGCTGCTCGTTGGCCAGCGCGCGCAGAAAGTCAGCCGCCTCTCCGGCGTGCGAAAGCATTTCGCGCGCCGCCCGTCCGTTCAGATCTGAGGTTCTGTCAGCGCCCGGGTTGCGGGCGCGCCGCGACGCGTTACGCATACTAGTTCCGTATTGACTAATACAGCGATCGCTAATATAAAGCTCCATGCCGCCCGAACGCAAGGTCGCGGCGCCCCGCTCGGAGTACGCAAACGGGTGCTCGCGGCGGGAGGCCGCGACCGGCATGCGCCGCTCTCTCACCGGAGCGCCATGGCGGAACGGGCTCATGACGCAATGTGTTTCACCGAGGATTCGACCATGACGATCGATCGAATAGTACTGGCGTTCGCGGGGTCCATGGTGCTCGTCGGGCTGGCGCTCGGCTGGCGTGTGCACCCGTACTGGTTTCTGCTCCCGGCTTTCGTTGGAGCCAACATGCTGCAGGCGGCGTTCACCGGATTCTGTCCGCTGGCCATGGTTCTGAAGAAGCTGGGCGTGCGTCCTGGAGCGGCGTTCTGATGAATCGAGCTGCGCAGCGGGCGTCGAGAGTCGGCGTCGTCGCCGTCCTGGCGACGATGCTCGCTCTCTCATCGTTCGCGGGCGAGCCCAAGCTCGAGTTCTCGCCGGCGAGACTCGAGACGACGCCGCTCGAACGCATGCTGGACGGCGTGATCGAGGCGGTGAATCAGGGCACTGTGTCGGCGCAGACTTCGGGCCGCGTCGCTGAAGTGCTCTATGACGTCAACGACTTCGTGCCCGCCGATGCGGTCATCATCCGCTTGCGCGGCGCCGAGCAGCGCGCCACGCTCGAACAGGCCAACGCTGCGCTCAAGGAGGCGATCGCCCGCGAAGCCGAAGCGCAGGCGCGCTACTCGCGCGTTGCGGGACTCTTCAAGGACAACGCCGCTTCGCGTCAGCAGCTGGACACGGCGAGGGCCGAGCGGGACGCCGCAGTCGCACGACTCGCCGGGGCGCGTGCAGCCGTGGAAAGCGCACGCGAGGAAGTGAACTACACGGAGATTCGCGCGCCGTACGCCGGCGTGGTCACGCAGCGGCATGTCGAGGTCGGCGAGTCGGTGCGTCCTGGCGCGCCGCTCATGAGCGGTCTGTCGCTGCAGCAGCTGCGCGTGAGCGTGGACCTGCCGCAAAGCCTGGTCAGACAAGTCCGAGAGATCGGCAAAGCGGCTGTCTACATCGATGGCCGGCGCATTCCGGCTGTGGGCGTGACCATCTTTCCGCAAGCTGCGCCGCAGTCGAACACGTTCCGGGCGCGGGTGGAGCTGCCGGAGAACGCCGCCGATCTGTATCCGGGCATGTTCGTGAAGGTGGGCTTCGTGGTAGGCGAGGCCGAGCGCCTGCTGACGCCCGTGCAGGCTGTGGTCGAGCGCAGCGAAGTCACCGCCGTGTACGTACTCGATGAAAGCGACACGCCGCGGCTGCGGCAGGTCCGGCTGGGACGTGTTTTCGGCGAACACGTTGACGTGCTGGCCGGGCTCTCGCCCGGCGAGCGGGTGGCGCTCGACCCGGCGGCCGCCGTGGAAGCGATACGTCGCGCCAGCGCTGCTGAATGAACGGCGCCGCATCATGAACGAAGCGATCCGCAGATCGCGGGGAGTGAGCGGCCGACTCGCCCGCGCCTTTCTCGACAGTCAGCTCACGCCGCTGCTGGCGCTCGCCGCCATGCTGATGGGCGTGTTCGCCGTTCTTGTGACGCCGCGCGAGGAGGAGCCGCAGATCGACGTCACCATGGCGAACGTCATCGTGCCGTTTCCAGGCGCGAGCGCTCAACAGGTCGAGAGCCTGGTCGCTTCGCCCATGGAGCAGGTGCTCGGCGAGATCGCCGGCGTCGAGCACATCTATTCGGTGTCCCAGCCCGGTGCGGCCGTACTCACGGTGCAGTTCAAGGTCGGCGAGCCGCGCACCGAAGCCATCGTGCGCTTGTACAACACTGTCTATTCCAATCGCGACTGGCGTCCGGCCGGGCTCGGCGTACTCGAGCCGTTGATCAAGCCCAAGGGCATCGATGACGTGCCGATCGTCACGTTCGCGTTGTGGACGCGCGATCAGGATCGCGGCGGCCACGAACTGCAACGGGTGGCGCATTCCATCGAAGCTGAGCTCAAGCGGGTGCGCGGCGCGCGCAACGTGTACACCATAGGCGGACCCGACAATACCGTGCACGTGACGTTGGATCCGCAGCGCCTCGCCGGCCACGGCCTGACGGTCGCCAGTCTCGTACAGGGTCTGCAGGCCGCCAATGTGGCGCTGCAGGCCGGGGACCTTGTCGGTCTCGACGGCGTCGCGCCCGTGCAAGCGGGCAGCTTTCTCGCTCACCGGGACGACGTGGCTTCGATCGTCGTCGGACTGCACGAGGGCCATCCGATCTATCTGCAGGACGTGGCCGAAGTGCGCGCCGGGCCGGATCAGCCCGAGCAGGTCGTCTGGTTCGGCCCCGGGCCGGCCGCCGGGCAGCGCGGCGTCGATCTCGATGACAAGACGCCGGCGGTCACCATCGCTGTGACCAAGCAACCCGGCGCAAATGCGATCGATGTCGCCGATCGCCTCATCGAGCGTATCGCGCAGTTGCGCGACACAATCATTCCGCACGATGTGGAAGTCACGACTACGCGCAATTACGGCGAGACGGCAGACGACAAGGCGCAGACGCTCATTCAGAAGCTGATATTCGCCACCGTTTCGGTGATCGTGCTGGTCATGGCGGCCGTCGGCTGGCGCGAGGCTGTCGTGGTCGGGGCCGCGGTCATCGTGACGCTCGCCGCCACACTGTTCGCCTCATGGGCCTGGGGCTTCACGATCAACCGAGTTTCGCTGTTCGCGCTCATCTTCTCGATCGGCATCCTGGTGGACGACGCGATCGTCGTTGTGGAGAACATCCATCGCCGCCTCGCGATGAAGCGCTCCGGCGGGCTCATCGACACGATCGCGGATGCGGTCGATGAAGTGGGCGGGCCGACGATCCTCGCGACTTTCACCGTCATCGCCGCGCTGCTGCCCATGGCGTTCGTCAGCGGCTTGATGGGGCCGTACATGAGCCCCATCCCGATCAACGCGAGCATGGGCATGCTCATCTCACTCGCCGTCGCGCTCACGTTCACGCCGTGGCTGTCGCGCAGGCTGCTGGGCTCGCGAGCGTACGGCGGGTCACTGCATGGCGCATCCGAACCGCCCGCTGCTGCGGGCAGGATCGATCGTCTGTTCGAGCGCGTGATGAGGCCGTTCCTGAGCGGCGCGCAGAGTCGCAAGCGTCGCCGCCAGCTATACGGCGCCACCGCCGCCGCGATCCTGATCGCCGTGTCGTTCGTCGGACTGCAGTGGGTCGTGCTCAAGATGCTGCCGTTCGACAACAAGTCTGAATTCCAAGTCGTGCTCAACATGCCGGAGGGGGCGCCGCTCGAGCGCACCGTGCAGGTGCTGGATGAGCTGGCGGCGCATCTGCGGACCGTTCCCGAGATCACCGACTATCAGATGTACGCCGGCACGGCCGCGCCCATCAACTTCAATGGGCTCGTTCGCCAATACTATCTGCGCGCCGCGCCCGAACTCGGCGACATTCAGGTGAACCTCGTCGATCGACGCCAGCGTCGCAGACAGAGCCACGAGATCGCGCTCGCCGTGCGGCCGGCGCTCGCCGAGATCGGGCGCAAATATGGCGCGAGCGTACAAGTGGTGGAAGTTCCGCCGGGTCCGCCGGTGCAGGCGCCCATCGTTGCGGAAATCTACGGGCCGGATTACGCGACGCAGCGCCAGTTGGCCGCGCGGGTGCGCAGCCTGTTCGACTCCACCGAGGACATCGTGGACGTCGACACCAGCATGGAGGCCCCTGCGAAGCGCTACATCGTACAGATCGATCGCTCGAAAGCCGGACTGCTGGGCGTCGACCAGGAAGTCGCGGTGCGCACCCTGGCTGCGGGCCTGTCGGGCTACGACGCCACGTACGTCCATGCAGGGCGTGAGCGCTATCCAATCCCGGTGCGACTCTCGCTGGCGGTGGCCGACAAGTCCGAGCTCCACAATGTGCTCGCACTCGAGGCGCCGTCGCGCAGCGGCGCCCGCGTGCCGCTCTCGGAGATCACGACTGTCACGACCGCCGCGTGGGACGGCGCCATCCATCACAAGGATTTGCTGCCGGTCGTCTACGTGACCGGCGACATGGCTGGGCGTCTGGACAGTCCCCTGTATGCGATGTTCGACCTCGTCGGTCGCATCGCAGACGGAGAGGCTGGCGAGGAAATCGAACAGCACTTCATCGATCAGCCGGCCGACCCGAACCGCCTCGCCTTGAAATGGGACGGCGAATGGCAGATCACCTACGAGACGTTCCGCGACATGGGGCTCGCGTATTCGGTGGGCCTCTTGCTGATCTATCTGCTGGTGGTCGCGCAGTTCCGCTCGTACGCCGCGCCGCTGGTCATCATGGCGCCCATTCCGCTCACCGTCATCGGCGTCATGCCGGGGCATGCGCTGCTCGGCGCGCAGTTCACCGCGACTTCCATGATCGGAATGATCGCGCTGGCTGGCATCATCGTGCGCAACTCCATCCTGCTCGTCGACTTCATCAACGCCGAGCTGGCCGCCGGGCGGGAGCTCGCGGACGCCGTGATCCGCGCCGGAGCAGTGCGCGCCAGACCGATCGTACTGACCGCGCTCGCGGCCATGACGGGCGCATTCTTCATTCTGGACGATCCCATTTTCAACGGGCTGGCGGTGTCGCTGATCTTCGGACTGCTGGTCTCGACATTGCTCACGCTCGTGGTGATCCCGCTGCTGTACTTCAGCTATCGCCGCCGGGTAGACGCGAAAGTTGCATCCGAGAGAGTCGAGTAGATGGCGATTCGCTTTCCTTGCGGAACGCAGGCGCCTGAGGCGCTCGGGGCGCTGACAGTGAGAGGTGCTCTCATGCGTGAAAGCATTCTTCTGCTTCTATTTGTTGGCCTGTCGGGGTTTGCTCACGGCGCGGGCGCGGTGGAGACGCTCGAGCAGGCCTGGCGGCGGGCGCTCGACAACGACCAGGTGCTCGCCGCCAGCCGACATGAGACTCAGGCCGCGCGAATGGACGCCACAGCGGCGCGCGCCGCACGCTACCCGACGTTGAGCGCCTCAGGCAGCTATGTACAGCTCGACGATGCGCCGGCCTTCGACTTCTCCGCCGCCGGCATCCTGACGCAGATGCCCGGGATCATCGACCACGACAATGCAGCCATCGCGAGCGCCACGGTCACTATGCCGCTCTATACGGGCGGCCGGATCTCGAACGACATCGCCGCTGCTCGCGAAATGCTGCGGGCGCGGGAGCTTGGCGAAACCCAGACCGCACAGGATCTGAAGCTCGCGGTCGCGATCGCCTACGTCGACGTGCTGCGCGCCCAGCGCGCGCTCGAGGTCGCCGACAGCAACGTCGCCAGCCTCGAATCGTATGCGCGCGAGGTGACCTCCGCGTTCGAGCGCGAGGTGGCGCCGCGCAATGACCTGCTGTCCGCGCAGGTTGCGCTCGCCGACGCACGCCAGAAGCGGATACGCGCCGCCAACGGCCTGGAGCTCGCTCGCGCCGCCTACAATCGGCGGCTCGGCGAGCCGCTCGCTCGCCACGTGGAGCTCGATCCGACGCTGCCCGACCTGCAGCCGGATCTGACCGCACAACCGCTCGAGCAACTCGTGGCGCGTGCGCTTGACGCCCGCCCCGAGCTGCGCGCCCTGAACGCCCAGTCGCAAGCGCTCCAGCATCGGGCCGACGCAGAGCGCGCGCGCGGTTTGCCGCAGGTGAGTCTGAGCGGTGGTTATACGTATCTGGAGAACGAAGTCTTCGATCGCGACCGGTTTGCTGTTGCGATGCTGGGCTTTTCCTGGGCGGTGTTCGACGGCGGGCAGATCCGCAGCCGCAGCAGCGCGCTGCGCAGCGCGAGTCGCGCCCTGGAGTCACGCGCGCGCGACCGCGAGTCGCTCATTGCGCTCGATGTGCGTCAGGCGTGGCTCGACGTGCAGGAGACCAGATCGCGCGTCGACGTGACGCGTGAGGCCGTCGAGCAATCGGAAGAGAATCTACGCATTACGCGCAGCCAGTATCGCGCCGAGCTGGTCACCAGCACACGCGTGCTGGAAGCCGAAAGCCTCCGCGTGCTCAGTCGCACCAATCACCACGATGCAGTGCTCGATCATGCGTTGGCGCGGTACAGGCTGGCCAGGGCGGTCGGGGAGCTGTAAACGGAAGTAGCGGAAGAGAAGCGGTAGCGGAAGAGAAGCGGTAGCGGAAGAGAAGCGGTTAGCGGTTAGCGGTTAGCGGTTAGTGCGGGGGGTCGGCAGTAGCCTTCTGACGCTAACCGCTAACGGTGCACACGATGCGATCCGCGAAGTCGTGCAGGACCGGCAGCAGCTTTCTGACGCCAACCACTAACGGTGCATACGGTGCGATTCATGAAGTCGTTCAGGACAGTAGTTTTCTGACTAATCGCTAACCGCTAACCGCTAACCGCTTCTTTCTTCAGCCGCTAACCGCTTCTTTCTTCAGCACGGAGAACCACCATGAGAATCAGTCCAATCGCCACGTTCGCATTCGCGATCGCTGCGACGTCACAGGCTGCGGAGCCGCCTGCGCCCAGTGTGCAGGAGAGCCGGCAGATTGCGCGGACGCTGGCGGGCGAGCTCAAAGAGGCGCTGACGGCGGCGCTCGCCGAGTCGCCCGACACCGCCGTCGCCGTGTGCAAGGAGCGCGCGCCGGAAATCGCCGCGCGACTCTCTGCTCGTCATGGCGCCTCCGTAGGTCGAACGGCGCTGCGTGTGCGCAATCCGGACAACGCGCCCGAGCAGTGGCAACGCGAGACGCTGGAGGATTTCCAACGCCGCATCGCCAGCGGCGAGGATCCTGCCGGGATCGAGCTGTGGACTGCCGTACGCGACGGCGACGTCGTCGAGCACCGATACATGCGCCCGATCGTCATGGAGGGCATGTGCACGGTGTGCCATGGTGAATCCATTAGTGCGGACGTACAGCGCAGCATTCGCGAGCACTACCCGGAAGACGCCGCCACCGGGTTCCGGCCCGGTGAGTTGCGTGGCGCGGTCTACGTCGTCAAGGAGGCGCCGGCGATGGATTGACGAGAGCGCCGGTCGTCCCGGAAGTCGCCAAGAAACTCGCCGTATGTCGCGGCGCTCGTATGACTACTCCGCCGTGCTGATCCATACGGATGCGGCGGCCGTGAGCCAAGCGGCAGGCGTGCGCTTGCTTTGTGAAGAGTACGAGTGGAGTGCGTCTCCGCTCGCCAAATCGAAGGTGTAATCGCTTATGCAACCTCTACCACATTTTTATGCGGCGGACGCCGCTGGCGCTGCAACAGGCGCCGTGGCGCTCGACGCCGCCGGATTGCCTCAACTCACGAGCGCCGCGCCGCGTGAGTTCGGCGGCCCGGGAGACGCATGGTCGCCCGAAGCGCTGCTGGTCGCGTCGCTCGCGAGCTGCTTCATCCTCACTTTTCGCGCGGTCGCGAGGGCGTCGAAGCTCGAGTGGAGCCGGATCGAATGCTCGGTCCAGGGCACGCTCGATCGAGTCGACGGCGTAACACAATTTACGCACTTCGTTACTAAAGCGAAGCTGACGACGCCGGATGGCGTGAACGTCGACGCTTGCGCGCGGGCGATCGAGAAAGCGGAGCGCGGCTGTCTGATCGCCAATTCGCTGCGCGCCAAGGGCGAGTTGCAGTTCGAAATCGTGCAGACGGAGTGAGAAGCGGTTAGCGGTTGGCGGAGTGAGAAGCGGTTAGCGGTTAGCGGTTGGCGGTTAGTAGGTCGGTGGTTGGCGTCAGCAGTCGGCAGTTGCATTCGGCGGTTGGCGGTCAGCGATTGGCGTTGGTGGTTGGCGCGCAGTCGGCCAGTTGGCACTGGCAGTCGGCGGTTGCGGTTGGTGTATGGCGGTTGGTGAGAGAAGGCAGTGCGGTTTCTTCACTAACCGCTAACCGCCAACCGCTAACCGCTTCTTTCTTCAGCCGCTAACCGCTTCTTTCCATTCCGTCGAAGTCCCTACACGCTGCTCGCTGGCTCCCTCCAGAACGATCCACGCTTCCGAGTAGCCGCTCGCCGGATAGATCGCCCGAATCGGCGCGCTGTCCGCCTGCGGCAGGATGCGAGCGGTGCGGCGAAGCAGCTCCTCGAGGAGCACGCGCAGCTCCAGCCGCGCGAGCGGCGCGCCCGGACATACGTGAATGCCGGCGCCATAGAGGAGGTTGTCGGCTGGATCACGATCCAGACGAAATTCGTCTGGGTCGCCAAACACCGATTCGTCACGGTTCGCCGACGCCCACATCAAGGTCAGCCGTTCATTCGCCGCAATGGATCTGCCGCCAATGTTCACGGCCTGCGTGGCCTTGCGGCGGTTCGCTATCAGCGGCGGATGGATGCGCAGAATCTCGTCGATGGCGGCCGGCAGGAGCGCCGGCTTTTGGCGAAGCTGATCTTGTACGGATGTGTGCTCGGCCAGGTAGTACACGAGAATTCCGACGCTCGCCGAGATCGTCGTGAGCTCGCCCACCGTCCAGTTGCGCAGAATGCTCACGATCTCCTCGTCTTCGAGGGGCCGATTGCAGACACGCTGTTGCAGCAGACTGGAAGTGACGTCGTCGGACAAAGGCTGGCGCCTGCGCTCGGCGATGATCTCGCGGATGTAACCGTCGAACTCCCGGGCCACCTCGGCCGTCGCAACAGGATCCCGGGCAAGCGTCGCCTCCCGATTCTTGATCGCCCACTTGCGTAAAGGCTCATGCAGTTGTGCGGGCCATCCGAGAAAGGCGGACTGCATCTCGAGCGCGAACGCTTGCGCCAGACCGCTCATGATCTCCACCGGCCGATCGGTCGGCAGCTTCTTCATGAGTTCGGCCGCGAGCCTGCGGCACACAGGTTCGAACGCCTCCATGCGTTTGCGACCGAAGTACGGTTCGATGATGCGTCGAAATTCAGTGTGCATCGGCGGATCCATGCCGTTCGGCACGGATACGTGCGCGGAGACTGCATTGCTGAATGTCGCGGGATCATGCAGGACGCGCAATACGTCGGCGTGCCGGAACAGGGACCAGTGCAGATAATCGCTGCGTGCGACGGGACAGCGGTGGCGCATGTCGTCATACGCGGCGATCTGGTCGCGCAGCACGGTGGGGGACCTGGGGTCCCATTCCTCGCCTGGGTTGGCGATATTCGGGTGATTCATCGGCCAGTCCGTCGTCGGCTCGGCGTTTTGCAGGCGCCTTTGCCCCCAATCATGAGTAGACACGATCGCGCCAGACCAAGGGCTGACCTGGATCAAGGCGCAGTTCACAATGCGGGCCAAGGATGCGTCGTGCATCGATCGGCGAACCAACGACAGGAAATGCCTGAAGGACTCGTAACTTGAGGGTGCGTCTGGACAGCTTGCTGGTCGGCCCTGTCCGCCCGCTCGGCGCGCGCGGGGTCGCCAGCGCCATCGACAAGCAGCCGGTCGACGCCGCGCTGCGCCTCGGCCGCGACGGATTCGAACAGGACGCACAGGCTGATACACGCCGCCACGGCGGACCCGACAAGGCGGTCCACCATTACCCCTTCGAGCACTACCTCTGCTGGCGTCGCGAACTCGGGCATGTTCCTCTTCTCGAGCGGCCTGGCGCATTCGGCGAGAATCTCTCGACCACAGGCATGGACGAGCAGAGCGTCGCGCTCGGCGACGTTTTTCGCCTCGGGAGCGCGCTGCTGCAGGTCTCGCAGGGACGCCAGCCTTGCTGGAAACTCAATCTTCGCTTCGAGGTCGAGGACATGGCGCTGCGCGTACAGAAGAGCGGGCGGACGGGTTGGTATTACCGCGTCATCGAAGCAGGGGCCGTTCGCCCGGGCGACGTGCTCGAGCTGATCGATCGGCCCTCGCCGCAGTGGACGCTGACCAGAGCCTGGCGCCTGTTGTACGTCGAGCCGCTCGATCGCGAGGAGTTGGCCGCCTTGGCGGCGTTGGCGCATTTGCCGGACAGTTGGCGCGGTCTCGCCGAGCGCCGGCTCGCCACGGGGCTGGTGGAAGACTGGACCCGCAGACTGTCGGGCTAGGCGAGCCGAGGCTGCTGACAGCATGCACCCCCGCAAGTAGACTACGCGGTCCTTCATAACCCGGGCGACCCTCGCGGGCAGTTCCAATGCTGCAATCGATACGAGACAGACTCACCGGCTGGGTGGCCTGGTTCTTCCTTGGCGCCATCGCCGTCGTGTTCGTTTTCTGGGGGATCGATTTCGGCGCAGGCGGCGCCACTTACGCAGCCAAAGTGGACGGCAAGGAGATTCCGGCCGAGGCCGTCCGACGCGCCTGGCGTCAGCGACACTCGCAGCTGCAGCAGATGCTGCGCGATGAGATTCCGCCGGAGTTCGTCCGCTCGCAGCAGGTCATGCTGCTCGATCAGTTCATCCGCCAGACGCTGCTCACGCAGCGCGCCGAGGAAGCGGGCTATCGCGTCAGCGACGCAGCGCTCGCTCGGCGGGTGATGGAGACCCCGCAGTTCCAGGTCGACGGCAAGTTCTCGAAGGACCGCTACAACGCCTTGATCCGCTCGGTCGGCATGACCGAGGCGCAGTTCGAGCAGGAGATCAAGACGGAGTTGCTGATCGGGCAGCTGCAGAGCGGGGTGATCGACTCCGCGTTCGTGACTCCGACCGAGCTCGATCGCCGCTACGCACTCGAGAAGCAGGCGCGCGAAGTGGCGTACGCGCTGATTCCCGCCAAGGAATTCGCTTCCGAGGTCAAGGTCACAGACGAGCAGATCGAGAGCTTCTACGAACAGAACGCTGCGCAGTTCATGCTGCCCGAGAAGGCGGACGTGCAATACGTCGAGCTGACGCGTGAGCAGGCTGAGGGCGAGGTCACGGTCACCGAAGAAGCGCTGCGCGATTACTACGAGCAGAACAAGGATCGGTTCGAGTCGCCTGAGCGCAGGCGCGCGCGCCACATCCTGATCACCACCGAAGGCGGCGCCGAGGACGCACAGGCGGAAAAGAAGGCGGCCGAGCTCGCCGAGCAGGCGCGGGCGGGCGGCGATTTCGCTGCGCTCGCGAAGCAGAACTCCCAGGATCCGGGCTCGGCGGAGCAGGGCGGAGATCTCGGCTGGGCGCAGCGCGGCATGTTCGTCGGGCCGTTCGAGGAAGCGCTGTTCACGATGCAGCCCGGCGAGATCCGCGGGCCCGTGAAGACGCAGTTCGGCTATCACATCATCAAGCTGGAGGACGTCGAGAGCGGCGGCGTACAGAGCTTCGAGGAGGCCCGTGCGGAACTCGAAGAGGAATATCGCGCGGCTCAGGCGCAGAGCGCTTTCTACGACGCCACGCAGCGGCTCGCGGATCTGGCGTTTTCGAGCTTGACCGAGCTCGAGTCGGTGGCGCAGGCGATGGATCTGCCGCTGCGCACCGTCAAAGACTTCACGCGCGAGGAGGGCGGCGGCGAGCTCGGCCGCGATCCGAACGTCGTCGAGGCGGTGTTCAGCGAGGAAGTGCTCGAGCGCGGCGAGAACAGCCCGCTCGTGACGATCGGCGAGGACCGTGCGCTCGTATTGCGCGTCACGAATCATCAGCCCGCGACGCCGCGTCCGCTCGCAGAGGTGCGCGAGCAGATCGCAGAGCAGCTCAGAACGCAGCAGATGCGCGAGGCGGCGCAGGCCAAGGGCGCGGAGGTTCTCGCGCGCCTGCAGAAAGGCGAGTCCTGGGAGGATGTTGCGGCTTCGATGAAGCTCGACGTGGTCGGCAAGCGCTTCATCACGCGGGACGACGCCATCGCGCCATCCGCGGTCAAGCGCACTGCGTTCGATGCGGGACGCGCCCAGATCTCCGACGCCCAGCCGTATTACACAGGGACCATGACCGACGACGGCAACTATGCCGTAGTCGGGGTCACCGCCATACGCAACGGCGATCCGTCTACTGAGCCGGCGCGGGAAAGAAGCGCCCGCCAACGCGTCGCCGAACGGCAGATAGGCGTCGAAGAGTTCGCCGGCTATGTCGCCGAAGCGCTGCGACAGGCGAAGATCGTGCGTAATGAGAAGGTGTTTGATTGAAGAAGCGGTTAGCGGCGAGCCAGAAGCGGTTAGCGTTAGCGGCGAGCCAGAAGCGGTTAGCGGTTAGCGGTTAGCGGTTAGTTTCAGAAGAAGAGGCGCTGTGGCGCTTGCGAGCGTACGGGCCGGCCGTTCAGCTTTGACGCAACCCGCGTCTTGGTCAGGGAAGCTGGCTTACCGACCACCCTGACGGTGTAGGTCGAAGAAGAACCCTCTTTTTCCGGCCATCTGACTTTTTGTGTGTGGGCTCATGCCATGAGTAACAGAGGAAGGCATGACCGGCTCTTTCCGAACTAACCGCTAACCGCTAACCGC
>JAVEVD010000020.1:38111-56529 GCA_034005205.1 Steroidobacteraceae bacterium | reverse complement strand
GCGCCCAGCGGCGCTCGATCTCATCGAGATCCTGCGCCGGGATCAGCGCGACGACGCCGTCGCGCGCGTGCGCGAGCACGACGTCCGGCTCCGCCGAGTCCGAGATGAGACGCTGATCGTGCAGCCGATAAAGACCGCGGAGATAGGAATCCCCGCCGAACGCGGCCGGCAGCGCGCGCTGTGCAGTGTGTTCGAGCGACCCCAGCCCATGCAGCCAGACCGCGTTGATCGGCGGCGCGCCACGGGCGTCGCGCTCCAGGTTCACCGGATGTTCGTGCAGCAACATCTGCAGCTCGGTCATCACGCGCCGCAAGATGCGCCCGTCCGGACCCTGCGGCAGCGCATCCTCCAGCGCGGTCGAAGCCGCCGCCGCGGGCGTAGCGGTGTTCGCATTCAGGGGGCGCGCGGACTGCAGCAGCCACTCGCCCCGGCTGGTCGTCGTCAACTCAAACCCTTCGTCCTGCAAATGCGGGGCGAGGCTCGCAGCCAGGCGCTCGCGCTCCGTCTGGTCGACGGCGAACGCTCCCGAGAGATTCACGGCGGTGAGATGATCCAGTCCGGCGGCCAGGTGCAGCGGCGTAGCGCGCAGCCAGCAGCCGCTCGGCCGTTCAACCGCCTCGGACGCGCGCCGCACTGCGGCGTCGGGATAGCGCTGCGCCCCCTCGTCCAGATCCAGGATGCGCAGCAACTCGATCTGCCAAGGCTCCAGCGCTACGTCGCCGGCGCCGCAGCACTCCACCTTGCCTCGTCCGGCAAGCCGCGCCAAACCGGGCCACGCGCCGCTCTCGACGCCCTCCGCGCGCGCCGCCGCGGGCGCGATCGAGGGAGCAATGAGCGTGATCGATCGTTGTCTGACCATGAGTTCCAGCGCGCAAAGGTGCGCTATCGTATCCAAATGAAACTGACTGACCACAAAACCGAAGGCGCTTTCGTGGTGCGCTCCTGGTCGCCGGGCCGGCTGCGCGTGGGCGAGGAGACGCTGGTGCGCAGCTGTCTGATGCGCGCCGATCGACTGGTGCGCGACTGGCGCCCGCAGAGCGTAGCGGAGCTGAGCGCAGCCGACCTCGAGCCGGTGCTCGCGCTCGAGCCGGAGATCGTCGTGCTCGGCACGGGCTCGCAGCAGCGCTTCCCGCCAGCCGAGCTGCTGGCGGTGATGCTGCAAAGGGGTGTGGGATGCGAGGTGATGGACACCGGCGCGGCGAGCCGCACCTACAACGTGCTGGTGAGCGAGGACCGCAGGGTGGTGGCGGCGTTGATGGTGGGAGCGGAAAGCGGTTAGCGGACGGCGGTTGGCGGTTAGTCGTAGAGAGCGGCCCTGCACCTTCTTCAACTAACCGCCAACCGCCGTCGTCTTTCTCATCAAGTTCACCGGTAGAAGGCGCGGGATCGAAGTTCGTTCGACCAACTCGCCGCGCGCGTTCCCTAAGGGACCTCCGAACGGCGAAATATTCTTGTTCTTTTGCTTTTGTTCTTCTTCGCGCTGTTTCCTCGAATCCCCCTCCGTCCCACGCCTTCTACCGGTGATCCTGATTACAATCGCCGATTCGGCTTCCCGGCCCAGCGAGCGCTCCGCCCGCTACCCGCGACAGGTTGATTCGTCGCCGTCTTCCTACGCTGGGTGCGGATGTTAGCCACACGTTGCTGCTAAGTGCAACTACTGAATCGTTTCGGGCAGACACGTAGCAGCCAGCGCAGCCGGGGCGGCGCCGACGTCGACGATGCAACGTTCGGGCCAGCCTCGCTCGATCCGCTCGGCGCGAGCGCCGCTCGCTCGCCGACGGCGTATTCATCTTCATCGTTGCGGCAGCAACAGCAGCGGATTCCACGGCGCTCCGTTCACACGGATCTCGAAATACAGCATGGGCGCGCCCTGCGGCCCCGCACCCATCGTAGCGATGCGTTGACCGGTCTTGACGACCTCGCCTTCGCGAACCGCGACCGCCTGCGTGTGTCCGTAGGCGCTGAGATACGTTTCGTTGTGCTTGATGATGACCAGCTGCCCGTAGCCCAGGAGCCCCGATCCCGTGTACACGACGCGTCCCGGTCCTGCGGAGCGTATCTCCGCGCCGAGCTGGCCGGTGATGGTGAGGCCCTGACCGCCGTTTGGCCGCGTGGTGAGTGATGCGACGCCGCCGCTTACCGGCCACGCCCATTTCACCGCCGAACCGCTCGGCAAGCGGCTCGGCTGGGTCGTCGCCGGACGCCGGTCGGGCGCTGGATTCGCGGCGCGCTTCGGCGGCGCGTTCGCCGCACGCGCCGCAACCCGCGCGTCGGCGCCTGACCGTGGATACAGGCGCAACTTCTGTCCGGGATAGATGAGGTAGTCGCGCCCGACGCCGTTCCAGCGCGCGAGCTGCTGGTATTCGAGGCCGTGACGCCATGCGATGGAATACAATGTGTCGCCGCGCTTGACCGTGTAGGTCGCGGGTCGCTCCGGCGTCGATGAACACGCCGCAAACAGAGCAACAGTCGCGAGCAGCACGAAACGCAGCCGCTCGCCGGTGCGCGTGTGGCGTGCGCTCGGCCCGCTCATCCCGAGATCATCCTCGTCCCGACGCGAGCTCCGCGCACGCGCATTGCTCGAGCAGCGCTGCTTGTGGATCGAGCATTGCGGGCGTCTCCATCGCGGCGCCTGGCACACCTGTGCGCCGCCGCCTCAAGTCGTTCCCTTGAGCAACGGCACGAAGCTGACCTCCCCGAGCCTCTCGGTCTGCAGCTCCTCGCCGCGACGTGTGATGCGCAACAACTGCTGACGACCCTCGGGCCCGACCGGCGCGATGAGACGCCCACCGGGCGCGAGCTGCTCGAACAGCGCATCGGGCAAGGCGTGCGGTGCGGCCGCAACGAGGATCGCATCGTAGGGCGCGTGCGCCGTCCAACCCTGGAAGCCGTCTCCATGCCGCAGATGCACGTTGCGGATGTTCAGCTCCTTCAGGCGCACGCGCGTGCGCTCCAGCAATGCGCCGATGCGCTCGACCGTGTAGACGAAACGCACCACCGACGCGAGCACCGCTGTCTGATACCCGCAGCCCGTTCCGATTTCCAGCACCTTGCCCGGCGCTGCGCCTTCCAGAAGCGCCTCGGTCATGCGCGCGACCATGTACGGCTGGGAAATCGTCTGGCCATGGCCGATCGGCAGCGCGGTGTCCTCGTAAGCGCGCGTGGCGAGCGCTTCGTCCACGAACAAGTGCCGCGGGATGCTGCGAATCTGATCGAGCACGCGAGGATCGCTGACGCCCTGCTCGCGCAGGCGCTGGACGAGCCGCTCGCGCGTGCGCGCCGAGGTCATGCCGATGCCAGCGCGCGCACTCGGACTGCTGCGCAGGCTCACGGATCTCGGCCCCGTAGCCAGTCGCGCAGGTCTTCCAGCATGGCGTGGCGCGTGAGGTCGACCTGCAGCGGCGTCACCGAAACATAGCGGTTCGCCACTGCATGGAAGTCCGTCCCCGGCCCGGCGTCCTGCCCGTCGCCGGCGGGCCCAACCCAGTACACCTTGCGTCCGCGCGGATCCTGCGAGGTGATGATGGGCTCGGAGCGATGCCGATTGCCGAGCCGCGTCGCTCGGTAGCCGCGCAGCGCTTCGTACGGCAGGTCGGGGACATTGACGTTCAGGATGGTGGCCTGATGCAGCGGCATGCGCTGCACGCGCATCACCAGCTCCGCGGCGACGCGCGCCGCCGTCTCGAAGTGCTGCCCCGAATTCGGCTGCATCACCAACGACACGGCGATGGCGGGCAGGCCCAGAAAGCGCCCCTCGACCGCTGCGGCTACGGTGCCCGAATAAAGGACGTCGTCGCCGAGGTTGGCGCCGTCGTTGACGCCCGAGACCACCATGTCGTGCTCGAAATCGAACAGGCCCGAGATGGCGAGATACACGCAGTCGGTGGGCGTGCCGTTCGCGACGAAGTACTTGCGCTCGTCATAAGGGAAGACGCGCAGCGGCACGTCCAGCGTGAGCGAATTGCTTGCGCCGCTGCGGTTGCGGTCCGGGGCGACCACGGTGACCTCGGCGATCGCCTCGAGCGCTTCGGCCAGCGCACGCAATCCTTCCGAGCGATAGCCGTCGTCGTTACTGATGAGAATCTTCAAAGGTGCGATTCGTGCTGCGCGCGGTGAGCGAAGGGTCCTCTGGGCGCTTCGTCCGGCCGTCCGTGCGGCGAGCGGCCGCGCAGCCCGACAGACAATGCGACGGAACTATACTGTAATCGTGCAACCCCTCCCATCGGCTGGCGCACAGATCGTGAGCGACGATTCCGACGACGACATCCGCGTGTTCCGCGAAGCGATGCGCGGCGTGCGTCGCCTCGGCGGCGGCCGAGCGCCTCGTCTGGCGAGGCCGCGGCCTCCGGCGCGCGCCCGCTTTACCCGATCGGATCAGCGCGAAGTGCTCAGGGAAAGCCTGCTGCCGCCAAGCGACGAATTCGTGCTCGACAGCGGCGATGAGCTGAATTTCCGCCGCCCGCACATACCGCCCCCGGTGCTCCTGAAGCTGCGCCGCGGCCAATACAGCGTCGAGGCGGAAATCGACCTGCACGGGATGACCGGGGCGGAGGCCCGGAACGCGTTGCGCGCCTTCATCGCCGAGGCCCTGCACAGAGGCATGAGCTGCGTGCGAGTCGTGCACGGCAAAGGTCGTCGCTCCGGCCCGCGCGGACCGGTGCTCAAGAATGTAGTCAATCAGTGGCTGCAGCGCACCGATGACGTCCTGGCGTTCGGCTCGGCTCGCAGCGTCGACGGCGGCAGCGGCGCGGTCTACGTGCTGCTCAAGCGCAAGTGAGAGCGCAAGACGCCGCCCGCACACGGCGCCGATCACGCATCTGATTCCGGCGCTTCGCCCGCAAAAGCGTTTTCGATCAACTCATGCAGCACGGCGGTTGCAAACGAGCCGCGCGAGAGGCGAAAGCGCAAGCGCAGGTCGGCGCCTGCGAACGACCATTGCAGGTCCCGTACGACCATGCGCAGCGCGCGGCGTTCGGCCTCGACGCCGGCGCTCACGAGCCCGTCGCGCAGCAAAGGGTGCGCGTCGAGAACCTCCTGTTCGAAAGGCCCCAAGCGCTCGCCGCCGCGGCCCCACATCGGACCGGTGGGATGCAGGTCCATCGTCTCGCAGCGCCGCCGCAGCGCTTCATCCACGAGATCGACGGCGAAGATGCTCCCGCCGCCGTCCAGGTTCGCAATGTCTCCCTCCAGCAATACATTCCACGCGCCTGCGCGAACGCGCCGCGCAAGTACGCAGTTGAAAAGCGCTGAACGCGCGGCCGACAGAGCGAAGCTGCGTTGCGCGCGCTCGCCCGGAGCCGAGCCGCCGGAGAACCACGCCAGCGCCGCCTCGAGGTTGGCCCCGGAGCGCCCGAAGCGCTGCGGACCGAAATAGTTCGGCGCGCCGGCGCTCGCCAGGTCCGCCAGGCGCTGCTCGAGCACTGCGCGATCCCCCTCGAACTCGCGCAGCAGGATCTCGAACTCGTTGCCGCGCAGCGCGCCGCGCTTGAGCTTGCGGCGATGGCGCTCGCACGCAAGCACTTCGAAATCCGGCTCGGCCACCTCCACCCAGCGCTCGCCCATTGCCGAACGCAGCGGCGCGCTGAACCACTGCTCCGCCACTGCATGGCGGTCTTTGAGACCTGCAAAGCCGATATCGCGGGGATGGAGCTTGCCGATCTGCGCCAGGCGCTTCGCGATCCACATCGTGTTGGCGCTGCGCTTACGCACGCGCAGCAGCACATGATCGCCGTCGCCGTCGGCGTCGAAGCCCAGCAACTCGCGCACCAGGAAGTCCTCGGGTGCGGCGCGCACCTGTGCGCGGCCGGCCGGGCCGCCATGCGCGCACGGCGGCATGAGTGCATCCATTGGCGGACTCACGCGGCGGCTTCGAGCAGCACGACAGCCATGCAGGCCAGCCCCTCGCGCCGGCCAATGAACCCGAGTCCTTCGCTAGTGGTCGCCTTGACGTTCACGCAGCCGACCTCGACGCGCAGATCCGCTGCAATGTTGGCGCGCATGGCTTCGCGATGCCCGCCGAGCCGCGGGGCGTCGGCCAACACCGTCGCATCCAAGTTCACGACGCGCAGCCCGCGCTCGCTGACCAGCTCCATTACGTGGCGCAGCAGTGTACGGCTGTCGGCGCCTCGCCACCGCGAATCACGGTCAGGAAAATGAACGCCGATGTCGCCCAGCGCGGCCGCGCCCAGCAGCGCATCGCAGACTGCATGCAGCAGGACATCGCCGTCCGAATGCGCCAGCACGCCGTGGGTATGCGCGATGCGCTCTCCTCCGAGCATGACATGATCGCCGCTCGTGAAAGCGTGCACGTCATAGCCCTGGCCGATTCTCATGCCTGCTCTGATCATCGTCACTCTATGGCGCCGCCGGCGCAGACTTGGTCCTTGCGCGCAGAATCCGCTCGGCGCGCTCGAAATCGCCGGCGGTCGTAATCTTGATGTTGTCCGGATCGCCGCTCACCAGCCTCGGCCGCAGCCCCAGCCCCTCGATCGCCTGGGACTCGTCAGTGACGACCACGTTGTTGTCGACCGCCAGCATGAGCGCCTGCCTCAGCAGCCCGAAGCGGAACATCTGCGGCGTGAGGGCGCGCCACAGCAGGTCGCGCGTCACGGTTTCGACTACGCGATCCGCGCCGTCCGCGCGCTTCAGCGTATCCACTGATGGCGCGGCGAGCAGTCCGCCGACCTCATCGTTCACGAGTTCGTCGATCAACCGGGTCAGATCCGACGACCGCAAACATGGGCGCGCAGCGTCGTGCACCAGCACCCAGTCGCGGTCGCGCGCATGCTGGTTCTGCTCCTCTTCCTGCGCCTCGGCGAGCGCATTCAGACCGGCGAGCACGGAGTGCACGCGCTCGGCGCCGCCGGTCGCAACCCTGATGCGTCGCTCGGCGGCGAGCGGCGACTCGTCCCAGTAGGCGTCGTTCGGAGCGAGCACGACGACGACGCCGGCCAGGTCGTCTCGCTCGAGAAACGGCGCAAGCGCCCACTCGAGAACCGTCTTGCCAAGCAGCTTTGTGTACTGCTTGGGCGTGCTTGCGCCAATGCGCCGCGAGCTGCCCGCCGCGGGAACGACGACCCAGAGTCGCGCAGGATTCTCCATGGTCATGCGAGGACGCGCGGTGGGGCTACTCGTCGCCCTGCGCGTGCGCTGCGGCGGGGAGCGCCCCAGGACGCGGCCCCACGACCTGATAAAAGGTCTCCCGTTCGCCGATCATGCCGAGATCGGTGCGCGCCCGCTCCTCGATCGCGGTCATTCCCTTCTTGAGATCCTGCACCTCGGCAGCGAGCGTGCGATTGCGCTCATGCAACTGCTGGTTCTCACGCTGCTGCTCCTCGATCTGCGCCCTGAGCTGCGCGGCGTCGCGCATTCCCCCCTCGCCCAGCCACAAGCGGTACTGCAGCAACGCGAGCAGCACCACGAGGGCGGCGAGCAGGAATTTCATGAGGTCGGTCTCAGCAGGATACGCCCGGAAGCGGCACGGGGAACGCCTCGACGCCCGCGTAACGCGCCTCGCCGCCCAGCTCCGCCTCGATGCGCAGCAACTGGTTGTACTTGGCGATGCGGTCGGAGCGCGACATCGAGCCGGTCTTGATCTGCGTGGCGCGGGTCGCCACGGCGATGTCGGCGATCGTGGCGTCCTCGGTCTCGCCCGAGCGGTGCGAAACGATGGAGGCGTAGCCGGCGTTCGCGGCCATCTCGATCGCTGCAAGCGTCTCGCTCAGCGTACCGATCTGGTTCGGCTTGATGAGGATCGCGTTGGCGATCTTACGGCGTATGCCCTCGCTCAGGATTTTCGTATTGGTGACGAACAGATCGTCGCCGACGAGTTGCACCCGCTTGCCGAGACGCTCGGTGAGCAGCGCCCAGCCATCCCAGTCGCCCTCGCTCATGCCGTCCTCGATCGTCACGATCGGATAGCGCCCGACCAGATCTTCGAGGTAGTCGACGAACTGGGCGGCGCTGAACTGTCGGCCCTCGGACTCGAGCCGGTAAACGCCGTCAGCGTAGAACTCCGTGCTCGCCACGTCCAGTCCCAAAAAGATCTCTCGGCCGGCCTTGTAACCGGCGCGGTCGATCGCCTCGAGAATTGTCTCGAGCGCCGCCTCGTTCGACGGAAGATCCGGCGCGAAGCCGCCTTCATCGCCCACGGCGGTCGCCAGCTTGCGCTCGTGCAGCACCTTCTTCAGCGTGTGGAAGATCTCGGCGCCGTAGCGCAGCGCCTCCGACAGCGAGGGCGCGCCCACCGGCAAGATCATGAACTCCTGTATGTCGACGCTGTTGTCGGCGTGCGCGCCGCCGTTGATGATGTTCATCATCGGCGTCGGCAGCGTTTTCGGGCCGGCGCCGCCGAGCCTGCGGAACAGCGACTGCTTTGTCTCGCGCGCCATGGCGTGCGCTACGGCCAGCGATACGGCGAGCACCGCGTTGGCGCCGAGCCGGGCCTTGGTCTCGGAGCCGTCAAGCTTGATCATCGCTTCATCGAGCGCCGCCTGATCGGCCGCATCACGCCCGAGCAGCGCGCTGCGAATCTCGCCGTTGACGTTGGCCACCGCCTTGGTCACGCCCTTGCCGAGATAGCGGCTCTTGTCGCCGTCGCGCAGCTCCACCGCTTCACGCGCGCCGGTCGACGCTCCCGAAGGCACGGCGGCGCGGCCGAGCGCCCCGGATTCGAGCAGCACGTCGGCCTCCACGGTGGGGTTGCCGCGCGAGTCGATGATTTCGCGGCCGCGGATGTCGACGATCTTGCTCATAACTGACTTTCCTCGTAAGGGCGTGATTTGACGATGCGGTCGATCTCGACGAGCGCCTCGAGCAGCGAAGCCATGCGCGCGAGCGGCCAGGCGTTCGGACCGTCAGAAAGCGCTCTGTCCGGATCGGGATGCGTTTCCATGAAGACGCCGGCGACGCCGGCGGCCACTGCGGCGCGCGCCAGGACGGGCACAAATTCGCGCTGCCCCCCTGAAGCTGAGCCCTTCCCGCCTGGGAGCTGCACGGAGTGGGTCGCGTCGAACACCACGGGACAGCCGGTGGCTCGCATGATGGACAGCGAACGCATGTCCGACACCAGGTTGTTGTATCCGAAGCTGAAACCGCGCTCGCACACCAGGATCTGCTCATTGCCGGTGGAGCGCGCCTTGTCGACGACGTTCTGCATCTCCCAGGGAGAGAGGAACTGCCCCTTCTTGATGTTCACCGCCCGTCCCTGCGAGCACACCGAGATGATGAAGTTCGTCTGGCGGCAGAGGAATGCGGGCGTCTGCAGAACGTCGACCACCGAGGCGACTTCGGCGAGCGGCGTGTCCTCGTGCACGTCGGTGAGCACGGGCAGATCGAGCTGACGCTTGACCTCGGACAGGATCCTGAGTCCCCCCTCCATCCCCGGTCCACGGAAGCTGGCGCGCGACGAGCGATTCGCCTTGTCGAAAGAGGACTTGAAAATGAACGGTACGCGGAGCCGCGCGGTGATCTCCTTCAGCCGCCCCGCAGTCTCGAGGATGAGTCCCTCGCTTTCGATCACGCAGGGTCCCGCGATCAGAAACAGCGGCTGATCCGGACCGACATTGAAATCGAGCAGTCGCATCGAACCTCGACAATACCTTCGGGACGGACCGCCCCTTGTGAACTATCGGCTATCCGCCGTCCGCTTCTTACGCATTCACCGCCGCCGGAATCATCTGCTGACGATGGGCGCGCGCCGCCTTGATGAATCCGGTAAACAGCGGATGGCCGTCGCGCGGCGTCGAGCGGAACTCGGGATGGAACTGGCACGCCACGAAGAATGGGTGCGAGGGCAGCTCGATCACCTCCACCAGGCCGTCGCGTGAGAACCCGGAGAAGCGCAGTCCGGCGTTCATCAGCTTCTGCAGGTAACGGTTGTTGAACTCGTACCTGTGGCGATGGCGTTCCCAGATCACATCCGACCCATACACCTGGTGAGCGCGCGAACCATGCGACAAACGCACTTCCTGCGCGCCGAGGCGCATCGTGCCGCCCAGATCGGAGCGTTCGCTGCGCTGCTCGATCGTGCCCTTCTGGTCCTGCCACTCGGTGATCAGCGCAATCACCGGATGCGGGGTCGAGCGATTGAACTCCGTGGAGTTCGCACCCTCGAGTCCGGCGACATTGCGGGCGTACTCGACGATGGCGAGCTGCATCCCGAGGCAGATTCCGAGATACGGGATGGCGCGCTCGCGCGCATAGCGGATCGCCTGAATCTTGCCGTCCACGCCGCGCTCGCCGAAGCCCCCGGGCACCAGCACCGCATCCACGCCTTCCAGGCAGCCGACGCCATGCTTCTCGACGTCTGTCGCCTCGACGAACTGGATGTTCACGCGGGTGCGCGTGCGCAGGCCGGCGTGATTCAGCGCCTCGGTCAACGAGATGTATGAATCGCGCAGGTTGACGTACTTGCCGACCATGGCGATGCTCACCTCGAGATCCGGGTTCGCCTTGGCGGCCACCACCTGCCGCCATTCGCTCAGATCCGCGGGCGGCGCGTTCAGGCGCAGCTTGTCGACCACGATCTCGTCCAGCCCCTGCTCGTGGAGCAGTATCGGAATCTTGTACAGGTCGTCGGCGTCCACCGCCGAAATGACCGCGCGCTCCTCCACATTCGTGAACAGCGCAATCTTGCGCCGCTGCTCCTCTGGCAGCGGGTGCTGCGCACGGCACAGCAGAATATCCGGTTGAATGCCGATCGAACGCAGCTCCTTCACGGAGTGTTGCGTCGGCTTGGTCTTGATCTCCCTGGAGCTCGGAATGTACGGAATCAGCGTCAGGTGCATGTACAGCACGTTGTTGCGACCGAGTTCCACGCCTAGCTGGCGGATGGCTTCGAGAAACGGCAGCGATTCGATGTCGCCGACGGTTCCGCCGATCTCGACCATGCATACATCAGCGTCGCCCGCGCCCATGCGAATGCAGTGCTTGATCTCGTCAGTGACGTGAGGAATGACCTGCACCGTCGCCCCGAGATAGTCCCCGCGCCGCTCCTTGGCGATCACGCGCTCGTAGATGCGCCCGGTCGTGAAGTTGCTGTTGCGCGAGGTGGTGGTGCGCACGAACCGCTCGTAATGCCCCAGATCGAGGTCTGTTTCCGTACCGTCCGTCGTGACAAAGACTTCGCCGTGTTGAAACGGGCTCATGGTGCCGGGATCGACGTTGATGTACGGATCCAGCTTCATCATGCTGACCTTGAGGCCGCGCGCTTCGAGGATCGCGCCCAACGAGGCGGCTGCGATGCCCTTCCCCAACGAGGAAACGACACCGCCGGTCACACAGATATAACGAGTCATCGTGAGGCGCCCCGCCGCATGAAGGAGTGGAGATTTCGAAACGACGCCGCGCCGCGGGCGCGGAGCCGTCTGCACGACGGGAGCGCAGTGTAACCGAAGAAGGCGCCTGCGGATAGGACGGGAGAGGAACGGAGAAGGCGAAAAGGGGCGGAAGGCGGGAGGACGTCAGCGCCATTTCTCAGCTGTCGCCTCTTTTCGTCCTCGCCTGTTCCTCCGTCCTCAGCTCCTTGCCGTCCTCACGCTTTCCGACCCCTCCCACACCACCCGCACCGCCTCTTCGCCTGGGGCGGCCGCAAACTCCTGTGCAACCCACAAGTCGCCCACGGCGGCCAGCCGGCCCTGCGAATAGATGAGCGGCAGGCGCGAGCGCCGCCATGGCGGCACGCCGTGCGACTGCAGCAGCTTCTTGAGCGAGCGGTGATGCGCCTGGCCGGCGGGCTGCAGTTTCTCGCCGCCCAAGCGGAAGCGGACCACCAGCGTCGTTGCGAGACGCGAGCGGCTCAATCCCCCTGCTGCACACGATTCGAGTCGCAGACGACCGAGTTGCGCCGGCAGATCGACGGGCTCTTGCGTTCGCCAGACAATGTCGGCGGCCTCGATCGATGGCTGTTGCGCCTCGAGATAAAGCTTGCCCCGGTAACGGCGCACTTCAACATCGTCCCACTGCACGCACGGCGTCCGATCCTGTCGCGCGGTCAGCAGACTCTCTTCGATCTGCGCCAGTCGTCGGCTGGACGGCGCGTGCGCGCCGCGCATGCGTATCCAAAGCCGCAGGAGATTGCGCCGTCGCGCCGGGTCGAGCGTGATGAGCTTCGCGACGTCCAGGCAGTCTCCGCACGCGACCATGGCGTGATCCGCCCTCCCCTGGCGCTCCATCACTTCGCGGGCCTGCGCCAGATGCCTGGCTGATCGTGCGGCGCCGCGGGCCGCGGCCGGCCAGCGTTCCCGCAACAGAGGCGTCACGCGCTCTCGCAGATAGTTGCGGTCCAGATCGACGTTCGCGTTCGACGGGTCTTCAAGCCAAACCAGATGCTGCTGCTGCGCCCACGCGAGCAGGCTGGCGCGCGTCCAATCGAGCAGCGGGCGCATCATCCGACCGGCGCCGAACGGCTGATCGGCCAGCACCCCGCTCAGCCCGGGCGCCCCGGCGCCGCGCACCAGCGCAAGCAGCATGGTCTCGAGCTGATCGTCTGCGTGATGTGCGGTGAGCAGAATTTCGCCCGGCTCGAGGATTTCGCGAAACGCGATGTAGCGGGCGCGGCGAGCGGCGGCCTCCCAACCCTCTCGTCCAGGAGATACGCGCACGCGCTGCTGCAGCAGGTCGATTCCAAGTTGCGCGGCGACGCGCGCGCAATGCGCCGCCCAGTCCGCAGAGTCGTCATGCATCTGATGGTCGACATGGACGGCGCGCACTCGCCAGGAGCGCGCACCCGCGCCGCCGTGCACGAGGGCGTGCAGAAGCACAGTCGAATCCAGCCCGCCGCTGAACGCTACACAGTAGGCGGACGCTTCGGGAGCTCCGAGAGAGCGCAGCGATTGCTGCAGCGCCTGGGGGGAGAAGGAAGGCATACGACAGGATAACCGCTGAGCAAGACCGCGAGTCCGCTCGGCCAGCGCTTCCCTCGCATTGCGCCGCCCGCCGCGCCCGTCAGCCGTCGCTGTAGACGCCGTAGCCTCGCAATCGCTCCGCGCGCAACTTCAACAACTCCTCGAGCGGCCGCGTCTGCAACTCATCCAGGCGCCGCAGCAAAGCCGCCTTCACGTCGTCGGCCATCGCCTGCGGGTCGCGATGCGCGCCGCCGAGCGGCTCCTTGAGGACTTCGTCGACCACGCCGAGCTTGGCGATACGCTCGGCGCTGACGCCCATGGCTTCGGCCGCGAGATCCTTCTTGTCGGCGCTGCGCCACAGGATGCCCGCGCAGCCCTCGGGAGAGATGACGGAATAAATGCTGTACTGGAGCATCAGCAAGCGGTCGCACACGCCGATCGCCAGCGCTCCGCCCGAGCCGCCCTCGCCAATCACCACGCTGATGATCGGCGTGGCCAGCGTGGACATCACGAACAAGTTGCGCGCTATCGCTTCGCTCTGGCCGCGCTCCTCGGCGCCGACGCCGGGATAGGCGCCGGCGGTGTCGATGAACGTGATCAGCGGCAGCCCGAAGCGCTCGGCGAGTTGCATCAGCCGCAGCGCCTTTCGGTAACCCTCGGGCTTGGGCATGCCGTAATTGCGGCGCACCCGCTCCTTGGTGTCGCGACCCTTCTGCTGCCCGATCACCATCACGGGTCGGCCCTCGAGCCGAGCGAGGCCGCCGACGATGGCCGGGTCGTCCGCATACATGCGATCGCCATGCAGTTCCTGGAAATCCGTGAACACGGCGTTCACGTAATCGAGCGTGTAGGGACGCTGCGGGTGGCGCGCGAGCTGCGCGATCTGCCACTGAGCGAGGTTGGAAAAGATGCTGGTCGTCAGGGCGCGGCTCTTGGCCCGCAGCCGGGCGATCTCCTCGGCGATGTTCACCTCGGCGTCGCTCGAGACGAACTTCAGCTCGTCGATCTTGGCCTCGAGCTCCGCGATCGGTTGCTCGAAGTCCAGAAAATTCATTGCCATGCGGCGTTCGCAAGTCCTGCCTTGGGAGCGCGGAACATAGCGGGGGCGCCGGCCGAGGGCAAGCCGCACGACCGCTCAGGGCGGGACCTGCGGACTCAGCTCCCATAATCCGAAGGGTGCAGGCGCTCGCGCATCGCCCTGAGCGCATCCCGTAACCGGCGCCGGCTCGTTCTTGATCCAGCGCAACTCCCTGGGCGGCGCGCCGCGAGTGCGCGGCGTCGGCCGGCTCACTCGCCCAGATTCAGTAGATTCGCCGGAGAATACTGGTCGGTCAGCACCCGCGCATCCGGGTTCCAGTCGCGTCGTAGCGAGAACAGCGTCAGCAGCTGGGACGTATCGAGCCCGAAGCGCGTAAAGGCCCGCTCGAAACGCTCGCTGTTGGCGCGCAACTCCTCGCGAGAAGGCGCCTCGCCGTTCACGGCGATGATCACCCGGTTCTCGCGCTTCAGATTGAAGAACTGCGGGAACACCGCCGCATAGGTGACCGACTCGTGGTCGTACAGCCGGCTCGAGGAGAACGTATTCGCCGCGAGCACGCCGTCGGCCGCGAGTATGGATCGCACCTCCGCCAGGAACTCGCGCGTAAGCAGGTGCTCTGGGATGTACTCGTGATCGAATGCGTCGAGCATGATCAGGTCGTAGCGGCGTCGCTCGCGAATCGCCCGCTTGACGAACACGCGGCCGTCCATTTCGTGCACGCGCAGCCGCTGGTCGGCGTCGAAGCCGAAATACTTGCGAGCCACCCGGACCACGGCCGGATCGATCTCCACTACGTCCATGCGAGCTTGCGGCGCCACTTCCAACAACGCGCGCGGAATCGTCCCGCCGCCCAGACCGATGATGAGCACGGCGCTCGGGCGCGGATTCGCGAACAACGCGGCCAGCATCATCTTCGGATACTGCATCACGATGCGGTCCGGCTTGCTCGCCTCCATGCACGACTGACGCCCGATGCGGCAACTGCGCGTGAAGCACATGCAGCGCACGCCTCGATGCTCGTAGACGAGCACTTCGCGATACAGGGATCGTTCCGAGTGCAACAGTTTCATGGATTCCGCGCGCGCGCTCGCGCACGCCGCGACGAGCGAAACCGCGCCCAGGATCAACATGAACAGCTTCTCAGGCACGTGAGATCCCCGACGTTGTCGCCGAGCGCGTGCACCAGCCCAGAATCGCAATCACGGTGGAGATCGCCAGCATGGCGATCAGGATGTGGTTCACTTCCATCAACAGCACCAGATAGAACGACGTGAGCAGCGTACCGGCTGCGCTGCCGAACGTGGAAACGAAATAGAGCTGCCCAGCGTGCCGTCCGGAAGTTGCGCGGTCTTTCACCAGCAGACGTACGGCGTACGGCGACACCATGCCCGAGAAAAAAGTCGGCACGAAGAACAGCGCCGCAGCGCCGGCGAGCGATCCGAAGCGCGGATCGGGCGCCGCCGCGGCGATGGCGTCGAGCATCGGTTCGGCGAACAGCAGCACCGGCAGCACCGAAAGCGCCGCAAGCATCAGTATGCTGGCGAGCCGCGGCACGCTGGGAGCGCGCATGGAGTAGCGTCCGCCGGCGAGATAGCCCAGCGAGAGCGCCAGCATGAACACCGTGATGATGGCGCCCCACACGTAGATGCTGCTGCCGAACGTCGGTGCGAGCAGCCGCCCGCCCAGCAGCTCGACGCCCATGACGAAAAAACCGGACCAGCCGGCGATGAGATACGGCGCGAAGACTTGCACGGATCGCCTCGGAAACCGTTAGCAGATGGCGGAAAGAAGCGGTTAGCGGTCGGCGGCGATTACGCCGTTGATTCAGAGGACCTGCCCCCCGTTTCTCGGCGGCGACGAGATCCGACCACGGCCCCTCGGAACCAACCGGCGCCCGCTTCCGAGGAGCTTATCATTCGCGCTGCACTGCAGTGTCGGCGCGTCCGCATTCTCCGCGCTTGCGCGCCCTGCCCGGTTCGGTCCACAGTAGTTCGCGTGAACCAGCAAGAGCTCAACGAAATACACCAGACGCTCGCTGCCGTGCACGACACGGTTGGTTCGCTCACCTTCCCGCCTTGCGATCAGGAAGACCTGTTCGAGCTCATCGAGCGGGTGGAGGCCGAGCTGGCCTCCGACCGTCCGAACCTGCAGGTGGTCGACATCTTCCTGAATTCGATCGCGCGCAGTCTGCGCACCGAGCCCGGCGCCCGGCGCACCTGCCTGCGGATCGAGGAAGCGTTGCAGCGCGCCGGCCTGCCGAGCACTTGGCAAGCGGGGATCTGAGCCGGGTCGGCTGCAGGACGGCGCGCATCTACGGAGCGACGCGCACGTAAACGTCGCGTAGGACGCGGCCTCGGCGCGCGTCCGCCCGAAAGGCCTCACCGGGATCTCATTTGCTGCTGCAGCCCGGCGCGCGGCTGCAAGTCTCAGCGTTCTATTCTCTCACTGGTCTGCTCTCACCGGCCCTGCTCGCGTCGTCCGGATCTCACGCTCTGTCGTGACTGCTTCGACCTTAGGGAAGCTCTGATCAACCTACCGCCTTGACGGTTCTGCCCAAAGAAATGCCCGCAATGCAACGTTTTTCGAGCGGCTTTAGATCACAGAAGCAGAGTAGATCAGAGATTCCCTAGGGAACCTCTCCAACTTCCCTACGGAAGCTGAATGCAGCGGTATATGGACATGCCTTCCTACTATTTTGCGCCGTCCAGTCATTGGCGGATGCTTGGGCCAGCTCCCATGCTTCCGGAGGACGTTCCATGTCCACCTCGATCATTGACAGGCTCCTCGAGAGCAACGAGCGTTATGCAAGCGGCGAGTCGGTACATCATTCCGCGCATCCCGGCCCACAACCGATTCGACCGGCGAAGCGGTTGGCGGTGGTGGCGTGCATGGACGCGCGACTCGATGTCGAGGATCTGCTTGGACTGCAGACCGGAGACGCCCACATCATTCGCAACGCAGGCGGCGTGGTGAATGACGACACGGTTCGCAGCCTGATCATTTCGCATCATCTGCTGGACACGAACGAGATTGTCCTTATTCATCACACGCGATGCGGCATGCTCGCCTTCACCGATGACCTGCTGAAGGCGGGCCTCGAGGGCGACCCAGAGGCCGAGAAGCTGCTCGGCCAGGCCACGAATCGCGCCTTCTCCAGTTGTGGAAAAAGCGCCGCCGCGCCTGCCGCGTTTCACGCATTCCGCGGCTCACCCGAACCGCTGGACAGTCCTCGCAGCGATCGAAGCATCGAGCGTCTCGCATGGGACGTGCGGCGGGGCGTCTCCGCAATCCTCAACCATCCCTGGATTCCCACGACCGGCGCCGACGCGGTCAGAGTTCGCGGCTTCATTTACGACGTGGACACTGGGAAACTCGAGGAAGTGAGCCACCCCGGCCCGATAAGCGGCTGAACCCGGGCGCGGGCCGCCGCGATTATCTGAGCGCCTGTACTTGCTCGCCGGTAGCCGCCACGATTTCGAAGGAATCACGCACTTCGCCGCGCGCCCGAGGCGCCGAGCCTCGCACCCAGATCGAGACGGCGAATTCACGGCTCTCCTGCGGGGGAATGCTGATCGGCGTCCAATGGCGATCCTGCCAGAGCACGGCGCAGCCGCTCGGATCAAGCGCAGCCTCGTAACAGTCTCGGCGTACGATATGGATGGTCACCGAGCGAAGGTGCGCCTCGTGCGATTCGTTGGCGATGCGACCGCGCAGCTCGAACGGCGCCCCGCCGCCCGTCAGCTTGGCGTTCTCCAGTCGCACATCCTCGAGCGCCACGCTGCTTGGCGTGCTGACCGGCGGCCCCGGCTGCCCGCGTCGCGCGGTCGCCGGCGGCTCCGCATCGGGCGCCCTCGCCCGCTGCAGCATTCCCCAACCGAGCAGTCCCGCCAGGATCGCAAGACCAACCAGGCCCGCTGGGCGCAAGCGCGGCGAGGTGAACGTGATCAACAGCAGAATCGCGGCGAGAATCCAGTACACGCGCCAAGCATAACCGGAACCTCGATCGCCGCGGGGCGTTGCACAGCAAGTTCTCGACTACCACAGGAGAAATACATGGGCGCGACTCCTCGCAACGAGGGCGAAGGCTCCAAGAGTGCAGACCGCAACTACCGCGAAGCGACGCGTAAGTTCGTCGAATCCGAGCGCGGTCGGCGTGAGATCGACAAGGCGGGCGATGTGACTGCGGAGCAGGAGCGCGAGATCAAACGCGCCGAGGAGAAAGGCAAGGCGCGTGCGAAGGAGCACGATCGGGAGGAAGGCGAGCCGTAAGCCCCCGTCTCCGAAGCGAGGCGTGGGCGCATGGACCGACGCGCCGCGCCGCCGCTTCAAGCGGAGCCCAGCGCCGGAGCCCGGCGTCGGCGTTCCATGTCTGCAACGTTCGTGCGGCCGCTTGGCGTTCTCGCCGGGTCGCTTGCTCCGTCGCGCCTTATTGCGTCACCATGTCCTGGCGCGGGCCGGAGCCGGCCTGGTCGGCCGGACCCAGGGCGGGCGGATCCAGCATCAGATTTGCAAGTCTGCAGCCGGAGATTTGCAA
>JAVEVD010000020.1:0-38011 GCA_034005205.1 Steroidobacteraceae bacterium | reverse complement strand
TCTGCAGCCGGAGATTTGCAAGTCTGCAGCCGGCGGCCGTGACGCCCTTCGCTACCCTCGCTTGCTCCGTCGCAGCTTGCTGCGTCACCATCGGCGCGGATTTGCTCCAATAAAGAACTGAACGATCGCGCAGCGCCGGCCACGCAGAGCGTGCTGCAGTCTATCCTCAGGTTCTGTTGGCGACCTCATCGGAAGCGGCGGACGTGCGATCGCCCTGCTGCTGGTCCAGCTTCACGCGCGAACCGCAGCGCGCCACGCACTTGATCGAGCACAATACGCCACAGACCACCCATGACGTATCGACCCGAATCTGTCGGCCTCTCAGCCGAGCGTCTGCAGCGTCTCGACCGCTTCCTCGAGAAGAAGTATCTCGAGCCCGGCAGGCTCCCGTGTGCAGTCACGCTGATCCAGCGGCGTGGGCAGATCGCCCATTTCAGCGCGCTCGGCTTGATGGATTGCGAGCGCGGCCGTCCCGTCAGCGGCGACGCCATCTTTCGGATCTACTCCATGACCAAGCCGCTGACCAGCGTCGCACTGATGATGCTGGTCGAGGAAGGTCGCATAGGGCTCGACGACCCGGTGCACGATTACATCCCTCAATGGCGGAATTTGGGTGTGTATGAAAGCGGGACCATAGGCTCGTTCCGCACGCGCCGCCCGAAGGCGCCGATGCGCATCATCGACCTGCTGCGCCACACGTCCGGGCTCACTTATGGCTTCCAGCAGCGCACCAGCGTCGACGCCGCCTACCGCGAGCTGGGGCTGGGCGAGATGAATCGGTCGGCCACCCTGGAGGACATGGTCGAGACGCTCGCCCAAACCCCGCTCGAATTCTCGCCGGGCGAGGCCTGGAACTACTCGATGTCGACCGACGTGCTCGGGTATCTGATCAGCAAGATCTCCGGGGAGCCTTTCGATGATTTCCTGCGAAATCGTATTCTCGGTCCGCTGCGCATGACGGATACGGATTTTTACGTGAGCGCCGCGAAGGCCGACCGCCTTGCGGCCTGTTACGCGGCCACCCCAGAGGGCGGGATGAAGCTGCAGGACGACCCGCAGACGAGTCCGTATCTGCGCGAGCCCACGCTCGCCTCCGGCGGCGGCGGGCTTACGTCCACCGCGACGGATTACCTGCGCTTCTGCCGGATGCTGCTCAACGGCGGCGTCCTGGACGGCGTGCGGATTCTCAGCCCAAAGACGATCGAGCTGATGACCGTCAACCATCTGCCGGGCGGCGCCGAGTTGCCGGATCTGTCAGTCTCGATGTTCAACGAGGCCGCTTACGCCGGCGTGGGCTTCGGCCTCGGATTCGCCGTCACCCTGAACCCCGCGCGGACGCTCCTACCCGGTACGGCGGGGGACTACTCCTGGGGCGGGCTCGCGAGCACGTCTTTCTGGATCGATCCTCGCGAGGAACTCATCGTCATCTTCATGACGCAGCTCATGCCCTCCTCCACCTACCCCTTGCGTCGCGAGCTGCGCACACTGGTCTACTCCGCTTTCGAGAGCTGAACAGATCGTTCCATGCTGGAGCTAGCCGATCGTGCGCGCTTCCCGCAGTCGGCGTAGATAGCTCACGAAGTTCAAGCGCAGCATCGACTGCAACCGTCGCGCACGAACATCCATGCGCACATCCTGTCGTGCGACGGCGCGCTCACCCCACGCGAACAATAGGAGGTTTTCGTTTGCCGTCACCGGCGCGAGCAGCGAGCGCGCGCCAAAAGCGGCCCGGGCGCTGCGCAAGTGCGCCGCGAACCGCGCGGAATCACCGTGCAGATTCATGATGAGAACGCCGTCGGGCGCCAGGCGCCGGGCCGCCTCGAGAAAGAACTGCGGATCGGCCAGCGACTGCGCAACGCCGGACTCATCGAAGGCGTCGACCAGGATGGCGTCCAGGGGAGCATGGGCCAGTCTCATGTAGCGGGCGCCGTCATCGTGCACGACCCGCAGGCGCGCGTCGTCGGGCGGCACGAAGAAGGCGTCGCGCAGCGCAATCACGCGAGCATCCACTTCGACCACGGTGAGACTCGCCCGCGGCAGATGGCTGTGACAGAACTTGGCCATCGATCCGCCGCCGAGCCCGATCATCAGGATCGCGGCCGGATCCGGATTGAAGAGCAGGAAGGACATCATCTGCCGCGTGTAAGCAGCGACCAGCTCGTGGGGATCGTCAAGACGCATGCGGCTCTGCAGGTCTGCAGGAGAAAAGCGCAGCCGGCGCTCGCCCTGCATCTCCACGACGAGCTGCTTGGCTGCTTCGCGCAACCCGGCCGGGAGCTGGGGGGCAGCCTTGTCGTCAGATCGATGCCCGGCCGTGCGCACAGCGGCGTGAGGCTTCGTGGCCTGAACGCCGCGCATTCGTCGAGCGGCGCTGCGCCACCCGAGGGACTGAAACACGAACGCCAGCTCCTCACGGGCGACCGCAACCAGTACGTCGCCGGGCTTCACGGCGCTGTGCATCGCCGCCGCTGCGGGCCTGCTCGCCCGATGCGAGCCGATCGAGTCGCCGTTCTGCGCCTGCACAAGGAAAGTCGAATGCTGCGCTGCTGCATGCCGCTGTTCTACCGACCGCGGCGATCCGCCGCAACGTCCGCTTCGGCCCGAAGCCGATCGGGAGTAACTTCGACGCGGTCGACAAACGACGGCGGAGGTCGCAGATCCGTCTCTGCGCCCCGGGGACGGATCCAGTTTCCGGCGCTCCGAAGCAACCCATCCGGCAGGAACTCGAGTGCAGGACACCATCACCCGGCGCGATTTTCTGAACGGCTTCGCGATTGCGATCGGCGCGAGCCTCGCGCCCTCCGGCTGGCTGCGTGCGGCGGATGCGAGCGCTTATCCGCCCGCCGAGACCGGAATGCGCGGCGGCGCGGAAGCGTCCTGCGCCGTCGCGCACGCCTTGCGCGACGGGCGACGCTTCGCGTTCGAGCGCGCGCCAAGCGATGGCGACGTGGACCTTGCAGTAATCGGCGCAGGCCTCGGCGGGCTGGCCGCGGCGTTCTTTCATCTGCGCAAGCGGCCGGACGCGCGCATTCTGATCCTGGACAACCACGACGATTTCGGCGGACACGCGCGCCGCTGCGAGATGCGAATCGGAGAAAGGCTCATATTGAGTTATGGCGGCAGCGAGTCGATCCAGTCGCCGCGCGGGCTGTGGAGTGAAACCGCGCTTGGCTTGCTGCGCGAGCTGGGCGTCGATCTAAATCGGTTCGAGTCCGCGTTCGATCGCACGCTCTATCCGGGACTCGGTCTGTCGCGAGGAGTGCTGTTCACGCGCGAGGCCTTCGGTGTGGACAGACTGACGGCTGGCGATCCGACGCGCATGGTTGCGGACGACATCCCGCCCGACCGGTTGAATGCTCGATCGGTGCGGGAATTCATTGGCGCTTTCCCGTTGGACGCGCCATCGCGGCGGCGACTGATCGAGCTGTACACGCGCCGACGCGACATCTGGCCGGGCAAGTCGCCCGTGCAGAAGATGGAGCTGCTCGCATCCATGAGCTACCGCGACTACCTGCGCAGGCACTGGGATCTGGGCGCAGCGGCCGCAAACGTATTCCAGAAACGGCCGCACGATTTCTATGCTGTAGGGGCCGATCTGCTTCCGGCGCTCGAAGCCGCTTCCACTGGCTATCCTGGCTTCGACGGGCTCGGCCTGCCGACGCATCCGCAGGATGCGGCGGCCATGAACGAGCCGTACATCTATCACTTCCCGGACGGCAATGCTTCGATCGCACGCCTGCTCGTGCGACGGTTGATCCCCGGCGTGGCGCCAGGCGATTCCATGGAAGACATCGTCACCGCCCCGTTCAACTATGAGCGCCTGGATTCCCCGGGGGCCAATACGCGCCTGCGTTTGCACAGCACCGTCGTGTCGCTCGCCAACTCAGCGGATCGAGTGGACATCGGGTACGTGCGGGCGGGCGAAACCCGGCGCGTGCAAGCGAGGCGTGCGGTGTTCGCCGGCTACAACATGATGCTGCCGTACATCTCTCGCGAGCTCGATCAGGAACAAAGAACAGCGCTCGCTTACAGCGTCAAAGCGCCGATAGTGTACGTGAAGCTCGCGCTGCGGCGCTGGGGCGCCTGGGTGGACGCGGGAGTGCACGAGGTCACGAATCCAATGGGATTCTATTCGCGCATGAAGCTCGATTACCCTGTGAGTCTCGGTGATTACCGGTGCGCGCACGATCCGCAGGAACCGATCGCGCTGCACCTCGTCCATGCACCCATCGAAGCCGGCGCCGCCGACCAGCGAACGGCTTGGCGCGTCGGACGCACGAGACTCCAGAAGATGCGCTTCGCTGATTTCGAGCGCAGCGCTCGCGACGAGCTCACACGCGTGCTCGGCGCAAGAAATTTCGACTTCCAGCGCGACGTCGCCGCCATGACGGTGTACCGATGGGCGCATGGCTACGCATACGGCTTCAACAGTCTCTTCGACCGAGAATCGGACCTCGCGCTGCAGGACGTCGCGCGCCGCCCGATCGGCCGCATCGCCATCGCGAACTCGGACGCCGCGTGGAGCGCGTACGCGCACGCCGCCATCGACGAAGCGGCGCGCGCCGTGGCGCAGCTTGACCCGTGAGCGCCCTGCTGGTCGCGGTCAAGGCAAGCGGCGCAGCGCTTCCAGGCGGCGGTCGTGACGCCGGTTCAGGATTGCGCCCGTCGCCAGACCTACACCGAGCGCGGCGAACACTCCGACCAGACTGTGTGTCGGCAAACGCGCTTCGAATCCGGGCCGCAGCCGACGCGGCGTGAGCTGGTAATCGACGAAAGCCGCCAGCGCCGAGATGAGGGCGGCGTCGCGCACGATGCGTGCGCTGGTCGGATGGGGTGTGCGCGCCAGCCAGCGTTCGAGCAGCATCGCCCACATCACGGCGGAGGCGTGATGTGTCGCATATCCCACTCCCGTGTGGCGCAGCGACAGCTCATCCGCTTGAAAGGACTCTTCATCGCCCCACAGCCAGTGACTGGTCGCGTTGGTGGGGGCCGCCGGGCGGCCGAGCCGTCGCCCGCCGAGCCACACCAGCACGCCGGTCGACAGCACGCTCGCGAGGGTTCCGGAGACCAGCGCCTGTCGCGCCGCCTCGAGCCAGCGCTGCGCCTCACGCGAGCCGACGCCTGCGCCGCCATTCGAACGGCGGTCAGCGGCCAGGGTCGTCCGCGGCGCGGGTTCTCGTTTTCGCGACGCCGGCGAAGCATGTTCGCGCCCGACGCCGGGTGTGGCCGCCTGCGGAACCGCGCCGGGCGCATGGCCCTTTTGCATGCTCGTCGAATTCGGATGCGTGCTCATGAGGTGGCTTCGCACTGATCGAGGGATGTGCGAACGCAACGCCGGAGCGGGCGCGAAGGTTCGGCGCGCCAGAAACGCCGAACCTCGCGCCTGACGAGCGATCACTTATTGCGCGTTCTGTGCGCGCTCCTGCTTCGACCCGCGGCGCTGCATCTTCCGACCGCGCTCCTTGGCGGCGGCGATCTCCTGCGCATCGAGGGCGCTGTTCTTGTCCGCATCCAGGCGGTCGAACCGAGCAGTCGCACCGTTCATGAACTCATCCTTGCTCACCCTGCCGTCGCCGTCCGCGTCCATGCGCGCATGCATCCTTGCACCGCGGCGATAATCGCGGTGCTGTTTGTTCGCTCCCTGCGGCGCCGCCGCTGCGCGCGCGGCGCGATCGGCTTCGTCGAGGAAGCCGTCGCCGTTCGCATCCAGGCGCGCGAATTGCTCGGCGTGCATGGCCAGGAATTCATCGCGCACTATCATTCCGTCCTGATTTGCATCCGCCTTCTCGAGGAATGCGCCCGGTTGCGGATGGGCCTGCGCCATCATGGTTCCGGCGGCCATCAGCGCGCCGGCGAAGATCATCTTCTTCAGCATGTAAGTTCTCCGTAGCTCCAACTGCTCGCCCGGATTGGCGGCGTCGAACAGTACAACGTCCTTGCGCCGTGAAGGTTGACCGGCGGAGCCGACCGCGCCGATGCGCCAGGAGCAGCAGCAGCTCGTTCAGCCGGCGTTCGCCCAATCGAGCGTACGGCGGACAGTGGATCGCGATTTTCGGGAGGGCTTCGGGGCCATCTGCCGCAGGTTGCACCCGCAGCCCGGTTCACCAACACTTCAATCCATGAAACGCAGCGATCGAAGAACCGCCCCGCGCGACGGCGGGGGCGTCGTCTACACTACCGGGATCGGCGAGCGCTGTCCGAACTGTCTGCGCGCGGCGTCCGAGTGCGTATGCCCCAGGAATGCGCCCGGCAAGCCGTCGAGCGACGGCGTGGTGCGCGTCAGCCGCGCAACGCAGGGCCGCAAAGGCAAGGGAGTCACCGTAGTCAGCGGGCTCGGACTACCGCAGGCCGAGCTCGAAAAGCTCGCGACGGAGCTCAAGAAGCGTTGCGGCAGCGGCGGCTCGGTCGACAACGGCCGCATTGAAATCCAGGGCGAGCATCGCGATCGCCTGGTCGAAGAACTCACGCGCCGCGGCTGGAAGGCCAAGCGCGCCGGCGGCTGAGCTGCACAGCGGCGACTTGGTCCAGCGCAGCGACCCGGCCGACGGGCGCCGTACGAGGAAGCGCTATGTATCGCGCGGCCCGTACAGCAGACGCACGCCGTCCGCGCCGCACAGCTGAGCGAGGCGCTCCGTGAGCTCGCGCGTCGGCTTGACCGACCACTCTTCTGACAAGACCAGATCCGCTCGCGCCGCGCGGTTGCGATAGCGGACGACGATCGCGCAGCGCCCGCCGCGATACGGACGCAGCGTCTGTTCGAGAGTCTTCACGAAATCCCGCCCTGCATCGTCGGGCCAGCGCAGCAGAAGCCGTCTGGCGTGCTGCTCGCGCGCCTGGTCGATGTCGATGACGCGCTTGGCGGTGAGCCGCCAGCCCTCGGTGTATTCATCGAAGCGCAGTGAGCCCTCCACGATCAGGATCGCGCTCTTGGCGATGAGACTGCGGTACTGCTGCCAGGTCTCCTCGAACATCGACGCTTCCAGGCGGCCGCTGCGATCATCGAGCGTGAAAATGATGCGCCCGCCCCGCTTGCCGAGATCGAACACCATGCCGGCCACGGTCGCGGGCTTGCCGCGGAACTGATAGCCCTCGCTGCTCGGCGGCGGCCGGTCGCCCAGCACATCGGCGATGCGGCCGCTGATGATGGGGCGCACCTCGGCTTCGAACTCCTCGAAGGGGTGGCCGGTAAGGTACAGCCCGAGGGTTTCACGCTCGCCGTCCAGGCGCACGCGACGGCTCCAGTCCGGCAGCACTTCATTCATCACCGGCGCCGACACGGCTGGACTTGCTTCCATGAGCCCGAACAGATCGTCCTGGCCGACCACGCGCGCACGGATGGTCTGATCCGCCAGCTGCATGGCGGCCGGCAATGAGTGCATGAGGGTGGCGCGATTCGCGCCGAGCGCATCGGCGGCGCCCGAACGGATCAGCGCCTCCAGCACGCGTCGATTGAGTCTGTTGGCGTCGTTGCGCCTGCACAAGTCGGCGATGTCCGTGTACGGCCCGCCGGCCTCGCGCTGCGCGACGAGCATCTCGACGACGCCCTGCCCCACACCCTTGATGGCGCCGAGCCCGTAGCGAATGCTGCGCTCTGCGGACACGGTGAACATGTACTGCGACTCGTTGACGTCCGGCGGCTCCACCTTCAAGCGCATGCGCCGCGCCTCATCGATCAGCGTGACCACCTTGTCGGTCTTGTCCATATCGGAGGACAGCACCGCCGCCATGAACGCCGCCGGATAGTGCGCTTTCAGCCATGCGGTCTGATACGACAGCAGCGCATAGGCCGCCGAATGCGACTTGTTGAAGCCGTATCCGGCGAACTTCTCCATCAGATCGAAAATATGCTCGGCGGTCGCGCGCTCCACGCCGCGCTGCGTGGCGCCCTCGATGAAGATCGAGCGCTGCTCAGCCATCTCCTCGGGCTTCTTCTTGCCCATCGCCCGACGCAGCAGATCTGCGCCGCCGAGCGTATAGCCGGCCAGCACCTGCGCGATCTGCATGACCTGCTCCTGGTACAGGATGACGCCGTACGTGGGCGCGAGGACCGGCTTCAGGTCCGGATGCAGGTAGTCGATCGGTCCGGTGATCTTGCCGTGCTTGCGTGCGATGAAATCGTCCACCATGCCCGATTGCAGCGGGCCGGGACGGAACAGCGCGACCAGCGCGACGATGTCCTCGAAGCAGTCCGGCTGCAAGCGGCGGATGAGGTCCTTCATGCCGCGCGACTCGAGCTGGAATACCGCGGTCGTTTCGCACCGCTTCAGCAGATCGAAGGTCGCCTTGTCGTCCATCGGCAGCGCGCCCACGTCGAGCGGCGGCTCGCCCCTGCGGGCGCGCTCGACGTTGATGGTCTTCACCGCCCAGTCGATGATGGTCAGCGTACGCAGGCCAAGGAAGTCGAACTTGACCAGACCCGCCTGCTCGACGTCGTCCTTGTCGAACTGCGTGACCACGCTCGAGCCTGACTCGTCGCAGAACAGCGGCGCGAAATCGGTGAGCACGGAGGGCGCGATCACCACACCGCCGGCGTGCATGCCGGCGTTGCGCACCAAGCCTTCGAGCTTCATCGCCATATCGAGCACGGCGCGCGTCTCCTCCTCGGTCTCATAGCGCCGACGCAGCTCCGGCTCCTTCTCCATGGCGTCCTTGAGCGTGATGCCGAGCTCGAACGGGATCAGCTTGGCGATCGAGTCGGCGAAGCCGAAGCTCTGACCGAAGACGCGCGCCACGTCGCGCACCACGGCCTTCGCGGCCATGGTGCCGTAGGTAATGATCTGCGAGACGCGCTCGCGCCCGTAACGCTCGGCGACGTACTCGATGACGCGATCGCGGCCGTCCATGCAGAAATCGACGTCAAAGTCGGGCATGGAGATGCGCTCGGGATTGAGGAAGCGCTCGAACAGCAGGTCATAGCGCATCGGATCGAGATCAGTCACGCCGATCGCATAAGCGGTCAGCGAGCCGGCGCCCGAGCCGCGCCCTGGCCCGACCGGCACGCCGTTCTCGCGCGCCCAGCGAATGAAGTCCGCGACGATGAGAAAGTATCCGGCGAAGCCCATCTGGCAGATGACGCCAAGCTCGGTCTCGAGTCGTTTCTGGTATTCCTCGCGCGGGATGATGCGACCCTCGACCGGCGAGGCGGCGAGCTGTTCGAGCCGCCGATCGAGGCCGCGCTGCGCTTCGGCGCGCAGGTGATCCTCGGTCGTCATGCCTTCTGGGACGGGATAAGCCGGCAGCACCGACTTGCCGAGCCTGAGCTCGAGCGTACAGCGCCGCGCGATCTCCACCGCGTTCTGCAGCGCTTCGGGCAAATCGGCGAACAGCTGCGCCATCTCCTCGGGCGACTTCAGATACTGTTGCGGGCTGTAGCGCCGCGGGCGCTTCGGATCATCGAGCAGCGCGCCTTGCTGTATGCACACGCGCGCTTCATGCGCCTCGTAATCCTCAGGCCGGATGAAGCGCACGTCGTTCGTGGCGACCACCGGCACGCCCCGATCGACGGCCAGCTGCAAGGCGCCCTGCAGGCAGCGCTCCTCGCCTGCGCGCCCAGTACGCAGCAGCTCCAGATAGAATCGGTCGTCGAACAGCTCGAGCCAGAAGTCGAGCGCCGCCCGAGCTTCATCGTCCCGCTCCCTGAGAATGGCGCGCCCTATGTCGCCCTCGTGCGCCGCGGATAACGCGATCAGACCACTCAGCGTCTCGCGCGTGAGCCAGCTTCGGTCTACTGCGGCGACGCCTTTGCTCTGCCCGTGAAGATAGGAGCGGCTCACGAGACGAGAAAGGTTCAGGTAGCCAGCTTCGTTCTGGCACAACAGCACCAGGCGCGAGGGTTCGACGCCCTCGCCGTTCTCTCGGATTCGCAGGTCCACGCCCACCACCGGCTTCACGCCCGCCGCCTGCGCCGCCCGGTAGAACTTCACCATGGCGAACAAGTTGCTCTGGTCCGTGAGCGCCACGGCGGGCATTCCCGCCGCGGCGACCGCCTCCATCAGACCCTGCGCGCCATACTCGCTCTTGATGCGCACGACGCTGTCGACGAGCGAGTATTCGGTGTGCAGGTGCAGATGAACGAACATGCGTGGCTGAGAACGTGCTTTGTGCTTGGTGTTGTGCTTGACGCTTTGTGTGCTTGGCGACTGGTGAGTATTTCGGACGAATGAAAGGCGCAGTCTCTGACTATCCGCTATCCGCGATCCGCTTCTCTCTCATATCCGCGATCCGCTTCTCTCCTGCGCTCGCCTGTCGCACCGGCGCGAAACTGCGCCGATGGATGGGGCAAGGCCCGTATCGATCAAGCGCTTCGTAGTGCTGCGGCGTGCTGTAGCCCTTGTGCGCGGCGAAACCGTACTGCGGATACAAGGCGTCCAGCCGCACCATCATCTCATCGCGGACCACCTTCGCCAGGATCGATGCGGCGCCGATGCAGGCGCACAGCGCGTCGCCGTCCACGATCGCCTCGAACGTGCAGCTCACCGGCAGCGCGGCGAACGAGGGACAACGATTGCCGTCGATCTGCACATGCGCAGGCCGCACACGCAAACCGATCAGCGCGCGTCGCATCGCCAGGTGCGTGGCTTCTAGAATGTTGTGCGCGTCGATCTCTGCAACGTCCGCCCAGGCCACCGACCAGGCGATCGCAGTGCGTCGGATCTTGTCCGCCAGCAAAGCGCGCTCTTCGGGATCGATCTGCTTGGAATCGCGCACCCCGCGTATCCGCCGCCGCGGATCCAGGATGACCGCCGCCGCCGTCACCGGTCCGGCGAGCGGCCCCCGACCCGCTTCGTCCACCCCGGCGACCCAGCCCTGCGCCGCCAACGGCAGATGCATCGTCTGAGGACGCGCCGCCATTCCTCCCCAACCCTCCCCGTTCAGCTCCCGTCCGGCGCCCCGCGACGCCCGATCACGCCGACGATCGCCTCCGCCGCGCGCGCGCTCGCATCGCGCCGGAGCGTTTCGTGAATCGAGGTGAAAGTTTGCACGAGCTGCTCGCGATCGGCACGGTCCAATTGCTCGAGCACGGCCGGTCCGAGCACATCCGCGCGCACTTGCTGGTTGAAGTATTCAGGAACGACCTGACGTCCGGCCAACAGATTCGGCTGTGCGAAGAAGGGCGCTTTGAACAGTTTCAGTCGCTTGAGCAGAAAACTTGTCAGCGCGCTCAAACGGTACGCCACGACCATCGGCCGCTTCACGAGCATCGCCTCGAGCGTAGCCGTGCCGGACGCGAGCAGCACCGCGTCGCTGGCGGCCATGACCTGTTGCGAGGCCCCATTCACCAGTGCAACGCGCCCGCCTACGCCCGCGCGTTCGAGCGCTGCGGCGAACAGGCGATGCGCCGCCTCGCTCGCCAGCGCCGCCACGAATCTCAGATCAGGACGCCGCTCCAGAAGCCACGCGACTGTGGCCGCGAAGTCGGGCGCCAGACGGGCCACTTCGCCCTGGCGGCTGCCCGGCAGCAGCGCAACGTACTCGCCTGTAAGGTCAAGTCCGAGCGCCTCGCGCGCCTGCGCCGCGTCGAGACGCAGCGGAATACGGTCGGCGAGTGGGTGGCCGACGAACTCGGCCTGCACGCTGTGCTCGTCGTAAAAGCGTTTCTCGAACGGCAGCAGGCAGAGCACGAGATCGACCGCGCGGCCGATGGTGCGCACCCTGCCCTGGCGCCACGCCCAGACCTGGGGGCTCACGTACTGCACGGTGGCGACTCCCTGCGCCTTCAGACGGGCGGCGACCCGCAGGTTGAACTCCTTGGCGTCCACGCCGACGTAAACGGCCGGGCGCTCGCGCAGCACGCGTGCGATAAGTTCGCGCCGGATGCGCAGCAAGCGCGGCAGGTGCGGCAGGACTTCCACCAGACCCATCACCGCGAGGCTCTCGGCGCTCTCCCAGGGCCGGCAGCCCGCTGCAATCATGCGCGGCCCGGCGATTCCGGCAAAACGCGCCTGCGGCAACCGTTCGCGCAACGCCTCGATGAGCTGGGCGCCCAGGTTGTCTCCAGAAGTCTCGCCGGCCGCCAGTACGATGAGCGGCGCACCGCCGTCCGCTCGCACAAGCGCTGCGGGGCCGGGCTGCGCTGCTGGGCCGGGCGGCGTCATCCGGAGCGACCCGCTCGCCGCGGTCTCAGCGGATGATGCCCACGCGCTCGCGACGCGGCGTGGAATCTTTGAGGAAGCTCACCAGAGCTGCGAGCTCGGATTGCGTAGCGGCGCGCGCCTCGAGCTGCGCAAGCGCGTCCGCGAGCTTCAGCTTCGAGCGATACAGAATGCGATAGGCGTCGCGGATGTTGCGGATCTGCTCGGCGCTGTAGCCGCGGCGCTTGAGGCCCTCGGAGTTCACGCTGTGCGGCTCCGCCGGCCGGCCAATGGCCATGACGAACGGCGGTACGTCACGCGTCACCGCCGTGTTGTTGGCGACGAACGCGTGCGCGCCGACCTGGCAGAACTGGTGCACGCCGGAGAAGCCGCCCATGTGCACCCAATCGCCCACCACGACGTGCCCGCCGAGCGTGGCGTAGTTGGCGAACACGCAGTGCGAACCGACGATGCAATCGTGCCCCACGTGCGCCCCGGTCATGAACAGGTTGTCATCGCCGATGCGCGTAACGAGCTGATCCTTGGTGGTCCCGCGATTGATGGTGCAGTTCTCGCGGAACACGTTGCGCTCGCCGATCTCGAGCCGCGTGGGTTCGCCGCGGTACTTCAGATCCTGCGGAGCGGCGCCGATCGAAGCGAATTGGAAGACCTGGTTGTCCCGCCCGAGACGCGTCGGGCCTTCGATCACCACGTGCGGACCGATGCGGCAGCCGCCTGCGATCTGCACGCCCGGGCCGATGACGCTGTATGCGCCAATCTCCACGTCTGCGGCGACGGTGGAGTCCGAAGCGATGATTGCGGTCGGGTGAATGGCCATCGTTCAGAAGCGGATAGCGGATAGTTCAGAAGCTTGGCGTCATTATCCACGCTGGCGGCGCCTGACGCATGAGCAAGGCGATCGACCTTGCGCTGGCGACCTGCCGAACGGCGACGGCCCTCTGAACTATCCGCTATCCGCCATCCGCTTCTCTCTTAACGCCCGGGCGCAATCATGATCTCGGCGCTGACAGCTTCCTCGCCCGCCACTTCGGCGAACGTCGTGAACCGCCAGATGCCGCGCAACGAGCGCTCGATGGTCGCGTTCATGATGAGCTGATCACCAGGCTCCACCGGACGGCGGAAGCGCGCCTTGTCGATGCCGACGAAATAGAGCTGGCTCTGATCGTCCGGGTACACGCCGGCGGTGACGAACGCCAGGATGCCGGCGGTCTGCGCCAGAGCTTCGAGGATCATGACGCCCGGCATCACCGGACGATGCGGAAAGTGCCCGGGAAAGAACGGCTCATTGACGGTGACGTTCTTCAGGGCGCGGATCGTCTTGCCGGAATGACACTCGAGCACGCGGTCCACGAGCAGCATCGGATAGCGATGCGGCAGGCGGTGTATGACTTCGTTGATGTCCATGGTCAGCACTTCGCTCATTGTCTCCTCGTGCGCCCTGTTGGTCGTCGTTCTCGGGACCGGCCGGCCGTGCGGCCGCACGCCTGACGGTCCGCACCTGAGGTTCGGCGCCTCCCGCCGCACGGCGCCGCGGACCAAGCGCGGCTATCCGGCGGCCTCAGCGCCCCTCGTCCGGCGCCTCGCCGGAACCTGCCGTCCTTGCGCCGTCCGGCGCCCCCTCAGACGCTCCTCTGAGCCGGCGGACATCGCGAAACAGCTCGTCGAGCTGGTGAAAGCGAGCGGCATTCTTGCGGAATCGGACCGCTTCGTCGACCGGCAGGCCGCTCGAGTACTGACCGGGTTTGCGAATGCTGCTCGCAACGAATGCGCGGCCGGTGAGGACCACGTCGTCGCAAATCGTCAGGTGGCCCGCGATTCCCACCTGCCCGCCGATCAAGCAGCGCCGGCCGATGGTGGTGCTGCCGGAGACTCCTGTGCAGCCGGCGATGGCGGTATGCGCGCCGACGCGCACGTTGTGGGCGATCTGGATCTGATTGTCGAGCTTCACGCCGTCCTCGATCACGGTGTCCTCTATGGCGCCGCGATCGATGGTGGTGTTGGCGCCGATCTCCACGTCATCCCCGACGCGCACCGCGCCGACCTGCGGAATCTTGACCCACTCGCCTTGATCGGGCGCAATGCCGAAGCCGTCGGCGCCTATCACCACGCCCGGGTGCAGCAGGCAGCGCTCGCCGATCCGCACGTCTGCACAGAGCGTCACGTTCGCCGCCAGGCGCGTGTCGGCGCCGACCGAAACTCGCTCCATGACGATGCAGCCCGGACCGATCACCGCTCGCGGGCCGATGCGCGCTCCGGCGCCTACCAGCGCGAGCGGTCCGACGGCCGCCGTCGGATCGATCTGCGCAGTCGCATCGATCACCGCGGAAGGATGGCTGCCGGGCGCGATCGCCGGCGCCGGGTGCAGCACCGCGGCGATGCGCGCATACGTAGCGTAAGGATTGCGGCACAGAAGCGCCGGCGCCGGACACGCGTCCGCGTATCGCGCCTCGAGCACTACCGCACCGGCGCGCGTAGCTTCAAGGAACTTGCGATAGCGGGGATTGGCGAAGAACGTCAGCGCGTCGGCGTCGGCGCTCTGCAGGGTCGCCACATGGGCGACCCGGGTATGGGGATCGCCCCTGAGATCGCAGCCGAACCGAACCGCAAGTTCTCCCAGGCTGATCGCCATGCGTCGCGCCTCAGCGGCGAGCGTCAGGGCTTGGAAGCGCCCGGCTTGGCTCGCGCTTGCAAGGCGCTCAGCACCTGGGCGGTGATATCCAGCGACTCATTGACATAAAGCACGCCGTCGCCGACCACCAGATCATAATTGCCGCTGCGCGCGAAGGCCTGCACTTCCTGCAGCAGCGAGCGCTGCAGTTTGCCGAGTTCCTCGTTGCGGCGCAGATTCAGGTCCTCGACGTACTCGTTCTGCTTGCGCGCCAGATCGCGCTGGCCGTCGCGCAGATCCTTCTCCGCCGCCCGGCGCTCGTTTTCGGCCATCACGGCGCCGTCTCGTTGCAGTCTCTCCTCCTTCGACTTCAAGTCCTTCTGCGCGGCCATGATCTCGCGCTGCCGGGGCGCGAATTCGTCCTGCAGCGCCTGCATCGCCGTCTTCGCCTGCGGCGCTTCTTCGAGCAGCCTGGGAACGTTGACGACCGCGATCTTCGTCTGCGCCTGCGCGCCAGCAATGGGCGCCGCGAGCGCCAGGCCGGCCAACAGAATTGGTGCAAATGTGAGCAAACGCGCCATACGCAATGGACCTCGATTTGGCAGAAACCTGGAAGAATTAAGCCCTGTCTTCAGAACGCCTGGCCGATCGAGAACTGGAATCCTTCCGTCTCATCGCCCCAGCGGGTCGGTGTGTCGCCGGGCTCGTCGTTCAGCGGAACGGCATAGCTAAACCGGAACACGCCGAGCGGCGCAAGCCACTGCACCGCCACTCCCACCGATTGCTTCAGCTGATCATAGCTGAAGCCGTAGTCGATCTCAGGCGCCGTCACGCCCTCGGGCTGCAGGCGCTGGTCGGCGCGGAACACCACGTCCTGGTCGGAGAACACGTTGCCGATGTCGAAGAACAGGCTGAAGCGTGCGCTATTGCGCCATTTCTCCGGCATCGGCAGCAGCAGTTCGGTCTGCGCCACGGTCTTGATGTTGCCGCCGTAGGGTCGACCGAAGTTGTCCTTCGGGCCGAGCCGGCTTTCGCGGAAGCCGCGCACCGAGTCAGGTCCGCCGGCGAAGAACTGCCGGAACGGCGGCAGCGCTGTAGTGTCGCCCAGGGCTTGGCCATAGGCCGCTTCGATATTGAACATGAGCGTGAAACCCCAGGCGATTGGTACGAACTGCAGGTAGTCGTAGGAAACAGTCCAGTACTCCACGTCGCTTCCGGGCAGCGCGTAGCCCACATTGAAGCGATGCCGCGCGCCGCGGTCGGCGAAGATCGCGCGGTTGCGCGAGTCATAACGCCAGCCGAGATTCAGTTCGTACGTATCGAAGGAGCTGCGAAAAATAGCGAGGTCGTCGTCCGTACACACGCCGTCATTGACGATCTGGAAGCAAGTGACGTCCGGCGTACCATTGCTGCTGACCCAGTCGATGGCCTGCTGCGCGCTCGAGCCTTCGTAAACCGCCAGCTCGGCGCGCTGCAGCGAGATTCCGGCGCCGACGTACTGGTACTCGGTGATCGGATAATCGTAGTTGATCGCGGCGGTGATCGTCTCGGTGTCGAAGTCCGAGGTGGCCGAGGTGAACTGCGTGACGTCGCGATAGCCGAGCGAAATCGAGCGCTGCACCTCGTCGATCGTCGTGTAGCGATCAGTGTGCGAAAAGCTGAACGCCTTGGCGTAACGGCCCGAATTGATCTCCATGGCGACGCGATTGCCCGTGCCCATGAAGTTCGAATGCACGAAGTTGCCGTTCAGAATCACCGACTGCGACTCCGAGTAGCCGATGCCGCCGCCGAACTGCCCCGGCAAACCCTCTTTGATCTGGAAATCGACGTCGACCAGATCGGGCGCGCCCGGCACGGGGTTGGTGTCGACTTCGACGTTCTCGATGAACGGCAGGCGCTGGATGCGCTGCTTGGAGCGCTCGACCTGCGCGTTCGACAGATAGGCGCCCTCGAGTTGGCGCATCTCGCGCCGAAACACCTCATCGTTCACACCCGAGGAGCCGTTGAAGTTCACGCGCCGCACGTACACCCGGTTCTTCGGCTCGACCACGAAGGTGAGCGAGATCTCCTTGGTTTCCGGATTGAGCTGCGGCACCGGATCGATGGTCGCGAACGCGTACCCGTCCACGCCGAGCCGGAACTTCATCGCCTCCGCAGAGGCGGTGATCTTGCGCAGCGAGTACGTGTCGCCCGGCTTGATCAATAGCAAGCGCCGCAGCTCCGATTCCGGCGCCACCATGTTGCCGGCAAGCTTCACCTCCGAAACCTTGAAGGCGTCGCCCTCTTCGACGTTGATGGTGATGAAGATGTCGTCCTTCTCCGGCGCGATCGCCACCTGGGTGGAGGTCACCGCAAAATTCGCGTAGCCGCGATCCATGTAGTACGAACGCAGCTTCTCGAGATCGCCGGACAGCGCCTCGCGCGCGTAGCGATCGTCCTGGCGGTACCAGGACAGCCAGTTCGGCGTACGCAGCTCGAAGGCTTCGAGCAACTCCTCGTCGCTGAAGGCCTGGTTGCCTACTATATTGATCTGGCGAATGCGGGCGCGCTTGCCCTCGTTGATGTCGATGGTTATCTTGACCTTGTTGCCGGGCGCTTCCTCGACCTGTGTATCGACGCGCACGGCGTACTTGCCGCGCGAGAAGTACTGATCCGTGAGGTACTGCTTGACCTCATCGAGCACGGATTGATCGAACGTCTTGCCGGTCGCGAGGCCTACGTTGCGCAGCGAGCGCTGCAGGTCCTCGGTCTTGATGTCCTTGTTGCCCTTGATCTCGAAGCTCTCGATCGACGGACGCTCGAGCACTGCGATCACCAGCGTGCCGCCCTCGCGCCGCATCTCCACGTCGCGGAAGAATCCGGTGGCGTACAACGCGCGCAGAGCCTCCTGGACGCGGCGCTGATCCAGCCGATCGCCGATATTCACCGGCAGGTAGTTGTACACCGTGCCCTCGGAGATGCGCTGCAGCCCCTCGATGCGGATGTCCCCGACGATAAAGCTTCCCTGCGCGCTGGACGTTGCGGCCGCTTGGCCCGGCGTCTGCGCCGACGCCGGCTGCGCGGCGATGCTCCCCGCAGCAGCGATCGCCAGCGTGGCGTGAATGATTGCTCTCAGTCGCATTTAGATGTCAGGCGCCCTTGCTTGGTCGGCTCGCACCGGCTCTGGATTTTGGCTTTCGATCGGCTCGTTCGATCGGCTCTTGGTGGTCGGCTCTTGGTGGGTAATCCGCTCGTTGTGATCTGCTCTCTTGTGGGCCCCGGCGTCGCTGCCGAGCGGCCTTCGACGAGGGCTCGCCGCGGTTCACCCGCCTCCCTGTTCGCGCCGGCGGCGTTCGCTGCAGGTCCAGAAGCGTAAATCAGCGCTTCCTCAGTTCAAGTGCCGGGCGATGTCATTATAGAAGGCCAGCGACATCATCAGGATGAGGACCGCGATCCCAATCTGCTGACCGAGCAGCAGCGCTCGTTCTGAGACTGGCCCGCCTTTCACCAGTTCCGCGAGCTGGTAGACGATCTGACCGCCGTCGAGTATCGGAATCGGCAGCAGGTTCAGCACGCCGAGACTGATGCTGATGAGCGCCAGCGTACTCAGGAAAATCCGCCAGCCCTGCCGGGCGGCGTACCCTGTCGTTTCAGCGATGCTGATCGGACCGGAAATCGCTTTCAGCGACACATCGCCAGTGAGAATGCGTCCGACGATGCGCAGCGTGAACAGTGAAGTATCCCAGGTCTTCACGGCCGCACGTCCCACCGCCGCCGCTGCGCCATACTTCTGCATGGTGAACAGCTCCGCGGCGCTGCGCCCCGAATCGAGCGGTCGGTTGGCCGGCGCCACGCCGATGCGGCCGACGGTGCGCGTCCCCTGCTGCGCCTCGCCGATCACGATCGGCAACTCGAGCGTCGCGCCGTCGCGGCGAATGCTGAGTGTGACCGCCGCGTTCGGGTTCGGCTCGATACGACTCACGAGCTCGTTGAAGTCCGCGATCGGCTCGCCGCTGATGGCGAGGATCTCATCGCCGGGCTCGAGACCCGCCTGGTCGGCCGCCGAGCCGGAGACGACCTCGCCGACCACCGCAGCGAGCCGCGGGCGCCAGATGTCGAAGCCCAGGCCAGGCAACAGCGCATCCGGCTGCGTGAGCTCGCGGCTGCGCTCGCCGGCGTCGAGCGTCACGCGCCGCTCGCGGCCGTCCACGCCGCGCACCTGCATGTGGATCACGCCGTCGTCGGTCAGGTCCTCGATGATGCCGAGCGTAGCGGCCTCCAGCGTCTCCGTCGGCCGGCCGCCCACGGCGACGATCTGGTCCTCATAGCGTAATCCGGCGCGCTCGGCGATGGACCCGGCGTCCACCTCGCCGATCAGCGGCCGCAACGCCGGAACCCCGGCGACGAACAGAACCCAGTAGAGCAGCACGGCGAATCCCAGGTTGAACGCCGGTCCGGCGAGCAGCACGGCGATTCGCTTCCAGACAGGCTGGCGGTTGAATGCGCGCGGGGCCTCGTGGGCCGGCACGTTCCCCTCGCGCTCATCGAGAAGCTTGACGTAGCCGCCGAGCGGTATGGACGCGACCACGTACTCCACCGGGTCGTCCTTGCCGTAGCTGCGACGCCACAGTGCGCGGCCGAAGCCGATGGAGAATCGCAGCACACGAATGCCCAGCCGGCGCGCCACCCAGAAGTGGCCGAACTCGTGCACCGCCACCAGAACGCCGATGGCCGCCACGAAGGCCGCCACGGCGATCAGCACGTCCAGAGGACTCTCTATGGGAATCATGCAAACACTCCCGCTCGCGCGGCGACTTCGGCTTGCGCCTCGCGACGCGCCCAGGCGTCGGCCTCCAGGACGTCCCGGAGCGTCGCGGCCGGCGCCGTGCGGTGTCGGGCCATGACGCGTTCGATCACTTCGGCAATCTCCAGGAACGCCAGCCGGCGCTCCAGAAATGCGGCGACGGCCACTTCGTTGCAGGCGTTGAGCGCCGCGGGCGCGGCGCCGCCCGCTTCGGCGGCGGCGCGCGCCAGACGCAGGCAGGGAAACCGCTCGATGTCCGGCGCCTCGAAATCCAGTCGCGCGGCGCCGACGATATCGAGGGATTCTACACCCGAGGCGAGTCGCTCCGGCCAGCCGAGCGCGTGCGCAATCGGCGTGCGCATGTCGGGGTTGCCGAGCTGCGCCAGCACCGAACCGTCCACGTACTCGACCATCGAGTGCACGATGCTCTGCGGGTGCACCACTACCTGCACCTGCGAAGGCGGCAAAGCGAACAGCAGGCAAGCTTCGATCAGCTCCAGGCCCTTGTTCATCAGCGTCGCCGAATCGACCGAGATCTTGCGCCCCATGACCCAACGCGGATGCGCGCAAGCCTGCTCAGGCGTGACCTCGCGCAGAGCCTCCAGCGGCGTGCGCAGGAAGGGGCCGCCCGAGGCGGTGAGCAGCACCCGCCGCACGCCGCAGCCTCGCAATGCGCCCGAGCCGGACTCGTCGCCCGGCGTCGCTGCGACGCGGTCCGCGCCCATGCATTGGAAGATCGCGTTGTGCTCGCTGTCGACCGGGATCAGCGTCGCTCCGCCCTCGCGCACCGCAGCCATGAACAACGGCCCCGACATGACCAGCGCCTCCTTGTTGGCCAGCAGGATGCGCTTGCCGGCGCGGGCCGCGGCCAGACTCGAGGCGAGCCCCGCGGCGCCGACGATCGCCGCCATCACGACGTCAACCTCATCGTGCGCGGCGACATCGCTCAGGGCCTGCTCCCCGATCAGCACCTCGGTGGAGCTGCCGGCGCGACGCAGTTCGCGCGCGAGCTGCGCGCCGGCGGCGGCGTCCACCACGACTGCGTAACGGGGACGATGTGCGAGGCACTGCTCCTGAAGACGGGAAACATTGCTGTGCGCCGCCAGCGCTGTGACGCGATAACGTTCCGGGTGCCGGGCCAGCACATCGAGCGTGCTCAGGCCAATGCTTCCGGTCGAACCGAGCACCGCTACGCGCTTAGTCTTCATCCGCCGCTCATTCTCAAAAGACCGAGCCGCTCCAGACCCACGAGGAACACCGGCGCGGCCGCAGTCACGCTGTCCACGCGATCCAGCAGACCGCCGTGGCCCGGCAGCAGAGCGCCGCTGTCCTTCAGGCCCGCGTGACGCTTGAACATACTCTCTGTGAGATCTCCGACGATCGAGGCGAGCACCACCAGGGCGCACAAACCGACGAACGGCGCCCACTCCAGCTGAAACCACCAAACCCCGACGCTCGCCATCACGGCGCTGGCCGCCAAACCGCCGAACACGCCTTCCCAGGTTTTTCCGGGGCTGACCTTCGGCGCCAACTTGCGTTTGCCGAAGCGCCGGCCCGTAAAGTAGGCGCCGATATCCGCCGCCACTACCAGCAGCAACAGGAACAGCAGAAGCTGTGGGCCATGGGCATGCAGTCGCGACAGGGCGAGCCAGGCCGGAATCAGCACGAGCGCTCCGGCGGCGGCCGCCGTAAGGCGATTGACCGCGCCGGGTGAAGCAACGATCCAGGCAAGCGCGATCAGCCACCAGGCGACTGCTGCGTACAGCAGCACGTCGAGTTCGCTGCGCTGCGCGCCGTAGGTCCACGCTCCAATCACACCCAGGGAAATGATCACCACATACAGCGGGCGCGCTGAATGCGCCCTGAAACCCGGGAACGCCGACCATTCCCAGGCCGCCGCCAGCACCAGCAGCGCGAGCGCCGCCACCGCCGCCTGGTGCGGCAGAACGAAGATCACCACCAGCACCAGCGGCGCGAGCACGAGCGCTGTGATGATGCGCTGGCGCAGCATTCAGCGGGGCCCCGTCTGCTCCGGCGTCAGGCCGAATCTGCGCTGACGCTTGCCGAAATGCTCTATGGCCGCATCGAGTTCGCGCGACCCGAAATCCGGCCACAAGGTGTCGCAGAAATACAGCTCCGTGTAGGCGAGATTCCACAGCAGGAAATTGCTGATGCGCTGCTCGCCGCCAGTGCGGATCAGCAGATCCGGATCCGGCAAATCGCCGAGCGCCGCCTCACGCGCAATGGCGTTCTCGTCGATGGCCTCCGGATCGATCTCGCCCGCCGCACACTTGCGCGCCAGCTCGCGCGCAGCGCGCGCGATATCCCAGCGCCCGCCGTACGCCACGGCGATGACGAGCGTCATACGATCGTTGCCGGCGGTCAGGCGCATGGCCGCCGCCATGCGCTCGCGCAGCGCGGGGGCGAGTTGCTCGAGATTGCCGATGAAGCGCAGGCGGATCCGATTCGCGTGCAACTCGTCGACCTCATTGTCGAGCGCCTCCAGGAAGCGATTCATCAGCATCGAGACTTCGTCACGCGGGCGCTTCCAGTTCTCGCTGGAAAAGGCGAATAGCGTGAGCACCTCGACGCCGCGGCGCGCGCAGTTCTCGACGATCTGTTTGACCGACCGCACGCCCATGCGGTGACCGGCCGGTCGCGGCAGCGCGCGGGCTGCGGCCCAGCGTCCGTTGCCGTCCATGATCACTGCGATGTGCCGCGGCGTGAGCGATGGATCCTGGAGCGACTGGCGCTTGGAATCGCGAGCGGACTTGGCGGCCGACTTGTGCGCCGACTGCTGAGCGGATCTCTGGGTCGGGTCCTGGGCGGCGTTGCGGGGCGAGTTCCGCACCGCGTCCTCGGCAGAATCCCGGGGCGCTTTCCGGGCCGGTTTCTCGGCCGGCGTCACGCCTGCAGCTCCGCGACGCGCGGGACGCGCCGCGCACGCGTCTGTCCCGGCCGGCGAAGCGCCCGCCCTTCTGGCGTATGAGTGTTCACTGTGACCGCCGTGGTGATCGGTGCTCAGATCTGCATCAGCTCTTTTTCTTTTTCGGCGAGCGCTTGTTCGATCTCCGCAATGTGCTTATCGGTAAGCTTCTGCACATCTTCCTGCGCGCGGCGCTCGTCATCCTGCGACAGAAGCTTCTCCTTGAGCATCTCCTTCAGCTCGTTCATCACGTCCCGGCGCACGTTGCGCACGGCCACGCGAGCGTTCTCCGCCTCGTGGCGCACGACCTTGGAAAGGTCGCGGCGCCGCTCCTCGGTGAGCGGCGGCATCGGCACGCGGATGACCGTACCCGCCGTATTGGGCATCAGGCCGAGATCGGATTTCATGATCGCCTTCTCGACGGCCGACACCATGTTCTTCTCCCAGGGCGTCACGGTCAGCGTGCGGGCGTCCTCCACTGCGATGTTGGCGACCTGGTTGAGCGGTACCTCGCTGCCATAATAGTCGACCCGAATGTGCTCGAGCAGCGAAGTATGGGCTCGACCGGTGCGCAGCTTCTTCAGCTCATTGCGAAAAGACAGCACGCACTTATGCATGCGCTCCGCCGCGTCTTTCTTTACATCTTCCAGCATGACTCTCTCCTGGAAGCGGTTGGCGGATAGCGGACAGTCTGGAGGCGCTGCTCCGCCCTTCTGACTATCCGCTATCCGCTATCCGCTTCAGTTCTACGCATTGGTCACCAGCGTTCCAACGTCCTCGCCGCGCACGATACGCAACAGCACACCGGGTGTATTCAGATCAAACACACGCAGCGGCAAGTAGTTGTCGCGGCACATCACGATGGCGGTGGCGTCCATGACGTTCAGACGATCCGCCAGAACCTTATCGAAGGTCAACCGCTCGTAGCGCGCTGCGGCCGGATTTTTCATGGGATCGTCCGAGTACACGCCGTTCACCTTGGTGGCCTTGAGCAGGAGGTCGGCGTTGATCTCTATGGCGCGCAGGCTCGCTGCGGTGTCAGTGGTGAAGAAGGGATTGCCCGTGCCGGCCGCAAAGATCGTGACGCGCCCCTTCTCAAGGTGGCGCACGGCGCGACGACGGATGTACTCCTCGCAAACCTCGTTGATGCGAATCGCCGACATGACCCGAACGTGTAGTCCAAGCGCCTCGAGCGCATCCTGCATCGCAAGGGAGTTCATGACGGTGGCGAGCATCCCCATGTGATCGCCCGTGACTCGATCCATGCCGGCGCGCGCCAGTCCCGCACCGCGAAAAATGTTGCCGCCGCCGATCACCACGGCGACCTGCATGCCGAGGCTCATGACCTCACGGACCTCGGCCGCGATACGCTTGAGCATGAGCGGATCGACGCCGTAGTCCTCCCCGCCCATGAGGGCCTCGCCGGAGAGCTTCAGAAGAATGCGCCTGAGTCCCCGGCCCTTCGCCGCCCCGCCCATGATGGGATTGGCCGCCGCGCCAGCCGAGGCGTCATTGCGTCGTCCACCAGAGTTCGTGCCGTTCGCCATGAATGCTCTTTGTTCCATCGCCGCCGGGCGATTTGCTACGACGCATTATAGAGAACCCCGCCGTAGCGGGGTTCATCATCGACCTGTTGGCCAGCTCCTGCGGCTCAATGCGCCGCGTCAGGCCGCTTCGTGCTCTCGACCTGCTTGCGCACTTCCTCCGCGAAGTCCTCCTGCTTTTTCTCGACGCCCTCGCCAACCTCGTAACGTACGATCGAGACGACTTCGCCGCCCGCCTTCTTCAGATACTGTTCGACCGACTGCTTGTCGTCCTTCACGAAGGGCTGGCCGAGCAGAGTGATTTCATTGAGCCACTTGCGCACTTTGCCTTCGACGATCTTGGCGACGATCTCCTCCGGCTTGCCGGCCGTCTTGGGATCGTTCTTCGCCTGTTCCATGAAGATGGCGCGCTCACGCTCGATCTCATCCTGGGGCACCTCCGCCGCCGAAACGCGCGCCGGGTTGATGGCCGCCACATGCATCGAGAGGTCCTTGGCGACCGCTTCGTCGCCGGCCTTCATCGCCACGAGCGCGCCGATGCGCGTGCCGTGGAGGTAGGCGCCGACTACGGCGGGCGCTTCTACCAGCGCGAAACGCCGCACGCTGATGTTCTCGCCGATTTTCGCGATCAGCGCGCGGCGCCGCTCGTCGACGCTCTCCCCGCTTTCGAGCTTGACGCCCGCAAGCGCTTCGAGATCCGCGGGAGCGACGGATAGCGCCGCTTTGGCCACGCCGGCCGCGAAAGACTGAAAATCGGCCTCGCGGGCCACGAAGTCCGTCTCGCAGTTGACTTCGACGATCGCCGCGCGCTTTGCATCGGCCGAGCGCTCGATGGCGATCACACCTTCGGCGGCCACTCGCGAGGCCTTCTTGTCGGCCTTGGCGAGGCCCGCCTTGCGCATCATCTCCGCCGCGGCGTCCAGATCGCCGTTGGTTTCGACGAGCGCCTTCTTGCACTCCATCATGCCCGCGCCGGTCCGTTCACGCAGGGCCTTCACTGCTTCAGCTGTCACCGCCATCGGTCGCTCACTCCGCCGCTGCCGGCCCGGCCGACTCTGTCGACGGCGCCGATCCTGCCGCTTCTGCTTCTGCTCCAGTCGCCGACTTGCGCTTGGACAGCGCTTCCTTGCGACGAGCCATGAATTCTTCCGGCGACACGTCGCCCTCGACGTCGTCGACCTCCGCAGCCACGACCGCTTCGACTTCCGAACCGTCCTCGGCGCCGGCGACTTCGCCCTTCTCAGGAGTGCGGCGGCGCGCCGGAGCCTTCTTCTTCACAGCGGCGGTCTTCCCCCGTCGTGCAACGCCCGGGGCGCCGGCTCTGGCGCGCGGCCTGCCCTCCTCGTCCAGCTCCACGAACTCGTCCTCGCCGGACGGCGCCTCGGGGATCGCCGACTTGCCCTCCAACACGGCGTCGGCGATGCCTTCCACGTACAACTGGATGGCGCGCATCGCATCATCGTTGCCCGGCACCACGTAGTCGACCTCGTCAGGCGAGCAGTTCGTATCGACGATCGCCGCCACTGGAATGCCGAGCTTCTTCGCTTCATGAACGGCGATGCGCTCATGGCCGACGTCTATGACGAACAGCGCATCCGGCAACGACTCCATTTCCTTGATGCCGCCGAGACTGCGCTCCAGCTTCTCGCGCTCGCGGCGCAACCCCTGGGCTTCGCGCTTGCTGTGCTGCTCAAGGGCGCCGCTCGCGGCCATTTCATCCAGGGTCGCGAGTCGCTTGATCGACTGTCGCACGGTCTTGAAGTTGGTCAGCATGCCGCCGAGCCAGCGGTGGCTCACATACGGCATCCCGCAGCGCAGCGCCGCCTGTTTGACCGCCTCGCGCGCCGAGCGCTTGGTGCCGACGAACAGCACCCGCCCACCGTCGGCGACTACCTGGCGAATGAACTCGGCCGCCTCGTTGTAGAGCGGCAGAGTCTTCTCCAGATTGATGATATGGATTCGGTTGCGCTCCCCGAAAATGAACGGCGCCATTCTGGGGTTCCAGAAGCGGGTCTGATGTCCGAAATGAACACCCGCTTCCAGCATCTGTCGCATGGACACGCTGGCCACGATGCAGTCTCCTGTGGGGGTTGAGCCTCCACCCGCCCCATACGACGACCCGCGAGGCGCCGGCTTTCGCCTGACCTTGCGCGGGCACCCCGTCGCATGTGTCGGTGGGTGTGAGAGATTGTTTGCGAAAAAAAACGCGCGCGTTATACCATAAAGTCCATGATCGTCCAAAAGTTTTTCGCGCTCTCCAGCGCAACCCCCAGATCCTCGATGGGGCCCTTGAGCAAGCTCGTGCGCGCCTCCACAAAGGCCGCTTGAATGCGCGACCTGTTGCAATCGCTGAACCGCAAATCCGCGCCGGACATTGAAGACGGGTCCACCGCCATGCTCGAGCCTTCGACCCGACACATGCAGGTGACCATCAAGACCCCCGCCGAGCAGGAGAAGATGCGCGTGGCGGGGCGCCTGGCGGCCGACGTGCTCGACATGATCACGCCGTACGTCACCCCGGGTGTGAGCACCGAGGAGCTGAACCAGCGCTGCCACGACTACATCGTGAACGTGCAGGGCGCGGTTCCTGCACCGCTCAACTACCGAGGCTTCCCCAAGTCGATCTGCACTTCCGTCAATCACGTCGTCTGCCACGGCATCCCGAGCCCGGACAAGCGGCTCAAGCAGGGCGACATCATCAACATCGACGTCACCATCATCAAAGACGGCTGGCACGGCGATACGAGCCGCATGTTCGCGGTCGGCAAGATCTCTCCGGCCGCGCAGCGCCTGGTGGACGTGACGCGGGAGGCCATGTGGGTCGGCGTCCGTGAGGTGCGCCCCGGCGCGCGCCTGGGCGATCTGGGCGCGGCGATCCAGCGCTTCGTCGAACCGCAGCATCTCAGCATCGTGCGTGAATACTGCGGACACGGCATCGGCCGGGTTTTCCACGAAGATCCGCAGGTGCTGCACTATGGCGAGCGCGGCCGCGGCCTTGAGCTGGCGCCCGGCATGACGTTCACCGTCGAGCCCATGGTCAACGCGGGCAAGCGCCATGTGCGGCTGCTGGCCGACGGCTGGACGGTAATCACCAAAGATCGCTCGCTTTCGGCGCAGTGGGAGCACACCGTCCTGGTCACCGAGACCGGCTGCGAAGTGCTCACGCTTGGCGCCGCCGAACGCTGACGCGCGTCGTCCGCGCGGCGCATGGCCCTCGTCGTCCCTGAAGATCTCGAAGACCTCGCCGCATCCGCGAGCGATCCCAGCTGGGACTACTTGACCACGCTCGGCGCATCTCTCGGCGCCGCGCCTCTCGATGTAGCGTCGTATCGCGCCGCCCTTACGCAAGGCGACGAGCGTCTCAAGCAGCGTTTCCTGGATGAGGAGCCCGTCGAGCTTCTGGTGCGCGACCGCGCGCGCCTGGTCGACGTGCTGCTGCGCAGCGCCTGGATCGCGCACGTCGCCGCGCACGCGCGCGAGGTCGCGCTGATCGCGGTAGGCGGATATGGCCGCGGCGAGCTCAACCTGTGCTCCGACATCGACATCATGATCCTGCTGCCGAAGAGCGAGGCGGCGCCCTGGCGGTCGAGCCTGGAGCGGTTCCTTGCATTCATGTGGGACATCGGCCTGGAGGTCGGTCACAGCGTTCGCACCATCGACGACTGCCAGCGCGAGAGCGCCGCGGACGTGAGCGTCGCCACGACGCTGATCGAGGCGCGTCTGCTGGTCGGGCCGCCCGCATTGCTGGAGGCCATGCGCCGGGCGCTGGCCCCTCAGCGCGTGTGGCCGACACGTGAATTCTTCGAAGCGAAGGTCGCCGAGCAGACCGCGCGCCATCATCGCTATCACGACACCGCTTACAACCTCGAGCCGAACGTGAAGTCGAGTCCCGGCGGCCTGCGCGACATCCAGACGATCGGCTGGGTGGCCAAACGCCACTTCGGCGCCGACTCGCTCGATGAGCTGGTGGCGCACGGCTTCCTGACGAGCAGTGAGCTGCGCAAGCTGAAGACGGCGCAAGCGTTCCTGTGGAAAATCCGCTTCGCGCTGCACGTGCTCACCAACCGCCGGGAAGATCGCCTGCTGTTCGATCACCAGATCAAGCTGGCGAAGATGTTCGGGTACGAGGACGCTTCGTATACGCTCGCGGTCGAGCAATTCATGCAGCGTTACTACCGCACGGCCATGGACGTCAGCCTGCTCAACGAGATGCTGCTGCAGCTGTTCCGCGAGGCGATTCTTAGCGACCCGAACGTCGCTCCGGTTCCGGTCAATCCGCGCTTTCAGATCCGCAACGATTATCTTGAGATCACGAGCGAGGACGTCTTCGACCGTTACCCCTCGGCGATGCTGGAGCTGTTCGTGGTCATCGAGCAGCATCCGCAGATCCGCGGCGTGCGCGCCGCGACGATCCGTCAGCTCACACGACACCTGTGGCTGATCGACGAGGAGTTCCGTCAGCACCCGCGCAATCATCGGTTGTTCTTCGAGATCTTGCGCGCGCCAGTCGGCGTCACGCACGAGCTGCGGCGCATGAACCTGTATGGCGTGCTCGGACGCTATATCCCGGCGTTCGGGCGCATCGTCGGGCGCATGCAGTACGACCTGTTTCATGCCTACACCGTCGATGCGCACACGCTGTTCGTGGTCAGCAACCTGCGCCGCTTCGCGATGCCGAAATACGATCGCGAGTTCCCGGAGCTGTCGCGCATCATGCAATCGCTGCCGAAGCAGGAGCTTGCTTATCTCGCGGCGCTGTTCCACGACATCGCCAAGGGCCGCGGCGGCGATCACTCGGAGCTCGGGGCGGTGGACGCCGAGGCGTTCTGTCTCGAGCAGGGCTTGTCGCGCTACGACGCACGACTGGTCGCCTGGCTGGTGCGCAACCACCTCGTGTTCTCGGTGACGGCGCAAAAGAAGGACATCACCGACCCGAAGGTGATCCACGAATTCGCCACCCTGGTCGGCGACCAGATACATCTCGACTACCTTTACGTGCTGACCGTGGCGGACGTGCGCGGCACCAACCCGAATCTGTGGAACAGCTGGAAGGCCTCGCTGTTCGCAGGCTTCTACGAACGCACGCGCGAGGCGCTGCGCCGCGGACTCGAGAGCCCGATCGAAAAGGAGGCGCTGATCGCCGAGACGCAATCACGGGCGCGTGAGCTGGTGCTGCGCGAAGGCGTGAGCGAGGAGACGATCGAGCGTGTCTGGACGCGTTTCGCCGACGCCTACTTCCTGCGCCATACGCCCGAGGAAGTCGCCTGGCACACCATGATGCTGCGGGATCGGGATCCGGCCGACCGCTCGCCGCTGGTTTCAGTCGAGCCACAGTCCGGTCGCGGCGGAACGGGCGTCGCCACGTATACGCCGCAGATGCAGCACACGTTCGCCCACACGACCGCTCTGCTCGACCAGCTCGGGCTGAACATCGTGGATGCGCGCATCACCCCTACTGAGGACGGTTTCAGCGTGGACGTCTATCACGTGCTCGAGGACACCGGCGCCGAGATCCGCGATCCACTGCGCCTGCGGGAGATTCAGCGTCAGCTCGAGCATGCGCTGTCAAGGCCGGACGACGCCGCGGTGACGGTGACGCGCCGCGCGCCGCGCCAGGTGCGCATGTTCACCACGCCGACGCGCATCACGTTCACGGAGGATCCCGTCAATCAACGTACGATCGTCGAGCTCATCGCCGGCGATCGTCCGGGCCTGCTCTCGCAGGTCGCGAACATCTTCAAGAGCGAGCACGTGGACATCTACACATCGAAGATCATGACGGTCGGCGAGCGCGCCGAGGACGTGTTCTACGTCGCGGATGAGGCCGGCAGACCGCTCAGCGAAGAGGCCCGCGAGCGGCTGCAGCGACGGCTGTGCGAATCGCTCGATCAGCGCGCATGAACCCGGCGCTCGCACAGCTCAGGCCCTACCCGTTCGAGCGGCTGCGCACGTTGCTCGCCGGCGCGCGGCCGCCGGCCGAGCTGCCGCACATTTCGCTCTCGATCGGCGAGCCGCGTCACGCACCGCCGCCTTTCATCGTCGCAGCGCTGCGCGACAGCCTGGCGAGCCTCGGCAGCTATCCGCCGACCGCCGGACTGCCGCAGTTTCGAGCCGCCGCTGCGGGCTGGCTGGAGCGGCGCTTCACGCTGCCGAAAGACTCCGTCGACCCTGACGCCATGGTGCTGCCGGTCAACGGAACGCGCGAGGCGCTGTTCGCTTTCGTGCAGGCTGTCGTGGACCCGACGCGCCGACCGCTGGTCGTGACGCCCAACCCCTTCTATCAGATCTATGAAGGCGCGGCGCTGCTCGCGGGCGCCCAACCCTGGTACATGGGCGAGCGAACCGACGATCATCTGCCGGACCTGGACGCCGTACCGACGCAGGTCTGGGAGCGCTGTCAGCTGCTGTTCCTTTGCTCGCCAGGCAATCCGACCGGCGCGGTGGCGGAGCTCGGCTACCTGCAGCACGCTCTCGAGCTGGCCGAGCGCTATGACTTCGTGGTCGCTGCGGACGAGTGCTACAGCGATATCTACTTCGACGAGACGCAGCCTCCGCCCGGCCTGCTGCAGGCCGCGGCAGCCTCGGGGCGCAGTGGTTACGAGCGCTGCGTCGTTTTCCACAGTCTCTCGAAGCGCTCCAGCGTACCGGGTCTACGCTCGGGATTCGTCGCGGGAGACGCTGCTCTCATGAAGCCGTTCCTGCTGTACCGGACGTATCACGGTTGCGCCGCGCCGCTGCACACTCAGCTCGCGAGCATTCCCGCCTGGAACGACGACGCCCACGTCGTCGAGAACCGCAGGCTGTACCGCGAGAAATTCGCCGCCGTGCTGCCCATCCTGCGCGAGGCGATGCAGGTGGAGGCGCCGCAGGCCAGTTTCTATCTCTGGCCGCAGGTGGGCGACGATGAGCGCTTCGCGCGCGAGCTGTTCGAGCGCCAGCACGTCACGGTGCTGCCCGGATCGTACATCGCGCGCGACGCACAGGGCGGCAATCCTGGCCGCGGCCGGGTGCGCATTTCCCTGGTGGCGAGCGTGCCCGAGTGCATCGAAGCGGCCAAACGCATTCGCGACTACGTGGCCTCACGCTGACGCGCAGGATTCGGGACGAATCGTTCTCCCGAGCGAGGACGAGCCCTGCGCCGATGCTCATGCGCCTGGGAAGGAAATTCATCCGGCGTTCGAACGCCGGCCGCCGAGCTCGACGGTGCATGTAGAATGTCCAGGTCCTCAGCTGCAGACCTGCTCGTCGCCTCATGACCGACACGCCCTCCGCCCTCATCGATCTCATCAATGACGCGTTCGAGCGTCGCGCCGAGTTCACGCCCGCGAAAGCGCCAGCCGACGTACGCAGCGCTGTGGACGCAGCGATCGACCTGCTGGATACGGGCAAGGCGCGAGTCGCCGAGAAGCGCGACGGCGAGTGGCGCGTGAACGAATGGCTCAAGAAGGCCGTGCTGCTCTCTTTCCGATTGAACGACAATCGCATCCACGAAGCCGGCTTCACCCGCTTCTTCGACAAGGTCGATCTCAAACACGCGGGCTACGATGAGGCGCGATTCCGCGCCGACGGCGTGCGGGTGGTTCCTCATGCACTGGTGAGGCGCGGTGCGTTCGTCGCGCCGAACACGGTGCTGATGCCCAGTTACGTCAATATAGGCGCCTATGTCGGCGAAGGGTCCATGATCGACACATGGGCCACGGTAGGCTCATGTGCGCAGATCGGCCGCAACGTGCATCTGTCGGGAGGCGCGGGCATCGGCGGTGTGCTCGAGCCGCTGCAGGCCGCTCCGACCATCATCGAGGACGACTGCTTCATCGGCGCGCGCTCCGAAGTCGTGGAAGGCGTCGTCGTCGAAACAGGCGCCGTGCTGTCGATGGGCGTGTACATCGGCGCCAGCACCCGCATCTATGATCGCGAGCGCGACGAGATCCTGTACGGCCGCGTCCCCGCAGGCGCGGTGGTCGTGCCCGGCTCCCTGCCGGCCGCGAACGGCAAGTATTCGCTGTACGCAGCCGTGATCGTCAAGCGCGTCGACGCTCAGACGCGAGCCAAAGTGAGCATCAACGAGTTGCTCAGGGAATGAGATGCTAGGAGAAGCGGTTAGCGGTTGGCGGTTAGCGGTTAGTTCAGAGGAACTGCGGGGGTCTCGAGCCACGCAGTAAACCGCGACCTTCTGACTATCCGCTATCCGCTATCCGCTAACCGCTAACCGCTTCTCTCCGCGCCGGGCGCATCGTGCGTTCAGCCATAGCGTCCGGTGATGTAGTCTTCCGTGGCCTTCTTGCTCGGGTTCGTGAATATCTTGGCCGCTTCGTCGAACTCGATGAGCTCGCCCAGGTACATGAAAGCGGTGTAATCCGACACTCGCGCCGCCTGCTGCATGTTGTGCGTCACGATGAGCACGGTCACCTGATCGCGCAGCATCGAGATGAGCTCCTCGATCTTGGCGGTGGCGATCGGATCGAGCGCTGAAGTGGGCTCATCGAACAGCAAAATCTCAGGCGTGGTCGCGAGCGCCCGCGCGATGCATAGGCGCTGCATTTGTCCGCCGGACAGCGCCAGCGCCGAATCCTGCAGACGATCCTTGACTTCGTCCCACAACGCCGCGCCGCGCAGGGCCTTCTCTACTTCCTCTGCCAGCGTCGCGCGATTGCGCACGCCGCGTAGACGCAGTCCGTACGCGACGTTCTCGAACACCGACTTGGGAAACGGATTTGGCTTCTGGAACACCATGCCGATACGCATGCGCACTTCTATCGGATCCACGCCCGGGCCCACCAGATTGAGGTTGTCCGGACGCAGCATGATGCTGCCCTCGTAGCGCGTATCCGGCTGCAGATCGTGCATGCGGTTGAAACAGCGCAGGAAGGTGCTTTTGCCGCAGCCGGAAGGACCGATGAGCGCGGTTACCTGCTTGTCGGCGATCGGGATGGTGAGATTCTTGAGCGCCTTATGCTCGCCGTAATAGAAGTTCAGATCCTCCACGGCGGCCTTGACATTCAGAGCGCGCGCCTTGCGCGTATCGTCGGTGTTGATCGAGAAGCGCGGCGCGCGGGCCGGCTCGCCGCGAACTGTCGCGGTCGCGCCTTCTGCGGAAGCCTGCTGGGCGGACGCGGTCATGCGGGTCGGTTCCATGAAGATTCCTTACCAGTTGATCTTCTTGCGGAAGCGATAACGGATCCAGATCGCCACGCCGTTCATCAGCAGCGTCATGCCGAGCAGGATCGCGCCAGCCGCCGCGGCATTGGCTTGGAACGCCGGGTCGGGACGCGACACCCAGTTGAACATCTGGATCGGCATTGCGGTGAACGGATCATCGAGCCAACCGAAGGAGATGAATGGAAATTCGGACTGGAACGGCGATTCCGGCAGAAAGGCGATGAAACTCAGCGCCCCGATGGTGATGATCGGCGCCGTCTCGCCGATGGCGCGCGACAGTCCGAGAATCATGCCGGTGAGGATGCCGCCGGTCGAGTACGGCAGCACGTGATCCTTGGTCACCTCCCAGCGCGTCGCGCCGAGACCGTACGCGGCCTCGCGTATCGATCTGGGCACCGACCGGATGGCTTCGCGCGTGGCGACGATCACGATCGGCAGGATCAGCAGCGCGAGCGTCAGCCCGGCCGCCGCGATGCTTTGACCGAGATCGAATTGATAGACGAACAGGCCGAGGGCGAGCAGTCCATAGACGATCGACGGCACGCCCGCCAGGTTGGTCACGTTGATCTCGATGATCGCCGTGAACCAGTTCTTCGGCGCGTATTCCTCGAGATAGATCGCCGCTCCTACGCCGACCGGTACGGCGCAGACCGCGGTGACGATCATGATGAGCGTCGTGCCGACCCATGCGGCGAGAATGCCGGCGCGCTCCGGACGCCTCGAGGCGAAGTTGGTGAAGAAATCCCAGCCGAGCCGCGGCGCGCCTTCGATCACCAGGTCGATGAACAGCACCGCGAGCACCAACAGGCACACCAGCATGACGATGAGTCCGACCAGCACGAACAGCTGATCGAGCAGCTTGCGCCGCGGTAAGCCGCGCCGCGCGGCCGCCGGGTCGGAGTAGGCTGTAACGCCGTTGTTCATCAGTAAGCCTCGCGGAAGCGGCGCGTCAGCGAGAAGCCGATCACGTTGAAAACCAGCGTCATGAACAGCAGCACCAGGCCGGCGGCGAAGATGCTCTGGTAGCCGATGCTGCCGTGAGGCAGGTCGCCGAGGCTCACCTGCACGATGTACGCAGTGATCGTGGCCGCCGGCTCGCGCGGATCGAATGTAAAGTTCGGCTGCATGCCGGCCGCGATCGCCACCACCATCGTCTCGCCTACCGCACGCGAGATGCCGAGGATGAACGCCGCGGCGAGACCGGAGAATGCGCCGGGCACGACCACGCGCAAGGCTGTCTGCAAGCGCGTCGCGCCCATCGCATACGAGCCTTCGCGCATGTAGCGCGGTACGGCGCGCATGGCGTCCTCGCTGACTGAGCTGACGTAGGGCACGATCATCAGTCCGATCACCAGTCCAGCGCTCAGCATGTTGAACCCTGGAAGCTCCGGCATCAGCCACTGCAACGCCGGCGTAACCATGGTGAGCGCGAAGTAACCGTACACGACTGTCGGCACGGCTCCGAGCAATTCGAGAATCGGCTTGACCGTCTCGCGGATGCGATGCGGCGCGAACTCGCTCAGGTAGATCGCAATCGTCGTGCCGAGCGGCACTGCGACCAGCAACGCTACGATCGTGGTCGTGAGCGTGCCCGCCACCAGCGGCAGAATGCCATAGCGAGCATCTGCGAACAGCGGGGTCCACATCGTGCCAGTGAGGAACTCGCGCAGCGAGACATGTTCGAAGAACGCACTCGACTCGATCAGCAGAACCGCGACGATGGCCAGCGTGGTGAACACGGCGACCAGTCCCGAGACGAGCAGCAGGGACTCGATCACGCGATCGCGCATCTTGCGGTAGCGCAGTGCGCCCGCTGACGTTACGGCGACGGAAGGAATGGAGCTCAACGTTGTCGGCGCCTCTGGCGTATCGAGTTCGGCGGAGCGGCCTTCATTGGCGAGGTCCGCGCCCGCGCGGTGCGCACTTTAGTGGCCGAGCAGGCGTCAGTCGACCCGCGCTGGCCTCGCGCCGTACACGCACGGACGCGTCTCGACCGGGCTGTAGCGCGACGCCCGTTCTTGGCGCCGGGCCGCTACGCACGGCCGCAGTGTGGCCGAGCTTCATGACAGCCATGTTACAAAGCGCCAAGGCGCAAGCGCCGGGAAGCAAAGCGCCCGCCGCAGAACCTCATCATGTACGTCAATTTTCCAAGGAAGCGCTGATCGGGTTTACAGGAGCTGATGTGCGAACCGGATGGAAGTGGTCGTAAGATGACCGGAGGCGATTCAGACGGACAAGGACTTGCGGAGCCGTAGATCTCATCGGAAGGCGCTTGTTCAGCCTTTACCCAGTGCGGGCGGCGCTTGCCGCTGCACGGCGGCTTCGCTATAAGACCGCGCCCGCTCACATACCGCCACCCCCGCACGTTCGAAGGGAGCCCCTGCGCCTTGTCCACCTCTGACGCCGCGACCGCCGCCGATTCGCTGGCCCTCACCGAGGCGCTCATCCGCCGCCCGTCCGTCAGTCCCGAGGACCAGGGCTGCCTGCAGATCATCGCTGAGCGGCTCGGGGCGTGCGGCTTTCGGGTCGAGCATTTGCCCTTCGGGCCGGTGGAGAACCTGTGGGCCCTGCACGGCGAGGCCGGTCCGCTGCTGTGCTTCGCGGGACATACGGACGTCGTGCCGACCGGTCCGCGCGAGGAATGGCGCACCGACCCATTCGAGCCCGTCATCAAGGACGGCGTGCTCTACGGGCGCGGCGCCGCCGACATGAAAAGCGGACTCGCAGCGATGGTCACCGCCGCCGAGCGCTTCGTCGCCGCCCATCCTCGACACGAGGGAACGCTCGCCTTTCTGTTGACGAGCGATGAGGAAGGACCGTCCATCGACGGCACGCGCCGCGTGATGGAAGTGCTGCAAGCGCGCGGTGAAAAGATCGACTGGTGCGTGGTCGGCGAACCGTCGAGCTCAGCGGCGCTCGGCGACACGATCAAGATCGGCCGGCGCGGCTCGCTGTCGGGGAAGCTGACAGTGCACGGCGTACAGGGCCACGTGGCCTACCCGCACCTTGCGGAAAACCCGGTGCACGCCGCAGCGCCGGCGCTCGCAGAGCTGGCCACGCGCGTATGGGACAAGGGCAACGAGTATTTCCAGCCCACCAGTTTTCAGATCTCCAACATCAGCGCGGGCGCTGGGGCGCCCAACGTGATTCCTGGCGAGCTCAAGGTGCGCTTCAACATCCGCTTCTCCACCGAGCAGACGGTCGAGAAGCTCCAGCAAACGGTCATAGGCGTCCTCGACCGTCACAAGGTCAACTACACACTCGAGTGGTACGTCTCCGGACTGCCGTTCTTCACGCCTCCCGGCCGCCTCTCCGAAGCGGTGATACGCGCCGTGCAGGAGAAAACCGGGCGCGCGCCCGAGCTGTCGACCACCGGGGGCACCTCCGACGGCCGATTCATCGCGCCTAGCGGCGCGCAGGTCGTGGAGCTCGGCGTGATCAACGCCACCATTCACAAAGTGAACGAGAACGTACGAGTGGCCGACATCGAGGCGCTGTCGGGGATGTATGAGAGGGTGATGGAGTTGTTGCTGGCGGGAGGGTAATAAGAAGCGGTTAGCGGTTGGCGGTTAGTCAGAGGCGACTGCCGTTGCTTGCGGCGTAGCGCCGCTCCTCTGACCAACCGCTAACGGCTAACCGCTTTTCCTCTCCGCCACCAACTCACCGCCGCCCCCCAGATCCCCAACGCCGCCAGCGAAATCAGCACCCACCACGGCATCGACAAGCCAAGGAACGTCCAATCGATCTTGCCGCACTCACCCGAGCCGGTCAGCACCCGGTTGATGACCTCGGTCAACGGCATGATTTCGAGCAGGTAATCCAGATCGGCGCCGCACGCCGCCACCGTACCCGGCGGCTGAGCCTGTATCCACACGTGACGAGCGGCGATCGCGACGCCGCCCAGTGCGGTCGCGGCGATGAGGCCGCCGTAGATCCGCGCGCCCAGCGTCGCCGGGTTGTGCAGCGCCGCCAGCAGGAACAGCACGCCGGTCGCAATCACGGCCACGCGCTGGAATATGCACAACGGGCATGGATCCAAACCCAGGCCATACTGCGCATACAGCGCATAGGCCATCAGGCCCACGCAGGCGAGAAATCCGAGCCCGTAGCCCAGTCGACGGTTCAACACGAACGCCTGCCGGTCAGTCCGGGTCGCTTTCGCCGCGGCGGCCGCGCGCTCGCAGGTGCTGCTCCACTTCGTCCATCGAGAGATGTCTGATGTCCTTGCCGTGCACCATATAGACGACGTACTCGCACACGTTCTTGGCGTGATCCCCGATGCGCTCCAGCGCCCGCGCCACCCACAGCACGTCCAGAGCGCGGCGAATGGTGCGGGGATCCTCCATCATGAAAGTGATGCACTGACGCTGCAGCGCCTCGTATTCCTCGTCCACCAGCCGGTCCTTCTTGGCGACGGCGACCGCCGCATTGGGATCGAGCCGGGCGAAGGCGTCGAGCGCCTCGTGCAGGATCTCTCCGACCAGGCGCCCGAGGTGCTTGATCTCCCGGTAGCGGTCGGCCGGGCGCTCCTCGGCGGCAAGCCGCGAGCCGATGTAGCCGATCTTCTCCGCTTCATCGCCGATACGCTCGAGATCGGTGATGGTCTTGATGATCGCGACGATCAGGCGCAGGTCGGAGGCCGCCGGGCTGCGCGTCGCCAGGATGCGACTGCAGTCGTCGTCTATGGCGACTTCCATCGCGTTGACCTTCACATCGCCGAGCGCGACCTGCTCGCCGAGGCGGCTGTCGCCCTGCACGAGGGCGGCCACCGCCTGCTTGAGCTGCTCCTCGACGAGGCCTCCCATCTGCAGCACGTTGGTGCGGACTCGCTCGAGGTCGTCGTTGTAGCGGCTGAGAATGTGATGCGAAAGATCAGATTTTTCCATGCTGAAATCGTCC
>JAVEVD010000136.1:0-2831 GCA_034005205.1 Steroidobacteraceae bacterium | reverse complement strand
CGGTAAAGCGCAGTCCGCAAAGACCATGGCCATGGTCTCGCAGATCGCGAACGTGGAGGTGACGGTCACGGCGTCGGAGACCGAGGCGCTGCTGCTCGAATACAACCTCATCAAACGGCGTCGACCGCGGTTCAACGTCACGCTGCGCGACGACAAGAGTTTTCCCTACCTGTACATCACCACCCAGCACGAGTACCCGCGAATCAGCTTTTATCGCGGCGCCCGGAAACTGCCGGGCCGCTTCTTCGGTCCTTACCCGAACGCTCGCGCCACCCGTGAGACGCTGGCGTTGCTGCAGAAGCTGTTTCTGCTGCGTCCGTGCAGCGATACGTTCTTCGCGAACCGTTCGCGGCCGTGCCTGCAGTATCAGATCAAGCGCTGCTCTGCGCCTTGCGTGCGGCTGATCTCGCCCGAGGAGTACCGCCAGGACGTGGCGGACGCGATCAAGGTGTTGGAAGGCAAGGGCGCGGAGCTGATCGACGATCTCGCCCGGCGCATGGAGCACGCCGCGCAGCAGCTCGACTTCGAGCGCGCCGCTCGCCTGCGCGATCAGATCAACGGCATCAAGGCGATCCATTCGACCCAGTCGGTGACGCGCAACGCTGTCGAGGATATCGACGCCGTGGCTCTGGTTTCAAAGGGGAGCGACCACTGCGTGTCCATCGTATACGTGCGCGGTGGGCGCAATCTGGGCAGCAGCAACTTCTTTCCGCGTCCGGGAATCGCCGAGGCCGGCGAGCTGCTGTCCGGCTTCCTTGGGCAGTACTACCTGGGTCGCGACGCGCCCGGCGAAATCCTCATCAATCAACCGATCGAAGACGCGGATCTGCTCGAGGCGACCCTTTCGCAGCGCATGGAGCGGACCGTGAGGATTCGCACCAGCGTGCGCGGCGTGCGTGCGCGGTGGCTCGAAATGGCCCGCGCCAACGCGGAGCTCGGGCTCAACATGCGGCGCGCCACCGAGGCGACGAGCGCTGCGCAGCTGCAGGCGCTGGCCGAGGTGTTTCAGCTCGACGCGCCGCCTGCACGCATCGAATGCTTCGACGTCAGTCACACGATGGGCGAGCGGACTGTGGCTTCCTGCGTCGTATTCGGGCCCGAAGGCCCGATCAAGAGCGATTACCGCCGTTTCAATATCGAGGGCTTGGCTCCCGGCGACGATTACGGGGCCCTGCGGCAGGCGCTGTCCAGGCGCTATGCGCGCGTCAAGAAAGGCGAGGCGCCGACGCCGGATCTGCTGCTGATCGACGGTGGGCCTGGGCAACTCGCCGAGGCCGTGGCGGTGCTAGAAGACCTTGAGATGTCGGCGGTCAAGGTCGCGGGCGTGGCCAAGGGCGCCGATCGTCGGCCCGGTCAGGAGCGGCTGTTCCTGCCGGATCGGCAGGCGCCGTTGGTTTTGCCTGCGGACTCGCCCGCGTTGCACCTGATCCAGCGGGTGCGCGACGAGGCTCATCGCTTCGCCATCACAGGACATCGGCAGCGGCGCGCCAAAGCGCGCACCCAGTCGATTCTGGAGACCGTCCCTGGCCTTGGGCCGCGCAAGCGACGCGAGTTGCTGCGACAGTTCGGCGGGCTGCAAGGGGTGCAACGCGCCGGTGTGGACGATCTCGCCAAAGTGCGCGGGATCGGCCGCAGACTGGCGCAAACCATCTACGACACGCTGCACGCGAGCGGGTGACCCCGTACAATCGCCGCGGTGAGTTTTCCGATAGCCAACGTTCTGACGGTCGTGCGGATCATCATGATCCCGCTGGTCGTCGTTCTCTTTTATATGCCGCAGCCGTGGCTCAGACCGGCTGCCGCCATCGTCTTCATTCTGGCGGCGGTGACCGATTCGCTGGACGGCTATCTGGCCCGCAGGCTCGGACAAACCTCGGCGCTCGGTGCGTTTCTGGATCCGGTCGCGGACAAGCTCATGGTGGCGACCGCCCTGATTCTGCTCGTGGACTACCCGCCGCCGCGGCTGGAGTTGATCGACTTCAACCCGCATATCCTCATTACGATCACTGCGGCGATCATCGTGGGGCGCGAAATCACCATTTCAGCGCTGCGCGAGTGGATGGCGGAGATGGGCGCGCGCGGTAAGGTGGCCGTGTCCTTGCTCGGCAAGCTCAAGACGATCTTCCAGATGACCGGTCTGTCGCTGATGCTCTTTCGCGGCTATGTGTGGTTCCTGCCCGCGTTCGAGATCGGCGTCTACTGTCTCGTCGCCGCGGCCGCGCTGACCCTTTGGTCCATGGTGGTGTACCTGCGCGCAGCCTGGCCGGATCTGGTGAATTCGACCAGCCGCTAGCGGCGCCGGAACGGCGCGCTCTCAGCGATGAATTCACGCTCCTGGGCCAGGGGCTACGGGACGACGGTGAGCCGCGAACGATGCTATTTCAGCTTGTCGGCGGCGATGGCGCGTAGAACGAGTCCAAGCTGCGATTGACGGCGCTGAATAAGCGCCATCTCATGAAGTCGCGCCGTTGCAGACCACTGTCTTACGACTACGCGCATTAGCAGCCTCTAAACATTGCCGGAGCAACCGCGCCGAGTTTGGCGGTGCGCGGACGCTTACGCCCCAATTCTCCACGATCCGGTCGTCTCGGATCTCATGGATCAGCGCATATTTAGTCAGCGCGGCCGTCCTATTGAGGTAAAGCGCGCCCACCGTTCGATGTGATCTCTGCATCGCATCATCGCGCAAGCAAGCCCTGGTCGGATTGTTGCGCTGGTGTGACCCTATTGTGCAGCGGTCTGCATTGTTAGTGGATGACGCCCTTCATATACTCCCCGTGAACGTAAACAAGTAGCGATGATTGATCAAATCGCATCAATCACCAGTGGGG
>JAVEVD010000084.1:0-13078 GCA_034005205.1 Steroidobacteraceae bacterium | reverse complement strand
GGTCTCATCCCGGACCGTTACCCGTCGCCGTCGTTCGCCAGCACTGCGGCGGTCGGCTTCGGTCTGACGGCCTACGTGATCGGCGTGGAGCGCGGCTACATCTCGCGTTCGCAGGCGCGCGCCCGCACGCTGCGTACGCTGCGTTTCCTGCTGCAAACGCCGCAGGGTCCGCAAGAGCGGGGAACGATTGGCTACCGGGGCTTTTTCTACCACTTCGTGGATATGGAGGACGGTGCGCGCTTCGGCCTGTCGGAGCTGTCGACCGTGGATACGGCGCTGCTGCTTGCGGGAGTGCTGCTCGCGCAGACGTATTTTGACCGCGACACGCGCTCCGAGCGTGAGATTCGCGAAATCGCCGAGGCGCTCTACCGTCGCGTCGAATGGAGCTGGTCCCAGAACCGTCCGCCCATCATCTCGCACGGCTGGAGGCCGGAAACCGGGTTCCTGCGTTTCGACTGGCGCGGCTACAACGAAGCCATGCTGCTATACATCCTGGCGCTCGCTTCGCCGACGCATCCGGTGGACACGGACGCATGGGACGAGTGGCTCAAGACGTACAAGGACTACTGGGGTCGCTACTTCGGTTTCGAATTCCTCGGCTTCGGGCCGATGTTCGGCCACCAGTACTCGCATATCTGGATCGATTTCCGTGGCATCCAGGACGAGTTCATGCGAGAGAAGGGCGTCGACTATTTCGAGAACAGTCGTCGCGCCACATACGCACAGCGCGAATACGCGATCCAGAATCCGATGCGCTGGCGCGGCTATGACAGCGAAATCTGGGGACTGACGGCCTGCGACGGACCGGCCGACACGGTGCAGATCTTCGACGGCGAGGAGCGCGGCTTCTTCACCTACGCAGCGCGCGCCACGGCTACGCCCTACGTGCTCGACGACGGGACGATTGCTCCAACGGCGGCGGTGGCGTCGATCGCATTCGCGCCGGAAATCGTCATTCCGACCATCCGCGCGTTCCGCGCGCGGTTCGGCGAGCATCTCTATCAGCGCTACGGTTTCCTGGATTCCGTGAACCCGAGCTTCACGTATACCGACGTGCCGCTGCGGCACGGACGCATCGTCCCCGATATCGGCTGGGTGGCGGACGACTATCTGGGCATCGACCAGGGCGCGATCGTGGCGATGATCGAGAATTGGCGCAGTGAGCTCATCTGGAAGCTCATGCGCCGCAACCCGTATATCCGTCGCGGGCTGGAGCGCGCCGGGTTCACGGGCGGATGGCTGAGCGAACCGCTTCCGACCGCGCCGCCGCCGCCAACGACGAGCGCCACGCAGCTGGGCGCCGGCTCGGGCGCATCGCCCTCGCCATGATCACCCGCCGCCGCACGATCGGGCTGTTGGCCGGTGCGGCCGTGGGCGCAGCCGGCTGCGCGGACCTGGCGGACCGGCGCAAGGTCGTTCGATTCTGGGCCGTCGGGCGGGAAGGCGAGATGGCGGCCGAATTGGTCCGCGACTTCGAAGCGCTGCACCCGCATATCCGTGTGGACGTACAGAAGCTGCCGTGGACCGCCGCACACGAAAAGCTCTTGACGGCGTACGCTGGCGGCACGCTGCCGGACCTCTGCCAGCTCGGCAACACGTGGATCGCAGAGTTCACCGCGATCGACGCGCTCGAACCTCTGGACCACGCAGCGCAAGCATCGCGCGTCACGGCGTTGGATGATTACTTCCAGGGTTTCGTCGAGGCGAATCGCATTGCCGGCGTCCTGTACGGCGTGCCCTGGTACGTCGATACACGGTTGCTGTTCTATCGCCGCGACTTGCTGCGCGAGGCCGGGTTTGCAGCGCCGCCCGAAACCTGGGACGAGTGGCTGCGGATGCTCGCCGCCGTGAAGGAACTCGTCGGTCCGCAGCGCTACGCGATCCTTCTGCCGCTGAATGAATTCGAGCCGTTGCTCGTTCTTGCGCTCCAGCAGGGCGAGCCGCTGCTGCGCGGCGACGGCGAGTGGGGCGCTTTCCGCAGCGCAGGCTTCCGCCGCGCGCTGCGCTTCTACAACAGCATGTTCGAGCGCGACCTTGCTCCCCGCATGACCAACACCCAGATCTCGAACGTGTGGGACGAATTCGGCAAAGGCTTTTTCTCCTTCTATATCTCCGGGCCATGGAACATCGCCGAGTTCCGCAGGCGTCTGCCGCCGCGCCTGCAGGACGCCTGGATGACGGCGCCGATGCCCGGCCCGCACGGGCCCGGCGTGTCCATCGCGGGAGGCGCGAGCCTGGTGATCTTCCGAAGCTCCGAACGCAAAGAGGAAGCCTGGTTGCTCGCCGAGCACTTGTCGCAGCCGGACGTCCAGGGCCGGTTCTACGAGCTGACCGGCGACATGCCGCCGCGGCGCACGAGCTGGCGAGCGCCGGTGCTGGCCGCCTCGTCGCACGCGCGCGCCTTCCGCATTCAGCTCGAGCGGGTCCGTTCGCCGCCGAAGGTTCCAGAGTGGGAGCGTATCGCCAACGAGATGAAGCTGGCCGCCGAGCGCGTCGTGCAGGGCGTCCTCAGTGTGGATGAGGCGGTGCGAGGACTCGATCGTCGCACCGATCAGATCTTGGAGAAGCGCCGCTGGATGTTGCAGAGGGAGCGCGCCTCGTGAGCCTCGAACGCGCCGCCTGGCTGTTCATCGCGCCTGCGCTGCTGGCGCTTGGATTGTTCTTCTTCCTGCCGGTCGCAGGCGCGTTCATCATGAGCCTGACCGATTTCGACCTCTATGCGCTCAGCGATCGCGCCAATCTGCGCTTCGTCGGATTGCGCAACTACTACACCTTGCTGCAGGACCCGCTGTTCTGGAAGGCGCTCGGCAACACCTTCTACTTCGTCGTCCTCGGCGCGCCCTTGTCGATCGGATTGTCGCTGGTCGCGGCGCTGCTCGTGAATTCGAAGTTGGCTCGCTTTCGCGCGTTGTTCCGCACGATCTTCTTCGCGCCGGTAGTCACCACGCTGGTCGCGGTCGCCGTGGTATGGCGCTACATCTTTCACGCCCGCTACGGCTTCCTGAACTTCGCCCTGGCGCAGATCGGCGTTGAGCCGATCGACTGGATGGGTGATCCGCGCTGGGCGATGCCGGCGATCGTCATCCTGGCCGTGTGGAAGAACTTCGGCTACAACATGATCATCCTGCTCGCGGCGCTGCAGAACATCCCGGAGGAGCTGTACGAAGCGGCGCGAATCGACGGCGCTTCGGCCTGGCAGACCTTCCGCCACATCACCGTGCCGGGGCTCGGACCGGTGTTGTTGCTGGTCAGTATTCTCACCATGGTGGGCTATTTTCAGCTGTTCGCCGAGCCGTACGTGATGACGGAGGGCGGGCCGCTGCAGAGCACGCTCAGCGTGCTGTACTTCATGTACGAAGAGGGGTTCAAGTGGTGGAGCCTGGGACGGGCCTCCGCCGTCGCATTCCTGCTCTTCATTCTCATGTTCTTCGTTACACTGCTCCAGCTTCGGATCGGCCGACGGGAGGCGCGTGCATGAAGCGCACGCCTGCCGTCGTCGCCGTGAACGCCATCCTGCTGTTCGCAGCGGTCGTGACGGTGTTTCCTCTGTTCTGGATGCTCTCGGTGTCGTTCATGCCGAGCGGCGCCGCGAGCACCTATCCACCGCCGTTGCTGCCCGATGCGCCGACGCTCGAGAACTACCGAGAGCTGTTCGCAGGGCAGGCGGCGGGGCGCTATCTCTTCAACAGCGCCGTCGTCGCGACGCTCGCGACGATCATCTCGCTCACGTTCAACACCATGGCCGGCTACGCATTCGCGAAGCTGCGTTTCCGCGGGCGCGATCGTATCTTCCAGGCGCTGCTCGGCGCTCTGGTCATCCCTGCGCAGGTCACGCTGATTCCCTTGTTCGCGCTGGTCAAGGAACTCGGGCTGGTGAGCACCTACGCAGGAGTGCTGGTTCCCTCGCTTGCTACGGTGTTCGGCATCTTCCTGATTCGTCAGTATGCGCTTTCCTTGCCGGATGAGCTGCTGGAAGCGGCGCGCATCGATGGGGCGAGCGAACGGCGCATTTTCTGGTGGCTGGTGATCCCGCTGCTGAGGCCCATTCTGGTCACGCTCGCCATCCTGACCTTCCTCGCGACTTGGAACGACTTCATGTGGCCGCTGATCGTGCTGACCAGCCAGGAGATGTACACGCTGCCGGTGGCGCTGGCCGGACTGTCCCGCGAGCACGTTCAGGAGAATGAAATGATGATGGCCGGCGCTGTGATCACGGTTGCGCCGGTGCTCATACTGTTCCTTGGGCTGCAGCGGTACTACATCGCCGGGATACTGGCCGGCGGCGTGAAGGGTTGAGACGATCGTCAGCCATGAGGCCGCATCGCCCTGAGAGGTCTGATCGCCGCCATCGGACCCGCCGGCCGGCCCGGCCCCGCGCTCCGCGGAATCGACGAGCCGCGTGGGCGGCCGCAGCGGCGGTTGCGGCGGTGTTGCTGCTGATCACACGCAGTGCAGCTCAGCAAGATCCTGTCGAGATGCGAGTACTCGATGAGATGGATGACATATCCGCCTGGCGATCGCTCGCGTCCGACGACGTGAACGCCGCCGTACACGAGGGTCGCGGCGTCGAGAATGGAGCGCTGGTGCTCGAATTCGACCTGGCGGGCACGGCCGGCTACGCCGCGGCGACTCGCAAGCTTCCGACCGAGGCGCCCGACGACTTCGAAATCTCTTTCTGGATGCGCGGCGAGAGCGGCCGCAACAACCTGGAGGTGAAATTTGTCGACGCATCCGGCGACAACGTATGGTGGTATCGGCGCGCCAACTACGACTTCACGGGTGAATGGCGCCTGGTGCGTATCCGCAAACGCGAAATAGAGTTCGCCTGGGGGCCGACCAGCGAACGCACGCTGCGCCGCTTCGATTCCATCGAATTCGTCGTGACGGCCGGCGAGGCGGGCGGACGCGGACGACTATGGTTCGATCGGCTGGCGATCAAACCGCTCGAACCGCCGCCAGCCGACGCCCGGTTCATCGCGACCGCCTCATCCGCACAAGAGCGCCATCCGCCGGCGCACGCCATCGACGGCAAGCCGCAGACGTCGTGGCGCAGCCAGCCCGGCGCGCAACAGCTGCAGATCGACATGCAGCATCCGAAGGAATTCGGCGGACTCGAGATCGACTGGACGCCCGACTTGCACGCCAGCGCGTACGGGATCGAGCTTTCGATGGACGGGGTCGAATGGCGCCGGGTACGCACTGTCGAGACGGGGAACGGCGGACGCGACTCGCACCTCCTGCCGGAATCCGAAGCGCGCTACATTCGTATCACAATGCCCGAGTCGGCGCTGGGCTACGGCGTTCGCGAGGTGCACGTGCGAGATCTGCAGTTCGGCGCCTCGCCTAATGCGTTCATCGCCTCGCTGGCGCAGAACGCGAAGCGGGGCTGCTATCCGCGCGCTTATATGGGCGAGCAAACGTATTGGACGATCGTCGGCGTGGACGGCGGTCAGCACGAGAGCATGCTGTCCGAAGATGGCGCCCTGGAGCTTCGCAAGGGCTCGTTCTCGCTGGAGCCGGTGATGCGCGTCGACGGCGAGTGGCTGAGCTGGGCCGACGTGGACATCGACCATTCGCTGGCGGATGGCTACTTGCCGATTCCGTCCGTGCATTGGCGGCGTGCAGGCGTGAGCCTCGACGTGACTGCATACGCTAGTGGGGCCCCGGGCGCGGAGGTCACGCACGCGGTCTATCGGATCGAGAACGAGATGCGCGCGCCGCAGAGAATTACGCTGGCGCTGCTGGTGCGGCCCTTCCAAGTGAATCCGCCCGCGCAGTTCCTCAACGTTGCAGCGGGGGTCAGCCCGATCGAAGACCTGTCATTCGCGAACGGCGCGGCGGTAGTCAACGGTCAAGCGCGCGTCTTCCCGAGAAACGGGCCGCACGATTTCCGTGCGGCGTCGTTCGAAGCCGGTCCGCCGTGCGAGTGGCTGCGCGAGCCGATGTCCGCGCCCGAGGCCGTACACGATGAGAGCGGCCTTGCATCGGGCGCGCTTCTATATGAGTTCGAGCTTCCCGCGGGCGGCGCGCGTGAGGTCGTGTTGGATCTGCCGCTCGACGGCGACCGAGCGCCCGACGCCGCATCGCTCGAGCACACAGCTTCGAAATGGCGCGAGAAGCTGAATCGCGTCGCGCTGAGCATGCCCCCCGAGGAGCAAGCTGTGCACGATACCTTGCGAACCGCACTGGCGCACGTTCTGATCAATCGCGACGGCCCCGCGTTGCAGCCCGGTTCGCGCGCTTACGAGCGCTCATGGATTCGCGACGCCGCAATGACCTCCGAGATGCTGTTGCGGCTCGGACAGCAGGATGTGGTTGAGGAATTTCTGCGCTGGTATGCGCCGTATCAGTTCAGCACCGGCAAGATTCCCTGCTGCGTCGACCGGCGCGGCGCGGACCCCATTCCTGAGAACGACAGTCAAGGTGAGTTCCTTTTCCTGGTGCACGAGACGTATCGCTATGGTCGGAACATGGCGTTGCTGCACGACATGTGGCCGGCGGTGCGCCGGACAGTCGAGTACATGGAGAAGCTGCGCCGCTCCGAGCGCATTGCGAAGAACCAGGTGGGCGAGCGCAAGGCGTTCTACGGACTGATGCCGGCTTCGATCAGTCACGAGGGCTACGCGGCGAAGCCGATGCACTCGTACTGGGACAACTTCTGGGCGCTCGCGGGATACGAGGCGGCAGTGCACATCGCACGGACGCTGGGCCACGAAGAGCACATGCGCAGCTATATCGCGGCGCGCGATGATTTCCGCGCGGATTTGTACCGCTCGCTGGACGCGGCGATGAAGGAGCACGCGATCGACTACCTGCCGGGCGCCGCTGAACTCGGCGACTTCGATCCGACGTCTACGACCATAGCGCTGTCGCCGCTGGGCGAGCAGCAGATGTTGCCGCCGCCCGCGTTGCACGCGACGTTCGAACGTTACTGGGCGAATTTCACAGAGCGGCGCGAGTCGGCGGATTGGGACGTGTATACACCGTACGAATGGCGCAATGTCGCGGCGTTCATCCGACTGGGCTGGCGAGAGCGGGCGCAAGAGCTGATCGCATTCTTCATGAACGATCGGCGTCCGGCCGAATGGAACCAGTGGGCGGAAGTCGTCGGGCGTGAGGCGCGGCGCTCGCGCTTCATAGGCGACATGCCCCACGGGTGGGTGGCTTCGGATTTCGGGCGTTCCGTGCTGGACATGTTGGCGTACGAGCGGCTGGCGGACGAGGCCCTGGTGCTGGCGCCAGGCGCGCCGGCCCGGTGGGTGCGGCAGGGCTTCAGCGTCGAGGGGTTGTGGACGCCGTTCGGGCGTCTGACGTATTCGCTGGTGGTCCAGGGCGACAGGCGTGTGTTTAATGTCGAATCGCTCGACGCGCCGCGCGGCGGCGTCGTCATCGCGTGGCCGGAAGACGCTGCGCCGCAGGAGCAGTCGATCGAGCGAGGTCAGGGACGGTGGATCGGTACGGAGATGCGCATCACGGAGTTGCCATTCACCGCCTCGTTCGCGCGCTGACTCGCGGCCGCCGCAATTCGGCGCGTGCGTGGCCCGTGCGAACCGTGCGAAGGACCATGCAGATCATGCAGATGGAAAGTTTCAAGGTCCGGCGCAGCGCCGGTCGCCGATGGCGCAGGTGAGACTGGAATCCATCCGCAAGGTCTACGGCGAGTTCGTCGCCGTGGACGACGTCGAGTTTCAGGTGAACGATGGCGAGTTGCTCGTGCTGGTCGGCCCATCGGGTTGCGGCAAGAGCACCGTGCTGCGGCTGATCGCCGGGCTCGAGGAGACCACGCGCGGGCGGATCTTCATTGGCGAGCGTGATGTGACCAATCTCGCGCCGCGCGACCGGGACATTGCGATGGTGTTCCAGAACTACGCGCTGTATCCGCATATGACCGTGGAGCAAAATCTGGCGTTCGGCCTCAAGCTGCGCGGCGTGGCGCGTGAGGAGATCGCAGAGCGCGTCGCACGGGCGGCGGACATGCTCGAGCTTACGTCGATGCTGCAGCGCAGGCCGCGCGAGCTGTCCGGAGGGCAGCGCCAACGCGTGGCGTTGGGTCGTGCGCTGGTGCGGCGGCCGCAGGCGTTTCTGCTCGATGAGCCGCTGTCGAACCTGGACGCGAAGCTGCGCGCGTCGATGCGCACCGAGATTGCGCGGCTGCATCGGTCGCTGGGAGCGACGATGATCTATGTCACCCACGACCAGGTCGAGGCCATGACGCTCGGCCAGCGGATCGTCGTGATGGATCGCGGGATCGTGCAGCAGATCGATGCGCCGATGAAGATCTACGAGCGGCCGGTGAATCTGTTCGTGGCTGGTTTTCTCGGGGCGCCCGCCATGAATCAGTTTCGTGGGCGCGTATGCGCCGACGGAGCGTCGCTGGACGGCGAGGGCGTAGTGCTGCCCATCCCTCCGGCGCCCGCCCTGCGCGGGCGGGAGGTGGTGGTCGGAGTGCGGCCGGAAGATCTGCAACGCATCGACCGAGCCAGCGCGGAAGGCGCCCGGCTCCAGGCGACGGTCGAACTCGTCGAAGCCATCGGCAATGAGGCGTTCATTCACGCGCGCTGCGGGGCATGGCGTCTCATCGCTCGATCGGCGCCATACGACTTGCCGCCGCCCGGCGCGAACATCACGCTGCACACGCCGCGGGAGCGCATGCATTTCTTCGATGCGCAGAGCGGCGTGCGATTGGAGGCGAGCTGAGGTTGAAGCGGATAGCGGATAGGCAGAAGGATTCACCTCCAGCTTGCCGCTCCGCGGCTTGCATCCACGGTCGCCGCCCTCTTAACTATCCGCTATCCGCTACCGCTGTCCGCTTCCCATGTTCAACCCCTGCGGCGTCATCACCATCACGACCGATTTCGGTCATCAGGGCCCGTTCGTCGCGACCATGAAGGGACGCATCCTGGGCCGTCTGCCGCAGGCGCGCATCATCGATGTAACGCACGAGGTTCCAGCCTACTGGCCCGCGGAGGCGGGCTTCTGGCTGGCGCGGGCCTACCCGTACTTCCCGGAAGGCTCCGTGCACGTCGGCGTGGTGGACCCCGGCGTGGGCACCACACGGGACATTCTCGTGATCGCAGCCGACGGCCACGTGTTTCTAGCGCCGGACAATGGGCTGCTGGCGCCGGTCGCGGCGCGGGCCGCACGCTGTGAAATCCGGCGGCTGGACATCGCGGCCGCCGCCAAGCGTTTTCAGCTCCCGCCGGTCAGCGCCACGTTCCATGGCCGGGACATCTTCGCGCCGATCGCCGCGGAGATCGCCGGCGGCCGGGCGCGCCTGGAGGATCTCGGCCCACAGGTCGAAGACATCGTGCCAGCCTGGGTGGACGAGCCTGCGGTGTCCGCCGACCAGGTGGCCGGCGTGGTGATCACCATTGACCACTTCGGCAACCTCATCACCAACATCGACGGGGCGCTGCTGCAGTCCTTCGCTCATCCGGTGGTGCGCACCGGCGGGCGAGCCTTCGCACTGCGCCGCACTTACGGCGACGTGCGGCCCGGAGAATACCTGGCCCTGGTCAACTCCTTCGGCGCGCTCGAGATCGCCCGGGCGGAGCAGAGCGCAGCCGAGGGGCTCGGCCTGGGACGGGGCGCGCCGGTCATCGTCTCGAGCTGCTGAGCCGCTTCTCGTACTGGTTTTTTTCCACTGTGGACGCACATTCGCCCACCAGGGCCCGCGTCGGGCCCGTGTGTGATCGGCGACGCGGGATTGTTGGCGAACGCTCGCGGCGCGGCCATTGAAATGCGCTGCGCATCGTATATAGTCCGCAGGCTTCCCGCCGCGTCGGGTTCCGATCTACTTGATTTGGCTAGATTTTTTCGAGAATCCCATAATGGAGAGAGACGCCGATCACTTCGATCTCGACGATGAGTTCGTCGCCGAAAGCGACGAGGACCAGAGTTACGAGAAATTCATTGATCCGGTCGGCCGTCGCGCACGTCCCAGCGCAGCGGCCGCCAAGAAGGGCAAAGCGGCCTGGAGCAAGCTGGAGGATGTGCTGGCCGAGCGCCGTTTGCGAAAAGAGCTGAAGGATTTCGACGAAGACTGAGGGACCGGTCAGTCAGGCCAGCGGTTGGCGCGCGGCGGTCGCGCCAGCCGGAATACGCGTCTCTTGCTGACCGCCAACCTGCGTTCCGGGTTCGTCGACGCCGATCACTCAGCCGGGAACGCGTCTGTTACTGACCAACCACCAACTGCTCGTTTCCACACTCCCTGGATTGAACATGACCACGGCAGATCCGGCGCCCGGCGTCTCGACCAGCGCATCACCCGGCGCGTCGGCGTGGGTGGTTCTCAAGTTCGGCGGGACCAGCGTCTCCACGGCCGAGAACTGGCGCAACATCGCCGGCGTGCTGCGCGAGCGATTGGCGGAAGGCGTGCGTCCGGTCGTGGTGCATTCGGCTTTGTCCGGCGTCACGGATCGTCTCGATCAGCTGTTGAACACTGCTATCGGAGCACAGTGGCGCCCGATCATGGATCAGATCGAGCAGCGCCATCGCGACCTGGCGGCCGACCTGGGCGTTACGCCCAGCCCTGATCTCGAGGATCAGTTCAGGCGGCTGCGGCAGATCGCCGAGGGCATCGCACTGGTCGGAGAGGTGAGCGAGCGGCTGCGGGCGCGGGTCATGGCGCAAGGCGAGCTGATGGCGACCCGGCTCGGCGCGGCGTTCCTCACCGCACAGGGCTTCGACGTGCAATGGGTGGACGCGCGCACCGTGCTGAAAGCGGAGCCGCGTCGTCGCGCCAGTGCGCGCACGACATACCTGTCGGCGACCTGCTCCCATCATCCGGATCAGGACCTGCAGAAGCGGTGGTCCCAGTCCGGCGTCGTATGGATCACGCAAGGCTTCATCGCCAGCGACGAGAAGGGCGACACCGTCCTGCTGGGCCGCGGCGGCTCGGACACTTCGGCGAGCTATCTGGCGGCGAAACTCCAGGCGCGGCGTCTGGAGATCTGGACGGACGTCCCGGGAATGTTCAGCGCGAACCCTCGGTCGGTGCCGAACGCCCGCCTGCTGCGCGCGCTCGAGTACGACGAGGCGCAGGAGATCGCGAGCAGTGGAGCAAAGGTGCTGCATCCACGCTGCATCATGCCCGTGAAGCAGTACGGCATCCCGCTGCACGTCTTCGCGACGCAGACGCCTCATCTCGTCGGCACGGTCATCACCACGCAGGGCGGCGCCATCGCAGCGCAGGTCAAGGCGGTGACCATCAAGAAGAACATCACGCTGATCTCGATGGAGACGGTCGGGATGTGGCACTCGGTGGGTTTTCTCGCCGACGCCTTCGCCGTCTTCAAAGAGCACCACATGTCCATCGACCTGGTGTCGACCTCGGAAACGAGCGTGACGGTCTCGCTCGATCCCGCCGCCAACGCCCTGGACGCGGCCGCGCTCGATGCGCTGGTCGAAGACCTGAGCCGGTTGTGTCGCGTCGAAGTGATCGGGCCCTGCGCAGCGGTCAGCCTGGTGGGACGCAATATCCGCGCAATCCTGCACCGGCTCGGCGATGCGCTGGAGCTGTTCGAGGAGCAGAAGATCTATTTGGTCACCCAGGCGGCCAACGATCTGAACATCACCTTCGTCATCGACGAGGATCAGGGCGATCGCCTGGTCGCCCGGCTGCACGAGATCGCCATACGCAAGATGACCGCCGACCGAGTGCTCGGTCCCACCTGGGAGGAGCTGTACGGCGCCCCCGGGCGCCCGGATCCGACCGCCAACGCGTGGTGGCGCGAGCGGCGCGATGAGCTGCTGGCCATCGCGCGCGAGCATGAAGCCGCGTTCGTCTACGACCGCGGCGCGCTTGCGAAGCAGGCCAAGGCGCTGCGCGAGCTGCGCGGCGTTGACGCGGTCTTTTACGCGCTGAAGGCGAACTGGCACCCGGGCGTCCTGAAGCTGTTCCACGACCTCGGCCTGAACTTCGAGTGCGTCTCGCAGAACGAAGTCGAGCACGTGCTGGCGACGCTGCCTGGTTTGGATCGCCGGCGCATCCTGTTCACACCCAATTTCGCGCTGCGGCGCGAGTACGAGTGGGCGCTCGAGCAGGGCGTCTGGCTGACGCTGGACAACCTGCACCCGCTGAAGGCGTGGCCGGAAGTCTTTCGCGGCCGCGAGATTTTCGTGCGCATCGACACCGGTCAGGGACGCGGCCATCACGACAAAGTCCGCACCGCTGGCGTGCACTCCAAATTTGGCGTGCCGTTGTTCGAGATGGACGAACTCGAGAAGTTGGTGCGCGCCGCCGGGGCGAAGGTGGTCGGCTTGCACGCGCACACCGGAAGCGGTGTGTTCACGGTCGAGAATTGGAAGTCGGTGGGCGATACGCTGATCGACCTGACGCAGCGCTTCAGGGACGTTCGCTACATCGATCTCGGCGGCGGCCTCGGCGTGCCGGAGCGCCTCGGTCAGGAGGGCGTCGTGCTGTCCGAATTCAGCGCGGCGCTTGAACAACTCAAGGCGAGACGTCCGGACCTCACATTCTGGATCGAGCCGGGGCGCTATCTGGTGGCCGAAGCGGGTGTGCTGCTTGCGCAGGTCACGCAGCTCAAAGGCAAGGGCGACGTGCACTACGTGGGCGTAGCCACGGGCATGAACTCGCTGATCCGCCCGGCGTTGTACGGTGCGCATCACGAGATCCTGAACCTCACGCGGCTCGACGAGCCGGCGAACGAGATCGTCAACGTCGTCGGACCGATCTGCGAATCGGGCGATCAGCTCGGCCTGGACCGGCTGCTGCCGCCGACTCGGGAGGGCGACGTCTTGCTGATCGCCACAGCCGGCGCCTATGCGCGTTCGATGAGCTCGACGTACAACCTTCGAGAGCCGGCTCAGGAATTTTTGATCTAAGGAATCTCGATTTGCTCTGCTTCCGTGGTTCGGAGCCGCTCGAAACACGTTGCAGTCGGGATTTCTCTGGTCAGGGCGGTAGGTTGATCACGGCCTCCTTGGCCACGAGCGCCTGCTCACGCTTTCGCCGCGTGTCGGCGCTCGAGCTCCTCCACCACGGACGTCAGCGACAGATTCCTGCTCTTGAGCAACAGGGTGAGATGGAAGAGCAGGTCTGCGGCTTCGCCGATCA
>JAVEVD010000083.1:0-13247 GCA_034005205.1 Steroidobacteraceae bacterium | reverse complement strand
CCGAGAGGAGGTGCAGGTCCTCGAAGAGCTACGGGTGCTCGAAGGGGTGTAGGTCCTCGAAGAGCTGCAGGTCCCGAAGGCAGGACCTCGAAGACGTGCAGACCCTCCGAACTAACCGCTAACCGCTAACCGCTAACCGCTAACCGCTTCTTTCTGCCACCCGCTAACCGCTTCTTTTCTTCCCGCCCGCTTCTTTCTGCTAACCGCTCTCAGTCTAAATACGAGGCCTAATTGCGAGGCGTTTCATGTTTTGCGCCGCAACCCGTGTGATAGCGTTCGCATAACACGAAGGGGCAGGCGCGTCCGCCTGGCTAAACGGAGAGCTCTCGATGCGTCGCCGCAACTTCCGTCTGAACTTGCTCGCCGTAGTCGGGCTGTTCGCGCTCGGCGCGTGCGGCGGTGGAGGTGGAGGTGGAGGCGGCGGCGGGAGCGAGCCCGCGCCGACTCTTACGCTGAGCGCGAGCCCGACCTCCGTAATGGCGGGTGAGAGCACGACCCTCACTTGGAGCAGTACGAACGCGGATTCCTGCACGGCGAGCGGCGGCTGGAGTGGAACGAAGGAAACGAGCGGCAGCGAATCGAGCGGTGCGCTCACCGGGGACGTCACTTTCAGGCTCTCGTGTACGGGCGCAGGCGGAACGGTCGAACGTTCGGTCGCCGTCACCGTAACGCCCGTCTCCGCACCCACCGTATCGCTCGCGGCCAGCCCGGACGTGGTCAACGCGGGCGGCGCGGCGACGCTCAACTGGAGTAGTGAGAACGCCACCAGCTGTACGGCGAGCGGCGGCTGGAGCGGCGCTAAGAATACGAGCGGGTCCGAGGCGACGGGAGCCTTGAATCAGAACACGACGTTCACGCTGTCCTGCTCGGGTCCGGGTGGGACGACGTCGCAGTCGATCACCGTTCTTCTCAGCAATGCGCCGGCGCCCGCCCCGATCGTGACGCTCAGCGCGAATCCGGCCGCGATCGTCGCGGGCGAGGCGACCACGATCGTCTGGAGCAGCACGAACGCGAGCTCGTGCATTGCGAGCGGAGGGTGGAGCGGCGCTCGCGGCCCTGCCGGCTCCGAGCAGTTCGGTTCGCTCGTCGAGGACGCCACGTTCTCGCTTTCGTGCACGGGGCCGGGCGGGGCGGACGACGCCTCCGTGACCGTGGCCGTTTCCCAGCCTGCGCCCGCGAACGTCGTCGTAAGCGGCAAGATCACGTTCGATCGCCCGTCCTTCCGTGCGGCCGGGACGGGTCTCGACATGGATGACCCCGTGCAGTCGCCCGCGCGTCATGTCGCCGTCGAAGCGGTGGCGCCCGGCGGGAATGTTCTCGTTACGGGCGTGACGGATTCCAACGGCGACTACGCGTTGACCGTGCCGAGCGGGACCGCGATGTTCATTCGCGCTCGCGCACAGATGGTCCGAGGCGGCGCCGGACCAAGCTGGAATTTCGAGGTGCGCAACAACACCAATGGCGACTCGCTGTACGCGCTGAGGGGCGAAGAATTCAACAGCGGGACCGCGAACTCGATCCGCAACCTGCACGCCTCGACGGGTTGGACCGGCGCCGGCTACGGCGCGCAGCGCCCGGCGGCGCCGTTCGCCATCCTCGACGCCGCCTATCGGGCCAAGGAGTTGATCCTGGCGGCCGATCCGAACGCCACGTTCCCGCCGTTGGATTTCTTCTGGAGTCGATCGAATCGGCCTACGGTCGGACCATTCTGCCCGGCCGACGGCGATATCGGCACGACCAGCTACGTCGTGTACGGGGCGCCGCCCCTCGACGTCGACGACTGCGGCCTGGCCGGTGTGGAGGGCGTCTATGTTCTCGGCGACTTCGACAGCGGGGACACGGACGAATTCGACGCGCACGTCATCGCGCACGAATTCGGCCACTACTTCGAGCATCGATTCTCGCGCTCCGATTCGATCGGCGGCGAGCATGCCATAGGAGAGAAACTGGACTTGCGGCTGGCGTTCGGCGAGGGTTGGGGCAATGCGTTCGCGGCCATGACGGTCGGCGACCCGGTCTATCGCGATTCGCACAACGGCGTGAGCCAGGATTTCGGCATGGACCTGGAGTCGGGCGTCGACGATCCCGCGAAGGGCTGGTACTCAGAAGGCTCCGTGGGCCGCATCCTGTGGGACATCTTCGATCCCGCCAACGAGCCGGGCGTGGACGATCTGAGCGAAGGATTCGCGCCGATCTACGAGATCATGACCGGACCGCAGGTCGACACGCCTGCGTACACCAGCATCTTCACGCTCATCGACGCGCTGCGCGACCGATTCGCGGGCGCACAAAGTGCGATTACTTCGCTGCTCGCGGCTGAGGACATCAGTGGGACCGGCGAGTTCGGCGCAGGCGAGAGCAACCACGGCGGAGTGAGCGGCGCCGTGCCAATCTACACTCAGGTGCAAACGCCGCAGCCGCCGATCGCCTTCTGCACGAACAACACGGGCGCCATGACGCTCAACAAGCTGGGCAATCGAAAGTTTTTCCGTCTCGACATACCGAGCGGCGGAGCGTCCGTGGTGATTCGGGTCAACGGCGATGCATCGAACGGACAGACGCCCGCCCAGGACCCCGATATGGTGCTGAGCCGTGGAGCCTCTTTCATATACTTCTCCACCGATGTGCCCGGACAGGAGACTACGCCGGTGCTGCCGCTCGAGGCCGGAACCTTTCTCATCGAGGTCTACGATTGGGCGCACCGCGGGGCGTCCGAGCCACGCTGCATGACGCTCTCCGTTCAAAGCGGCGGCTGAAACGAACGGCGCAGCCAAGAGGAATCGGGATGAAACCATTCACAGCAATATTCACCGCAGCGGTCCTGACGCTGCTCGGCGCGTGCGGCTCCGAGTCGGCGAGCGAATCACAAACCGTTCAGGCGTCGGCGTCTGCGGATTCCGCTGCGCCCGCGCCACGGCCGGTCGCCGCGTCCAAACCGGACGATCCCACGGCCGGCATGGCGCGCGCCGTCGGCGGCGGCAAGCCGGGGGCCGCGGTCCAGATCAAGTATGAGTTCGGCGCCAAACCCGCCGTAGGTGCGCCGACGGAGCTGACGATCGCGTTCATTCCGACGGCGCAGGTGCAGGCCATGGAGGCGACCATCAGCGGCATGGAGGGCGTGACCTTGGCCGGATCGCTCGCGGCCAACTTCGTCGGCGTGACGCCGGGTCAGGCGTACACCCACAGTGTCTCGGTGCTGCCTGACCGTACCGGCGTGTTCTACCTGAGCGTCGTGGTCACCACGCAGATCGGCGGCGCCAGCGCTGCGCGCACCTTTTCGATCCCGTTCGTGGTCGGGGCGCAGCCCACGGCGAAGCAGAAGGCGCAGCCGGCCCGGAACCCTTCGGGGGAGGCGCTGGAGGAGATGCAAGCGGAGGAAACAATGGAGTAGAAGCGGATAGCGGATGGCGGATAGCGGATGGTTCAGAGGACCTGCACCTCTTCTCGGCGGCGGCGCAGATGCGACCCGCATGTCTGCTGGAATCCTCTTACTATCCGCCATCCGCCATCCGCTATCCGCTTCTTTCCCCGGCTATCCGCTAACCGCTTCTCAAGTACAATGCGCGGCCCTCATCCCAGGCCTCGCCCGTGCCCACGTCCAAGCTCCGCAACATCGCCATCATCGCGCACGTCGATCATGGCAAGACCACCCTCGTCGATCAGCTCCTGAAGCAGTCCGGCACGCTCGACGTGCGCAAGGCGACCCCCGAGCGCGTCATGGACTCGAACGACCTGGAGCGTGAGCGGGGCATCACGATCCTTGCCAAGAACACGGCGATCCGCTGGGGCGAGCACCGCATCAACATCGTCGATACGCCAGGCCACGCCGATTTCGGCGGCGAGGTCGAGCGCGTCCTTTCCATGGTGGACTGCGTGCTGCTGCTCGTGGACGCGGTCGACGGGCCGATGCCGCAAACCCGCTTCGTGACGCAGAAGGCGTTCGCGCACGGGCTGCGGCCGATCGTGGTCATCAACAAGATCGATCGGGAAGAGGCGCGGCCGGGCTGGGTGCTCGACCAGACATTCGATCTGTTCGACAAGCTGGGCGCGAGCGAGGAGCAGCTCGATTTCCCAGTGGTGTACGCCTCGGCGCTGCGCGGTTTCGCCGGCCTCGATCCAAAGCAGCTGGCGAGCGACATGACGCCGCTCTTCGAGGCGATCGTACGACACTGTCCGCCGCCCGACGTCGATGAGGAGGGCCCGCTGCAGCTCCAGGTCAGCCAACTCGACTATTCGAGCTACGTCGGCGCTATCGGCATCGGGCGCATCAAGCGCGGCCGCATCCGTCGCAACAGCCCGGTCGCAGTCGTAGACCGTGACGGCCGGGTGCGCCAGGAGCGGATCATGCAGGTGCTCGGGTTCCTGGGGCTGGATCGGGTCGAAGTGGAAGAGGCCAAGGCGGGCGACATCATCGCCTTCGCGGGCATCGAGCGCCCTGCGATCTCCGACACGATCTGCGATCCGCAGCAGCCCGAGGCGCTGCCTGCGCTGGTGGTCGACGAGCCGACCATCAACATGACGTTCGAGGTGAACACTTCGCCGTTCTGCGGCCGTGACGGCAAGTACGTCACCAGCCGTCAGATCCGCGAGCGGCTGATGCGCGAAATCATGCATAACGTCGCGTTGCGCGTGGAGGAGACCGACGATCCCGACAAGTTCCGCGTATACGGACGCGGCGAGCTGCACCTGGGCGTGCTGCTCGAGAACATGCGGCGCGAAGGCTACGAGCTCGCGGTCTCGCGTCCACGCGTGGTCGTCAAGGAGATCGATGGGCGCCAGTGCGAGCCTTACGAGACCCTCGCCGTGGATCTGGACGAGAGCTCACAGGGTGCGGTCATGCAGGCGCTCGGCGAGCGCGGCGGGCAGCTCACGGCGATGCATCCCGACGGCAAAGGGCGAGTGCGGCTCGATTACATCATCCCTTCGCGTGGGCTGATCGGGTTCCAGACGTACTTCCGCACGCTGACCTCGGGTATGGGGCTCATGCACCATATCTTCGATCACTTCGGGCCGCTGCTGGACCGCGAGATCGGCGAGCGCACCAACGGCGTGCTGATCTCGAACGCCCAGGGCAAGGCGCTCGCCTACGCGCTGTTCAACCTGCAGGAGCGCGGGCGACTCATGATCGGCCACGGCGACGAAGTGTACGAAGGTCAGATCGTCGGCATCCACAGCCGCGACAACGATCTGGTCGTCAACCCACTGAAAGCCAAGAAGCTCACCAACATTCGTGCAGCCGGCCGGGACGAGAACATCATCCTTTCGCCCCCAGTTCGCTTCACGCTGGAACAGGCGATGGAGTTCATCGCCGACGACGAGCTGGTGGAGGTCACCCCGACCCAGATTCGGCTGCGCAAGCGGGCGTTGAAGGAGCATGAGCGGAAGAGGGAGGGGCGGCAGAGCGAGATTTTGATGGAGTGAAGCGGTCAGCGATCAGCAGTTGGCGGTTAGTCAGAAGGACGCACAGTTCCTCTTAACTAACCGCTAACCGCTAACCGCTAACCGCTAACCGCTTCTCAATCACCGCTAACCGCTCCTCAACCGCCGCCAACCGCCAACGGCTTCCAGCCCGGCGCTTCCGCACCTCCGCTGCAGCAATAGAACATAACCCCAGGTTTCTACAGCAAAACTCTGCGCCGCCCCTTCACATAAACCGGGACTTGTTTCACACCGGCGAATCGTCGCGCGGCCTACGATGCTGAGACATTCGAACGTCCCTTGGGCGCCTCGCGTTGGCGGCCCGGCGGGGACGCCGCTGTTCGTGGGGACGAGAACAAGATCATGCATCGACTGCTGGAGCAGCAGGTCAAGGCGGCGACCCGGCCCGACGGGCAGCTCGACGTCGCACGCTTGCTCGCCGCGGTCGAAGGCGTCTACCGCAAAATCGACGAAGAGCGCCGCGGGGTCGTGCGCTCCATGCAGCTCCTGTCCGACGAAGCCACCGCGCTCACCCGCGAGCTTCGCGAAACCACGGCCAGTCAACTCCAGGCGGTGCTCGATCACGTCAAGGACGCCATTCTGACGGTCGACGGCGCCGGTCATATCGCTACGATCAACGCCACCGGACAACGCATCTTCGGCTTTGTGGAGCCGGAGGTCGTGGGCCGTCCGCTCAGCTTTCTGCTGCCGCAACTCGGAGCCAAAAATTCGCTCGCTGCGGAGCTCGAACAGCTCGCTGCACGCCAGGACGATACGCAGGTCGATCTCTCGCCGCACGAGACGCTCGGGCGCCGGGCGGGCGGCGGGACTTTTCCGGCAGAGATCGCCGTCAGCAAGATGCGCATCAATCGCGACGTCGATTTTGTCGTCTGCCTGCGCGACACAGGCGAGCGCAAAGCGGCGGAGGCTGCGCTGCGCGACAGTGAGGCGCGTTACCGCAGGCTGTTCGAGAACGTCATGGAGGGCGTCTACAGCTCGACCTGCCAAGGACGTTTCCTGTCGGTCAACCCGGCGCTGGCGCGTATGGTGGGGCTCGACTCCCCGGACGAGCTGCTGTCGCTGCCTACCGAAGCGATCTACGACGATCCCGCCGAGCGCGCCGCGATCATCGCAGTGCTGGAACGCGACGGCGAGGTGCGCAACGCCGAGTTCAAGCTGCGCCGCGTCGACGGCGTCGTGCTCACGGTGGTGGAGAACGCGCGAGCGGTGCGCGGCCGTTCCGGCGCCGTGGTCGGCTACGAAGGCACGATCTCCGACATCACCGAGCGCAAGCGGGCGGAGACTGCGGTCCTCGAGGAGAAGGAAAAGGCTCAAGTGACGCTGCAGTCGATCGGCGATGCGGTGATCACCACCGGCGCCGACGGGCGGATCGAGTACCTCAATCCCGTGGCCGAGAACCTCACGGGCTCGCAGCTGTGCGAAGCGCGCGGTCGGCCGCTCGCGGAAGTCATGAGAGTCTTCAACGAGGCGACGCGGGAACCGTTGGAGAACCCGGTCGCACGCGCGCTGCGCGAGGGCCGCGTGATAGTGGTCGCGGATCAGGCGGTGCTGGTGAACTGTCGCGGCCAGGAAATCGCGATCCAGCACTCGGCCGCGCCGATCCGCGACCGTTCGGGGGTCGTCATCGGCGCGGTGATGGTGTTTCACGACGTCAGCAAGGAGCGGCGGCTGCGGCGCGCCCTGGCGTACCAGGCTACGCACGACGCGCTCACCGGTCTGATCAACCGTCGCGAGTTCGAGAACCGACTGAATGAAGCGCTGCTCCGCGCCCGTTCCGAGCAGGGTGAATCGCACGTACTGCTGTACGTGGACTTGGATCAGTTCAAGCTGGTGAACGACACCTGCGGGCATCAAGCGGGCGATCAGCTGCTCAAGCGGATCACCGGCCTGCTGCAGACGCGAGTTCGCACCAGCGACACCATCGCGCGTCTCGGCGGGGACGAGTTCGGGATTCTACTGAAGGACTGCACCGCCGAGCGGGCGACGCGCATCGCCGACGATCTGCGTCAGGCCATTCGCGAGTACCGCTTCGAGTGGCGCGACGGCGCCATCAATGTCGGCGCCAGTATCGGCATCGTCGAGATCAACGGCGAGAGCGAGAGCATCGCGAGCGTGCTGAGCGCCGCCGACGTCGCCTGCTACGCGGCCAAGGACTCGGGGCGCAACCGTGTGCACATGTATCAGTACGGCGCGGCGCCCGAGCGGCATCGCGAGATGCAGTGGGTGTCGCGGCTCACGCGCGCCTGCGAGGAGAACCGACTCGAACTCTATTACCAGCCTATCGTCCCGATCGGCTCGAACCGTGATCCGCGCGGTCACTACGAGCTGCTGCTGCGCATGCGCAATGAACAGGGCGAGCTGATTGGACCGGCCGAGTTCATCCCGGCGGCGGAACGCTACAACGTGATGCCGATGATCGACCGCTGGGTGGTCAGCCAAGCGCTAGGCGCGCTGGCCCATTACCGCAGCGACGGCGACGCGCGCCATGGCTATACGCTATCGATCAATCTTTCAGGGACCTCGCTCAACGACGATCGCTTCCTCGAGTTCCTCATCAGCGAGCTGCAGACCTATGATCTGAGTCCCGGCGCCGTTTGCTTCGAGATCACTGAAACTGCCGCGATCTCCAATCTGCCGAACGTCGTGCACTTCATGCGCGAGTTCAAGGCGCGCGGCTGCGAGTTCTCGCTAGATGATTTCGGCAGCGGCTTGTCCTCGTTCATGTACCTGAAGAACCTGCCGGTCGACTATCTGAAGATCGACGGGCAGTTCGTGCAGAACATGACCAACGATCACGTCGACCGGAGCATGGTCGAGGCGATCGCGCAGATTGGTCATGCGATGGGGATCAAGACCATCGCCGAGCGCGTCGAGACCGCCGAGGTGCTGGCGTGCCTCGCCGAAATCGGCGTGGAGTATGCGCAGGGTTACTACATCGCCGCGCCGCAGTCGGTGGAGGCGCTCAGCCGGATCACGCGCACGCACCCTGGATTGCGGCTGGTGCATTCGGCTTGACGGGCCCCCGGTGCGGCCCCGGCGGCGTCTCTTTCATCACTGTTCGTCCCGTCCCGCGAAAATCTCGAGCCGACATTCAACTGCTGAGCGAAGACCTTGCTGTGGCGCCATCAACTTGATCTGCGCCGCCGCCGGCGCATGACCATCTATTCATGAGTGATCCGCTCCGCGACGGCCAGAATGGCCATAGCGGCTTTGACCACCGGGCTGTCGACCATCTTGCCTTCAAAGTCGATGGTCGCCTGACCGCGCGCCTGCGCCGCTTCATACGCGGCGACCAGTCGGCGCGCATGATCGATCTCTGCGGCCGTAGGGGCGAACGCCTCATTCGCCAGCGCGACCTGGCGCGGATGAATGCACAGCTTGCCGTCGTAGCCCAGATTGCGGGCGACTGCGGCGTCCCGGCGAAACAGCGCGTCGTCTCGTAGATCGACCACGACCTGATCGAGCGCCGTCACGCGAGCGGCCTTGGCGGCAAGCACCACGCGGCTGCGTGCGTACAGAACCTCGAGGCCGTCGGGCGTGCGCCGTCCACCCATCTCGGTGATGAAATCTTCCGCGCCGAAATACACGGCGGCCACGGCAGGGCTCGCGGCGATCGCCTCGGCGTGCAGCACGCCCCTGATGGATTCGATGCCTGCAATCACCGGCAACGCGGCTGGAAGCGCGGCGATGTCCTCCGCGCGCTCGACCTTCGAAAGCACGATCCCGTCGGCGCCCGATGCGAGTACGGCTTCGAGATCAGCGTCGAAGTCGTCGGCGCCCACCGCGTTGATGCGGACGAACAGATTGCCCGAGCGTTCGCCGCGCGCGGCGCTCACGCTGTTCTTCAAATTGGTTCGCGCCGCCGGGCGCTCGGCCGCCGGCGTGCCGTCCTCGAGATCGAGCACGAACAGATCCGCGTTCAGTCGCGGAAATTTGCGGAACAGATCCGGCCGATTGGCGGGCGCGAACAGCAGACTTCGTATGAACATGGCCCATCGGGTCTTCAGCACGATTCTGGCGGCCCAAGCATGACACGCCGCCGCGCCGAAGCATATGCCGCGGGCCGACAAGGGTGGAGCAGCACGTCATTGGATGACATGCGGCACGAGCAAATAGCCCAACAGCGCCGCGATGAAGATGGAATACAAGTTCAGGCGCCAGCCGGCGCTCAGCATCTGACGCTGGGGCACGAGTCCTGTGGCGTACGCAATCGAATTCGGCGGCGTCGACACCGGCAGCATGAAGCCGAAGCTCGCCGCAATCGCCATGGGCAACATCAAGTAGCGCGGATCGAATCCGGTGGCGACCGTTACTGCGCCGATCACGGGCAGGAGCGAAGTGATCGTCGCCGTGTTCGACATGAGCTCGCTCGCCCAGACGGTGATCGCCGCCATCACCACGATGACGAGCAGCGCCGGCCATGAGCCGAGGAAGCCCAGTACTGTCCCGATCCACGCCGCGAGCCCGGTGGATTCCATCGCGGCGGCTATCGCGAGGCCGCCGCCATACAGCAGGACGACCCCCCAGGGCAGCTTGGCGCCGAGGCTCCAGTCGGCCAGCTTCGTGCGCGGGCTGGCGAGATTGCCGCTGGGAAGCAGAAATAGCGCCAGCGCGCCGGCCATGGCGACGCCCGTGTCGGTCAGCCCATCGAGGCCGGGCAACGTGTTGAGCCAGCCGCGCAATACCCAGGCCGAGGCGACCAGGATGAAGACGATGATCAGTCGGCGCTCGGCGTTGCTTATCGGTCCGAGCGCCCGCAGCTCGCTCGCCAGCACGCGCCGGGCGGCGTCGTGATCGCCATGGGCGCGCGGCAGCGTGCGCGCCAGCGTCCACCAGGCGAGCGGCGCAAGCAGGAGCATGACCGGCGTCGCAACGGCCATCCAGCCAAGGAACGACACGTGGACGCCCTGGCGTTCGAGAAATGCTATTGCGATGAGATTGGGCGGTGAGCCTACAGGCGTGCCGACGCCGCCGATGGTGGCTGCATAGGCCACGCCGAGCGCCAGGGCGCTGGCGAACTTGGTCTGCAGCTCACCGGCCGGATAGACGCCGCGAGCCACACCCATAGCGATCGGGATCAGCATCAGCGTCGTGGCCGTGTTCGAAATCCACATCGACAGCAGGATCGCGGACAGCATGAAGGCGCCCAGCAGCATTGCAGGCTGAGCGCCGAGCCGAGAAGCCACCAGCAAGGCAAGCCGAGCGTGCAGTCGCCAGCGCTCGAAGCTCAGCGCTATCAGGAATCCGCCGATGAAGAGATAGATGACGGGATCGGAATAAGACAGCGCAGTTTCGCCTATCGGCATGATGCCGAGCAGCGGGAACAGCAGCAGCGGCGTCAGCGCTGTGGCCGGGATGGGGATGGCCTCGCACACCCACCATGTCACCATGAGCACCATCACGGCGAAGGTGCGCCACGCCGGCGCCGTCAGCCCCTCCGGCGGCGGCAGCAGCAGGATGAGACCGGCTGCGAGCAATCCCACCCACAAACCGGTGCGCGCTATGAAATCCGGCTGCCGGCCGCCGGCCGCAGAGTCCTGAGACATGTGCTCGATTCATCCCCATTCGCAAGCGGAAACGACTTGCGACGTGCTCGCGAGTCGCCGGCGTTTTTACCTCACGACTGTGTACGGGCGCCACAACGAACGATTGCGGCGCGGCGAGGCATTCTCTCAAAAGGGCTTGCAGCGTCGCGGCGCTACGACAAAACCAGCCCCTTCTTAGGGAATCTCTGACTTACTCTGCTTCTGTGATCTCTAGCCGCTCGAAACGCCTTGCATTGCGGGCATTTCTTTGGGCTGAACCGTCGGGGCAGTAGGTGAATCAGAGCTTCCTTAGGTGGGGTCCATGCGCAGGCGCGCTTTGGCAATCTCGCTCCACATCCATCGTGCACAGGGCGAAGGCCGGCCGGACCGCACAGGAATTGCGCAGTGCGCGCAGACGCCTCCCCATCTCCGCAATGATCGATCGGAGACGGCGGCCCGCTTCCAGGTTTCGTAGCGACCGCGGCAGAGGCGGTCAGCGGCAACTTCAAGAGCACAGCGATCCGAGCACAGCCATGAACGTCGTTAGAGCATTCGAGCAGTACAACCTGCTCAGCGATTTCGTTCCACTTTCTGGAGCCGAGTTGACCGCGCTGGACGCTTATACCGTGTGGTTGGTTCAGCGAGGACTGCTAAACTTTACCGATGTCGATTGGACGGAGCCCCGGCTCAGCAAAGTCGCCAGGGAAGGGGACGGCCGCCAGGGCTGCGCGCGCATTCCCGCGAGGAGCGCACCCAAGAATGAATGAGCGGTAAGCTGCGGCCGTCCAACCCGATGTTCAAGATCGAAGGAACGCCGTGGCTCTCATCCGCTGGAGCTCGTTTCTGTCGGCGCGGCGCTCGATACTGGATTTGACTCGCAGGCGAGCAGACCGTGCATCTGCACAGAGTTGTCGGTTAGCGTCTGCTGAGGCTCAAGCCGTAGCCGCACGTCGGCGTCGCAGTTTCGCCGTGAGCCAATGCTTCGCCGCACCGATCACATGCAGCGCGGCAAGCGCCACGAGAATGTTGAACAGCGTTTCGTGGACTTCCTCCATGGTGTGTTCTCCCGCCAGCACGAATCTCGGCACGTCGAACCAATTGAAGAACCGCAGCGGCTCATCCTCGACGGACGACAACGCCCAGCCGGTGACCGGAAGCGCAAATAGCAGCACGTAGAAAATGAAGTGCACAGCGCGCGCCAGCGCGATCTCGTACGTTCTCATATCGTCAGGCCAAGCGGGCGTGACATTGACGAATCGCCACATCAGGCGCACGACTGCAAGCAGCAGGACAATCAATCCGATGGATTGATGCAGCGTCAGAGCGTCCAAGTTCGATCCAGGAATCGGGCTGGAGTCTTCATCCGCTTCGGAGAGCAACCACTGAGCCAGAATCGCGAGCACGATAATCCAATGGAGCGCCCGGCTGACGAGACCGTACGTGGATCGTGTGTTGAGCAGGTTCATACGATTTTCCTCTGAGGCGCAGCGGGAAGTTCATCGCTTCCTACGGTCTCGATGTCGTTGGTGCGATTCAACGGCATCGCCAGATCGATGTGCAATACATTACCCAGCCCCGAACGTGCGCTGCCCAGGCGAAGTCCAACGCCCACGTCCTCGAGCCAGCCGGCTGGGGTGGCGGCATGCTCGTCTTGTCCCCAGGAACGGCCCGCGTCGACGAATACGGCGGCGCCCACATTGAAAAGCTTGAGGGGTTGCCAAGAGCTGTAGAAGCGCTCTTCCAGCGTCAGCAGCGCGCGACAGCGTGCTCTCGAATACATCATCGACCTGAATGTCGATACGACCGATGCGTGCGCCCCATTTCTCGAGCTCCGCATCGGTCGGCGGGGAGTGGGGTCGACCGGCTTAGTGGCGCGCTCGTAACCACCGAGTTGGAAGTTCGCCGCGCGGGCTGTCTCACCGATAACCAGAAACAAGACGAGCGGCTTTGGCGCAGCGGCGGAAGTATGTTCGATGGTTCCCGCGGGGTCGATCAATGGCTGATTCGGGGCGGCGTCACTGCCGGCCAGCAGCGCCGCCATGCTGGCGATTTGCGCCGTCGGATTGAGGGTGTAGCGAACCGGCTTGTGTTCGCGGAGGAATGTGGCGTACTGGGCCGAGTTGGCGATCATGCCGAACATGACGATTGTCACGGACGCGATGAAGGCGATCCCCCCGCTGCGCGAGCTGCTTGCGCCAATGAATGCGCGGTAGCCTGATTCGCCATACCAATGCGGCGGGCAATATTCCCAGCAGGATGACATGGACCGCTACATCCGCGTTC
>JAVEVD010000019.1:22584-58235 GCA_034005205.1 Steroidobacteraceae bacterium | reverse complement strand
GCGGTTAGCGGTTAGTGAAGAGGCGGCGCCCTACATCGCGACGGCGACTGCGACACGGAGGTGATGCCGCATTCATTCCCCAGGTCCTCTGAACCAACCGCTAAACCGCTAACCGCTTCTAACTGTATACACATCGCGGCCTGCCTTGCCCCTCGCAGCGGCTTTCGGTGAGACTGCGCGCCGTGCGACATACCTGTCGCCAAGCACGATAGACGCTAAAACGAACTACAGGGCGGAGCCTTCTCCCACATGACTCAACACATCGAGTCGGCCTCGAAGCAGGGCCCACAGGTCCTCGGTCATCCACGCGGATTGATGACGCTGTTCTTCACGGAGATGTGGGAGCGGTTCACCTACTACGGGATGCGAGCCATCCTCGTGCTGTTCCTGGCGGATTCGGCGATGGGCGGCTTCGCGCTGGACGATCGCACGGCGACGGCCATCTACGGCCTCTATATCTCCGCCTCCTACATTCTGTGCCTGCCTGGCGGCTGGGTCGCCGACCGGCTGATCGGCGCCCGCCGCGCCGTCTGGCACGGCGGCGTGCTCATCGCCGCGGGCAATCTGCTGCTTGCGTTCGGAACAGGCGCGGCGACGTTCTACCTCGGATTGATCGTGATCGTGTGCGGCGTCGGCCTGCTCAAGCCCAACGTCAGCGCGATGGTGGCGGATCTCTATCCGGAGGGCGGCGCGCGACGCGACGCAGGCTTCACCATCTTCTACATGGGCATCAATCTCGGCGCCTTCCTCGGTCCGATCGTGACCGGCTGGCTCGCCGTGCGCTATGGCTGGCGCCCGGCGTTCGCCGCCGGCGGCGTGATGATGGCGCTCGGGCTGGTGCAGTACAAAATATTCCAGCGCCACCTGGGCGATGCGGGTCTGCACGCCTCGGGCGCGCACGGCGAGTCTGCACCCGAAACAGCTCGCGCCGGCTGGATGACGGTGGGCGCCCTGGTCGCCGGCATCGCAATCGTGTACCTGCTTACTTTGAGCGGCGTGTTGGTGATCAATCCGCTCACGCTCGCGCGGCTCACCGGAGGAGTGCTCGCCGGCGTGGCGGTCGCGTACTTCGCCTACATGTTCTTCTTCGCGGGCATCGATGCAATCGAAAAGAAGCGCATGGTCGTGGTGCTTTTTCTGTTCGTCGGCTGTGCGCTGTTCTGGGCGGGTTTCGAGCAGACCGGCGCCTCGCTCAACCTGTTTGCCGATCGTTACGTGGACCGTCACATCGACGCGTTCGACTTCGAGATCCCCACCGCCTGGTTCCAGTCGCTCAATCCGATCTTCATCCTGCTGTTCGCTGCACCCTTCTCGATGCTCTGGGTGGGGCTCGCCAGACGCAACCTCGATCCCTCCGCTCCTGCGAAGTTCGGCTTCGGGCTGATCCTGCTCGGTCTCGGTTTCGTCTTCATGGTGATCGCCGCGAACATCGTCGCGCAGGGCGGCCAGGCCATGCCTTATCTGCTTGCCCTGACATATCTACTGCACACCTACGGTGAGCTGGCGCTCAGTCCGGTCGGCCTGAGCTATGTGACCAAGCTGGCGCCGGCCCGTTACGTCTCGCAAACGATGGGCGTGTGGTTCCTGGCGACTTCGGTTGGCAATCTCGCGGCGGGTTTGCTCGCCGGCATGTTTGAAACCGACAATGTCGCAGCCATGCCTGGGCAGTTCATGCAATTCGTCTTGTTCATCGTCGGCGCAGGCGTCGTGCTGTTGCTGCTCAGCAAGCCGGTGAAGAAGCTCATGTGCGGCATTCGTTAGAAAACCTCTGATTTGCTCCGTGTCTGCGATCGCCAGGCGCTCGAAACGCCGCACATTTCAGGCATCTCCTTGGCCTGGACCGTCAGGGTAGTACATTGATCCGAGCTTCCTCAGGTTAACGAACAGGGCGGGCAGTGCGACTGATCAAGCGGCGCTGCTGACCGAAACTTCCGAACCGAGCGATCCAAGCACAAAGAATGAACGCCAAGCTCCCCCCGCAGCTCACGCCGCGCGCCATCATTCTGGCCATCGTCCTGGCGACCATCCTGGCTGCTGCGAACACTTACCTCGGCCTGTTCGCCGGCTTGACGATCGCGACAGCCATTCCGGCGGCGGTGGTCTCGATGGCGGTGCTCAGAGTGCTCGGCGGCGGTCACATTCTCGAGAACAACATCGTGCAGACCGGCGCATCGGCGGGCTCATCGATCGCGGCAGGCGTGATTTTCACTGTGCCGGCGCTGGTGATCCTCGGGTTCTGGGATACCTTCGAGTACTCCTGGGTGCTCGCGATCGCTGGTCTGGGCGGCGTGCTCGGCGTGCTCTTCTCCGTGCCGCTGCGCCGCTCGCTGATCGTCGATCAACAGCTCGCCTTTCCCGAAGGCAAGGCCGCGGCCGAAGTGCTCAAGGCGGGCGAGAACCCCGGACAGGGAGTAAAGGTGCTGGCCGGCGCCGCCGGACTCGGCGGCCTCGGCAAACTGCTTGCCGCAAGCGGCTTGAGAATCGTACCGGACGCAGCGGCGCACGCATCCTACGTGGGCCAAAGCATCGCCTATCTGGGCGTGAATCTGTCGCCGGCGCTGCTTGGCGTCGGCTACATCGTCGGCCTGAACATCGGCGCCGTGGTGGTCGGCGGCGGGATCATCTCCTGGAACATCGCCATCCCGATCTACAGCGCGTTTTTCCTCGACGGCAATCCCGAGCTCGCGACCCGTCTCGCACAGCTCAGCGCCGAGGATGCGGCAGGCGCGATCTGGAGCTCGCAGATCCGCTACCTCGGCGTGGGCGCAATGCTCATCGGCGGCGTCTGGACGCTCATCTCGCTGCGCAAGTCTCTGGTGTCCGGCGTCCGCAGCGGCCTGGCCGCCACGCGCGCCAACGCCACGCAGGCGCTGGTGCATACCGAGCAGGACATGCCGATGAAGGCCGTGCTGATAGGTCTGGTCGCCTTCACTCTGCCGCTCGCGTGGCTGTACCAGGCGATCGTCTCCGATTTCGGCGTCTCGCTGCCGATGACGATCATCATGATCGTGGCTGGATTCCTGTTCAGCTCGGTGTCCGCCTACATGGCCGGCTTGGTCGGCTCCTCGAACAACCCGGTCTCCGGCATCACCATCGGCACGATCCTGTTCGCCTCGCTCGTGCTGACGATCCTCATGGGACGCGACGCCTCGCTCGGCCCGGTCGCCGCGATCATGATCGGCGCGGTGGTGTGCTGCGCCGCCGCCATCGCCGGCGATAACCTGCAGGATCTGAAGTGCGGCTATCTCGTAGGCGCGACGCCCTGGCGCCAGCAACTCATGCTCGCCATCGGCGCCATCTCGTGTGCGCTCGTGATGGCGCCGGTGCTCAACCTGCTGGCCAAGGCCTACGGCATCGGCGTGCCGACCGAGGCGCACCCCAACCCGCTGCTCGCTCCGCAGGCGACGCTCATGGCGTCGGTCGCCAAAGGCATGTTCGGCGGCGACCTGCCCTGGGATCTGATCTGGATCGGCGTCGCCATCGGTGCGGTGATCATCGCCGTAGACGAGCTGCAGAAAAAGCGCAACTCGAGCTTCCGCACGCCGGTGCTCGCAGCCGCGGTCGGCATCTACCTGCCTCTCGATCTGACCGTCCCGATCTTTATCGGCGGACTGCTGGCGCACCTCGTCGAGCGCAGCGCCGGCGTCCAAAACGACCCGGCCGCCGCCGAGAAGATTCATCAGAAGGGCGTGCTGTTCTCCGCAGGGCTCATCACCGGCGAAGCGCTCATGGGCATTCTCATCGCCATCCCAATCGTCGCCGCCGGCCGCTCCGACATCCTGGCTGCTCCCACCGCTCTGCAATTCGGCGAAGGCGTGGGCCTGGCGCTGCTTGGCGTGATCGGCCTCCTGCTCTACCGCGCCGGCGCCTCAGGCGCTCGCAGCGCCGCGTGAATACGTGAACGACGTGCAGGAGCAGCTCACTTCCGAAACGCCATCACCTCGAATCGCCCGCTGTCGCCAATCAGCCCGGACGCCGCCCACGAGACGATGCTGACCACCAGCGAGCCGCCCACGGCCGTCCAGAATCCGCTGATGTGAAACCCGCTCAGCAGCAACGCGACCAGTCCCATCATGGCCGCGTTGACCACGAGCAGGAACAGGCCGAGCGTCAGCAGCGTCAGCGGCAGCGTCAGAATGACCGCGATCGGCCGCACTACGGCGTTGACTACGCCCAGCAGAAGCGCCGCCGCGAGCAGGGCTCCCGTACTATCGAACTGCAGTCCCTGCAGCATCTGGGCTGCGAGCCACAAGCCCAGAGCCACGATCGCCACGCGCAGAATGAATGCGGTCATGCTGTGCTCCTTCCTCAATCGCTCGCCGCCGCGACGGCGGATTTCATGCGCCAGCCGGACGGCGCGCTTCATCATCATACTCACGCGCGCCCGGTCGCCCGACCGAGGTTTCCCTTATGCGGACTCCCGGTCGCTGCTCAAGCCGCCGGCGGTCGACGCAGCTCGCGATCCTGCTGCATGCGGCGATCGGCCATGATCATCAGCTCCTTCGGGTGCAGATGGTCCTCCGGATAGACCGCCGCCCCGACGCTCACGTTGGCCCGCACCAGCCGATGGCCGACAGAAACGGTGCCGGCGTAGACGTGGTTGCGGATGCGCTGCGCAATGGCCTCAGCGGTGGGGCGATCGGACTCGGTGAGCAGGACCACGAGCTCGTCGCCGCCGAGACGCGCAGCGACATCGGTGCGGCGAATCGAGCGCGCGACCGCCGCGGCCACCGCGCCGAGCACCTCGCCGCCAGCCTCATGGCCGAGCGTCTCGTTCACTTGCGCCAGGTTGTCCACGTCCACGACCAACAGTGCGTAAGGCCGGCCGTAGCGCTCGGATCGACGATGCACCTGCTGCAGCGTCTGTTCGAATGCGCGCAGATTCAGCAACCCTGTAAGCGTGTCGGTGGACGTGAGCGTGCTGATGCGCTGTCCGGCCGCACGGATCTGCTCCATGAGCCCGGCCAGTATCATGGCCACCGCCGCGCCGGGCGCGAGCGCGCCGAGCAACTGCACGCCGAATTCGGGACTGCCCACGTTCACATCCGGCGTCATCGCGCCCAGACCGAACACGAGCGCAGCGACCAGACCGGAGAGCAGCAGCACGAGCCACCAGCGTCCGAAGGACAGCGCGCTGCTCGCGAGCGGGATGAGATAGAGCGGCAATACCGCGCTGCCGGCCGCGCCCGTGGCGGCGGCCAGCAATGTGACGCCGATCAGCGAGGCGGAGATATCGACGACCTGCTGGCGCGAACGGGGCTCCCGCAGCGCCGGGATCACGCGCACGAGAAGCGTCGCGGCGGCGAGCAACATCAACGCGCAAGCAGCCAGCAGAGGACGCTCGACCGCCTCGGGCGAAAACGCGAACAGCAGGACGCCGACGGCGAGCGCCAGCACGTGCAGCCAGAGCGGCGCCCGCGCGGCCAGCCCGTGGATGTCCCCGACTGACTGTCGCAGATTCATGCCGTCCGCTGGCGCGGCGACGCTACTTCGCCCGGCTCTGGCGAATTACGCCGTGGCCCGGGCGGCCGTTGCGCAGCACTTCCATCGCGAGGCGCAGCTCCTGATCTTTCGCGAGCTCGCCGAACACGACCTCCTCCTGCCGCTCCTCGACGAGTACGTCGGGCGCGATGCCCGTCTCGTGGATGGACGCTCCCGAGGGCGTGTAATAGCGCGAGGTCGTCAGCTTGATCGCATGCCCGTCCGATAACGGCACGACCGTTTGCACAGACCCCTTGCCATAGGTGCGCTGTCCGATCAACGTGGCGCGACCGTGATCCTTGAGCGCCCCGGCGACGATCTCCGAGGCGGAAGCCGAACCGCCGTTGACGAGCACGGCGATGGGCGCCCCCGCGAGCGCATCGCCCGACTGGGCTGACATGGAGAACTTCGCATCCTTGGCGCGACCGTCGGCGCTGACGATCAGCCCCGATTCGAGGAATACGTCGCTGACGCCGACGGCGGCTTCCAGCACGCCGCCCGGGTTGTTGCGCAGATCGAGCGCCAGCGCGCGCAGCGGCGCGCCGTTCTCCTGCGCCAGCCGCTCGAGCGCGCGCTCCAGGTCCTGAGTGGTCGTTTCGCTGAAGTGCGTGATGCGTACGTAGCCGACGCCGTCGTCCATCAGACGGCGACGCACGCTGTTCACGTGTACGCTGGCGCGCGACAACGTGAATTCGAGCTGTTCCGGCTCGCCGGAGCGCGCCACGGTGATCTTCACCGCTGTCCCCGTCTTGCCGCGCATGCGTTCGATCGTGTCGTCGAGATCCTGCACGTCCACCGCCACGTCGTCGATGGCGAGGATCGTATCGCCGGCCAGCACGCCGGCGCGCTCGGCAGGCGTGTCCTCGATCGGCGTGACCACTTTGACGACGCCGTCCTGCAGTGCGACCTCGATGCCCACGCCGGAATACTCGCCGGTGGAGCTGATGCGGATCTCGTCGAACTCCGCCGGCGCGAGATACGCCGAGTGTGGATCGAGGTCGGCGATCATGCCGCGAATCGCCGCCTGTATGAGCTGCTGATCGGATACGCCTTCGACGTACTCGCGGCGCACATGCTCCAGCACTTCCGCGAACAACCGAGCATCGCGCCAAGGCGTGGCTGGCGCTTCGCTCGTCGTCGCCGCCGCCTGCGGCGGCGCCTCGCGCTCGGCCTGCACCGTGCGGCCCAGCGACAAGCTGAACCCGGCGATGACGCCGATGCTGAGGATCCACACGTAACGAAGCGGCCGGGTGATGCGCGACATGGGCTGATGCAGACGGGCTGTCGGTAAACGTTGATCAGACCCGCAGGCTGCCGACTCGGCGACGGGGAAGTGGACGGAAGACAAGGAACTGCGAAGCTGCGATTGTCATCGGATGGCGTCGTTCAGCGTTTCGCCTGAAGGAAACGCGACGCCGCAAGAATAGTACACGGCTTCGAGAGGGCCAATGCGGTGGAGGATGTAGTAAAGCACTGACGGCATGTTGCAGGTCAACCTGTGAGTCGCGCCATGAGCCGCGAACCGGAGTTGCGCAGGACGCCAGGAGCGCCCTTCAGCAATTCCTGCAGCACCTGCTCGAGCGCGCGCGGTCGGCCGATCGCGAAGCCCTGGGCGAAGTTCACGCCGAGCTGCTTCACCGCCTCGAGCAGCCCGTCGCTCTCCACACACTTCGCCGTGGTCTGCAGGCTCATCGTGTGCGCCAACTCGACGATCGCGCTCAGGGCGCCTTGGGAGCGGCGTGCGCCGACGAGATCACGCACCAGCGCGCCGTCGATCTTCAGGTGTGCAGCGCGCAGCGCCTTCAGATAGGTGAGCGAGGACAGGCCGCGCCCGAAATCGTCGAGCGCAATGGCGTGCCCCAGCTCCTGCAAGCGCCGGATGAGCACTTCAGTGCGCACCACGTTCGCAACCGCCGCGCTTTCGGCGATCTCGAACGACAGCAGCGCGGGCGGCAACGCATATTCGCGCAGCTTCATAGCCAGGAAGTCCGGGAAGTCATCATCGGCGAGCGACTGCGCGCCGATGTTCACCGAGAAATGTGCGCCCAGATTCTCGAGCGCGGCCGCGGCCGAGGAAAGAATCTCGAGTGCGTACTGCACGACCCATCGATCGACGCTGGAGGCGACGCATGCCCGCTCGGCGGCCGCCAGAAATTTCTCCGGCGCGACCGTGGCGCCGGCTGGATCGAGCATACGCAGCAGCAGCTCGAAGCGCCGCGCCGGACCCACATCGCCGAGCCGCACGACGGGTTGCGCCTCCATGCGAAAGCGATCATTCGCGATCGCTTCGCGCAGCGCGCGCAACATATCGCCGTCCACCTCGACCGAAATGATGGTCGGCGCTTGCGACGACTCACAGCCGCGCGCCTCGACCGCCATCGAGGGTGACCCGCGTTTCGCTGCTTTGCAGGCCGCCTCCGCCTTCGCGAGCGCATGCGACAGCGGCAGGCTCGAGTGCGCCACCGCCGCCAGTCCGAAGGTGATCGACAAGTCCAGCTGCGCACCGTCATGGCTGAAAGCGGTCCCGGCGATCGCCGCCTGCAGCTCATTCAGCGCGCTCTGCGCCACGTCGGTCGCCGTGCGTTCGAAGAAGAGAATGAATCGCCCGGCGGACAGCCGGGCGGCGAACGCCCCCGGCGGCAAGTGCAGACGAATCAACTCAGCGATGTGCGCGATGGCGCGATCGCCGACGTGCATCCCATAGTTCTCGTTGAGGCCGTGCAGCCGATCGAGATCCCCGTAGGCGATGCTGTGGGAGGCGGTGCGCGCCGTCGCCAGCGCCGCCAACGCGCGTTGCTCGAAGGCGCTGCGGCTCAGCAGACCGGTGGCGGCGTCGTAGGACGTCTGCAGCGTGGCGCCGATGCGGCGCGCGAGAATCTCGACGAGCCGCACGTGCCGGGTTTCGAAGTCCGCCGCGTTCGAGCGGCGAAACAACAACAGCACGCCTTCGACCTGTCCGACGCCATGACGCACCGGACACGCCAACATCTTGTAGGGAAGCGAGCCCACTGGATTGTTCGGGGAATTGCTCGTCGGCGCCTTGTTGAGCATCAGCGTCCGGCGCTGCACCTGTATCCACGCGTACAGACGGCGCCCGACTTGCTCGACCGCGGCCGCTTCATCGCGTCGAGCGGCGGGATCGACCCAGTGCGACAGCTCGATGTGTCTGTCGGGGACGTACAGTGCGCCCAAAGCGCAATCGAGACGCCGAACGCTGCTTGCGAGCAGACGATCCAGCTCGCGGTCCGCCGCCTCTTCCGGCCCCTCCGCTTCGAGCAGCAGGGCCAAGTCCGCATCCCGCGCGGTGAGATCGCGCCGCAGATCCTCCAGGCTGTATTGGTTGGCCAGCTCGCGGGCGAGCACCTGCAGCGCGGGACGCAGCAATCCCTGCGCAAAAGCGAACGGGCGCGAGCCGGAAGCGCCATCCTGACAGGCGAGCGCCAATCCGCCCAGCAGCTCCTCGCCGTCGCGGAGCATGAACACGTACGCAGTGTCGCCGTTCCAGCTGCGCGCGCATCCGTCGCGCTCGTCGGCCGGGGCGCGCCCGCTGCGGGCTGCGTCCAGCGCCTCCTCGACGAGCTGCAGCAAGTCAGGCCCGTCGCAGCTGTCCGACAACCACAACGCCGTGCCGTTGCGATCGTAAATCGCGATGCACAGCGCCCGCGGCATGAGCATCTTGATGAGCTGGCCGTAGGGATCGAACGAGGTGTACAGCGCCTGCGCTTCGACCGTCTCTTCGTCGTCCAGGATGGTGGCCATGTGCGCGCGTCGACCCATGTGGGCTGCGCTCCAGCGCCCCCCGGAACGCCCAGGTCAGCATCATCCGGCGCGCCTGTGGTCGTTTCCTTGACGCGTGTGGCAGTTTGGATGTTTTGGAGGCGGTTAGCGGTTAGTGAGACGGCTCTGGCAGGCCTTCCCGAGACGAGACTGCTACAGCCCCTCTGAACCAACGCTAACCGCTGACCGCTTTCATTTCCGGAGCCAGCCCAACGGATCAAGGACCTGCTTGCCCTTGCGGATCTCCAGGTACAGCCCCGGTTGAGCCAAGCCTGCGGCGTCGCCCACGGCCGCCAGGACATCCCCTGGCGCTACGCGATCGCCCACTCTGCGGTACAGCTGCTCGTTGTGTCCGTACAGGCTCATGTAGCCGCCGCCGTGATCGAGCACCACGAGCATGCCCAGCCCGGGCAGCCAGTCTGCATAGACCACGCGCCCGTGATAGGGCGAGCGCACCTGGGTCCCGCGCGGCGCACCGATCACCACACCCTGCCATTTGAGCGGCCCGCCGGCGCGCAGCTCGCCGAAGCGCGCCAACAACTTGCCGTTGACAGGCCAGGGGAGCTTGCCTTTGACCTGCTGGAAGGGCCGCTCCGCCAGCTCGGGAAACTCCTCGATAGCGCGCCGCAGCTCCTCGACCAGCTTTTCCAGCGCACGCGCCTCGCGCTGCAACTTGGCGAGCTCGTCGCTGCGCGAGCGGATGCGGGACTTCACCTTGGCCAGCGTCTCGGCCCTCTGCCGGCGTGCGTCCGCCAACTGCTGCACTTCGCGCGCGCTTTCGCTCTCGAGCGTCTGCAGCTTGTCCGCCTCAGCGGCGACCTTCTCCGTAAGCAGCTCCAAGTGGGCCAGGTGTTCACTGACCACGGTGATGCGTTCGGCGCGCGCGCGGCTGAGATAGCCGTACCAGCCCATCATGCGCGCCAGCTGCGCCGGATTTCCCTGATTCAGCAGCAGCTTGAGCTGCTCCTGGCGACCGTTCATGTACGCCGCGCTCAGATCGCCGGCCAGAGCTCGGCGGTGGCTCGCGATGCGCTCGCGGGTCTCCTCTTGCTCGTTGCGGAGCTCGGCGAGGCGCCGCTCGGCGGCCGTCCGCTTGGAGCGCACCTCGGCCAGCCGCTGCCGGGCGGATTGGACCTGCAAATCCGCGTCGCGCAGCGCATTGCTCAGCGAGTCACGGCGTTGCGCCTCCGCCTGGATCGATTTGCGGATCGACTCGATGCGACTGCGGACCTTCTTGAGCTCCGCTTCCCGCAACTCGACGTCGGCGGCCGACGCCGGCGGGCTGGTGGGCGCGAGCCAGATGAGCAGCGCCGCCAGGGCGAGACCCCTGGCGGTCCGCGCCAAAATGCGCATTCGAGCGTGCAGAATCGACATTCAGACGTGCTGCTGGGCGCACGCCTGGCGGGCTCGGCGCATCGGAATCCCCCGACGGAGCCGACAGCTTAGCGCCTCACGGACGCCTGCGGGCGCGTCCAGGCCGACTGTTATACTTCGCGCCCTTTTTTCCGCAGCCGGGCGACTCGCCCGTCGGGAAGCTCCCCGGAATACTTCACGCGCCGCAATGAACCGCCTGCTCGAATACACCGCCAACCACCCCTTTCTGGTCGCCGTCGCGCTGATTCTCGCCGTTCTGGCCGTCGTGATCGAGTTCCGCCACCGCTCCCGCGGCTCCAGCATGATTCCGGTGAACGACGCCGTGCGTCTGGCCAACAGCGGCGCTCTGATGCTGGACGTGCGCGGCGCCAGCGAATACGAGGCCGGACACATCATCAACGCACGGCATATACCGGCAAGCGAGCTCGCGAGCCGGGCCGACTCGCTGAAGAAATACAAGGAGAAGCCGGTCATCGTTTACTGCGACGCCGGCTTCACCTCAGCCGCCGCGGCGCGCACGCTGCGCTCGCTGGGCTTCACCAAGGTCGCGACGCTGCGCGGCGGACTGCAGAACTGGCGGCAGGAGAACCTGCCGCTCGTCAAGACCGCCGCCAAGAAGGGCAAGCAGTCATGACCCCCACGAATTCATCATCGCCCTCGCCCGAGGTCGTCATGTACTCGACCAATTGGTGCGGGTACTGCCAGCGCGCGAGCAGGCTGCTCGAGCGCAAGGGCGTCACCGTTCGCGAGATCAAAGTCGACGAAGACCCGGTCGAGCGCGCCCGCATGCTTGAGCGCACCGGAGGGCGGCGCACCGTACCGCAGGTGTTCATCGGCGAGCGCCACGTCGGCGGCTACGATGAGCTCGCGGCGCTCGATCGCTCCGGCGAGCTCGATCGGCTGCTCGCGGGAGGCTAATGAATCTCTGACTTACTCTGTCTCTGTGATCTCGAGCCGCTCGAAGCGCCTTGCGTTGCGGGCATTTCTTTGGGCTGAGCCGTCAGGGCGGTAGGTTAATCAGAGCTTCCCTAGGTCGGCGCTGACCAGGCCGCAGACCGCTGATCGAGCAGAATGGAAGCGGCCGTGAATAAGGGGGTTGCGAAGCAACGGTTTTCATCGGATACAGCGTTTATCAGGATCAGCGCTGATCGGATCGGCGGGCTACAAAGAAGCGGATAGTTCAGAAGGAGGCGCCGCGGCGCTGGCGGCGTTCCGCGGGTCCCGCGAAGCGCGTTGGAAGCTGCCGAGCTGGAAGAATCGCAAGGATTCGGGGGGCGACGGCGCTCTTCGAATAGCGTTTTGCAAAGTTCCTACCCGACAGCGAGTGCTGCGTCGTGAGCATTCGCCGCGGTTTCGCATTACTCTTCGCGACGCAAACGAACCGAGGATCCACAAAATGGCAGATGAAGCACCCGCACCCGCGCCCAACGGTCAGGCGGTCGATCCGAATGCGCCGCAGTTCGCGCCGCAGGCGGTGTACGTGAAGGATGTGTCGTTCGAGGCGCCGGAGGGACCTCGCCTCGCGCCGAATGCGCCCAATCCGACGATCAACCTGAATCTGAACACCACGGTCAACGACCTCGGCCCCGAGCTCAAAGAAGTCGTGCTCACCGTGCGCCTGGAAGCCAAGACCGCGGAGAAGACCGTGTGGCTGGTCGAGTTGCAGCAGGCCGGAGCCTTCGGCATCCGCAACGTGCCGGCCGCCGACATGCAACGCCTGCTCGGCATCTTCTGCCCGAACTACCTGCTGCCCTACGCACGCGAAGTCGTCTCCGGCCTGTTGACGAAGGGCGGCTTCCCGCCGTTCCTGCTCCCGCCGGTGAACTTCGAGGGGCTGTTCAATCAAGCCGCGGCGCGCGCTCAGCAAGAGCAAGGGCGGCAATCACAGCCGCCCGCCGCTCCAGCGAACTGACGGCGCCGCAGACGCTGCGCACCACGTCGCTTTCGGGCTGACATGAGCGCCGATCTCGAAGCGCCGGCCGACGGCGCGCCCATCGCCGTGCTGGGCGCCGGATCTTGGGGAACCGCGCTCGCCATACAAGCGGCGCGCACGGGCGTCGCGGTTCTGTGGGGCCGCGATCCCGTGCAACTCGCGGCGATGGAGCGCGAGCGGCGCAACGAGCGCTATCTGCCGAACGCGCCGTTTCCGCCAGCGCTGCGGATCGAGCGCGATCTGAGGCAGGCGGTAAAGTCCAGCCGCGACTTGCTGGTGGTTGTTCCGAGCCACGCGTTGCGTAGTTTTCTCCAGGAGCTTTCGACCTTTCTGGGGGCCTCCGCTCGCATTGCGTGGGCGACCAAGGGATTCGAGCTTGCCAGCGGTTTGCTGCCGCATCAGGTCGCCCGCGAGGTGCTGGGCGATCGCATACCCACCGCCGTGATCTCCGGGCCGACGTTCGCCGCCGAGGTCGGGGCTGGTCTGCCGAGCGCCATGACCGTGGCGTCCACGGATCCGTCGTTCGCCGCCGAGCTGGCCCAGCGAATATCCGGCATGAACTTCCGAGCCTACACCTCGGACGATGTGATCGGGGTCGAGGTCGGCGGGGCGGTGAAGAACGTCCTCGCCATTGGCGCAGGCGTCTCCGATGGACTGGGTTTCGGCGCCAACACGCGCATCGCGCTCATCACGCGCGGACTCGTAGAGATGACGCGCCTGGGCGTGGCGCTCGGCGCACGCAAAGACACGTTCATGGGCTTGGCCGGACTGGGCGATCTGGTGCTGACCTGCACGGACAATCAATCGCGCAATCGCCGCTTCGGGCTGGCGCTCGCCGCGGGCGAAGCGGTCGGACCGGCGCAGAAGGCCATCGGTCAGGTCGTCGAAGGGGTGCTCGCAGCGCGCGCCGTGCGTGAGGTCGCCGCCCGCGTACGAATCGAAATGCCGATCTGCGAGCAGGTTTACCGCGTCGTTTATGAAGGCGTGGCGCCGCGCGAGGCGGTCAAGGAATTGATGAGCAGGGCGCTCAAGCCGGAAGTCGTGAAAGACGCGGTGACCGACTAGCCGATTGCCGACGAGCACAGCCCGGCGTCAGCGGCCCCGGCGAAGTCGTGCTGCCGCCAGGCTTCGTACACCAGAACCGCCACGGCATTCGATAAGTTGAGGCTGCGATTGCCCGCCCGCATCGGCAGGCGCAGGCGCCGCTCTGCGGCGCACCGTTCGAGGACGTGTCGGGGGAGGCCGCGGGTTTCTGGACCGAAAACGAACGCGTCCGACGGAGCGTATCTCATCTGGTCATACCGCGTGCTCGCGCGGGTGGAAACCGCGAACCAACGGGGCGGCTTCAGCTCCTCCAGGCATTCCTCGAGTGAGCCCCAGACACGCACGTTCGCCAGCTCCGCGTAGTCCATTCCCGCGCGCCGAACCGCCTTTTCGCTCACATCAAAGCCCAGCGGCCGCACCAGATGCAGCGAGGCGCCGCTGTTGGCGCACAGACGGATGGCGTTGCCGGTGTTCGGTGGGATCTCTGGCTGGTAAAGGATGACGTGGAACATGGCGGAGCGAACGATCGAAGCGGGATTGCGAATAGTGCAGCGCGAAGCGGCGCCAAGAAAGGCCGCATGACGAGCAAGAAGCGTCGGGCGGACTGATCCGCGCGTTGCGCTAAACTAACGGCCAACCGCTCACCGCCAACCGCCTCCATGCTTTCAACCTCGTTCTGCGGCCTGCGCTTCGACTCTCCGATCGTGCTGCTTTCCGGCTGCGTAGGATTCGGCGAGGAGTACACCCGTGTAGAGGGCTATTCCAACCGCGACGCTGGGGCGATCGTACTGAAGGGGACCACGCTCGAACCGCGGCTCGGCAATCCGCCGCATCGCGTGTACGAAACGCCGATGGGCATGCTGAATGCGATCGGGCTGCAGAACCCGGGCGTCGAACGCGTCGTCGAGCACATCTTGCCGACTCTCGACTTCAGCGAGACGCGTTTCATCGCCAACGTGTGCGGCTCGACCATCGAAGACTACGTCGAGGTGACGCGCCGTTTCGAGGACTCGCCGATCGACGCCATCGAGATCAACATCTCCTGCCCCAACATCAAGGAAGGCGGGGTGCAGTTCGGCAACTACCCCGAGATGTCGGCGCGGGTCGTGGCCGCCTGCCGCAAGGTCACGAGGAAACCGTTGATCACCAAGCTCTCGCCGAACCAGACCGACATTCGTGAGAACGCGCGCCTGTGCATCGAAGCAGGCAGCGATGCGCTCTCGGTCATCAACACCGTCATGGGCATGGCCATCGACGTCGCTACGCGACGTCCGGTGCTCGGCAACGTGCAGGGCGGCTTGTCCGGGCCGGCCATCAAGCCCATCGCCCTGTTGAAAGTGCATCAGGTGTATGAAGTGGCGCGACGCCACAACGTACCGATCATCGGTCAGGGAGGAATTTCGTCCGCGCAGGATGCGCTCGAGTTCCTGATCGCAGGCGCCAGCGCAGTCGGCGTGGGAACGGCGCTGTTCTACGATCCGCTAGTGTGCAAGAAGATCAACGCCGGAATAGAGCAGTATCTGCAGCGCGAGGGTCTGCGCTCGGTCGCCGAGCTCATCGGCGCGTCGTCTTCGCACGCTCAACCGGTCGCACGGCCAGCGTCCTGCTGACCGAGGTAAACGCTGAACAAGCTCAGCCGATGAGAGCCGCAGCCTCGCAACTCCTTGGCTTGCGGACACTTCCATTCTGCTCGTGATCGTCGGTCCGTAGCACACGGGAGCGCGTTCATGGCGCTGGTGATTCTGGTCAGCAGCCTGCGGGCTTGATCAGCGCTTACCTGGGCCTCCGCCCTTCACTCGTCGTCCATCGCAAGCTCCTTGAGCTTGCGCGTGAGCGTGTTGCGCCCCCAACCGAGCAAGCGCGCGGCTTCCTGGCGTGCGCCCTGCGTCTTGCGCAGCGCCGCCCGGATCAGCGTGCGTTCGAACTCCGGGAGCGCATCGTCGAGCAACGGCGTTTCCTGGGCGGCCAGCCGGCGTTCGGCCCAGGCCTCCAGTTGACGAGTCCACTCCGCCTGCAGGTTGACCGCCCCAGGAACGCCGCCCAGATCCTCCGGGATGTCCTCGACCTCGATTTCCCTCCCGGGCGCGGTCACCGTGAGGCGTCGGCACGCATTGACGAGCTGGCGTACGTTCCCGGGCCAATCGAAGTTCGTCAGCGCAGCAGCGGCTTCGGGGGTCAACGTTTTCGGCTCCACGCCAAGCTCGGCCGCCGCTTCGTGAAGGTAGTGCGTCAGCAGCTCCGGAATGTCCTCGCGGCGCGAACGCAGCGGCGGCGCTTGGATGCGGATCACGTTGAGACGATGCAGCAAATCCTCGCGAAACAAATTCTGCTTCACTCGCGCTTCCAGATCCTGATGCGTGGCGGCGATCACACGCACGTCGACGCGCACCGGCGAGGCGCCGCCCACCCTGTAGAACTCGCCCTCCGCCAGCACGCGCAGCAGCCGTGTCTGCAATGGCGGGGACATGTCGCCTATTTCGTCCAGGAACAGCGTTCCGCCATCGGCCTGTTCGAACCGGCCGCGACGCAGTTGATCGGCGCCGGTGAACGAGCCTTTCTCATGGCCGAAAAGCTCGGATTCCAGCAGATCGGCGGTGAAGGCCGAGGTGTTCAGCGCGACGAAGGCCTTGTTGGCGCGCGGACTGTGGCGATGCAGCGCCCGCGCGATGAGCTCCTTGCCGGTGCCCGATTCGCCGGTGATCAACACAGTCATGCTGGAGCGCGACAGTCGCCCGATGGCGCGAAACACCTCCTGCATCGCCGGCGCCTGCCCGAGCATCTCCGGGATGCGCCGCGCCTCGCCCGGCGGCTCCTCGGTACGTACACGCTGCTGCGCCGCGCGCTTGACCAGATCCACTGCCTGGTCGATGTCGAACGGCTTGGGCAGGTATTCGAACGCGCCGCCCTGGTAAGCCGCGACAGCGCTGTCGAGGTCGGAATGGGCCGTCATCACGATGACTGGCAACTCGGGCTGTGCGCTGCGAATCTCTTTCAGCAGCTCAAGGCCGCTGTGGCCCGGCATGCGCACGTCGGTGATCAGCACGTCAGGTCGGTGGCGATCGAGCGCCGCGAGCGCCGCGTCGGCCTGATCGAAGGCAGTCGGCGCCATGCCGCCCTGACGCAGCGCCCGTTCCAGAACCCAGCGGATCGAAGCGTCGTCGTCGACCAGCCAGACGTTAAGCGGCTTCATCGGTGTCTGCATTGAATGGCGCCACAATGGTGAAGATGGTCTGCCCGGGACGGCTGGTGAATTCGACGAGACCTGCGTGCCGGCTGACCAAATCCTGCGCAACGGCCAACCCGAGGCCGGAGCCCGCTGCACGGCCGGTCACGAGCGGATAAAAAAGCGTGTCACGCAGCTCCTCTGGCACGCCCGGCCCGTTGTCTTCGAACTGCACGCTGAACGCGACTCGGTGGCGTCGTGCGCCGATGTTCACGTTGGTGAGCGCCCGCGTGCGCAGCACGAGCCGGCCCTGACCGTCCGACTTGGTCGCCAGCGCCTGCATGGCGTTGCGCCCGAGATTCAGCATCGCCTGGATCATCAGATTGCGGTCCAAGTAGGCCGGCGGCAGGCTCGGGTCATAGTCACGCTCGATCACGACGCCTGGCGGCGCATCCGCCGCAAGCAGATGGCCGACGTGCTGCAGCAGCTCGTGAATGTTCGTCGGTTCCTTGTGCGGCGCCCGGCCCGGGCCGAGCAACGTGTCCACGAGCGCGGCCAGGCGATCGGCCTCACTGATGATGATGGACGTGTACTCGCGCATCGACGCGTCGGTGAGCTGTCGCGACAGTAGCTGCGCGGCGCCGCGCAAGCCGCCGAGAGGATTTTTGATCTCGTGGGCGAGCTGGCGAATCATCAGGCGGCTGCCGCCGATCTGCGCGAGCAACGCGGTCTCGCGGGTAATCCGCTGATGCTGCGTGGCGTCCGTGATCTCGATCAGAACCGCATCGCCTGCATCCTCGAAAGGCGTCACCGTGCAGTCCACGACGAGTTCGCCTTCGACGTTGCACGGACGAAGCGCCAGCTCACGGCGCGAGAACGGCCGCCATGTCTCGCGAGCGCGATCAGTCAAAGCATGCAGCGCAGCGGCGTCGACAAGAAGCTCCGAAAGCATGCGGCCGCGCGCTTGATTGCGGCTGACGCCGAGCAGCGTCTCGGCAGCGACATTCATGTAGAGCACCGTGTGCGCGCGATCCACGATCAGCACGCTGGTGGTCAAACCGTCCAGGACTCGCGAGACGTCGGTCAACTCCGGCCTGGCGAGATCAGCGGGGCGAGCAGCGAAGGTCATGGTCGAGCCGCCGCAGGATGCGAGCCGCACTCGCGACGCTTCGCAACGCGCGTCTCGAAGCGAGGGGCGAATCGGGAAAGGACAGGGCGCGCGGCCGGCGCGCCGAGCTGCGTCAGCCGCCCTGTTTCGACGCCGGCGACGGCTCGGCCTTGGCGGGGGCTCTTTGCGCCGGTTCCTTGCGCGGCAGATTCGTGGCCGGATCCACTTGCAGCGGCGCGCCGTTCAATGCGGCGTAGCTCGGCTGCTCGGAAGGAAGCTTGTTGGCGCCCGCTCGCGGCCGCGGTTTCGGCGCAGTGCGCAGCGCAGGCCCGACCGGCGGCTGGGCGATGGAAGTCTGACGCACGAAGAAACGCACCGGCCGCGTCTCCTGCACACGCTGACCGCGTTGATCGGTGATCACGGCCACCACCTGATGCTCGCCTCGCGGGACTTCGGTCAACTCGTAGCTGGTGGCGGTAGGCGACTCCCCCTCCACGAGGCGGCCGTCCAGATATAGATGCAGATCGTGGCCCGGGCGCAGCGCTGGGTCGATGCGGATGCTGACGCTTACGCGCCCACCCGTGTTGACCACAGATTCCTCCTGGTCGGGACGCCAGATCTCGAACATGGAGTACGGCTCGGCGTTCGCTTCGTCCTGACGGGAAGCATCGGCGTCGTTCGTGAACGTAGAGCGGCTCGGAGCGTCTGCACGGCTGCTGACGTTGATCTCCATGCGGGTGGCGCCGGGCACGGGACGGTCGGAGTAATGCGTCACACCGTTCGCATCCACCCATTTCCAGACCGTCTGAGCGGCGAACGCAGGCGTCGCGAGCAACGCGATCAGAAGTAGCGCCGTACGCATGATGAGAAAGCATAGCGGCTTCGCCCCGGCCGTACAAAAGCGGCGACGGCCCATCTGTGACGGCCGTCACCTTCGACGCCGCGCAGGACGCCGGCGCGCCCGGCTGCATGGACCGGACGCGCCGCATCCTCACACGCTGTAATACAACTCGAATTCCAACGGATGGGTATGCATGCGCACCTTGGCGACCTCCTGCATCTTGAGCGCGATGTAGGCGTCGATCGCATCATCGGTGAACACACCGCCCGCCTTGAGGAAGCCTCGGTCGGCGTCGAGCGCCTGCAGCGCCTGCTCGAGCGAGTAGCACACCTCCGGAATATTCTTCGCTTCCTCCGCCGGCAGGTCGTACAGATCCTTGTCCGCGGCGTCGCCGGGATGGATCTTGTTCTGAATGCCGTCGAGGCCGGCCATCAGCATGGCGGCGAAGGCGAAATACGGGTTTGCGGTCGAATCCGGGAAACGCACTTCAATGCGGCGCGCCTTGGGATTGGACACCCAGGGAATGCGAATCGAAGCGGAGCGATTGCGAGCCGAGTAGGCCAGCATCACCGGCGCCTCGAAGCCGGGCACCAGACGCTTGTAGCTGTTGGTGCTCGGATTGGTGAAGGCGTTGAGCGCCTTGGCGTGCTTGATGACGCCGCCGATGTAGTACAGAGCCGTGTCGGACAGGCCCGCGTACTTGTCGCCGGCGAACAGCGGCTTGCCGTCCTTCGAGATCGACTGATGCACGTGCATGCCGCTGCCGTTGTCGCCGACCAACGGCTTGGGCATGAAGGTCGCCGTCTTGCCATACGCGTGCGCGACGTTGTGAATGGCGTACTTGAGAAGCTGCACCTCATCGGCCTTGCGCACCAGCGTGTTCGCATTCACGCCGATTTCGCACTGACCCGCAGTGGCGACCTCGTGGTGATGCACCTCGACCTTCATGCCGAGCTCCTCCAAGGCGAGGCACATCGCCGAACGCACGTCCTGGAACGAGTCGACCGGTGGAACCGGGAAGTAGCCGCCCTTCACGCCCGGACGGTGCGCCTTGTTGCCGTCCGCGTACGACTTGCTCGAGCTCCAGGCCGCTTCCTGGGAATCGATTTCGAAGAAGGACCCCGACATGGTCGTGCCGTAGCGCACGTCGTCGAAGATGAAGAATTCGTTCTCCGGTCCGAACAGGGCGGTCTCGCCGATGCCGGTGGACTTCAGGTATGCCTCGGCCCGCTTCGCGATGGAACGCGGGTCGCGGTCATAGCCCTGCATGGTGGCGGGCTCGAGAACGTCGCAGCGGATGATGACGGTGGTCTCTTCGAAGAAGGGATCCACGACTGCGGTGCTGGCATCCGGCATGAGCACCATGTCCGACTCGTTGATGCCCTTCCAGCCGGCGATCGAGGAACCGTCGAACATCTTCCCGTCGTCGAAAAAGCTCTGATCGACGGTGCGCGCTGGAACGGTCACGTGCTGTTCTTTGCCGCGTGTGTCAGTAAAGCGCAGATCGACGAACTTGACTTCTTTTTCCTGCAACATGCTGAGAACTTCAGCGGGGGTCGTCATGAGTCTCCTCCGGGTGCGCGGCAACAGTGGGCGTCCACGGGTCGCTTGCCGCGACGACGCCGGGGTCATTCGACAGCCTGCAAGGTGCAGAAAATATGCCAACGCACCGGTATGGCGCAGATGCTAACTTTCGACCGGAAATCCAGGTGCAGGGCGGCCTGACGCGCACCATTTTAGTGCTTCACACAACCAGCGCGCATCAATTTAGTGCACAGCTGCCACCAGACGCGCCGCCGCCAACAGCAATCGGATGCACGGCGTCGCGCGGCCCTCAAGCTATACTCGCGCGCCGCACAAGGTCCGGCGATTCAACCCGCAGCTACCAATCGAGCAGAATGGAAGTGGTCATAAGACAAGAGTTCGCGAAGCTGCGGTCCTCCTCGCATGGCGCCTGCCTTGCAGTGCGGCGCGACAGAAAGAAACCTCGTCGGTAAGTTCCATGCCCCTACCCAAACCCGGCGTTCCGCCGCGGACGTTTCAGCAGCTCATTTTTGCCCTGCAGAACTATTGGTCGCAGCAAGGCTGCGTCATTTTGCAGCCCTATGACATGGAGATGGGGGCCGGCACGTTCCACACCGCGACGCTGCTGCGGGCTGTCGGACCGGAACCCTGGAGCGCTGCTTACGTACAGCCCTCGCGGCGCCCCACGGACGGGCGATACGGCGACAATCCATTCCGGCTGCAGCACTACTACCAGTTTCAAGTCGTGCTGAAGCCTTCGCCGAACGACATCATCGACCGCTATCTCGGCTCGCTTGCGACCCTGGGGTTCGATCCCCTGACACACGACATCCGTTTCGTCGAAGACAACTGGGAATCGCCCACGCTGGGCGCCTGGGGCCTCGGCTGGGAGGTCTGGCTGAATGGCATGGAAGTCACCCAGTTCACCTACTTCCAACAGGTAGGCGGCCTCGACTGCCGCCCCGTGATGGGGGAGATCACCTACGGGCTGGAGCGCCTCGCGATGTACTTGCAGGGCGTGGAGAGCATCTACGACATTCTCTGGGCCGACGGTCCACTCGGACGGGTGACGTACGGCGACGTGTATCACCAGAACGAAGTCGAGCAGTCGAAATACAACTTCGAGCTGGCCGACGTCTCAACACTCTTTCGTCACTTCGACGAGCACGAGTCAGCGTGCCGTTCGCTCCTCGAGCATGGGCTGGCGCTGCCTGCGTACGAGCAGATGCTGAAGACTTCCCACACGTTCAACCTCCTCGATGCACGCAAGGCTATCTCCGTGACCGAACGGCAGCGCTACATCCTGCGAGTCCGCGCGCTCGCCAAAGAGGTCGCAGAAACCTATTACAGATCGCGCGAGGCGCTCGGCTTCCCGATGCTGAGGCAGGCTGCGACGGAGGCCGCCGCGAGCGCCGACCGGCCAGCGGCGGCGGGGGCCTGATCGCATGGCCAAGCGTGATTTTCTGCTGGAGATCGGCACGGAGGAGTTGCCTCCGAAGTCCCTGTTCACGCTCGCTCAGGCGTTGGCCGACGGAATCGCCAAGAGGCTGGACGATGCAGCAGTTCGCCGCGGCGGCGTGCGGTGGTTTGCTACGCCGCGCCGGCTCGCTGTGCATATCACCGGCGTCGCGGACCGACAGCCAGATCAGACTATCCGACGTCAAGGTCCGGCGGTCGCGAGCGCATTCGACGAGGCCGGCCAGCCGACCAAGGCGGCGCTGGGCTTCGCCGCTTCTTGCGGCGTGTCCGTGGACGCGCTGGAACGCGTCCAGGGGCCCAAGGGCCCTGTGCTGCAATACACCGGCGTGAAGAGCGGCGAGTCCACAACGACGCTGCTGCCTGGCGTAGTGAAAGCCGCACTCGACGCTTTGCCGATCGCACGTCGCATGCGGTGGGGCGCGGGAGAGCAGGAGTTCGTCCGTCCTGTCCATTGGGTGGTGATGCTGTTCGGCTCGAGTGTGGTGGAGGCCGAGATCCTGGGAATACCCACCGGCAAGCACTCGCGCGGCCACCGCTTCCACGCTCCCCGGCCGATCCACATCAGCAGTCCGGCAAAATACTGCGAGACACTGCTGCGCAAAGGACATGTGATTGCGGACGCCGCCGAGCGGCGCGAGCGCATCCGTTCGGGCGTTGAAGCTCTCGCCCAGTCTCTCGGCGGTCGAGCGGTCATCGACGAAGCGCTGCTCGAAGAGGTCACGGCGCTTGTGGAATGGCCCGCGCCCATCGCCGGGCGATTCGAGGAGCGCTATCTCGAGCTGCCTGAAGAAGCGCCGATCGCCACGATGCAGGACCACCAGCGCTATTTCCCGGTGCGCACGCCGCAGGGCGCGCTGATGAACGCGTTCATCACGGTGGCCAACATCGAAAGCCGCGACCCGGACAAGGTGCGCGACGGCAACGAACGGGTGGTGCGCCCGCGGTTGGCTGATGCGGCGTTCTTCTGGGAGATCGATAGACGTCAACCGCTCGCCGAACGCCGCGAGGCGCTGCGCTCGGTGACTTTCCAACAAAAGCTCGGGTCGCTTTACGACAAGACCGAAAGGGTGGCGAGGCTCGCCGCGCGCATCAGCCATTCCGTCGGCGCGCAGGAGTCTGAAGTGCGCCGCGCGGCGGAACTCTCCAAGTGCGATCTGCTGACCGCGATGGTCGGGGAGTTCCCCGAGTTGCAAGGCGTGATGGGGAAATACTACGCGGCGCACAGCGGCGAACCTGAGGCGGTCTGTGCAGCCATCGAAGAGCAATACTGGCCGCGGTTCGCGGCGGATCGGTTGCCAGAGACGCCTACCGGCATGGCGCTCGCCATCGCGGACAAGCTGGACACGATTTGCGGCATCTTCGCCATCGGACAGAAGCCTACCGGCGCGCGCGACCCATTCGCATTGCGTCGTGCGGCGCTGGGGGTGCTGCGCACGATCCTAGAGCGCAGGCTCGATCTCGATCTGCTGCAGCTGGTGACCAGCGCAGTGGATGCGCAGCCGGTCGACAAGCCCGCGGGGCTGACTGAGGAAGTCTGGGATTACTTCATGGACCGCCTGCGCGGGGCTTATCTGGAGGAGGCCGCGTCCAACCAGATCACCACGGAGATGTTTGATGCGGTCCTCGCCACCCGTCCGCATTCGCCGCTCGACATCGACGTGCGACTGAACGCCCTGCGCGACTTCCTGCGGCTTCCTGAAGCGGCCAGCCTGGCGGCCGCAAACAAGAGGATCGCGAACATCCTGCGCAAGGCTGCGCAGGAAATCTCCGCTGCGGTGGATACAAGCAAGCTGGAGCACGAATCCGAGCGTCGCCTTTTCGAGCACGTGCTTTCGATGGAGCGGGCCGTCAATCCGCTATTCCAGCGCCGCGAGTACGGTGCGGCGCTGAAGCAGCTCGCATCGTTGCGTGAGGACGTCGACCGCTTCTTCGATGACGTGATGGTCATGGTCGAGGACGCGGATGTGCGCGCCAACCGGTTGGGCTTGCTGTTCAGGCTCCGGGCGCTGTTCCTGCAAGTGGCCGACCTTTCACGCCTGCCGGGCTGAGATATACGGACCGAGATATACAGGAGCGCTTAGGTGCAGTGGCTCAAGTCGGTGCTGTTCACTACGTTGCTGTTCGCGAGCACGTTCGTGTACGGCGTCATCCTGCTGGTCGTCGGATGGCTGCCGAACAAGCGCTACGCTGTCGCCCGATATTGGGCGCGCACCAACCTCTGGCTGCTCGAGAAACTCTGTGGGCTCAGCTACACCGTCGAGGGGCTGGAGAACATCCCTCCCGGGGCGCACGTATCCATGTGGAAGCATTCGTCAGCATGGGAAACGATCGCGCAGGCGACCATCTTCCCGCCGCAATCCTGGGTGCTGAAACGAGAGCTGACCTGGATCCCGGTAGTCGGTTGGGCGGTGCGCTTCCTGAAGCCGATCGCGATCGATCGGCGCGCCGGCGCGGCCGCCGTGAACCAGGTCTTGACCCAGGGACAGCGACGTCTTGCCGAAGGGCTGTGGATTTTGATCTTCCCGGAGGGGACCCGGGTTGCGCCTGGCGAGAAGCGCAAGTACGGCGTGAGCGGCGCCCTGCTCGCGTCGAAGGCGGGATGCAAAGTCATACCGGTCGCTCACAACGCGGGTTTTTTCTGGCCGCGTCGCGGCTGGCTGAAGCGGCCCGGCGTGATCCGGGTGGCGATCGGTCCGCCGATCGACGCCGCCGGGCGGGATGCGCGCGAAGTCAACGAGGAAGTGCGGGCGTGGATCGAGGGCAAGCTCGCCACCTTCCCGACCGCGGAGCAAACCCGTGTTTCAGCAGGCGTCGCCGCCGCCGCCAGATCCGAATCGCAGTAACCTTATAATTAGGTAAAGTTTAACGATAGATTGAGAATTTACTGCGAGAACGGCGCTACAGACAAGGATTTCTTGATCATCAACTACACGTCCAAATTCGCTACCGCCAAGGCGTTCTTCTCGATGAACTCGCGCCGCGGTTCGACCTGGTCGCCCATCAGGGTTGCGAATATGTCGTTGGCCGCCTGCGCGTCTTCGATGCGCACCTGGATCAAACGGCGGGTTTCGGGATTGATGGTCGTCTCCCAAAGTTGCTCTGGGTTCATCTCTCCCAGGCCTTTATAGCGCTGGATGACCTGCCCGCGGCGAGCCTGATCGAGCAGCCAGTCGATCGCCTCACGGAAGCTGCCCACTTCGCGGCGCTGTTCACCCTTCGCCACGTACGCGCCAGGCTGCAGCAGTCCGGTGAGCGTCTTCGCCAGCTCCGCAATCCGGCGGTATTCCGCAGATTCGAAGAATTCGCGATGGATATGCTTCTCGGTAGTCGAGCCGTGCTCGGTGCGCGCCACCAGCAGCTTCGGCGGTGAGCCCTCCGGACCCTTCAGCACGCGCACCCGATAGCGGCGATTGGCGGCGTCGGTCTGTGAGTTGAGCTGTGTCTCCAGCTGCGCGCCCCACTCCGACAACGCCTCGAAGCGGTCGTGGTCAGCAAGCGTCATCTCGGGCAAGTACAGGAGCTGTTCCAGCACTCGCTGGTCATAGCGGCGCGCAGAGCGGCGGATGATGGCCGACACCTCCATCCAGCGCCGGGCCAGCGCCTCGAGCGTGGAGCCGCTCATCGGCGGCTGCGCTGGATCGACGTAAAGCTCAGCGTCCTCGATCGCCTGCTTCAGCAACATGGAGCTCAGCTCGGCGTCGTCCTTAACGTAATACTCCGACTTGCCTTTCTTGACCTTGTACAGCGGCGGCTGCGCGATGTAGATGTGGCCTCGCTCGATGAGCTGCGGCATCTGCCGGTAGAAGAACGTCAGCAGCAGGGTACGGATGTGCGAGCCGTCCACGTCAGCGTCAGTCATCACGATGATGCGGTGGTAGCGCAGCTTCTCGATGTCGAAATCGTCGGCGCCGATGCCGCAACCGAGCGCAGTGATGAGCGTGCCCACTTCGGCGGATGACAGCATCTTGTCAAACCGCGCCTTTTCCACGTTCAGGATCTTGCCCTTCAGCGGCAGGATGGCCTGGGTGCGCCGATCACGACCCTGCTTTGCGGAGCCGCCGGCGGAGTCGCCCTCCACCAGGAACATCTCCGAGAGCGCCGGATCCTTCTCCTGGCAGTCCGCCAGCTTGCCAGGCAGTCCCGCGACATCCAGCGCGCCCTTACGACGCGTCATTTCACGAGCCTTGCGAGCGGCCTCTCGAGCGCGGGCCGCTTCGATGATCTTGTTTGCGATCGCCTTGGCCTGCGGCGGGTGCTCCAGCAGGAACTCCTCGAGCTTGCTGGCGACAGCTGACTCGACGATGCCCTTGATCTCGGAGGACACCAATTTGTCCTTGGTTTGGGAGGAGAACTTCGGATCGGGCATCTTGACCGACAGAATGGCCGTCAGCCCCTCACGCGCATCGTCACCCGAGGTCTGCGTCTTCTCCTTGGTCGAGACCTCCTTCTCTATGTAGTTATTCAGCGTGCGGGTAAGCGCACTACGGAAGCCAGCCAGGTGAGTGCCGCCATCCTTCTGCGGAATGTTGTTGGTGTAGCAAAGCATGTTCTCCTGGTACGAGTCATTCCACTGCAATCCCAGCTCGACGGTGACCGGCCCTTCCTGGGTGCGGAACCAGATGATCGTGTCGTGGATAGCGGCCTGATTGCGGTTCAAGTATCGGACGAACTCACGAATGCCGCCGTCGTACTGGAAGACGTCTCTCTTGTCATCGCGCTCGTCGATCAGCTCGATGCGCACCCCAGAGTTGAGGAATGACAGCTCGCGCAGGCGCTTGGCGAGCACCTCGTAGTCGAACTCGATATTGGTGAAGATTTCGGAGCTCGGCTTGAAGCGCACGATGGTGCCGCGCTGATCGGTCGGACCGACGTCGGCAAGCGGCGCCTGCGGCACGCCCAAGCGGTACTCCTGCTGGTAACGGCGCCCGCCGCGGTGAATGGTCAGGTGCAGGTACTCGGACAGCGCATTCACCACCGATACGCCTACGCCGTGCAGGCCGCCCGAGACCTTGTAGGATGAGTCGTCGAACTTACCGCCGGCGTGCAGCACGGTCATAATGACCTCGGCGGCCGAACGCCCCTCCTCCGGATGGATATCCACAGGTATTCCACGGCCATCATCTGCCACGGTGATCGACTCATCGGCATGCACCGTGACGACCACTCTGGAGCAATATCCGGCCAGGGCTTCGTCGACAGAGTTGTCGACGACCTCGAACACCATGTGGTGCAAACCCGTACCGTCATCGGTATCGCCGATGTACATTCCAGGCCGTTTGCGGACCGCGTCGAGACCTTTCAAGACTTTGATTTTGCTTGAGTCGTAAACGTCTTTGTCTGTCATGGTCCTGCCTGGAAATTTAGATAGGGAATTATACCATCGGGCGCACTTTCCCTCGTTCCACGTGGAACATCCGTCCGACCGGCAACCCGCGTAGCCCTCCTTCGTGGACCGCCGTGACCACGAGCTGAGCCGGTATCTCGGTGATTGCTTCGAGAAGTTTCCCCAAATTATCCACATCCAGCTCGGCGGCTGGATCATCCAGCAGCAGACACGTTGGCGGTGCATCTGATTCGGCCCGCAGCGCCACCTGAGAGAGCACGAAGGCGGAAGCGAGCATCTTCTGCTGGCCGCGTGAGATCTGATCCCGAGCGGCGGCGCCGCCCATCGTGAACTGAAGGTCTGCCCGGTGTGGCCCGACGGTCGTCGTTCGCAGGCGCTGGTCCCGTGATTGATTCTCCGCCAGTGCTTCCTCGAGGGTGACGCCGGCCCTCCAGCCGCGCCGATACTGCAGGTCTGCCGCGGGACTCACCAAGCGCCCGGCCCAACGCCGAAACGTATCCATGAAGACCGCCAAGTAGCCTTCGCGGTAGTGATCCAGCAGCTGAGCTGCACTCGACAGCTCAGTGTCCCACACGGTAACCATCGAAAGACCAGCGCCACTGCGCAGGGCGGCGTTTCGTTGCTGGAGCGCCCGTTGATATCGCCGCCATGCGAGTAGGAAGTCGTGTTTCACGTGGAACACTCCCCAGTCGAGCAGCTTCCGTCGCCGCGCCGACCCCTCCTCTATCAGGCGATGCACGCCCGGATCGATGACCTGAATCGGCAACACGGCGGCGATCTCCGAGAACCCGGAGACAGCCTTTCCGCCAAGACGTACCTGAAGCCGGTCTGGCTGGTATTCCACACCTGCAACGACCTGCGCAGAGCTCCGACCTGCGTCCCAGGCAGCGCCGGGCGCTGAATCCACCGCCGCACCCGCAGATGCACCGCTGCGATCCCGCGCACTTCTTGGATCTCCCAGTTCTCCGGCCGCTTCGGCCCGTCCGGCAAACGTCGGGGATGCTCCGGAATCCGCATGCGGTAGCGCGCTCGCACCATCGCTGGGGCCGCCATCGGGAGGCGGCGGGTTCACATGGGGATCGGAAGCCGCGTCAAGGCGGCCAACGATCCGCAAGAACGGCGCGTCATGTCGGATCAGCTTGTCCCGTTGCGCTGCTCGGAAGGATCGTCCGTGCCCGAGGAAGTAGATTGCCTCGAGAAGGCTGGTCTTGCCCGAGGCGTTCGGTCCGACGATGCCCGTCGCGCGGGCGTCGAACGAGAGTCGCGCCTGCTCGATGCAGCGAAAATTCTCGACCTCGAGCGAGCTCAGCACATTGGCGCCCGGAGTAAGCGCTAGTTAAGCCTGCAGGGCTGCCTGGCGCGCAGAATGGAAAGTAGCCGTAAGAATCAAGTTGCGAAGCTGCAGTTCATACGCGGCCGGCTTACCTGGCGGGGACTAACCGTCCGACCAAGCCTAGGCTGCCGAGCGAACAGGATCGAGGCGGTCGTGAGCCCGGAACTTGCGGCGCCAACGTTCTCATCGGGGCGGATGTTCGCCGTTTGCCTGAGCCGGCAAACCGTAGCCACACGCCCTGGGCCCCGAAAAGATCGATGCTTTCAACACCAACTCAGCTCCACGGAGAAACGCAGCCCCGAATCCTCATAGCCGCATTGGCATCACGACGTATTTAGCGTTCTCAGTGGCCGCAGACGTCAGCAAGCAGCTGTTGTTAGCGTCCGTGAGCCCGATGGTCACCTCGCCAGCCTCCAGAGCCGCCAGTGCATCAAGCAAGTAGCTGACGTTGAAACCGATCTCCATCTCCTCGCCTGTGTAGCCGACTTCCAGCTCCTCTTCCGCTTCCTCCTGCTCAGGGTTGTGAGCCTGAAGCGTCAGGAGCCCCGGCTTCACAGAAATACGGATTCCGCGATACTTCTCGTTCGACAGAATGGCGGCGCGCTGTAAAGCCCCTCTGAGCAAATCACGGTCGGCGGTTACGTTCTTGCTTGGAGCGGCCGGAATTACGCGACCATACTCCGGGAAACGTCCATCGATCAGCTTCGAAGTGAAGCGAATATCGCCGATCTGAGCCCGAACGTGATTACTGCCGATCGCCAGCTCCACGGTCCCTTCGCCGCCTAGCAATCTCTGCAGCTCGAGCACGCCCTTGCGAGGCACGATGACCTGGTGCGGCGCACTGCCGCCCGCTTCCAGCGCGGCCTCGCAAAATGCCAGCCGATGGCCGTCGGTCGCGACAGTTCGCAGCACTTTCCCGTCCGATTCCAGCAACATGCCGTTCAAGTAGTAGCGCACGTCTTGTTGCGCCATCGAGAAATGGGTCTTGTCCAGCAACCGCTTGAGCGCGGCTTGCGTGATGGACAGGGTGTGCTGCGCCCGGATGTCTTCGATAGCTGGGAAATCGCTGGCGGGAAGCGTCATCAGGGAAAAACGGCTCTTCTTGGAGCGCACGACGACGCGCTCTCCGTCCAGCGAGACAGTCACAATCGCCTTGTCTGGGAGCGCCCGTACGATATCCAGGAATTTGCGGCCGGGCAGCGTCACCTCACCGTTCTGCTGAACCTCAACCGCTGCGCCCGCTACGAGCTCTACTTCCAAGTCCGTCGCGGTGACTGAAATGCGTCCGTCCCGGGCGGTGACCAGCACGTTCGCAAGGATCGGCATGGTCTGACGCCGCTCGACCACTCCGATCACTGCTTGCAAGGGCGCCAGGATCGTCTCCCGTTCAGCACTGAACTTCATCTTGTCACCTGTTCAGACATTCTTAATGAGATAGAAATTTAAGAATTATGATGATTATGAGACCGGCGCCACCCTGTGTATAAGCGCCTTTTTCCCTGCAATATCCGTCACTTGCGCACGACACAATCGTGGCCGCAAGTTGCCGGCGAGCTGTACCGAAACTGTGCACCGCCTGTGGACAAATACCCTCCCGACCGCTCCCACAGCTTATCCACAATCAACCGGTCAGGGTTCTCAACAGGTTTGAATAGTCCTCGCTGGTTCGCGTGTTCGACTCGCGCAGCTCCTTTATCACGCGGCAGGCGTGCAGCACGGTCGTGTGATCGCGGCCGCCGAACGCGTCGCCGATCTCCGGCAGGCTGTGGCTGGTGAGCTCCTTGGCCAACGCCATGGCCACCTGTCGAGGGCGCGCGATGGAGCGGCTGCGCCGTTTCGAGAGCAGCTCCGCGACGCGGATCTTGTAATACTCGGCCACGGTCTTCTGAATGTTGTCGATCGTGACCATCCGATCCTGCAACGCCAGCAGGTCGCGCAGCGCCTCCTTGGCGAAATCCATGGTGATCGGCCGGCCGGTGAACTGCGAGTTCGCAATCACGCGTCGCAGCGCGCCTTCGAGCTCGCGCACGTTCGAGCGAATGCGCTTGGCGATGAAGAAGGCGACTTCGTTCGGCAGATCGACGCGGCTCACTGCCGCCTTGCTCATCAGGATGGCGACGCAGGTCTCGAGTTCCGGCGGCTCGATCGCCACTGTCAGTCCCCAGCCGAAACGCGACTTGAGCCGTTCCTCCAGCCCGTCGACCTCCTTCGGATAGCGGTCGCACGTGAGAATGATCTGCTGCTGGCCTTCGAACAGCGCGTTGAAGGTGTGGAAGAACTCCTCCTGCGAGCGATCCTTGCCGGCGAAAAACTGGATATCGTCAATCAGCAGCGCATCGAGCGACCGATACGCCGTCTTGAAATCATTGATCGTGTTGTGCTGCAGCGCCTTGACCATGTCGCCGACGAAGCGCTCCGAATGCACGTAGGCGATCCGCGCGGACTCGTTGCGCTCGCGGATCACATTGCCAACGGCGTGCATCAGGTGCGTCTTGCCCAATCCCACACCGCCGTAGATGAACAATGGGTTATAGGCCCGGCCCGGATTCTCGGCCACCTGGAACGCAGCCGCCCGGGCGAGCTGATTGCTCTTGCCCTCGACGAAGTTGGCGAACGTGAAATCCGGGTTCAGGCGACTGCCGAGCACCGCGGGAACATCGCGCACGACCGCGCGCGGACCTGCCGCCGGGCTTGCAGACGGCGCCATCGCGCTGGTGCGCGAGCCCACTTCCAGCACGATCGAAGGCGGGACGCCATCCGGGCCGTCGACCAGCTCGCAGATCCTGGCGACGACGTTCTCGTTCACCCAGTCGACCACGAACCGGTTGGGCGCCAGCAATCGCAGGGTTCGCCCGTCCTCGACGGCCTGCAGCGGCCGGATCCATGTATTGAATTGTTGTTCCGGCAGCTCCGCCTCGAGTTGTGCGAGACAGCGCCGCCATAACGAACCCTGCACGGTTTCGTCCCCTACTCGATCGACGGAAAATTGGAAGCTCGCGGGCGAGAGCGAGCGTCGGCGAGTCTATACCGATGCGGCGCAGGTTATCCACAGGCGCGCCCACTCTTGCGCCGGCGCCAAAATACCTGCTGACGCCGAGCGTTCATGCACAGCGCTCGGAAGTCTGTGTCGCGTCTCCGAAGCCGGCGACGGCGTCAGCAGCGGCTCACGAAATGTTTGTCGAGAAGGGCTTGTCGAATAGGCTCGGAATAGGGCTCGCCTGCTTGACACCCCACCGGGCGCTGCGTACCCTTCCCGCCCTTCTTTTTCCGCCCACCATGTGCTTGTTTTAGCGAAACTTTCCCGGCGAGAGTCAGCATGAAGCGTACTTACCAACCCAGCAAACTCCATCGCCAGCGTACTCACGGGTTTCGCGCGCGCATGGCTACCAAGTCCGGACGCGCAGTCATCGCGCGACGTCGCGCCAAGGGCCGCAAGCGTCTGAGCGCCTGATCGCGCGGTGCGCGACGCACGCCTCAACAGATTGCAAGGCACGATTGCAAGCTCCCGCCCGCCCGTTCAGACCGGCTCAACGTCTCAAGGCAAAATCCGAATTCGACCGCGTCTATCGTGAGGCGTGGCGCTCCGCCGACGGTATGTTCGCGGTTTTCGCGCGACGCAACGACGGTCCCGGACCCCGGCTGGGGTTGTCGATTGCAGCGCGCATCGTCGGCCACGCGGTGCGGCGCAACCGGATCAAGCGACTGATTCGCGAATCGTTCCGCCTGCACCAGCATGAGCTGCCGGCGGTCGATATCGTCGTCAATGCGCGTTCCGGCGCCCGCAACGCCGACAATGCCGCGATAATCCGCAGTCTCGAGAAGCATTGGCGAGCGGTGACCAAGCAATGCGCATCCTCCTGATCTCGCTGATTCGGCTATATCGCTACTGCTTGAGTCCGCTGCTCGGACCTAGCTGCCGTTTCTATCCGAGCTGTTCGAGCTATGCCGAGGAGGCGCTGCAGCAGCACGGCGTCGTGCGCGGCCTGTACCTTGCCATGCGCCGCCTGCTGCGCTGCCACCCCTGGCGCCCGGGGGGGTACGATCCCGTGCCGCCGCCCAATTCTGTAAAGCCTCTATCTCATGGATAACCAACGCGTATTCGTTTGGGCGGCGCTCGCCCTGGTGCTGTGGCTGAACTATCTGGCCTGGCAACGAGACTACGCGCCGCCGGCGGCGCCTCCCGCGCCAGCTGCGACCGCCAGCGAAGAGATGCGCGCTGAAGACGACGCCTCGCTTCCCGATCTTCCGAAGCAAGCGGCGGACGCAACTGCGGCCTCCGCCGAAGCCGAGCAACCGACCGCTGAGCCGCAAGACGAGCAGATCATCCGCGTCACGACCGACGTGCTCTCTATGGATATCAGCTCTCGCGGCGGTTCGCTCGTGCGCGCAGAGCTGCTCAAATACCCCAAGGAGAAGAACCGTCCGGAAGACCCGGTGCAGCTGTTCACGCCGTCCGGTCCCGGCTATTTCGTCGCGCGCTCAGGACTGCGCGCTGCGGAAGGACGCGCCCAACCCACACACCTTGAACCATTCCAGAGCGAATCGACGGAATTCCGTCTCGAGCCAGGTCAGGAAAAGCTGGTCGTACCGCTCACCTGGAGCGACGGTCAGGGGCTCACCGTCACCAAGACGTACACCTTCCGCCCTGGAAGCTACCGCATCGACGTCAACTACCACGTTTCGAACCAGACGGATCAGGACTGGAGCGCAGCTTCGTACGTGCAGATCGTGCGGCACTGGGAGCCGATCGAACGCTCTTACTTCCACGTCGATACCTACGCGTATCGCGGACCGGCCATTTACGACGGCAAGGGTTATCGGCGACTCGACGTAGAAGACGAAGAGGAACGTGTCTACCAGAACACGATCAAGGGCGGCTGGATAGCGGCGCTGCAGCATCACTTCGTCGCTGCTGCGGTTCCACCCGAAGACGCCGTTTACGATTACCGGCTGAACGTCGATCAGGACCAGAACTACACGCTTTCATATCGTGGGCCGCTGATCATCGTGCCCGCCTCGCAGAGCAAGACGTTCTCGGAAACACTGTTTGTCGGTCCTAAACTGCAGGACCAACTCGCGGCGACCGGCCCACGCCTCGAGCTCGTAGCGGATTACGGCAGACTCACCGTGATCTCCGAGCCGCTGTTCTGGCTGCTCGAAAAAGTGCACAGCGTGGTCGGCAACTGGGGCTGGGCGATCGTGATCGTCACGTTCCTCATCAAGCTCGCGTTCTACAAGCTCACCGCCGCGAGCGGCCGCTCGATGGCCAAGATGCGCAACCTCGCGCCGCGTATCAAGGCGCTCCAAGAGCGCTACAAGGACGATCGCGAGCAGCTCGGCAAGCAGATGATGGAGCTGTACAAGCGCGAGAAGATCAATCCGCTGGCGGGTTGCCTGCCCATCCTGATCCAGATTCCGTTCTTCCTCGCCTTCTACTGGGTGCTGCTCGAGAGCGTGGAGATGCGCCAGGCGCCGTTCCTCGGCTGGATCACGGATCTGTCCTCGCGCGATCCGTTCTTCATCCTGCCGCTGCTGATGGGGGCGGCGATGTTCGCTCAGTTCAAGCTGCAGCCGATGCCGAGCGCCGATCCGATCCAGGCGAAGATCTTCATGTTCATGCCGATCGTGATGGCGGTGATGATGGCGTGGTTCCCAGCCGGCCTGGTGCTGTACTGGCTCACCAATACGCTGCTGTCGATCGCGCAGCAGTGGCGCATCAACAAGCTGGTCGCTGCGGAACAGAAGAAAACCTGAGCGCTCGCTCTCAGTAAGCGCTGATCAGCCCGCAGGCTGCTGCGCGGGCGGAATGGACGGAGTCGCAAGACAAAGGTCCGTGGAGCTGCAGTGCTCTTCGGATGGCGCTTGTCCGGCGGTCCCCCAAGCAGACGGTTGGCGTCCCGCGTCAGCGGCGACACACTAGCGCCCATGGATCGTGGGCTCAGTTCTGGCGACACCATCGCGGCGATTGCGACGCCGCCCGGACGCGGCGGCGTCGGCGTGGTGCGCGTCTCCGGGCCACGCGCCGCGCAGATCGCCGCAGGCGTGCTCGGCCGCGTGCCCGAGCCGCGCCGGGCGACGCTCGGTGTTTTCAAGGACGCCGCAGGCGCACCCCTGGACACCGGGCTCGCTCTGTACTTTCCAAGCCCCGCATCCTTCACGGGTGAAGACGTTCTCGAACTGCAGGGACACGGCGGACCGGTCGTCATGGACATGCTGCTGGCGCGAGCCGTCGAGCTTGGCGCTCGCATCGCGCAACCTGGCGAGTTCAGTCAGCGAGCCTTCCTGAACGACAAGCTCGATCTGGCGCAGGCCGAAGCGATCGCCGATCTCATCGACAGCGGCTCTGCCGAAGCGGCCCGCGCTGCGCTGCGCTCCCTTCACGGCGAGTTCTCAGACGCGGTGCATTCGTTGATCGAGGTCGTGACCGAGACCCGCATGTACGTCGAAGCCGCGATCGATTTCCCCGAGGAGGAAATCGATTTCCTCGCCGACCGGGCGTTGAGCGACCGGATCGCCAAGGCAATCGAGCTGTGCACACAGATCACGGCAAGAGCGCGGCAAGGCGCTTTGCTGCGCGAAGGCATGACCGTGGTCATCGCAGGACGGCCGAACGCCGGCAAGTCCAGTTTGCTGAATCGACTCGCCGGGTACGACGCGGCGATCGTTACCGACGTTCCGGGTACGACGCGCGACGTGCTGCGCGAGCGCGTGCATCTGGACGGCATGCCGCTGCACATCGCCGATACGGCTGGATTGCGCGAACAGGCCGATGTGGTCGAAGCCGAGGGCATCCGACGGGCGCAGCAGGAGATGACGCGAGCCGATCGTATTCTGTACGTCATCGACGCCACGCGAGGGCTGGACGATTCGGCCATTCAGGCCGAAACCGCAGCGCTGCCTGCGACGATTCCCGTGACGTTGGTCATCAACAAGATCGACGCGACGTGCGCGCCGGCGCGCTATGAACAATCCTTGCCGCCGCGCATCCACATGTCCGCCGCGACCGGCGAAGGATTGGATCTGCTGCGCGCGCATCTCAAGGAGTGCATCGGTTTTCAGGGCGCCGACGCGGGCGCTATTTCCGCTCGCCGCCGGCACCTCGACGCGCTGGCGCGCGCCGACGCGCATCTGCATGAGGCCCAACGTCAACTCACTGAACGCCGCGCCGGGGAACTGATGGCGGAAGAGCTGCGGTTGGCTCAGCAATGCCTGGGGGAGATCACGGGCGAGTTCACGTCGGACGATCTACT
>JAVEVD010000019.1:0-22484 GCA_034005205.1 Steroidobacteraceae bacterium | reverse complement strand
CGCATCTGCATGAGGCCCAACGTCAACTCACTGAACGCCGCGCCGGGGAACTGATGGCGGAAGAGCTGCGGTTGGCTCAGCAATGCCTGGGGGAGATCACGGGCGAGTTCACGTCGGACGATCTACTAGGGAGGATTTTCTCGTCGTTCTGCATCGGGAAGTAGTAGCGAGTCGATCGCCGGCGTATCGTACCGACGTGCTCCGACAGGACTGTCGGTCGCATACTCGCCTTCGGACTGGAACGCCGCAACTCGGCTCGTGCAGCGGCGTCCGAGTATGATCAACGGCTCTGGCACGCTCTAAGGAAGCTCTGATTAACCTACCGCCCTGACGGTTCAGCGCAAAGAAACGCCCGCAATGCAAGGCGTTTCGAAACGGCTCGAGATCGCAGGAAACACAATAAACCATAGATTTCCCAGAACGCCCGCTCATGAAAATCGAAGCGACCATCACTGCTCCGCCGACCATCGAAGCGCTCGCGCAGCATGCACGGGAGCTCGATGAGCTCGGCTACGACACGATCCTCGTGCCCGAGGCTGGGCACGATCCCTACCTGCCGCAGATGATTCTGGCCGAGCATACGCGCCGGGCGCGCATCGGCACGGGCATCGCAATCTCGTTTCCCAGAAGTCCCTTCGTCACGGCCCAGATGGCCTGGGACCTGCAGCGCTTCTCGCGCGGGCGCTTCGTGCTCGGTCTAGGGACGCAGGTGAAAGGCCATAACGAGCGGCGCTACTCAACGCCCTGGCCGAGCCCGCCGGGGCCGCGTCTGCGCGAATACGTGCTGTGCCTGCGGGCGATCTTTCGCCACTTCAGCGCCGGCGAGCCGCCCAGCTTCAAGGGTGAGCACTACCAGTTCACGCTGAGCAACCCATTCTTCAACCCCGGTCCCATCGAAGGCGTAGAGACTGTTCCGATCTATCTTGCGGCGGTGAACTCCTACAACTGCCGCCTCGCGGGCGAGCTCGCCGAGGGCGTCCGCATGCACCCGCTGAACTCACCGAGCTACCTGCGCGAGGTGATTCGCCCAGCGGTCGCGGAGGGCGCAGCGAAAGCCGGTCGCAGGCTCGAGGACATCGATTTCGCCATCAATCCCTTTTTCGTCACCGGCGCCACGGAGGAAGAGTTCCAAGAGTCGAAGGAACTCATCCGCAAACACATCTCCTTCTATGCGGCCACCCGCACGTATTCCGCCGTGATGGAGCATCACGGACTCGGCGAGGTGTGTGCGGAGCTGGTGCGACTTTCGCAGGCGGGTCGCTGGGACGACATGCCGGCGCTCGTGAGCGACGAGATGCTCGAAACCTTCGCCATCGTCGGCCTGCACGAGGAGCTGCCGGCCAAGCTCGCCGAGCGCTACGCGGGCCTCGTGAACTCGGTCAACGTGGTTTTCGGCCCACCCTATGCGCATCTGCAGGAACGGCAGCGTCGTCAGTTCGTCAGCCTGGGCGCCGTGCTGCCGGAGCTGAAAAAAGTCGTTTGAGATCCGCACGTCCACGGGCGCCGAACACTGCCTCAGCGGACCGGATCGCGCATCCATAATTGCTGCGTCGGCGTCGCACTTCGCGACGTCATCGTCTTTTGACATTGGTCAGCCGGCGGCGCGCTTGCCCAGCTCTGACGTCCGACGCCGATGCGCCATGACGATCTGCGCTTCAGGCTCGTCCTGATCGCCGGCTGGCTGGCGGCGCTCGCCGTCGGGCGCCTATGGCGCCTATACTGCGTGTCGTGACCCGACGTCGAATCCATCGCTGGACACTTTGGCTGCTGCCGCTGATGGCGGTGCGCGCTCTCGTGCCCGTGGGATTCATGCTGTCGCTGCAAGCGGATGGCCCGGCGTTGGTCTTCTGCCCAGCCGTGATGAGCGCTCACGCGACGCCCGAGCCCGGGTATTCGAGCGGTCATCACGGACCAGCGGAACATCATGGCGCGATAGAAGAAAGTCCGAACGGCGCTCCTGGCGATTCACCGTGTCCGTTCGCCTTGGCGGGTGTCGCGGCGCCGAGCGGCGCCGTGCACATCGATGTGTATGTTGCGGACTCGGATGTTCTCTTACCGAAACCTCGCCAGCCGAGTTTTCAGGCTGGCCCGCCCCGCAGCGAGCGCGCCCGCGGTCCCCCCGGAATCTCCCCTGCAATGATCGTGTAGCTGGTCTGCGCCGCAACGCTCTGCATCGAGCGGCGCAGCTCTGCCCGCACGATTCGCTTCATATCACTGCGTAAGTTGACTCGCCGCTGCACGCAGCGCGCGATCGACGCAGTCGTTTGATTCTGCGACGTACTGCGCTGACGCCGCAGTCGTCGCCACGGGAGATTGTGATGAAGACCAATACGCACCAATGCGCCCACGGCGCATTGGCGTTGACTGTGGCGTCCATCCTCGCTTGCGCAGCGGCGTCTGCGGCCGACGAGAACTCTGTAGCGCAGAGCCGCAGCGATCTGCTGCACGAAGTGATCGTGACTGCAGCGCGCATGCAGTCGCCGTTGCTGCTGGAATTGGATGCAAAGGCGCCGCGGCAGCCTCTGCCGGCGCATGACGGCGCCGACTACCTGAAGAGCATTCCGGGGTTCTCGGTGATCCGTAAGGCCGGCGCGGACGGCGATCCGGTATTTCGCGGCATGGCCGCTTCGCGCATCAATGTACAGGTGGACGGGGAGCAGATTCTCGGCGGCTGCGGCATGCGGATGGATCCGCCTACGGCCTACGTGTTTCCGGAAGCATACGATCGGATCGTCATCATCAAGGGGCCGCAAACGGTCCTGCATGGGCCGGGCAATTCGGCGGCGACCGTGTTGTTCGAGCGCGATACCCCGCGCTTCGATGACGGCGCCCTGCGAATTCATTCGAGCGCCTTGGCCGCCAGTGCAGACCGCCGCGACCTGGTTGCAGATATTTCGTTGGGCAACGACCGCTTTTACGGCCGGATCTCCGGAACCCGAGCGGAGGCGGACGACTATGAAGACGGCGCCGGCAATCTTGTGCACTCGCAGTACATGCGCTGGAGCTCGAACGTAGAGCTCGGCTGGACCCCGGATGAGAACACCCGAGTCGCACTGACCGGCGCTCTCAGCGACGGCGAGGCCGCTTACGCCGATCGTGCGATGGACGGCGCCATGTTCGAGCGGGAGAACCTCGGACTTCGTTTTGAGCGCCAATACGCAGGCGCTTGGCTGCGCGGGCTGGAGGCGCACGTGTTCTACAACTACGTGGACCACGTAATGGACAACTACTCGCTGCGTGCGCTTTCGCCTGCGATGCAAAATCCCATGGTGAGCAACCCGGATCGCAAGACGACCGGCGGGCGCCTCGCGTTCGAGTTCGGCCGCGATAAGGGCGTACGCGCGACAGTCGGCATGGACGCTCAGTGGAACGTGCACACGATTCGCTCCACGAATAATCAATTGCTGACGCCGTATCAGACTCAGGCGCGCGTCGAGGATGGGCGGTTCGAGAATGTCGGATTGTTCGGTGAAGTCGCCTGGCCCGTGAGCGACGCGCAGCGTCTGGTGAGCGGCGTGCGTTTCGACGCCTGGGAAGCGCAGGACTCGCGCGCCATGCTCTCCCGCGGCATGGGCGCCGCCGTCCCCAATCCGACGGCTGGAGAGAAGCGATCGACCATCCTGACTAGCGGTTTCGCACGATGGGAGCGGGATGTCGATTCATTGAGCTCCACCCTCTACGCGGGCGTCGGTCATGTGGCGCGCTTTCCCGACTACTGGGAGCTGCTGGGCGCCAATCGCGAGAGCATCGGCGCCTCGAATGCGTTCCATACGCGGCCGGAGAGGACGACGCAGCTCGATACCGGCTTCGTGTATCGGTCCTCGCGGCTCGAGCTGTCTCTCGCCGCGTTCTACAACCAGATCGACGATTACATTCTGATCCAGTCGAACTACCCGAAGGGAATGCGACGCGTGAGCGTTACGCGCAATGTGGACGCGTGGACCGTGGGCGCCGAAGCCGACGCTGCTTATGCGCTCGGGGCCGGGTGGAAGCTCACCGGCGCGCTGGCGTACACGCGCGGAGAAAACGAGACCGATCGTTCGCCGCTGGCGCAGATCCCGCCGCTGGAGGCGCGTTTGGGCGTCAATTACCAGCGCAACGCCTGGTCGGTCGGCTCGCTCGCACGCTGGGTGGCGGACCAGGAACGGTTCGTCATCGACCAGGGCAACATCGTCGGCCAGGATCTTGGACGGACCGAGGGTTTCGCGACGTTGGCGGTCAACGCCGCATGGCGTTCGAGGCAGGGTGTTCTGCTTTCGGCCGGCGTCGATAATCTCTTCGATCGCGTCTATGCCGAGCACCTGAGCCGCGGCGGGGCCATGCTTGCAGGCTATACCCGCACGACTCGAGTGAACGAGCCAGGCAGAACGATGTGGCTGCGCGTGAGCGCGGACCTCAGATGACCAAGGCGAGTCGCGCCATCGGCTGCCGATGGCGCGACTTTTCGCCCTCGCGCGCACCGCCCCGCGGTACAGTATCGTTCGGGTAGACGCTGAACGACTGCTATCCGATGAGAACTGCGGTTTCGCAAGCGCTTGTCTTACGACCGCTTCCATCCTGTTCGCTCAGCAGCCTGCGAGCCTGATCAGCGCCGGGCTTGCACTGACATAAGAATCGCAGATCTGACCGCCTCGGTCGCCGCCGTCCGAGGAGCCATCAGGGGCAGCAGATGCAGATGCACAGCGACGAGCTTCACGGGCCGGTGCACGCCCGCCAATGCATCGATCAGGGTGCGCCGGCAGGCCTCGCCAGTCGATTCCTGACGCACGCGGGCAACGGGGTTCGCAACCTCTCGCCCAGTTACTTCGCGTTGGTCATGGCGACCGGCATAGTCTCCATCGCCGCCGAACGCGCCGGGTTCCCGCGCTTGGCGGTTGCTCTGTTCTGGCTCAACGTGGGCCAGTATCTCGTGCTCTGGTGTCTGACTTCATGGCGCCTGGTGCGCTATCGCCGCGAGCTCCTGCTCGACCTGCTGGACCATCAGCGCAGTTTCGGTTTCTTCACGGTCGTGGCGGGCACATGCGTCCTGGCCAATCAGTTCATTCTGATCGCCGACGCGTACCGACTCGCCGTCGGCCTCTGGTTGTTCGGTCTGTTGCTCTGGATCGGCCTGACGTACGCCATCTTCGTCACCATCACCGTCAAGGAGAACAAGCCGCCCCTCGACGTGGGCATCACCGGCGCATGGTTGCTCGCGGTAGTGGCCACACAAGCGATCGCCGTACTGAGCGCGTTGCTTTCCCAGCACTTCGAACAGCCGCACCGACTGCACATCAATTTTCTGGCGCTCTCGATGTGGCTGTGGGGCGGCATGATGTACATCTGGATGATCTCGCTCATCTTCTATCGCTACACCTTTTTCAGGTTTTCGCCAGCCGATCTGTCGCCGCCTTATTGGATCAACATGGGCGCGATGGCCATTTCGACGCTCGCGGGCTCGCTGTTGATCGAGAACGTTCCCGACGCGTGGTTTCTGCGCTCGATGTTTCCTTTCCTCAAAGGGTTCACGATTTTCTTCTGGGCGACGGCTACCTGGTGGATTCCGATGCTGGCGATCCTGGCGTTGTGGCGACACGCGTTCAAGAAGTTCCCGCTGACGTATGACCCTGGCTATTGGGGCGCGGTCTTTCCGCTCGGCATGTACACCGTCTGCACATTCGAGATGGCGCGAGCGATGGAGCTGGATTTCCTGCTGCCGGCGCCGCGCGTGTTCGTTTACGTGGCGCTCGCAGCCTGGGCGCTGACATTCTTCGGAATGACGCGGCGACTGCTGAAAGGAGCGACCGCCTCCTAGGGACGCGCCATCGAAGCGCACGACGCTTCGGTGCATGCCGGTATTGATTGCATCTGACAGGCCTGCCGTAATCAACCTATTCGCTGCAGCGTTCCGCTCAGCAACCGACTGCTTGAGGCCCACCATGTCCGAAGATCCGACCTCCGCGAGTTTCGATTGGCGCGATCCCTTCCTGCTCGACGAGCAGTTGTCCGACGATGAGAAGATGGCGCGCGACAGCGCGCACGCCTTCGCCCAGGAAAAGCTGCTGCCGCGCGTCACGAACGACTACTTGAACGAAGTGACCGATCCGGAAATCTTCAGACAGTACGGCTCGATGGGATTGCTGGGAGCGACTCTACCCGCCGAGTACGGCGGCGCCGGCGCCTCCTATGTGACCTACGGACTCATAGCGCGCGAGATCGAGCGCGTCGACTCCGGCTATCGCTCCATGATGAGCGTGCAGTCCTCGCTGGTGATGCATCCGATCTACGCTTTTGGTTCGCAGGCGCAGCGCAGCAAGTATCTGCCGCGTCTCGCGTCCGGCGAATGGATCGGCTGCTTCGGCCTGACGGAGCCTGACGCCGGCTCCGACCCGGCGAGCATGCGCACCCGGGCCGAGAAGACCGCGGACGGCTACCGTCTGGTCGGTTCAAAGATGTGGATCACCAACAGCCCGATCGCCGACGTGTTCGTCGTCTGGGCGAAATCGGCCGCTCACGATGACAAGATCCGCGGCTTCATTCTCGAGAAGGGCATGCAGGGCCTGTCGACGCCTAGGATCGAAGGGAAGCTGTCGCTGCGCGCGTCGGTGACGGGCGAAATCGTCATGGATGGCGTGGAGGTCGGCGAGGAGCACCTGTTGCCGGGCGTAAGCGGCCTGCGCGGGCCGTTCGAGTGCCTCAACCGCGCACGCTACGGCATCGCCTGGGGCGCGATGGGCGCCGCCGAGGATTGCTGGCGCAGAGCGCGTGATTACGGAATGCAGCGCATTCAGTTCAATCGTCCGCTCGCGCAGACTCAGCTCTTCCAGAAGAAGCTCGCCGATATGCAGACCGAGATCGCTCTGGGCCTGCAGGCTGCTCTGCGCGTCGGCCGACTGTTGGACAGCGGCAAGATGGCGCCGGAGATGATATCGCTCATCAAACGCAACAATTGCGGCAAGGCGCTCGACATCGCACGCGCCGCGCGGGACATGCACGGCGGCAACGGCGTCAGCAGCGAATACCACGTCATTCGTCACGCGCAGAACCTGGAGACGGTCAACACGTACGAAGGCACGCATGACGTACACGCGCTGATTCTCGGCCGCGCGCAGACCGGTCTGCAGGCTTTCTTCTGAGCGCGATGGCGGCGCCGCTCCGGGGATGCGCTGCTTTCGCTGACGCGTTCGTCGGCGTGGCTCGGCCTCGGCAGAAGTCGCTCACGCGGCGCGAGTACGACAGTCAGAGAACATAGCATCGCGAGTGATCGCAGCCTTGCTTTGACGCCATGCGCCGTTGCTCGACACCGCCTCCTGAGATCGTTGCTGCGCTGCGTGAAGTATTTGGCGAGCGCGTCGAGCACGTGCGCGTCATCGAGCGATCCACATACGCCCGACTACACCGGGGCGCTCGAGCCACCACCCGCCGCAACCGCATCCTCCTGCGCGGCTCTGCCGAGGATTTCTGGCAGGACGCCGATCTGTTGCTGCACGAGTACTTCCACGTCTTGCGCCAGTGGCAGCCGCGTCGGCTTACCGTGTGGCGCTATGTCATCGAATGGCTGCGCCACGGATACTGGGCTAATCGGTTCGAGGTTGAAGCGCGAGAATTCGCGGCCGACCACGGCGAGCGGCTGCGCGCGGTCCTGCGTCGCATCGAGGGTCGGCGGGTGGTGTGATCCGGCCCGGTCCGACAGTAAATCCTGAATTTCAAACCGCGCATCGGCTGTCGCGGACGCAGGTCGCCGTTCGCAAATTTCGGCGCCCGACGCTTTCGGCGACGGCCGTTCGTGGCATGATTCCGCACGCCATTGCGTAGCGAGAAGAACCGAGGCGGCCAGATGAATTCGTCCAAACGCACCCCCTGTACGATTCACATGCTCGTCGGCGCCGGCGGACGGCTCGCGCTGTGCGTTGCGATTACTGGAGCGCTCGGCGCCGCGGCGCACGCCGACGTGCGTCTCGAAGAGCGCATGTCCGTGAGCGGCGCTGGCCTGATGAAGATGATCAACATGAGCGGTACGACCACCACCACGATAGCCGGTGATCGCGCCCGCACCGACAGCAACATGCAGTTCGAGTCCGGTCTGATGCGCACATTCTCGCGCGGCGCTGGGCAGAGCGTCGAAATCGTGCGGCTGGATCAGGACAAGATCTACACGCTGGATCCGCGCAGCAAGACGTATACGGAAACGACCTTCGCCGAGCAGCGCGCGCAGCTGCAAGCAGCCATGGAGCAGCAGGAGAAGGCTCAGGCGTCGCAGACGCAGGCCGCATCCGGAGTGGACGAATCGCAGTGCGAGTGGAGCGATCCGCAGGCGGAGGTGAAACGCAGCGGCTCGCAAGCGTCCATCGGCGGTTATCAGGCCGAGCAGGTCACCATCACGGCCACGCAATCGTGCAAGGACAAGCAGAGCGGCGAAGTGTGCGACTTCGGCCTGGTGCTGGATCAGTGGCTCACACCGGATTTCCCGGCCGCGAAAGAGACGCTCGCCTATCGGCAGGCGTACGCTGAAAAGCTCGGGTTCGGCGCCGCCGCGTCACGCGACTTCGCCGAGCGCGCCCAGGCGATGTTCGGCCGGTACGAAGGCATCTGGAGCGAAGTGGCGCAGCAGATGCGCGATGTTCAAGGCTATCCGGTGAAGGCCAGCTTCTCGCTGGCGGTGGGCGGCGCCCAGTGCGGGACGGCGCAGCAAGCCCAGGAGTCCGGCGGCGGGGTCGGCCCCAGCGTGGGCGAAGCGCTCGGCGGAGCGCTGGGAGGCGCGCTCGGCGGGATGTTCGGCAGGAAGAAGAATGAGCAAGCGCCGCAGCCTGCAGCGGCCGAGCCGCCCGCGGCGGTTCTGCCGGGCGGGTTGATTCCGCTGATGACGGTGAGCACGGAGCTGTTGTCCGTGAGCACTGCGGCCGCAGACGCCCAGGCCTTCGAAGTGCCGGCGGGGTTCCAGCGGAAGAATCCGTAACGGCAGCGGCGCCCACGCGCGACGTCCCGCTTTCCGCGGCGCCGGGAAGCGGGATGATCTCGCGGAATGCTGTCATGATCTTCCTCCACGTGCCGGGGAGGACCAGGGGGCAGCGCAGACGGGCGGGTGCGCGAAGAAGTACTTCGGATGTCTTCGATTCTCCTGCTGATCGCCTGTCTGCTGGCGGGTTTGCTGAGCGCGCGGCTCGCCAATCCGCCGCCGATGCTCGCGCACTGCCTGAACTGGTGGGTGCTGAACGTCGCGCTGTCCGCGCTCGTCCTGCATCTCATTCCGCAGCTCGAGTTCGAGCAGGGATTGTGGTTTCTGTTCGTTCCTCTCTGGTTGGCGTTCCTGGGCGCCTGGGCTTTCTTCGCGCTGCTCGGGCGTTTGCTGCGTTGGCCGCGTGAACGGGTCGGCGCGCTGACGCTGGTCTGCGGCCTCGGCAACACATCGTTCATCGGCTTCCCGTTGATCGAAGCGCTGCGCGGGCAGGAGGGCCTGAAGCTGGCGATCGTCGCCGATCAGGTCGGCTGTTTCGTAGCGCTCGCGGTGGGCGGCGGCGCGGTAGCCGCGTTGTATTCGGGCGCTCGGGTCACACCTGGGGCGATCGCTCGCAAGGTCCTGTTCTTTCCGCCCTTTCTCGCCCTCATCATTGGCGTGCTCGCCGGCGCGCTTGGCGGCTGGCGCCCGACGATCGACGACGTGTTCGAACGCGTCGGGGCGACGCTCGTTCCAATCGCGTTGTTCTCGGTGGGATTGCAGCTTCGCCTGCGGTTCGAGCACGGCCACCCGCGCGCGCTCACGGCCGGACTTCTCTGGAAACTGGCGTTGGCGCCGGCGCTGGTGTACATGGGCGGCGTCGCCGCTGGTGTAGGCGGCGCGGTGCTGGACATCGCCGTGCTGCAATCCGCCATGGCGCCGATGATCTCCGCAACCATTCTGGCGGAGCAGAACGACCTCGAGCCGACGCTCGCCAACACGGTGCTGGGGCTTGGCGTTGTGCTGTCGTTCGCCACCGTGCCGCTGGTGAATTATCTTCTGGCGGCGTAGCGTCCAGATGCGCAGGTTCGGTCTGCGAGCCGGGCGCCTCGAGCGCAAGAGTCGGAGTTTCGCGGCAAGTCTGGTGAAGACAATGACGGACACCTTATCCCGGAGCGCCGTCATGTTCGACGAAGATCATCTTTGGAAAGCAGTTCGCAACCGTGACGCCGGCGCGGACGGCATGTTCGTGTACGCCGTGTCCTCGACCGGCGTGTACTGCCGTCCGACGTGCCCCTCGCGCAGGCCGTTGCGCGCCAACGTTCGCTTCTTCCCCGATCCGGCGAGCGCCGAGCAAGCCGGCTTTCGCCCGTGCCGTCGTTGCCGCCCGCGAAGCTCGCGCGCCCAGGTGATCAACGAAGTGGTTCACGAGCTTGCACGGCACATCGAGACGCATCCCGATCAACCGTTGCGCCTGGCGGACCTCGCCAAGCGCGCCGGCTACAGCGCATTTCATCTGCAGCGCAGCTTCAAGGCGATCATGGGCAGCACGCCCAAGGAGCACCAGACCGCGGCCCGCGTGCGAACGATGAAGCAGGAACTGCGGCGTGATATGCCGGTTTCGGCCGCCATCTACCAGGCCGGATTCGGCTCGGGCAGCCGCGTGTACGAGAAGGCGGACGGTCAGCTCGGCATGACTCCGAGCGAGTACCGCAGCGGCGGCAAAGGCTTGGTGATTTCCTGCGCGAGCGGCGCTACGCCCCTCGGGCTGCTCATGATCGGCGCAACCGATCGCGGCGTGTGCTTCCTGCAGTTCGGCGATTCCCACGAGGCGCTGGCCGCGGATCTGCAGCGGCAGTTTCCCGCCGCAACGATACAGCCCATGCCGGAAACGCACAGCGAGCAATTCGAGGCATGGATGAGCGCCCTGAACCGGCATCTGCGCGGTTTGCAGCCGCGCCTTGATTTGCCGGTGGATATGCGCGGCACGGCGTTCCAGCTCATCGTGTGGCGCTACCTTCAGAAACTGCCTTACGGTGAAGTGCGCTCGTACACGGAAGTGGCTCAGGCCATCGGCAAGCCGAAGGCGGTGCGCGCCGTCGCCAGCGCATGCGCCCGCAACAAGATCGCGCTGCTCATTCCGTGCCATCGCGTCGTGCGCGGGACTGGCGAGCTGGGGGGCTATCGCTGGGGCGTGCAGCGTAAGCGCGTACTGCTCGATACGGAGCGAGCCGCGAACGCGCAATGAGGCGTGCGCGATGAGCTCTATTCCGAATTGAGCTCGAGCGGCTCAACGCGCCGTCGTCTTCACCTACGAATTCGCTGCGGACGCATTGGCGCGCACAGGTTGCGAACCGGACGCCAAGCCTGCGGCCGCTAACCATTCCTCCGCTTCACGCGGGCGGCCGGCCGCGCTCGACTGATCGAGCCGACGCCGCGTGCGCGCGGGCCATGCGTACGCTGCTCAGTCGCAGGCGGCTTCCGCGCCCGGCCAATCTGCAACTGTTGGCCCGCCACCCGCACCTTCTGCAAGTGGCGGAAGATTTCCTTCGGCATGCCGAGCGGCAGGTCGACGAAGCTGTGATCTTCGTGGATCTCGATCCTGCCGATGTAGCGACCTTCGATCCCAGCCTCGTTCGCGATCGCGCCGACGATGTTCGCCGGCGCCGCCCCGTGCATGCGCCCCACCTCGATACGATAGCGCTCCGTCTGTGAGTCCTGTGCGTCAGGTTCGGGAGTCCTCCTGCGGGGCGGCTGGCGTTCATGGCGAGCTGTGCTCTGCGGGGCGTTTCGCCGCTCCGGGCGCTTCGGCTTGCCACCTCCGGCCCGACGATCGTCCACGATATGACGCGGCGCGCCCGCACTCGCGGGTATGGGCGCCTCCTCATGCAACTCCACCGCCTGCGATGATTCTCCTGCGCGCTTTCGATGCAGCGAGCGTTCTGCATGCTCCGGCGCGCGCGCCTCGGCGTGGTCTTTGCGTTCGGGGAGGAACAAAGGTTTGCCTCCCTGAACGATGCTGGCGAGCGCCGCCGCGATCTCGATCGCCGGGACGTCGTGCTCGCGTTCGTACTGTTCGATCAGCGGCTGCAGCGCTTGCGCTTCAGCCGTGGCAAGCGCATCCGTGATGCGTTGTTTGAATCGCTCGGTGCGCTTGACGTTCACGTCGGCGACGCTCGGCAGCTCCATGCGCTCGATCTGCTGGCGCGTGGCGCGCTCGATGATGCGCAGCATGTTCCGCTCTCGCGGCGAGATGAAGAGAATCGCCTCGCCGCTGCGACCGGCGCGGCCCGTGCGGCCGACGCGATGCACGTAGGATTCGGAGTCGTAGGGAACGTCGAAGTTGATCACGTGGCTGATGCGCTCCACGTCTAGCCCGCGCGCCGCCACGTCGGTGGCGACGACGATGTCGACCTGGCCCGATCTCAGGCGGGCGATCGTGCGCTCGCGATGCGCCTGGGGAATGTCGCCGTTCAGCGGCTCGGCGGAAAAACCGCGCGCCTGCAGACGTTCGGCGAGCTCGACGGTGGATTGCTTCGTGCGGGTGAAAATGAGCATCCCGTCGAAGGCTTCCGTTTCCAGGATGCGTGTCAGCGCATCGAGCTTGTGCATGCCGCTCACCAGCCAATAGCGCTGGTGAATGTTGGCGGCGGTGGTCGTGCGACTTTCGATCGTAATCTGCGCCGAGGCTCGCAGATGCTTCTGAGCGATGCGCCGGATGGGGCCGGGCATGGTCGCCGAGAACAACGCGATCGTTCGTTGCGGCGGCGTGTGCTCCAACACCCACTCGACGTCCTCGATGAAGCCCATCTGCAGCATTTCGTCGGCTTCATCCAGCACGAGGAACCGCAGCGACGACAGGTCGAGCGCGCCGCGCTTCATGTGATCGAGCACCCGACCGGGCGTGCCGACCACCACGTGAGCGCCGCGGCGCAAGCCTTGTAACTGCGGCGTGTAGCTCTGACCGCCGTAGATCGGCAGCACGTGAAAGCCGGGCAGTTTCGAGGCATACCGCTGGAAGGCTTCGGCGACCTGGATGGCGAGCTCGCGAGTCGGGGTCAGCACCAGCGCCTGGATGACGCGCCGCTCAACGTCGATGCGCGTGAGAATCGGCAGAGCGAAGGCGGCCGTCTTGCCGGCGCCGGTCTGCGCTTGCCCGAGCACGTCCTTGCCTGCGAGCAGCTCCGGGATCGTCGCCGCCTGGATCGACGAGGGCGCCTCGTAGCCTGCCGCCTGCACCGCCTGCAGCACTGGCTCGCTCAGCGCCAGATCCGCGAATGTTGTGGGGCTGGAGGAATCTGCAATCTCTTCACTATCGGTGCGCACGTATGCCTCGCAAAGTCGCCCGCGGGCTGCGCGCGCCGCAGAAAGGGCGGCGATTATAGAGAGAGCACGCGACGAGATGAGTATTTTCTGGGCTTAGCAAGCTGCCCCAGAGTGTGCAGGCTATCAGGAAGGAAAGCGGATGGCGGATAGTTCAGAAATAAGGCGCTGCGGCGCTTTCATCTACTACCCATGATGCGCAGCGATGCATCGTCGCAATGGCCGGCCTTGCCGTATGGCTCGTGGCGGGACACCTGTGGGACGCTGCACCTCTGGCTGCAGGTAGTCGGCAAGATTCCGCTGGCGCTATGTCCATGGATCAATCACTCCTGGCATGTCGCCCTGCAGCCGACGGCGCGCGGTCTGGCGACGCGGCTGATGAGTTACGGCGGCAAGGCGCTTCAGATCGAGTTCGATTTCGTCGAGCATCGGCTGATCGTCCGGCTGGCTGACGACGCGACCAGGAGCTTGCCGCTGGAGCCGCAGTCGACGGCGTCCTTCTATCGCAAGGTGATGAGCGCGTTGGACGAGCTGGGCGTTCCGGTCCGGATTTACACCACGCCCAGCGAGCTGCCGGATCCCGTTCCTTTCGACCAGGATGAGGTGCACGGCTCGTACGATCGGGAATACGCGAATCGCTACTGGCGCGTACTCGTGCAGGCGCATCGCGTGTTCGAGGAATTCCGCGCCCGTTTCATCGGCAAATGCAGCCCGGTGCACTATTTCTGGGGAAGCGCCGATCTGGCCGTGACGCGTTTTTCGGGCCGCACGGCGCCGCCGCATCCCGGCGGCGTGCCGCATCTGCCCGATTGGGTCGCGCGTGAGGCGTACTCGCATGAGGTCAGCAGCGCCGGTTTCTGGGCGGGCGGCGAGCAGCATCCGCACCCGATCTTCTATTCGTATGCGTATCCGGAGCCGCCAGGATTCAGCGCCGCCAAGATCGCGCCGCAGGCCGCATATTTCAGCGATGAGCTGAAGGAGTTCGTGCTGCCGTACGACTCGATGCGCGCGGCGCCGTCCCCCGAAGCCGCGTTGACGGAGTTTCTCCAGAGCACGTACGAGGCGGCGACTGAGCTGGGTTCGTGGGACCGCCAGGCCCTCGAGCGGCCGGCGAACGTTCCGCCGACACAATAAGAGATGGAAGCGGATAGGGGATAGCGGATAGTTCAGAGCGCCATGGCTCGCTCCGCGCCCGCGCCACGTTGTTCATCCGTGTGCAATCGGATCCGCTTTCGCCCTCCCGAGCGGGCGCTCCCGGACAAGCCGACTATGGGGTCTGCTGCTGTACTGTGACTGTTCCTCGAGAAGCGTGGGCGGCGCTGAGTGCGCCGCCCACGCTACGAGCTGATCACGTCGGCTTGCGGAATTTCAGCGTCATGCGATCCGACTCGCCGATCGCCTCCATCTGCGCCTTGAGCTCTGGATTGTCCCGACTGGTGGCGAGCGTCGGCGGCAGGCGCCAGACGACGTCGTCCGTGGTCGGTCGATCGTTCGGGTTGGCGTTGATCTCGCTCGAGCCGGCAAATTCGAATCCGGCGTTCTCGAAGGCCTGGATCACTGCGCTCTGCTTGAGATAGCCAGCTTCTCCGGAGGCCCAGTCGTCGGGATTCTCTTCGGGCGCGCGGTGGGCGACCACGCCCACGACGCCGCCCGGCTTGAGCATCTTCTTCGCATCGGCAAGCGCCTGCGTCAGGTAGCCGCCCTTGTCCTCCAGTCGATTGAAGTGATGCAGCGCCCGTATGATGAGAACGACATCGACGGTTCCCGCCATGTCCTCGGGCACGGCGCCGAATTGAACGGCGCCGACCTGCGCGTCGCCTTCATCGCGCCAGCCTTGCGCTTTCTGCACAAAGTCCGCCGTCCAGGTCTCCCTGGTCTTCGGATCAGGCGCAAAGTCCCCGAAGTGCGTCCACATCTCGGGCGAGTAATCGGCGCCGATCACCTTTCCTTCAGGGCCGAGATAGTCGAGCAGGATGCCGGTGTACCAGACTTCGCCGGGCAGCGTGTCGACCACAGTCATGCCAGGCTCGATCCCGAAGAACTCGAGCGTCTCCTTCGGATGACGATGGGCATAGCGCGCTTTCGCCTCTTCGGGCTGTGCGGCGAGCACGGCTTCCAGGCGCTCGGCGGCGCTGGTCTCGGCGGTCGCCTGCGAGCTCGTATCCGCCGCGGCGGGCGGCGGCGCTTCGCTGGAACATGCGCAAAGTGCGAGCGCCAACGCGCCCACGAGCAGATGCATTGTCATGATCATTCTCCTTGGTTGGTTCGCCGACCGCGCCGGCGCACGTCGATCCGGATGTCCGTCTGCGTCTGTAGCGCCGCTCGACGACCCGCAGGCCGCCTCGCCCCGCTCGCAGCGCAAAGGGTACACATCCCGCTCGACAGCGTCGTCTCGTTTGTCGCGAGGGGCCGGCGCCTCGTCGCAGATGCTGGCTTTGCGCGGTCGGGCGCTCCAAGATGCCGAGGAACGCCCGCCGCCCGCGGCGGCTTAGTGAAACAAGAACACCCGCCCGGCCAGATGCTGAGCAGGCGCCGTCCGATGAAGAGTTCGTGGTTGCAAGCGCTTGGCTTGCCGCCCGTTCCGTCGTTCGAAGCCGTCGGCCGGTCGGCTCCCCCAGACTGACGGATTTGACGCCACGATGGTCCGCACTTCCGACGCTGCAATCCCGACCGAGTCTGTCACGGCGCTTTCGCCGCTGCGCTTCCCGGTTTTTCGCGCGGTCTGGGGAGCGAACATCCTGTCCAGCTTCGGCGGCCAGATTCAATCGGTGGCGGCTGCGTGGCTGATGACCTCGATCGCGCAGTCGGCCGACATGGTCGCTCTCGTGCAGGCGTCGACGACGTTGCCGATCATGGTTCTGGCGCTGCTCGCCGGCGCCATGGCGGACAGCTATGACCGCCGCAAGGTGATGCTCGCCTCGCAGGTATTCCTGCTGGTGGTGTCCGTAACGCTGACGGCGGTCGCATGGGCTGGCGTGATTACTCCGTGGCTCCTGCTGCTGTTCACGTTCCTGATCGGCTGCGGGACCGCGTTCAACGCACCCGCCTGGCAGGCCTCGGTGGCCGACATGGCGCCGCGCGAGCAACTGCCGGGCGCCGTAGCGCTGAACAGCATGGGTTTCAACATCGCACGCAGCATCGGTCCGGCGATCGGCGGCGCCATCGTCGCCGCGGTGGGCGCGGCCATCGCATTCGCGGTGAATGCGCTCAGTTACATCGGGCTGATCGCTGTGCTGGCTCGATGGCGACCGCAGCGCCCGCCACAGACGCTGCCGCGAGAAACGCTCGGGATTGCGATCGGCGCCGGCGTCAGATATGTGTCGATGTCGAGCGCCATTCGAACTGTCCTCGCGCGCAGCCTGGTGTTCGGCGTCGGCGCCAGTGCGCTGCTCGCGCTGCTGCCCCTGGTCGCGAGAGACCTGGTTTCGGGCGGTGCGCTCACCTACGGCTCGCTGCTCGGCTCGTTCGGCGTGGGCGCAGTGGTTGGCGCGCTCCTGAGCGCACGATTGCGATCCGGGCTGTCCACGGAGGGGCTCGTGCGCTGGGCGAGCGTCGCCTTCGCCGTCGCGGCGGCGGTCGTCGGGCTCAGTGCGCATCTCGCGCTGACGATGGCCGCAATGCTGACGGCAGGCGCCGCCTGGGTGCTGGCCCTGTCGACGTTCAATGTGAGCGTGCAGCTGTCCGCTCCGCGCTGGGTCGTCGCGCGAGCGCTTTCGCTGTACCAAATGGCCGCCTTCGGCGGCATGGCTGCGGGCAGCTGGCTGTGGGGCGAGATCGCCGACGACCAAAGCGTCGCTGCGGCGTTGCTTGGCGCCGCGGCGGTGATGCTCATCAGCGCAGCCCTTGGCCGCTGGGCGCCGCTCGCCCAGACGGAACGGCTGAATCTCGATCCTTTGAAGCGCTGGAAAGAGCCCGAGACCGCGGTGCCCGTGGGGCCGCGCACCGGGCCGGTCGTCGTGACCATCGAATACAACATCCGCGAGGAAGACATTCCGAAGTTCTTCGAGGCGATGGCGGAGCGGCGTCGTATACGCATTCGCGACGGCGCGCGCGGCTGGACGTTGCTGCGCGACCTGGGCGATCCGCAGGTCTGGATCGAACGCTACAGCACGCCGACGTGGCTCGATTACATGCGCCACAACAGTCGGCTCACTCAGGACGACGCGAGCGTCCCCGAGCGCTTGCGCGCGCTGCATCAGGGTCCGGGCAGGCCGATCGTGCGGCGAATGATCGAGCGGCAAACGGGATCGCATCCTGCAGGGCACGTGGCCGGCGGGCATGACGTGGATGAGCGTCTCGGAGATCCGCGTGTCTGAAGGAAGCTCGGATCACCGGACGGTTCAGGCCAAGGAAACGCCTGGAATGCACGGCGTTTCGCGCGCCTGGCGATCGCAGACGCGGAGTGAATCAGAGGCTCCGCCAAGCAAACGCCGGGCAAGCCCCTTCTCCATACTGTGATCTTGTACAGTACTGTACAGCGGGTGTACATTCAGCCAGTCCCTTACCTGACAAGGAGATCGACATGGCTGAAAAGGACGATGCGTCGAAGAGGGCGGCGGGCGCCGAAGCGCTGGGCAAGTCGGAGCGCCGGCTCGTTCACCCTTCGCCCGAAGCGATCGAGGCGCTGCACCTGTTGATCGAGACGGAACGCGCCAGGCTGATGAAAGCCGTCGATACGCTGTCGTGCGTGCTGGCGGCCATGGAGAAGGAAAGCGGACGTTTCACCGGACCGTATTATCCGAACGCCATCGAAGTGGCGCGCGACCTGGTGAGTCACACCCTGGACGAGCTCGATTCAGTGCGGCTGAAGCCGATCATGTCTGCGTTGCGCGGCGAGGCGCAGCCCGCGTCGAAAGGAGCGAAGGGAGCAATGGAGATAAAGGAGCCGAACGTGACGTATCTGAAGCCCAGAGTCACGCAGCACTAGGAGGGTCGTTCCCCCTTCGATCGGCCTGCAACGAGTATTCCGGTAGTGAACATTGCGTCCCTTCCTTCGCGAGATCGAGGGGAGGGACGTTCCAGGATCGTTGTTACGTCCACCGGCAAGCTGCACGATGCGCCAGCAAGCTGACGTCTCGACCGCCGCACGACCCGCGCGGCCCCTGGTCCTCCTGCTCACCGTGGCGGCCATGCTGGCGTTCGCCGGCAACTCGCTGCTCTGTCGACTCGCCTTTCAGCACACCAGCATCGACGCCGCCGCCTTCACCACGCTTCGGCTGGTTTCGGGCGCCGCGGTGCTCTGGACGCTCGTTCGTTTGCGAGACAAGCGCAGCGACGTAGCGGGGAGTTGGTGGTCCGCACTGGCGTTGTTCGTCTATGCGGCGACATTCTCGTTCGCGTACCTGAGTCTCACAGTCGCGACCGGCGCCTTGCTGCTGTTCGGCGCCGTGCAAGTCACCATGATCGGCTACGGCCTGTATGTCGGCGAGCGATTCAGCCGCATACAGCTCGTCGGACTGCTGCTGGCGTGCACAGGGCTCGTTTATCTGCTGACGCCCGGATTGTCCGCGCCGCCGCTGGTCGGCGCTGCGCTGATGATCGCCGCCGGCGCCGCTTGGGGCGTGTATACGCTGCGCGGCAAAGCGGCGGGCGATCCCACGCAAGCGACGGCTGGCAACTTCGTCCGCTCGGTTCCCTTCGCGCTGGCACTCAGCTTGCTGATGCTCGATCGCGCGTCGTTGGATGCGGCCGGCGTCGCGTACGCGATGATTTCCGGAGCGCTGACCTCGGGCCTCGGCTACGCGGTCTGGTACACGGCGATTCGCGAGCTGAAGGCGACCAGCGCAGCGACGGTGCAGCTCAGCGTCCCGGTGATCACCGCGTTCGGCGGCGTCGCGTTGCTCGGTGAAGCGATCACCTTGCGGCTGGTGCTGGCGTCCGGCGCGATACTGGGCGGGGTGGCCTTGGTGATCATGAGCCGCAGCTCCGCGGCGAGTACGAAAAAGGGAAATTGATCGCTGCGTGAGTCTGTCGGCTGCGGCCTTCACCCGACGGCGCTATGGCGCATCGCTCGCCGACAGCTCCGACGCCTCCGTCCATCTCCCGTCCCAGCCGTCCACCTCATACCGATCCGTGGACGGAAAGCCCGGCGGACGCCGCTGCTCGAAGCGCTGATCGTATTCGATGCGCGTCGCGTAGCGCGGCTCGCTCGCCGAAAGGCTTCCTGCGGCGACGCTGCCCAGAATGTGCAGCGTCGCCGAGCGGCGATGCTCGATGTCGCGCACCACGAAGCGGCGCTTGGCGAATATCGCGGCATGAATCTCCAGATCGCCGGGCCCGGTGACATGCGGCGGCGCCACTTCTATATACCGCTCCGAGACGAGCCCGAGATAATCGTCCGAGTCACGCGCTTCGCGCGGGTCGTGCGCGTACCTCAGATCGCCTTCCAGGACGATTCTGTCCGGTGAGTAGACGAGCACCTTCCCGCAAAGAACGCCCTGCAGATACAGCGCGACCCCCCGGGACGCCAGGAAATACACCGGATGCTCCGTGGGCTCGCTCCGATACTGCATCTCTTCGGAACCGTGAGCCCACCAGGTGTAGCTGCCGTCTGCATAGAACCGGATGTGCGTGTCGGTCGACAGCTCGTGGATGAGGGCGTCGTCCTCCCGCGGCGCCCATTGGAACGGCTGCAGCTCGTCCGGGAGATCGATGCGGCTGGCGCGCGTCTCGACGCCGCCCTGGAAAATGTCTGAATCGCGCCGCCGCCCGCGCGACTCCGTTTGAAAGCTGCGCGCCGCGGTCGTCACCTTGCCCAGAAATTTCGGCGCCGTGCGTGAGTCGTACATCAAGCTGAACTGCGAGTTGCTGTGAAATCGGCCGACGATCTCGTCATCGTGCAGCTGCACCATCGGATCCCAGCGATCGACCATCTGCGTGAACGCTGAGAACGCCAGCCGCTTGAGCGGGATGCGCGTCGTCAATTCCCGCCCGCCGTCCGACGCGCTCACTTCCGCGGTGACGCGGTCGAACTCGGCGCCGTCGCTCGCCCGCTGCATGACGAACCGCGCGCTGTAGCGCTTGCCGTCCTGGTCCCATGAAACGAGCGATGGAGCGTCTTGCGCGACTTGCTCCGCGAGCCTCTCGAGCTGATCCGACAATTTCGCTTGCTCGGATTGCGGCATCAGGAACGTGGGGGGCGCGGGCGTGGGCAGGGGCGCGGCGACGTTCGCAACGACCTGCGTGGGCGCTGCGATTTCCGCCGGCGCCGTGATTTCGTGGGCGGCGACTTCGGGAGAACCTACGTCAACGGACGGCGAGGCCGGCGGCCTGTTCTCCACCTGCAACGGTTCTTCGATCACCGGAGCGGCGGGCTCGACAGGCGGCAGGTCCACGCCCTCGACCCGGTCAGCATTCTCTGCTTCAAGGAGGATGAGCTGCGTGAGCGGCGTGTCGGCGATGCTTACGCCGTCATGTCGGCCGCCCGAGAACGCGATCAGAAGGATCAGGCCGCAATGGATCCCCGCGGACAGCACGCCCGCCGCCGCACGCTGTGCAATTGGCCGCTCGAGGAAACCGGCAAGCGCCATGGCTCGATCCCCCTGCTGAAGGGCAAGAGTAGTCCTTCTCTGCTGGACGCAGGGGTTCGCATTTCGCTAGTGCGGCGCAAGAAGCCTCTGATTCCAAGAGCAGGCGGCCACCATTTGCACTGAAGGGCTATCGACGCGTGACGCGTTCTTGGCGACGGCGCCGTGAAGTCCACTACCAACTTCACGCGGCCAGTTCTGACAAGGGTTTCGGAGCCGTGTGCTTGCTCGTGACACGACGATCACGCACTGGCTATCGACGCTTCCAACAACAACACAGGGGCCGATGATGAAACTGCCGCCAGCCGTAGCGCTCAGCATTCAACTAGGATGCTGCGCATTCGTCTCAGAATCCGTCTTGGCGCAGGAAGAGCTGCGCAGTGATGCAGATCGCGACACGACATCCATCGATGAGATCGTCGTGACTGGCAGCCACATCCGAGGCATAGAAAGCAGCAGCACCATGCCGCGCGTGGAGTACAACCGCGAGGATATCGACCGCCGCGGTTATCTCTCGACGCAGGAATTCATCAGAAGCCTTCCGCAGAACTTCAAAGGCGGTGAGAACGGCGCCAGTGAAGACGGCGTAGTAGGCAGTGCGATGGGATTGAACAACGCGGAGAACGCCAGCGGGGTCAACTTGCGCGGCCTCGGCACGAGCTCCACGCTTGTTCTTCTCAACGGCCACCGTCTGGCGCCCTCGGCGTTCGGTTCCGCGGTGGACGTTTCGGCCATACCGCTAACCGCCATAGAGCGTATCGAAGTGGTGACGGATGGAGCGTCGTCGGTCTATGGCTCGGATGCTGTGGGTGGAGTCGTCAACTTCGATCTGCGGCGCGACTACTCTGGAGCAGAAACAACCATCCAAGGCGGTGCGGTAACCAGCGGCAGACGTTCCCAGTATCTCGTCAGTCAGACAGTGGGGGGAAGCTGGGATACCGGGTCTGTGCTTGCTTCCCTGCAGTACGATGACGCGCAGGCATTAAGGTCATCGGACAGGTCGTTCACCGAGACAATGCCACAACCCACCGATCTTTATCCAGACACGACTCAGACGTCGGGTCTTCTAACAGCGCGCCAGGAGTTGACACGCAGCGTGGAGGCGTTCACCGACGTGCTGTATAGCAAGGAGCGGAACGTTCGAGACTATACCGTTCCAAATAGAACCAGACGGACGAAGGCGGATTCGGACTTCATCTCCGCCAATGCGGGTATTGGGTGGCGCGGTCCGAGCGACTGGAGAGTCGAGCTGAGCGGTCTTCACAGCGAGATCGACACCAGTTTGAAAGTTCACTTTAAACCGGACTTTCCGGGGTACACGAACGGCGCCCCTTACTTGCGGAACCGGTTCCGGTTGCAGGAGGCCAATCTCGTTGGCGATGGCCCTTTGTTTTCGATCCCCGGCGGCGCCGTCAGGGCGGCGATCGGCGTCTCCCACCGGGATGAGGAATTCTCGTCGACGGCTGAATGGACGCAGGTGGAACGCTTGATTGACCGACGGGTCAGAGCAGCGTTCGCAGAGCTGAACGCGCCGCTTATTGGCTCGGGAAACTCTCGTCCATTGTTGCGACGCCTCTCCCTTTCCGCATCGGTTCGTTACGACGAATACTCGGATTTCGGCAATACCACGAATCCGCAATTCGGCGTGCTCTGGTCACCCTCCGAAACGCTCGATCTGCGGGCCGCGTACGGTACTTCCTTTCATGCGCCCGATGTGTCGC
>JAVEVD010000082.1:0-13408 GCA_034005205.1 Steroidobacteraceae bacterium | reverse complement strand
TGTTCAGTATCGGACAGGAAGACGCTGATCCACCGCGAGCCGTCAGATGAGCTCTACCGCCATTCCCTATACGGTCGATGCCCGCACCTCCGTCCCTGGGATCCATGTCGAGGTCCGTACCTACAGGCAGCCTGAGCCCTTCGAAGGCGTCCTCGAGATCGGCGTCCACAGCCTGAGCATGTCGCTGACGCCCCAGGTCAACTATTCCCGGTCCTGTTACCTGGACGCCGAGGGTCGGCAAGGTCCGTGTGTAGAGGTCGGCGATATCGTTTTTTCCCCCCGGGGCATGAGGATGATGGTGCGCGGCCCAGGGGGAGCGGAATCCTACCGTGGCATCTACTGCGAGTTTGCTGCATCCATTTTTGAACAGACGACCGGCCTTCGCGGCGACTGGACGGCCGGGCAGCTGGCGGCCACGCTCAACGTACAGGCGCCGATGATCAAGCGGGACATGTATCGCCTCGCGAGCGAAGTCTCGGAATCCGGATTCGGCAGGGAAAAAGCGATCGAGGCCACCGCCCTGCTTCTGATGGTGGATCTGGCGCGCTACCTCCGTCAGGCATCACTGCCCGCGCAGCCGGTGCGCGCCGCGCTCGCCGCCTGGCAGATGCGACGCATCACTGATTACGTGGAAGGCATGGTCGATCACTGTCCGAGCATCGATCAGCTGGCTCGTCTATGCGAGATCAGCCCGCGCCATCTGGCGCGAGCGTTCAAGGCGTCGACGGGCCGAACGATCGGCGACTATGTCAGGGAGGTGCGCATGATCAAGGCCCGAAGCCTGCTCGCCGACACGCGCCTCTCCCTCAAGGAGATTGCCCATCGGCTCGGGTTTTCCAGCCCGAGCAGCTTCTGCGTGGCCTTCGGCAAGGCGATGGGGGTGACTCCAAAGCAGTTTCGAATCACTTCGCAGCGGAGAGCCTGAATGCGTAATCTCAGTGCGGCAACGACCGGAGCACAGACACTACATCTTGCAGGCGCCGCAGGGCGAGTGACAGGTCGGCGCCTTGTGGGCCGGGTTGTTGGGGTCCTTCTTGCAATAGGTCCAGACGCAGTAGGCCTCACCCTCTTCAAACTTCAGATCGATCGGCGGTAAGCGGATATCGAGCTGCACACCGGGAAGAAAGGCGCTTGCGCCGATGGCCTCGTGACGGCAGTTGAACTCCCACATCTTGGCGCCGTCGAACTGATCCCCAAGACCGTAGACACCCTGCGGAACGAAGTCGTCGATGATCATGCAGCGCCGCATGTGCAGTTTCACGTTGTTCTCGTCGATGACTTCCCAATCGCCGCCAAAGCTGCGAACGCCGTCCAGCGTCATATTGGCGACCTTGATCGCATCGACAACGGACTTGATCTCGAAATCGGCGATCTGGCACAGCTTCGGAATGATATGGCCGCCGATGGCGTTATAAGCGTTAGTGAAGACGTCGCCCATCTTCTCGAGGCCCACCATCGAGACGATGCGGTCGAGCCAGTGGTTGCCCATCTTGAAGTAGCGGTCCTGATAGACGCGGCACAATTCCACCAGGGCTTCCTTGGACAGCTTGTCCGCGGTCAGCTCGAAGTGGGTGACGGTCAAGCCGCCCGGCCAGGCCGGACCGTTCGATTGGGCGTGGGAGGTGAACGGCAGGATCTGGCGGCCCACCCCCCGCTGGACTTCTCCGGCCACTTCCCAGGCCTGCGCTTCGCCGACATGCTTGGCCAGGGCCGTTGCCCAGGCATGGTAGGCGAACAGCGAGCAGTCGTCGTAAACCTTCACCAGCTTGATGAGGAAGTCGCGGGAATAGTCCTCGAAATTGCCGATCTGGCCTGTGAAGGGGCCGTCGAAACCGTTCAGATTCAATTCTTCTTTCTGTATATCCGCCATATCGGCTCTCCGCTCGAAACTGTCCGTCCTTTCCCGCTCACCAGCGAGAGTTCCAGGCGGGCGACTGATCGATGCCCGCCTGGATGGGGCATGGTTTACATCAAGCCTTGCTCGCGTTTGCGGCCTTGTTCGCCTCACGCGTGGCAACGTGGGCCGGATACTTCTCATCCAGGATCTTGACCACCGGGCGCTTTACATTGGGATCGTGCGCCTTGAACTTCCATTCGCAGCAAAGCTCCTTCTTGCTCTTGCGAGCACCGGCTTTCAGAAGATCGATGTCAACGCGCGGCATGGCGGGATTGTCCTGCTGGTAAACCAGCTCGAGCAGCGGCTCTTCAACATCGAAACAGACCGTATTCATCATGTGAGCCGGGGCCCCGATCATTTCCATGCCTTCAAGATACGGGCATGAATGCACCTTGGCGTGCTGGTGATTGGCGTCGCTCCAGGTTGCCTCGCTCTTGAAGGGCGCGCGGTCGCCAACGATCAGGTCCCCGTCGAGAGAGAGTCGGGCAATGCTATGCAGATCCTGGACGGTTTTCGGTTCGATGCCGGACAGCTTCGTCAGGAGCGGCATATTGTCCTTGTACATCGGCGTAAAGGTTTCGACGATCACCTGGGCTGCTTCCTCGATCGGCATTCTTTTCAGCAAAGCGCCAAACAGACCTTTGTTGATCGACGCGTAGGAGTTCGACCAGATGCCCAGCAGCCCAACGAGAAATTCCTTGGACATGTCATGCAAGTCGACATGTTCCTGGTAAGGTCCGGTCAGGTCGTTTTTGTCAGCCATTTACGTTCTCCTCATGTTGCGGCGCGCTTGTACTGCATGATGCAGATGGGCTCACCGGGCGCCACGCCTTTGAAGCCGGCCTCCGGCTTCTTCGGCATGACACAGGTGTTTCTGGGAAACCCGTGAAGTCGCGAACAGAGGCTGGCTTCGCGCTCGCACATGGCCAGGGCTTCTTGATCGTCGAATACGCCCTGGTCGCGCAATTTGCCCCACACATCGCAGCCGTACAGACTCACGTTGACAGTGTCGTCGTCGATGATCTCTTTGACGCTTCGGTACCCCTGTGTGGCGTCGATACCAAGCTGATTGACCTTTACATACCCGATGGTGTGATCGAGAGACACTCCCGCCAGCTCCGCCAGTTTGGGCATCTGGTAGCGACACACGGCTTCATAGTGCTCTTCGGAGATCGCCAGCATCTCCTGCTCTCCACACAGTCGATTGGCGTGCTCCACCCAGTACATCCCCACCTTGATCCATTGATCCCAGTAGGTCCTTATCAGTTTCAGCAGACCCGACTTGCTCAGGTCGTCGAAGTCGAGCTCGTAGCTGTCGACCTTGGAGAAATGCGGAGCGCCAGGGAATGCCTGGCGTCCCAAGGTGCGATAAGCGCCTGCGGCGACATCCCAGGCTTTTCGTTCTCCCACTCTCTTCGCAAGCGCTGCAGCTCGGGAACCAAACTGGAATAGCAGGGTGTCCTGATGAATGGATGCGAGCCCGGCCAGGAATTTCCGACTGAACAGGTCCAGATGGAACTCGAGATCCTGGATCACGAGCGGCGCACTGTAGTCGTTGAGCTCCGGCGTGACGTCTTCTGCAGCAATCACTCGATGCGCCATGTCCTTCGTCCTCTTGCTCCGCACGAACCGCTGCCTGGATGAACGGTGACGACAAGGATAGGCGCCGCTCTTCTCCGCGTTGCCGCAATCTTTTTCGATTTACAGACCTCGATATTTGATAACGGACCTGAGGCCCGACGGCTGCGTTGTCGCGTCGATATTTGTCGACGCCCACGTGAGCACCCGTCATCCCTCCATGTCGTGAACCGTTCAGGGGATTGCCCCCGCTTCCATCAATGCGGTGATCTGCTCCCAGCTGCGGAGGCTTCCGCCATTTCGCCGCACGAGGTCACAGCGGCAAGGTGGTCATCTCTCACTGATCGGGTCTTCAGCCCGCGACGTCCATGAAGTCCTTGAATCCCGACGGCGCGTGGGGCCCCACGATCAGCTGCTCCATGACGCCGACGCCTTCGCGCACCGTCCCGTCGCTCTCGACCATGCGCGCCTTGCAGCAGGCCTCCACGTGATTGAACTGGAACGCGCTCGCATCGACGCTCGCGAGCTCGAGCGCCTCGTAGCCGACGGCCGCGGGTCCCTTGTACACCCCATGCCCCCACTCGGGATGGAAGTAGCCCAGGCCCATCATGTAGAACTGCAGCGGCTGGAACTCGAGGGCGATCTTCACTCGCCGCTCACCCTCACAGAGCAGCTCGACCGCGGCGCTCGTTGCGTGGCGCGTGCCGCGCCGCAAGCGCCGGCTGACTTGCCCCGACTGCACGTGCACCGGCTCGCCGCCGCCGACCGGCAGCAGCGCCCCGTGGCTCATCCAGGGCTTGCCTTGCGCGTCCTCGAAAGTCCCGTAGCTCACCGCGAGATCCTCGAAGTTCAGCTGCACCCAGAGAAAAAAAGTCTGGAACTCGAAGGCCGGGAGAATCGGCTGGGCGTCGGGTGCGCCCACGCCACGCACGCCCCAGGAACGATCGCGGGTGCCGAGGCAGCGCTCGGGGCGGACCTCGATTCGCTTGCCCTTGATCTCGATCCAGCCCGAGTAGCTCCCATGCTGCGTGAGGCGCGTGCAATCCATGATGGTGCGCCCGCCCTGGCGCAGCAGCTGGCGCGGCTCCTCGAGGGCGCACACCCGCGCCCGGAAGGTCAGATCGGCGCGGATGCCGTGCTCGGGATCGTCGACCACGTAGCGCAGCGTTGCGAGGGGCTCCACGATCTCGAGGCGGATCGGCCCGACGCGCGTGTCGAGCCGCTCGAAGTCCAGCACCCGGCTGGCGTGCACGTTGTGCTGCACGCCCTCGTGGCTGACACAAAAGGAGGCGTCGATCAGATTCGCCCCGGGATAGATCCCCATGCCGAGAGCGAAGAAGAGATCGAGCTCCTTCGAGTAGCCGTTGAAGAAATAGCGCTCATAGAAACGCCGGTCCGGGCCCGCGTAGAGAATGGGCTCGGGCGTCTGGTGCAGCGGATAGTCGTCGCCTTTGGTAAGCATCGGTCCTCACGCAAAGAAGCCGGCGTGTCCGAGCGGCTTCGCATCCGGCCAGCTGCCGTAGAGTGACAGCAGTTCCTGGGGCGGGGAGAGCTTTTCCCACTCTGCTGCGAACTCGTCATAGGGTCTGCCGCGCGCCAGGCGCGCCCGACGCTCCGCATCGCGCAGCGCCTTCGTGCGGGCCTCATCGACGAGGAGCGTCTCCGGGTCGTAAGCGACGCAGTAGAGGTTCTTCGCGGCCCACGGAGAACAGACGCCGATGCGCAGATCCTTCATGACCGCCTCGGGCTCGCGCTCCAGCACATCGCCCCAGCCGCCGCCGCTCGCCCCTCGCGCCGCGAAGCCGTCGCCTTCCTGCATGGGCGAGAAGGAGAAGGTTTGCCCGAGCGGCAGGGCGACCTGCTGCCCCTCCTGGGCGCTCGCCATCTCCTGCATGCTCGAGGGCGGCTGAAACTCCGGATTCGACAGGGGCGCCCGGCCGCCGTTGCGAACCACCACGGCCGGCCCGCAGCCGGCCGCATAGCCGCCGAAGATGCCGGCGGAAAGGGGGAAGCTGTGGGGCGTCGCCATGATGTTGGCGTACAGCACCGGCGTGTCGTGGACGTAGGCGCTACAGGACGCCGCCGCGCCGCCCCGATACTTGCCTGCGCCGGCCTGATCCTGCGTGAGCCGCCGGAATCCCCAGAGGAAGGGGTGCTGCACCTCGTCGTGCTCGACGTCCAGGCTGTCAGCGGTCATGCTCACCTGGACCCCCATGGAATCCACGCCGTCCTTGTCCGGCCGCGCGCCGCCGCCCGATGAGTTGTACATGCTGATCGCGAATCCTGTCGTCGTGCGCTGGTACTGATCCAGGCCCGCATAGGCATAGAGCGATCCGATCCAGCCCACGGGCAGGGACACGAATTCGCGCCGCGTCGCATAGCTCGCGCGGGCCAGACACTGCACGAAGCCGGCGGACATGATCATCATCATGTTGGCGCCGCCCATCACGGCCGCCTCCGGGCTCGGATTGAGCACCGTGCCCTCGGGCGGAGGCACGATGGTCACCGCATCGAAGAGCCCCGAACTGCAGGGCAGACCTGGGACCAGGTAACCTGGCAGCATGGCGTTGATTGCGGCGCGGATCGCATGAGTCGGAGTGTTCCCGGCGGATGCGGGCGCCTGGGGGGAGCAGCCGTTGAGGTCCACCGTCAGGGTGTTCCCCTGCTTGATGAGCGTGATCACGAGACGAATCAGGCCCAGCTGCTTGTTCCCGGCGCTGTCGAGGAACATGACGTGCCGGTAAGTACCGTCCAGCATCTCGGCGAAGGCCGCCCGCGTCGCATCGGCGGCGGCTTCGAGCGCCTTGCGCATCACGCCGTCGATGAAGGCGGCGCCTTTTTCCTGATAAAGGGGCTGGAGCCGCTCCCTCGCCCGCAGGCAGGCCGCACACCGCGCATGGATGTCGTTCTCGAGCATGCGGTGGTTGCGCACCATGTTGCAGAACATCGCCATGACGTCGGCCTTGAGCCGGTCGTTCTCGGCGATCTTGAGCGGCGGCGTCTTGAGGCCTTCGTCGTAGCGGCTGCGGATATTCTCGACGCCGCCCGGATCGGTTTCGCCGATCTCCTGATTGTGGCCTGCAGCCACCACCCAGCAGACGAGCTCTTCTTCATGGAACACCGGCATCATGACGATCAGGTCGGGAGCGTGAATGCCGCCGAGCTGAGGCTCGTTGGCGAAGAAGATGTCGCCGGGCCGCACGCCGACGGTGGGATCGTCGACGTAGTGTTTCATGATGTACTTGATCGGGATCTGCCCGGTGATCGAGTGGACGTAGGTGCCCGGCGCCCCGATCGCGAGATCCCCTGCGGCAGTGTAGATGCCGAAAGCGCAGTCTCCGGACTGGATCGCCTCGGAGATCGCGGTCTTGACCATCACCGCCTTGGCCTCTTCGGCGATCAGCTCGAGCTTCATCGAGTAGACGCTGAAGTCCGCCGCGCCGAGCGCGGCGACGCCCTGCTCCTCGCGCGCGGTCCTCGGCTCGATGCGGTAGCGCTGCAGGATGTCCCGATCCACCTTCATAGGTAAGTCCTCTCGAAGAACTGCGTCTTCTTGCCGGTGCGCTCGAGGGTGTCGGGGGCGAGCCAGGTGATCGCAGGCGTCACGCGGAGCTTGCCGTGCATCGCTTCCAGGATCTCGCTCTCGAGCCGCTGCAGCGCCTCGCCTTCGACGCCCTCGCCGCGCTCGATCTTGAGCTTCAGCGGCGGGGTCACCCGCGGCGGGGGCTCGTCGAGCACGATGCGGAACTCGCCGGTTACGCGCGGGTAGAAGGCGGCGATGACGTCATCGAGCGCGGCTGGATAGACGATCGCGCCCTTGACCTTCAGCATGTCGTCCGTACGACCCACGATCCGATAGCGGAAACCGCTGCGGCCGCAGGGACAGGGACTCATGGTCACTTCCATGATGTCGCCCAGGCTGTTGCGGATGCCGCCCAGGGAGCCGTCGCCGACGATGGTCGAAACACAGGCCTCGCCGCGCGCACCGTCCTCGAGTGGGATGATCTCGTCGGTCTCGGGATCGACCAGCTCGATGATGGAAGCATCCACGCGTACGTTGTGCATGCCCTGGTATTCGTGCCAGTCGCAGGAGCCCCCGCCCGCGCCCCCAATGTCGAAGAGCCGCGCCCCATAGGCGGATTCGATCTTGCGACGCACTTCGGGCAGCCCCGCGCCCGGCTCGCCGCCGGCGACGATGATCTGGACGCCGAGGCTGGCCACGCTCTTCCCGATGAGCTTCGGGGCCGCCTCGATCAGATGCTCCGCGTAGGAAGGCGTGCAGAACAGCGCCCGCGGCTTGAAGCTTAGGGCGACTTTCAGCAGCCGCTCGGCGCCGGCTTCCGCACCGACCGGGATCGGGCAGGCGCCCATCGCCGAGGCGGCCATCACGATCGGCACGCCGCCGACGAACATGCTGAGCCCGAAGCCGTGAAGAATCCGATCGCCTGGGCGGATCCCCGCGCGCCAGAAGATGCGCGCATAGGTTTCATTGTTGATCTCCAGGCCCGCCGGCGTATAGGGATAGGGCGTCGGCTCACCGGTCGTGCCGCTGGTCGCCGCCAGCAGCCGCAGCTGGTCGAGCGGCGCTGCGATCATCTGGTGCATGGACTCCACGGCGCCGTATTTCTCGGCGTCTTCGCGCAGGTCCTGCTTGCGGCAGGGCGGCAGCGCTTTCGCCAGATCTCCGAGGCGGCGGATGTCGGAGGGCTTGGCGCCGAAGCGATCCATGCGACGGCGCCAGAAGGGCGCGCCATCGTAGAGAAGCGTCAGATGGCGCTGCAGGCGATAGAGCTGCAGCTCGCGCATCTGCGGCGAATCGAGAAAGGGCTCGACCTCCATGTTCCAGTAAGGACGACTCGCCTCGAGGTGACCGGCGCTCATCGGCTAACTCCTGCTTTGTCGTCGCTCAGGATCTACGGCGGAACTTCGCCCAGTCGGGCTTTCTCTTTTCGAGGAAGGCGTCCATTCCCTCCTGCAGCTCGGCGGAGGAGCCGCCTGCCAGGTAGAAGTCCGGGCAGACCTCACCGAAGGTGTTCGTATCGCGTATCAGGTCGATCTCGCGCTCGAAAGCGGCCTTGGCGAGCCGCAGGCTCGTCGGACTCTTGTCGAGGAGCGTGTCGCACCAGCGATCCACCTCGGCGTCGAGCTCGGCGTAGGGGACGACCGCGTTCACCAGCCCCCAGTCCAGCATCTGCGCGGCGCTGTAGCGCTTGCACGTGTACCACATCTCTCTCGCACGCTTCTGGCCGATGACACGGGTGAGATACGCCTGCGGGAAGCCGCCGATCGGACTGCCGATGTTCGCGCCGTTCTGGCCGAACTTGGCGTGCTCGGCGGCGATCGTGAGATCACAGTGATAGGCGATGTGATTGCCCATGCCGATACAGTTGCCGTTGATGCGCGCGATGATGGGCTTCAGGCAGGTGCGGATCGCTTGATGGACGTCCTGGAAGAACTTCAGCTTCTCCGGGCTCTGGTCCCGACTCTGCTTGATGTCGCCGCCGGCGCAGAACGATCGCTCGCCCGCGCCCGTGAGCACCACGACACCGATGCTGCGATCGAGATGGCAGTCCAGCATGGCCCGGACGACGGAGGCCACTGTCTCGTAACTCCAGGCATTCAGGACCTCCTGACGATCGACGGTGACGCGCCCCACCCCGGACTTCACGTTCTTCTCGTAGACGACGACGTCGGGCAGCTCGTTGCGGCCGTCGGGCAGCAGCGTCACGCCGAACTTCGGGAAATCGTTGGAAGCAGACATGGCATTCCCCCTCTCTGTGACTATGCGGGCTCGATGACGCCGGCGCCGTAGCGGTCCACGAGCATTGTGCGATCCGCCGGCACGAGAATCGTGGTGTCCACCGCCTGCACGATCGCGGGCCCCGCGATGACGTTGCCGGCTCGCAGCCTGACGGCCTCGTAGATGCGCGTCGTGGCGTGCCGACTGCTCTCCGTCCAGTAGACCTCGCGGGCGCCGCAGAGCGCGCCGGATGCATCGGCGCCGCCCTTCGGGATCTCGGGCGGCACGGGCTTGGGCAGCGCCACGCGCGCCAAGAGATGGATGGTCTCCACCTCCACCCTGCCCTCCGGAAAGTAGCTCATCTTCGAATACCGCCGCGCGTGCTCGGCCTCGAACTCCTTCAGGATGTCCTCGATGTCGGCGTCGCTTCCAAGCCGCAGATGCGGCGAGCGGGTGCGGGTCTGATGGAACTGCCCGGCGAAGCGCATGTCGAGCTCGAGGGTGAAGAGGATCTGCTCGGGCGCGAAGCCCTCGGAGACCACGTCTCGCTCGGCCTCCCTCACGAGCGCATCGACGACCTTGTTGAAGGCCGCGCGGCCGTCCGCATCGAGACAGACGCCCGTCGAAAGATCCTTCAGGGTGCAATGGGCCGAGCGCTGGTAGATGTGGCTCAGGTCCATGGTCGTGCCCGACATCGCGCAGAAGACGCTCGAGTACGGGAAGGTGTAGCAGACCATCTCCGGGTGAATCGACCGAGAGAAGTCGACGCAGTGCAGCGGTCCCGCACCGCCGTTGGCGAACACGGAGAACTTGCGGATGTCGAGTCCCTTGAGCAGCAGGTCCTTGGCGATGACGCCGCCCATGGTGGCGTCGATGGTGCGGCGGATCGCCGCAGCGGCCTCGATCACATCGAGGCCCAAGGGCTCGGCGATACGGCGGCGAATGGCCCGCTCGGCGAGGCTCCTGTCGAGACGCATCCGCCCGCCGAGGAAAGCCTCCGGGTCGAGATAACCGAGCACGAGGTCGGCGTCGGTGACCGTGGGCTCGCGGCCGCCCATCCCGTAAGCGGCCGGCCCAGGATTGGATCCCGCACTGCGGGGCCCCACCTCGAGGCGATCGCCCATGGCTGGATTCAGCCAGCCGATCGAGCCGCCCCCGGCGCCGATGGATTTCACCTCGATGATCGGCTGCTCGGTGAGCCAGCGACCGATCACGGGCTCCTCGGCAAAGTAGCGCACCTCCCCGCCGCTCACCGGCGCGAAATCGAAGCTCGTCCCGCCCATGTCGGCGACGATGATGTCCTCGACTCCGCACACCGAGCCGATATACGCACTGCCGAAAAGACCCGCCACGGGACCAGCGCCGAAGGTATCCAGCGCCCGGGTGCGCGCCGCCTTGGCCATGCCGCCGACGTTGCTCACGATCTGCAGCGGGCGCTTGTGCCCCGCTTGGCGAAGATCGTAGCTGAGCTGCGCGAACTGATCCTTGAGCTCCCACTGCAGGAAGGCGTTCAGAGTCGTGGCGTTGAGCCGCGGATACTCGTGCCAGATCGGAGCGACCTCCGAAGAGAGATACACCGGCATGCCGCCGAGGTTCACATCGGGGTAGATCTCCTCGATCAGCTCGCGTACGGCCCGCTCGTGCACGGGGTTCACGTGCGCCCAGAACAGGCACACCACGAAGCCTTCCGCACCCTGGTCCACGAGGTAGTGCACCTTGCGGCGTACGTCCTCGAGATCGATGGGCATGATCACCTTGCCGGCGTAGTCGATGCGCTCGCGCACGCCGACGGTCATCTCGATGGGGATCAGCGGCTCGGGTTTTTGCGCCTTGGCGAGCCCCTTGATGTCGAGGAGGTTGAGCCCGTGCACCCACTGCTGGGAGCGGCCGATGAGATTGATGTGCTCGTTGCCGAGCGTGGTGATGAGGCCTAAGCGCGGCCCGCGGCGCTCGATGAGCGCATTCAGCGCCTTGGTCGTGGAGTAGCGCACCACGTCGCATTGGCGGACGAGCTCGGCGAAGCCCAGGCCGACCTGCTCCGCCGCGAGCCCGATCGCCTCGCGAAAGCAGACTGAGAGATCGTAGTGCGTGGTCGGCGCCTTGGCGCTGATCTGGCGGCCTTCGAACTGGAGAAAGCAGTCCGTGAACGTGCCGCCCACGTCGATGTCGACGCTGTTGCGGCTCTTATTCATAGCGGCGTCTCAGGCTCGCGAGATCGAGCTTCGTGTCATGGGTGATGGGATGTCCGGGCGGCAGATACTCCACCTCGACGAGCGTCGCGCAGCCCGGGCAATAGAACTCGACGATCCGGCACCACTTCGGATCGGGCGCGAAGCCTGAGCCGTGGATCTCGCGAGGATCCCGGGCCGCAATCAGGCAGCCCTTCTTGTAGTTCTCATCACCCGGCCCGAGATCGTGCCCGCAGTGGACGCACTCCCAGCGTTCCGTATCGAGGTCGATGTTCAGGTATTCGGCCACCCTGACCTTGCTCATGCCTTCGTCTCCAGATGGAAGTCGCCGCTCTCCCGGCGCGTGAGCGACCAGCCAGGCGGCACGGCGATGGTCTGATCGCCGCTCACGACGAGCGCCGGGCCGGCGATCTTCTGGCCGTGCGAGACCGATGACGCCGGATGGATCGCGGTCGGCGCGGACCCCGCGCCCCAGTCCACGGCGCGCTCGCCCGCGGCGGCTCCTGCGCCTGAGACGGCGGCGGGCTTTGCGTGACGCCCTTCCTCACGGTGCGAAGGAATGACAGTCGTCAGCACGAGCAGGACGTCGCCGCTGGACTTCGCGATCGAGACGACCTGATCCAGGACGCTGCTGAGCGCCCGGCTCGCCTCGGGCAGCCGCATGCCGTCATGGCGCCAGAGCGCCTCGCCCGTCTCCTGGTTCACGGCTTCGAGCTTCGCGACTGCGGCTTCGACCGAGAAGCCTTCCGCTTTGACATCCCGTGCGGCGGCGTCGAGTACCCGCTCCAGGCTTCTCACGGGAGACTCGTCGTCCAGAGAAACGGGATAGAGATGCTGAACATCGAGCTTGCTCACGCCGAGGGCGCTGAAGACCGAGGACATCGCAGGCACCACCACGTGCCGGATGCCGACGAGCCCTGCGATCGAAGCGGCATGCAGGGGCCCACCGCCGCCATAGGCCACCAGCGTCGCAGCTTCCGGCCTCGCACTCCGCCTGCGCAGGAGGCCGGCGATTCCCGTGGAGATTCCCTCGTCCATGGCGTCTCGCATGCGCCGCGCGAGCTCGGCGGCCTCAAGCCCGAGCTTGCGCCCGAGCTCCTCGAGCACTTTCTGCGCAAGCTCCCGACGGAGCTCGAGCCGCCCGCCATGAAAGCCGCCCGGATCGAGAAAGCCGAGGGTGAGATTGGCGTCGGTGACGGTCGCCTGCTCGCCGCCTCGGTCGAAGCATGCGGGGCCAGGATGCGCACCGGCGCTCTGCGGCCCGAGCCGCATCTCCCGGCCGCTCGCCCAGGCGATCGTGCCGCCTCCATAGGGCAGCGCTTCCACGGCGACCGAGGGCGCGTGCACGCGCAGGCCTTCCAGCTCCTTGGTCCAGGCCACCGCGAGCGAGCTCGAATCCGCGACGCTGACATCCGAGCTCGTGCCGCCGATGTCGAGCGTCACCACGAGACCGCTCGCCGCACGCAGAGAGTCGGCGAGCGCCGCAGCGCCCGAGACGCCCGCGGCAGGACCCGAGTTGTGGGTGTGAATGGCGAGCGTCTTGGCCGAACGCGCGAGTCCCGCATGACCATTCACCAGCAGCAGCGGACATCTCATCCCGCGGCGACGCAGCTTTTCTTCGGCCGGGTAGACGCTGCGCGCCAGGTAGTCGTGGACGAGTGCATTCAAGACGATGGTGTTGGTGCGCGCCTGTACGCCGGGCAGCACACTGACGTCGCTCGCGAGAAAGACCCGCACAGAACCGACGTAATACGTCGGATAGAGACCGCGTACGATGCTGCGCACCGCCCGCTCGGCCGAAGGGTCGCGCCACGAGCCATCCAGGCTGACTGCAATGACGCGAGCCCCCCGGTCCAGCAGTTGCTCGATCGACGCGGCGACAGCGTCGGGATCGAGAGGCTCCCGAACACCCAGTACGAGATCGGGACTCAAATAACCCGCGTCGATGAGCTCGGGCCGGTGGCCGGCCGACGCCAGCAGGCCCACGCGGGGCCCGCGCCGCTC
>JAVEVD010000081.1:0-13426 GCA_034005205.1 Steroidobacteraceae bacterium | reverse complement strand
CGCTTGCCGCCGGCCCGCGCGCCCGCGTGGGCGTTATCCTGAAAGTTTGGCCGCCATGTCTCGAATCACGACGGCGCGAATCGTGCGAATGATTCTGAGCTGACCTGCGCGCGTGGCGGGCTGCACGTCGAGAGTTTCGTATTCCTGGATGAGCTCGTCCGCCGCCAGCTCGATTCGTCTTGTGTATTCCGCGATCAAGCGTCTGATCGCAGTGCGCGTCACGCCCAGTGCTTCTGCGAAATCCGCGTACTTCCCTGCGTTCACCTGCTCGAAGGTCGTGGCGTCGCCGATCTTCGTGCTCAGGGGCGTGTTCGGCCACCGCGGGTTGCTGCCGGGCGCAGTGTGATACGACTCTGTCGACACCAGGTCATAGAAGGGCGCGAGCCGAACGCCAGTTGCATCGACGTGGAACGACAGATTCTTCAGATGCGCATCCGCATTCCCTGTAAGTAGATTGAAGAGCACCCAACTCGCGATGTCCTGACGCGTGCGAGCGCGGTTCGTGCATTGCTCGATGATGTTCACGAACGTCTGCACGGTTGCTTGGTGATACTTGAATGTGCGATCCAGACCCAAGAGCTGGCAGGCGTCGATCACATGCAGTCGCCGCGTTTCGTCGCCGACCTGTTCGCGGTCGAAGCGTTCAATCAGATAAACGGGCTGCGGCACATAGCGAACTTGCACGCTGGGCACGCGTAGGCCCATGCGATCCGCCAAGCGCATCGTGAAATACTCGTTCGCGACCGAATTCGGCCAATGCTCCCGATCCACGTGATCGGGCTTGAGCAAGTGGGTTGAGGGCGTCTCGCCTTTCGGGAAGAAGAGCGCGCCGTTCAGCACACTCACAGCCATCTTGTGCTGGGCGCCGGCAAGACTCATGCGTTTGGGCGCGCCCGCCGCAAGGCTCTGCTTCGGAAGGTTCGTGATGCGCTCGCTCAACTCGGCGTCGGTGAGCTCGACGTACCCGGCCGATCCAGGCGCCTCCTCGGGAGCCCGCAAGGTAATGGCGCCGGCGGACTCGCGACCGTAGTACGCGAGCAGACCGAACGCATCGGCCCCCGGGATATTCGCCTCAGCGGCCAACAGCTCTCGCGCTTGCTCTTCGGGCAAGAGGTTGTCGAAGAACCACTGCACCGGCCGCGACGTCGCGCCGTCTACGATGGTTCCGGCCGCGCGCGGCAGGTGAGGAGAAAGATCGAAGCCCTCGTTCACCCACGCCGGGTCGTACTCGAACGACCAAAGATTGTTTTGCTCGCGCAGGCGCCCAGCGGTCTGGCCATTGATCGTAGCCACGAGCTCGCGCGCAGCGGCGTTCATCGCTTATCGTTCGGGCGTGAGGTCATCGACGGGTCTCGCCAGTATCGATTGAACTGCGCGAGATCCATGCCGGTCGGCAACTCGAGGCGGAGCTTTACACCGAGTTCGCTCAGTACCTCGATCACCTTGCCGAGCTGGGCCGTGGGTTTGCCGTCTTCCAGGTCGCCAATGAAGCTGTGCGAGAAGCGCCCGACCTCGTCCTGGCGAAGTGACTGCGCTTTGCGCGCTGCGCGGACCACCGCGCCGAGCTGCTTGGCGTCGCGAATGGGAATGTCGTTGACCAACGGATTAGATTCCAAAATAGCCGAGCGGCTATTTTAGGGCGGCTATGGCATTGAACTCAAGCAAAAAGTAGCCGACCGACTATTTTCCAGACCAGCGGAGGGCGGTGATAGACAAAAATAGCCGACCGGCTAGTTTTGCGCGACGCGTCTGACGGACGTACGCGAACTCGCCCCGCCGCGGTTGAACGGGCGGTGACCCTGCGGGTTACGGCCGCTTTGCGGATAGACCGCTCGCCGGAAATTCGATGTGCGGCGTGCGCTCGACGCTTCGCGCGCAACGCTTTCCGCACCTGCGACGAGCCTACGACCCAGGCCGCCATCAAAAATCGCGTGGCCTGGATCGAACCGCGCTGGATCGAACCGCACGTCGACATCCTCGGACCAAGCTCTTATCTTCCGACTTTCAGTCGGGCGTGAAGAACAGGGGACCGGACAAGCCCCCGGAATCGAAGGGAGGGATTAGCGGCGGGCAAAATGGATGGGCCCCCGGCGTCCACGATTGGACAAGTTCGACCGCATTTTCCAGCTTCACGCGATTCTCTCGACGCGTCGGACGGCGATTCCGCTCGAAGATCTGATGGCGCGGCTCGAGTGCTCCAAGGCGACGCTCCACCGCGCGATCAACACGCTGAAAGACACCTTGCACGCGCCCATCGTGTTCGACGCGCAGGCTGGCGGTTATCGCTACGCGCCGCAGAAGGGGGGCCAGGCGTACGAGCTGCCCGGTTTGTGGTTCACGCCGGCGGAGCTGCAGGCGCTCGCCGTGCTGCAGCGGTTGCTTAAGGATCTCGGCGGCGGCCTGCTCGAAGAGCATCTCGGCCCGCTCACCAAGCGCCTCGATGAGCTCACACGTCATCAGCGCCTGCACCTGGGCGAGGCTGCAGGCCGCCTGCGCTTCCCGGCGCTCGCCGCGCGCACTACCGGCGCCTCGTTTCAAACCGCGGCCGCCGCGACGCTACAGCGGAAGAAGCTCTGGATGGAGTACCACGCCCGCAGCAGCGACGAACGCACCGAGCGCACCGTCTCGCCCCAGCGCATCACGCACTATCGCGAAAGCTGGTATCTCGACGCCTGGGACGAGAGCCGTAACGCGCTGCGCAGCTTCTCCATCGATCGCATCATCCGGCCCGTGATCCTCGATGAGCCGGCGTTCGATGTGCCCGAAGCCGAGCTCGATGCGCATTACGCCAGCGCCTACGGCATCTTCGGCGGCGAGGCGGACAAGATCGCCGTACTGCGCTTCACGCCGGAACGCGCGCGGTGGGTGGCGGATGAGCAGTGGCATCCGAAGCAGGAAGCCACCCGTCTTGAGGACGGATCGCTCGAGCTGCGCATCCCGTATCGCGAGCATCAGGAGCTCGTGATGGACATCCTGCGGCATGGGCCGCACGTCGAAGTGCTCGCGCCGCTGGGGCTCAGGGAAGAGGTTCGCCGGCAGATCAGGGAGGCGGCGGCGATTTATAGATAGTTCCAGGCGCCAGGATCATTTCGCCCAGAAGCTCGCTGCATATATATGTATGCGGCGGTCTCTGGCGCCGGAAGTCTCAGATTCTGCGACTGCACGCTGCTCCAATGCTGGGAACGAAATGGGCCTGCTCGCCAGCATAATGTCGGCCCTGGACCGCCAACAAAAAACGCAATGGCCAAGACACGTAAAGCGAAACCTTCATCCAAGAACGACTCCGCCGCGACCGTCGGCTACGAAGCCCAACTCTGGCAGATGGCCGATGCGCTTCGCGGCTCGATGGACGCCGCGGAGTACAAGCACGTCGTCCTCGGGTTGATCTTCCTCAAGTACATTTCCGACGCGTTCGAGGAGCAGCACGCGCACCTCGTAGCTGAGCAGGGCAGCGGCGCCGATACCGAGGATCCGGACGAATACCGGGCGGTGTCGATCTTCTGGGTGCCGCCGGAGGCGCGCTGGAGCCATCTGAAAGCGCAGGCGCGGCAATCGACCATCGGTCAGCTCGTCGACGACGCCATGGCCGGCATCGAGCGCGACAACCCGGCGCTGAAAGGCGTGCTGCCCAAGGACTACGCCCGCCCTGCGCTCGACAAGACGCGCCTCGGCCAGCTGATCGACATGATCAGCAACATCAAGATCGGCGACGAGGCCAGCCGCGCCAAGGATGTCTTGGGCCGCGTCTACGAATACTTCCTCTCGCAGTTCGCGAGCGCCGAGGGCAAGAAGGGCGGTGAGTTCTACACCCCGCGCTGTGTCGTGAAGCTCCTCGTCGAGATGATCGAGCCTTATCGCGGCCGCGTGTACGACCCGTGTTGCGGCTCCTCAGGTATGTTCGTGCAGTCGGTCGAGTTCATCCGCGCGCATGCGAACGGCAATGGCAACGGCGGCAAGGCCAAGGCCGACATCTCGATCTACGGCCAGGAGTCGAACTACACCACCTGGCGGCTGGCGAAGATGAATCTCGCCATTCGCGGCATCGAGGGCCAGATCGCCCACGGCGACACGTTCCACAACGATCGCCACCCCGACCTGAAGGCCGATTTCATTCTCGCCAATCCACCGTTCAACGTTTCCGACTGGGGCGGCGATCGGCTGCGCGAGGACAAGCGTTGGGTGTTGCCGGCTTCGTGCTCGCCAACGGTTCGATGTCATCCAACCAGTCCGGCGAAGGCGAGATCCGCAGAAAGCTGATCGAGGCCGATCTCGTCGATTGCATGGTCGCGCTGCCGGGACAGCTCTTCTACTCGACGCAAATCCCAGCATGTCTCTGGTTCCTGGCGCGCGACCGCAAGAACGGCAAGTTCCGCGACCGCCGCGGCCACGTGCTCTTCATCGATGCGCGCAAGCTCGGTCGCATGGCGGATCGCACACACCGCGAACTCACCGACGAAGACATCGCTCGCATCGCGAACACCTATCACGCCTGGCGCGGTGAGAAGGAAGCCGGCGAGTACGCGGACGTTCCCGGCTTCTGCAAGAGCGCACCGCTGGAGGAAGTGCGCAAGCACGGCCACGTGCTTACACCTGGCCGTTATGTCGGTGCAGAGGCGCGGGAGGATGACGGCGAGCCGTTCGAGGAGAAAATGAAGCGGCTTGTGGAGCAATTGCGCGAGCAGCAGGCCGAGGCCGCGAAGCTTGATGCCGTGATTGCCGCCAACCTGAAGGAGCTTGGGTATGGGAGGTGAATGGTGCACGGTGACGGTGGCCGAACTGCAGCGCGAAGGAATTCTTCTGGTCGAAGATGGTAATCATGGCGAGTACCGACCTCGTCCTGATGAGTTTGTAACTGCGGGCGTTGCATTCATTCGCGCCGCGGACATGGACGACGGGCGTGTTCTCTTTCAATCGGCTGCGAAGATCAACGATTGCGCTCGAAAGCGAATAACCAAAGGCATCGGCTCACCTGGCGATGTCCTCTTGTCGCACAAGGGTACAGTCGGAAAAGTCGCCTTGGTGCCAGGCGATGCACCAGCGTTCGTGTGCAGCCCTCAGACGACATTTTGGCGCTCCCGGGATGAGCGACGCCTCGATCGCAAGTACCTGTATGCCTTCCTGCGATCACCGCTATTCCATGCGCAACTTGCAACGCGTGCGGGTGAGACGGACATGGCTCCTTATGTGAGTCTCACGTCTCAACGTGGGCTTTCGGTGCTGCTCCCGCCTCTCAGTGAGCAACGCGCCGTCGCCCATATCCTCGGCACGCTGGACGACAAGATCGAGCTGAACCGGCGAATGAGCGAGACGCTGGAGGCGATGGCGCGGGCGCTCTTCAAGTCGTGGTTCGTGGACTTCGACCCCGTCCGCGCCAAAGCCGAAGGCCGCGACCCCGGCCTCCCCAAACACATCGCTGACCTCTTCCCCGACTCCTTTGAGGAGTCGGCGCTAGGAGAGATTCCGAAGGGGTGGCAGGTTGGCCCAATCCTCGACCACGCACGGCTTATGAGTGGGGGAACACCGAAGACTGACCGGTCCGAGTACTGGAACGGATCCATCGCATGGGCCAGCGCAAAGGACGTTTCTCAGTCGCCTGGAACGTTTCTCGTTGCGACAGAACGGACCATCACTGCGCGTGGCCTCGACGGAAGCGCCACGCAGATGATCCCGGCATTCTGCTCGGTCGTGGTCGCTCGCGGCGCAACGACCGGCCGCATGGTCCTGTTCGGCCGCGATATGGCCATGAACCAGACCTGCTACGCGCTCGCATCGACCACTGAGACACCGTTCGCGCTGTACTGCCGGTTGCGAGCGGAGATCGACGCACTCGTGCATGCTGCTCACGGGTCGGTGTTCGATACCATCACGACGAGTACCTTCACTTCGTCGCGAATCGTTCTACCGCCAAAGACTTTGTTGAGGGCCTTCGAGGAGCGAGCCGCACCACTGTTTCTGCGTGTCCTGGAGTCTACCCGGGAGACCCGCACGGTCGCCGCCGTGCGCGACACGCTGCTGCCCAAGCTCATTTCGGGAGAGCTACGGATAAGTGATGCGGAGCGCTTCGTCGGGAAGGTCGCCTGATTGGCCTAAACTTTCGATTAGCCGACCCAGAAACTTTCAATCAGCCGACGCGCTAACTTGCAATCAGCCGACGCTAGCCGATAGCATCCAGTATGCCCCGCGCCGTGCAGCCGCTGCCTCGTCTGCTTGCGCCTCGCTTACGCGAGGCGCTCGCAGACACGCCGGTCGTGCTGATCCACGGTCCCCGGCAGAGCGGCAAGACCACGCTTGCCAGAGTGCTGGGCGAGCCCCGTGGCTACAGGTATTTCTCGTTCGACGACGATCCCATCCGTGAGGCAGCGCTGCGCGACCCGGTGGGGTTCGTGGACAGCCTGCCTCGCCGCGCGATTCTTGATGAGGTCCAGCGGGTTCCCCAGCTCTTTACGGCGCTAAAGGCTGCGGTGGATCGCCGGCGGGTCGCGGGTCGCTTCATTCTCACCGGTTCGGCAAACGTACTGCTTGTTCCCGCGCTCGCCGATTCCCTCGCCGGACGGTTGGGGATTCTGCGGTTGCACCCGTTTTCCCAATGTGAGCTGGCGGGCAAGCGAGGGAGGTTCCTCGACGCGCTATTCGCGGGGCGGTTCCGTACCGCTGTTGCCGAACGGCTCGGCGCCCGACTTGCCGAGCGCATCGTCGCAGGCGGCTATCCGGCGGCGCTTGCACGCCGCAGGCCCGCGCGCCGGCGCGCGTGGTATCGCGATCTGGTCGAAAGTCAGATCCAACGTGACGTGCGCGATCTTTCGCGTATCCGCTCGTTCGATGTCTTGCCGCGCCTTCTGACACTCGCCGCGAGCCAGACGGCGCGTTTGCTTAACATCAGTGATCTGGCCGGACCGTTCCAGCTCACGCGGCCCACGATTCACGATCACGTAGTCCTGCTCGAGCGCATTTTCTTGATCGAGCGGTTGCCGCCGTGGCATCGAAACAGATTGAGCCGGATGGTCAAAACGCCAAAGCTCCACATGGGCGACACAGGAGTAGCCTGCGCGCTGCTGGGGGTGGATGCCGCGGGTTTGCAGCGGGATCGAGCGCTCCTTGGAGGCATGCTAGAGACCTTTGTGCTTCAGGAACTCGAGCGCGAGGCCAGCGCCAAGAGTGAGCCTCTCGCTTTCTTTCACTATCGCGACCGCGATGATTTCGAAGTGGACATCGTGATCGAACGAGGAGTCGGGTCGATAGCCGGCGTCGAGGTGAAGGCGGCGGCGACAGTGACGGAGGCGGATTTCCGCGGCTTGCGGAAGCTTCAGGACGCGGCAGGCTCTGATTTCGCGCACGGCGTGGTGCTGTACGATGGCGAAGCCTGCGTCCCCTTCGGCGATCGGCTGCATGCTGTGCCGCTGAGCGCACTGTGGGAATGTCGTTGAACAAGAACAGGGCGAGCTTCGAGCTTATTCAAGCCCAGTACGCGGGAGGGCCTGGGTGGTCACGGAAAGCCATATGGAATCAAAGCCTTGGCTATTCAAGGCTTTTCCTGTCCTAGCGGTGTCGCCATGACCGCCTTCACTGAATCCATCGTCGAAGACGCCGCGCTGTCCTGGCTCGAAGCAATCGGCTGGCGGGTCGCGCATGGGCCGGACATCGCGCCCGACGCCCCGCAGGCCGAACGGCGTGGCTACGACGAAGTGCTGCTCGCGCAGCGTGTGCGCAACGCGCTGGCGCGCCTGAATCCCGAACTCCCCGCCGACGCGCTGGAAGAAGCTTTTCGCAAGCTGACGCGGCCCGAAGGCGCGGATCTGATCCAGCGCAACCGCGCGATGCATCGCCTGCTCGTGAATGGCGTAACGGTCGAGTACCGCACGTCTGCGGGCGAGATCCGCGGCGCTCAGGCGCGACTCATCGACTTCGACACGCCCGAGAACAACGACTGGCTGGCCGTCAACCAGTTCAGCGTGATCGAGAACAAGCACAGCCGCCGACCGGACGTGGTGCTGTTCGTCAACGGACTGCCGCTGGCAGTGCTGGAACTCAAGAACGCAGCCGATGAGGACGCCACGATCTGGAGCGCCTTCCAGCAGCTCCAGACGTATCAGACCGAAATCCCCTCGCTCTTTCACACCAACGCTGTGCTCGTAGTCTCCGACGGCGTGGCGGCTCGCGTCGGCACGCTCGGCGCCGGGCGCGAGTGGTTCAAGCCATGGCGCACGATTCACGGCGAGGCTTTGGCGCCGGGTTCGATGCCAGAGATGCAGGTCGTCATCGAAGGGTTGTTCGCCCAACAGCGCTTCCTCGACCTGATACGCGACTTCATCGTGTTCGAGGACGACGGCGGCCGGATCATCAAGAAGATGGCGGGCTATCACCAGTTCCACGCTGTCCAGGTCGCCGTACGCGAGACGCTGCGCGCTGCGGAGCTGCACCGGATCGGCTACCCAATCGAGGACGACCCAGAGGGCCGCTTCGAAGCGGGCCGAGAACCCGGCGGCAAGCCTGGCGATCGGCGCGTGGGCGTGGTGTGGCACACGCAGGGGTCGGGCAAGAGTCTCACGATGGCGTTCTATGCCGGCCGCATCATCCGCGAGCCGGCGATGGAGAACCCGACCGTCGTCGTACTCACCGATCGCAACGACCTCGACGATCAGCTCTTCGCGACCTTCGCGCGTTGCAAGGAGTTGCTGCGGCAGCCGCCGGCTCAGGCCGAAAGCCGTGCGAATTTGCGCGAGCTGCTGTCCGTGGCCGCGGGCGGTGTGGTGTTCACCACGGTTCACAAGTTCTTTCCCGAGGAACGCGGCGATCGACATCCGACGCTCTCGGAACGCCGAAACGTCGTCGTGATTGCTGACGAAGCCCATCGCAGCCAATACGACTTCATCGATGGCTTTGCGCGACACATGCGCGACGCCCTGCCGCACGCCTCGTTCATTGGCTTCACGGGCACGCCGATCGAGCTGGCGGACGCCAACACCCGGGCGGTATTCGGCGAATACATCAGCGTGTACGACATCCAGCGCGCCGTGCAGGACGGCGCCACCGTGCCCATCTATTACGAGAGCCGACTCGCGAAGCTCGGGCTCGATGAGGCCGAGCGGCCGAAGATCGATCCGGAGTTCGAGGAGGCGACCGAGGGCGAAGAGGTCGACCGCAAGGAGAAGCTCAAGACCAAGTGGGCGCAGCTCGAAGCCGTGGTCGGCTCCGAGAAGCGGCTCGCCATCGTCGCACGCGACATTGTCGAGCACTTCGAAAAGCGCATCGAGGCCGTGGACGGCAAAGGCATGATCGTCTGCATGAGTCGTCGCATTTGCGTCGACCTGTACCGCGAGATCATCAAGCTGAGGCCCGAGTGGCATGACGACGATGACGCTCGCGGCGCCATCAAAGTGGTGATGACGGGTTCGGCGTCAGATCCTGCCGAATGGCAGCAGCACATCCGCAACAAGCCGCGACGATAGGAACTCGCCAAGCGGATGCGAAACGCCGCCGATCCGCTCAGGCTCGTGATCGTGCGCGATATGTGGCTGACCGGCTTCGATGCGCCGAGCATGCACACCCTGTACGTGGACAAGCCCATGCGCGGCCATGGCCTGATGCAGGCGATCGCGCGAGTGAACCGCGTCTTCAAGGACAAGCCCGGCGGCCTGGTCGTGGACTATCTCGGGCTCGCGCAGGAACTGAAGGCCGCGCTCGCCACGTACACCGAGAGCGGCGGCAAAGGCCGCACCGCGCTGGATCAGCAAGAAGCCGTCGCGTTGATGCTGGAGAAGTACGAAGTCTGTTGCGGCCTATTCCATGGGTTCGATTGGTCGAAGCTGACGACGGGCGCCCCGACCGAGCGGCTCAGCGTGCTGCCCGCAGCCATGGAGCACGTGCTCCAACAGGAGAATGGCAAGGACCGCTGCATCCGTGCAGTGCGCGAGCTGTCCCAGGCATTCGCATTGGCCGTACCCCACGAGGAGGCGCTGCGCATCCGTGACGACGTGGCCTTCTTCCAGGCCGTGCAGGTGCAGCTCGCGAAACGAGCGGCGGGTGAAGCGCGGCCCGAAGAAGAGCTCGACCACGCCGTGCGACAAATCATTTCGCGCGCGGTGGCTCCCGAGGGCGTCATCGACGTGTTCGCTGCAGCGGGATTGCAGAAGCCAGATATCTCCATCCTTTCGGAGGAGTTCCTCGCCGAAGTTCGTGGCATGCCCTAACAAACAAAAGGCAGTGACGACATGAATGACGACAATGAAAGGACACGGCGGGAGGCGCCGCGCCTTGCGGTCCGAATGGTCGTCTCAGTTGAGCCGGCGCTCGATGACGCTATGAACGGCTAGCTTCCGCGGGTGAGCCGGCACATGTCAGCCGGCGAGAAAAACCATCTTGAATGAGCTGGGGAGCATGCTGCTTAGACTGATCGGCGCCGATGGACACATCGACGAGCTTGAATTGGGAGGTTACGAAGATCTCTTCCGGCACGTGGATGTCGGCCGACAGCGTACGCTGGCATCGCGGGAGGCAATTGGGAACCCGGGGTCACAGGTTCTCACCGGAATGTTGGTAGACGATCACGTCGTGTACCGGCTCCTCAAGAAATTGGACGACGCCGGCCCCACAGAATTCTCGAAGTGCTACAAACAGGGAGTGCGCGCCTTGTTGGAATACTTTGCGACCGTAGACGGCTCATTTGATTTGACAGAACGCCAATACATCGAAGATCAGCAGGAATGACCCTCGATGTCAGGTTTCCAATATTAGATATTCGACGGCCCGCGCAGCCGAGCCGCTAAGGGAGGTCAGTCAGTGGTTGCAGTCTTCGCCTGGCTCGATTCAAGTGAGCGGGACCGACGTCGCACGCTCGACGTCATCGATCTGTTCAAGCAGCGCGACACTGTCGACGAATTGGGGCTCGGCAGTGTGCGAGACACCGTCGCGGATGTTCTTGCGCCAGGCACCAGCACTATTCAGACGCGGGCGCGGTATTTCTTCTTCATCCCTTGGATCTACATGGCGCTCGAAGCGCGCCGCGGCTCCGGTGAAAAGGCGGCCACGCGCGCGAGAAGCGCCGAAATCAAACTGATTCCGGAGCTGGTGAGGACCGAGGATCGAAATGGTGTGATCGGTCAGCTCGCCGGAGCGTCGCTGAAGCGGCTTCCGAGTTCTGTGTATTGGGCGGGGCTCCTGCGTTTGGGGTTCAGGTTGTTCTCAGGCTCGCGAGATTACTACCACCGCCATTTGGATCGGAGCGTTCGCGCGAATTCCCCATCGGAATCCAATGATGAACCTTTCGATCATGTCTTCCGTGGCAACTGGAACCCACACATTCCGAAGGCGCCTGACGACTTCCCGAGTGGCGCGTCATTTGATCTCACGCGCGCAGAAGCGGAGTTCTTTCGAGAACAGATCCGCATGCATGCATCCGGCTCGCTGCTGCATTTTCTGGTCGAGAAAGGCGAACACGTCGAGGAGCTGGACGCGCCATGGCGGCACGTGGATGTGCCGCACATGCCGGACAAGCTTCAGCAGTGGCTCAAGGACGGGCAGTGCTACTCGGAGCTCATGGATGGCGCCCAGCTGCTCTACAACCTGCTACTCGCCGAAAAACGTGGGCGAGCGGATTGGATCGCGGACTACAAACACTTCCTTCATGAGTGGGGAGCTGCGCTCGAATCGCGTTTGCCAGTGCTGCGGGAGTGGAATCGCAGTGCTTTCTGGTTCCGGCTGCGATTTGAGAATCCGAATCTGCCGATCGGTGTTGAGCGATTCTCCGAAGCCTGGATCAACTTCGTGCTGGCAGCGCCCGTGCCCGCGGCTGTGATCGATGACCCCGCTGCCCGCCGGATGATCGCCGAACGCGAACGGACGCTCAAGGGGAACAGAGCGCGGCTGTTCAGCCAGCCTCATCTGGATCTGTGGGGCGGCGCCTCCGGGACGGCGCCCCTGAACTACCGTTGGCGCATTACGCGCACCATCGTCAATGACATCGTGGCGGGGTCGGGGCGAGATCATGCTTGATCCCAGAGATCGTCAGCTCCTGCTGGAAAGCCTGCGGCCGCCTGACGGCTATCGCCTGGATCACGCAATAGGGACGTCGTACACGCTCGATCTCGTCGCATTGTTGACGGCGTCGCTGGCATTCACGCTGCAGGATTGGGAGGACAGAGAGGGCAATCCGACAGCCGATCCGATTGCGCTGCTCGAATCTGTCCGCCGCAACGCCGGCAGGATCACGCTGTTCTGCCAGGCCGGCAATGTCCGTGTCCCGCCGCCTGCGCAGCGGCTGGTGGCGTATCTCGAACAGTGCATCGCGGAAGTGCAGGCGCCCCATCCCGAAGGGATCTTCCATCCAAAGGTTTGGCTGCTTCGCTACCTACGCGCGGGCGAGCCGGTTCGTTATCGCTTCGTCTGCCTGACCCGAAATCTCACTTTCGATAAGTCCTGGGACAGCATCCTCGTGCTCGAGGGTGAGTTGCTCGAGCGGAAGGTCGGGATTGCGAAGAATCACCCGCTCGGAAATTTCATGGCGGCGCTCCCAAGCATGGCGACCCGGGCGCTGACACCTGAGAGAGCAGAACGGGTTTCGCAGATGGCCAGCGAAGTTCGTCGGGTGCGCTTTGAAGCGCCGTCTGATGTGGACGATTTCAAGTTCTGGCCATTGGGAGTCGATGGCAGCAAGCATTGGCCGTTCATCGATGCCGCACAGGTGCGGCTCGTCGTGGCGCCGTTTCTATCGGCAGGATTTCTCAACGAGGTTAGCGACGGCTGCAAGAAATGCATTCTGATTTCGCGTCCGGATCAGCTAGCAGAGATGTCGCCAGCCGTACTCGGTCGCTTCGCTGAAACCTATGCGATGGACTCGGCAGCCGAAGATATCGGTGAGGATCCGGAGGCGAATGCGGTTCCGGAGCTTGCGGGGCTGCACGCGAAACTCTTCGTCACCGACGCCGGCTGGGACGCTCATGTGCTGACGGGTTCTGCGAACGCGACCGGGGCCGCGTTTGGTCAGAACGTGGAGTTCACTGTGGAACTGATCGGGAAGAAGTCGCGGCTCGGCGTCGACCGCTTCCTTGGAGAAGCCTCAGGCAAGAACGCAGGCTTCCGCCGACTCCTGCAACCCTGGTCGGGGCAGAGCGTGGAGGTCGCCGAGGAAACACGCATCAGGCGACAGCTCGAGAGCAAGCTCAACCATGCAGCCAAGTTGATAGCTAGCACGCCGCTCTCGTTGCGTTGCGTATCCGAATCAGGCGATCGCTTCCGTCTTCAGATCGAAGCCGAGAGGGCGCTTCCCGACCTTGGGGCGCTGGCCGTCGTCTGTTGGCCTTCCAGCCTCAAACGAGAAGTAGCCGTCGTGCCGGAGAAGCAAGCCGGTGTACTTGCGGCGTTTGGACCGGTCGCGCTGGACGCGATCACCGGCTTTATCGCATTCGAGCTGACGGCGGCAGAGGCCGCATTA